>DAOSDC010000007.1:0-89920 GCA_035361955.1 Bacilli bacterium
CATTAATTGACATTGTTCCACGCTGAATTTTCTCTAATAAGGTGAGGTTGGGGATTATGTGTACAAAAGAGGATATGCAGCGTGGAAGAATGACATCTTACCCCCGAAAGTTAGACTTAAGTTACTCAGCTCGAGTAATATAAGAAAGACTTCGGGGGTTTTTTCATGAAGTACAGTAACAAAGACAGATTGCAAATGGTTAATGATCATATTGAAGATGGCATGAGTCTGAAAGAATTAAAAGAGAAGTACCACATCGACCGGGTGGGCCGTGGCGCGTACAAACGGGACACGAAACTGCTGGCAATCGGACGGGTGAAGGCCGGCGAGTCAATCAGAACTGTTGCCCTTGATTTGGGCCTTATTGATCCAAACATTTTAGGCGACTGGGTCCGGATGTATGACATGAAAGAGCCAGATGCAATCAAAGACACGTTTCCACGAAACAACTATATGTTAAAGGATGAGCGGTTCAAGCATAAACTGGATCGGGAGTTGCTTGAAGAGAACGAGCGGTTGCGCGGAGATTGATTACCTAAAAAAATCGCGGACCTTGACTCAAAACCTAGAAGGCGTGACAGCAAAACAAAAAAGTCAGATTGTCACTGAGTTAAGGAAGAAATACCGATTAGAAGTCCTTCTAGATATTACAAAGATGTCGTCATCAGTGTATTACTATCATGTCAAAGCGAGGAAGAACCAGGTCAATAAATATCAATCGGCAGAAGACGAAATTGACTATCTATATCTGACAAAACATCGACGGAGACTAGGTTATCACAGAATTCACATCGAATTATTGAATCGTGGGTGGCGGATTGGCAAATACGAGAATAAAGACATTTTTTCTTTTGATGATATTCTAGAATTTCATTATTAATTTGAAAGTATTCACCCATTTCAAGATGGTAATGGTAGAGTCGGAAGATTAATTGCATTTTAAGAATGTTTACGTCACGGATTTGTTCCATTCACGATTGATGAAAGTATTAAACTCTTCTATTTTAGAGGTTTAAAAGAGTGGAAAAGTGAAAAAGGATACCTTATAGATACATGTCTATCTGGACAAGACAAATTTAAGAAATTACTTGATATGTTCAATATTAGTTATGAATGATGGGGAAAATACGATTACATAATGTTTCAAATCCAAAATGGGAATATGAGTCTTGCGGCTTTGAAGGACCAGATGTTTGGTATATTTGCTATAAATAACCATAAGAGCTGGAGTGTTAAATCTGTTTATAGTTACTTAAACTTCTTTTGAGGTATGTAAATTTCAACAAAGGGTGCGTAAATGTATCAAAGTAGTAGCCCTAACACAACTATTTGAAAATACTGGTCAAGCACAGTACGATAGATTCCACTTTGTATAAAAGAATTAGAGCCTTATAAATAGGGCTCTTTTCTATCAATCAGCCTGATTAGCATGCTAATAAACATTATTAGAAAATACTAAATGCCATGCTCTCTGAGTATTAAAAAAAGAATCTCGGAACAATCCGAGATGTGTTACTAAACGAGTTTATTTCTTAAGTATCCTGATAAGAAATCAACGACGAGGACCATGACAACGATTGCTAATAAAACCGTACCAGCCATTTCCCAAGCGGGTGCTGAAGTATTGCTCAAAGCGATTTGCAAAGGTAGGCCAATACCACCGGCACCAACAAGACCAAATATCGTTGCCGAGCGCAGGTTAATATCAAACCGATATAACGTCATCGATGTAAGTTCGGGCATGATATTAGGCACGATGCCATAGCGAATTTTTTGCCAAAGATTTGCACCGACCGAATCGAGCGCTTCAAGTGAACTGCGATCCATATTATCAATCGATTCTGCAAATAGCTTGCCGAGCATTCCAATCGAGTGAATTCCGATTGTGAGGATTACTGTTAAAGGAGTCATTCCTAAACCTTTGACAAATATCAAGGCGAGAATCAATTCGGGGAAGACGCGGATTAAAACAAGAATCGTCTCACACACTTTGGCCCATTTTTTTCCAACGACGTTTTGCGCGGCTAAGAAACCGAAAGGTATGGCCAAAAAGGCACCGATTAATGTCCCAAATAAAGTCATGGCAATCGTTTCTAGCATCTTATAGACGATGCCGTCATCAAATTGTGCCATACCATAACCGAAAAAATACTCCCAATTGATATTAACGATTCGTTCAAACATCGTTTTGAATTTATAACCAGCTTGACTCAGTGAGTTTAGATTGATATTAGCTCCAGTAAACGAAACGACAATCAACACAAAAATAACGATGACTAAAATAAGATTAGCAATCCATTTTCGTGGTCGTTTAGCATAGCTGGCTGAAACATTCTTGTTCATTGGAGTTTGCTCCGGACAAAATTGGCCAACAACTGAATGATGAGTATCAAGACAAACATCACGATAACGGCGCCACCAACACGATCATAGTCATACAAAATGTTGTCTTTGATGACGCTGCCGATACCACCGGCACCGACATATCCAAGCATCGCCGATGCCCGGATATTAATTTCAAATATGTAAATGGTATAACTAATGTAGATTGGTCCGATTTGACTCAAAACGGCAAAACGGAATGAAGATATTTTATTGGCTCCAACCGATTCTAATGCCTCAAAGGGACTCATATCGACGGTCTCAATGGCTTCGTAAAGCATTTTTCCCATGATACCAAACGAGAATACGGCAATCGCGGCGATACCAGAGAGAATTCCAAACCCGACGAGGGCAACCGCAAGCGCGGCCAACATGAGTGTGGGAATCGTCCGTAAGAAATTGAGTAAAAATTTGATTGGAACGCTAATCCATCGTTGTTTGATGATATTACGAGCACTCATGATGGCCACCGGAAAGGCGAGGCCACATCCGATAATTGTGCCGGCAAAAGTCATTTGCAGCGTGTCAATGATTTCATCATCTAATGTCAGCATGAAAGCAAAATAGTCACCCCAATCTCGTGAATTCTGAGGAGTGAACATCTTTGTCACTATAATTCCGAGTTGCGAAAATCTGATCGATGACCAATTGATGGGCACTAATGATCCCATAATCACGCAAAAGGTGATAAAAAGCGGCAGAATAATCCAAAAGCGATTGAACGGCTTTTTAATCACTTTGCCGTTTGAAAGTTTGAATAAACTCACTAGTCGACTCCAAGTATTTCGTTATGAGCAAGCGAGCGCCCATATATTTGCACGAGCGTATCATCGTTAATTTCTGTGACTGGTCCGTCGAAAACGACAACTCCATCACGAATGCCGATGATCCGTTTAGCATATTTAAGTGCTAAATCGACATGGTGCATGTTGGCAACGATGGTAATGCCAAAATCTCGATTCACTTTGGCAAAATCATTCATAACCTGGACAGTGGTAATTGGATCTAATGAAGCGACGGGCTCATCGGCTAGAATCACTTTTGGTTTTTGGGCAAGTGAGCGGGCGAGGGCGACGCGTTGCTGTTGACCGCCCGACAACTGATCGGCGCGCGTAAACGCTTTTTCAAGAATACCCATCGTATCGAGTGATTCAAGCGCCAAAATTTTATCTTCTTTGGGAAATAAACCAAATAGTGTTTTGAATGTGGAGTGATAGGCGACTCGTCCGGTCAAGACATTATTGAATACCGACATGCGCTTGACCAAATTAAACGACTGGAAAATCATGCCGATGCCGCGACGCAACATGCGTAATTCTTTGCCTTTGAGCTGGCCGACGTCGACATCGTCGACCAGCAATTTTCCTGAAGTAATCGAATGCATCTTATTAATCGAGCGCAGCAATGTCGATTTGCCTGCGCCTGACAAGCCGATAATGGCGACGAACTCACCATCATTGATTGTTAAATTGACGCCTTTCAAGGCCTGGACGCCATTGGGATAAGTTTTATAGACGTCAATGAATTGAATCATGAATGTGAATTCTCTTTATGCTGATTATAGATTGTTATCGCGTTTAAAGACGTAAACAGCTCGTTCGCCATCATAGTCTGAGTCAACGGCGATTTTGTAACCTGTATGGTTATATAGTGCTAACGCGGTTAAGCCAAACTCAGTCTGAATAATTTCCATGAACGCAGTTTGGATGGCGGCTTTGAGTTCCGCGCTAAGGCTTGTAATCGCCGAAATGGTGTCGTTATAAATACCTGGCGATAAATCGACAACACGAAGATCACGGAAGATGTTTTGGCCAGGGACAGCGTTGTAGGCGTCGAAGGCAGTAGTTCCCGTGCGAGCATCCAAAAAGGCAAAAGCGGCATCGGAATTACCATCCATCATGTGTTGAATTTGACTTTGGTGACCGCCGGCGACCGTAATGTATTTAACTTCGTTGTCCCCAGGAGTTTCTGAAGTAAGACTTAAACCATTTTCATGGAGCATAACGGCTGGATAGACATAACCAGAACCAGATTGCCGCGAACCAGCGGCGACTGTCTTTCCTTCAAGGTCGGCAATTGAAGTAATTGGCGAGTCATTTTTAACGATTAGCATAGAGTAATAGGATGAGACTTTGGCAGTTGCGTGCTTTGCGCCATTATAAGTTGAAGCGTTCACATTCGCGATAATCGTTGCCTTATCCATAATCTCGTTGCCATCTTCGTCAATTTGGGCGGCATACGCGTCTCGAACTGACGATAATAAAACTTCGACTTTGCCCGGTTCTTCGGTTGTGACATAGGCGTATTGGGCTGAAGTTAAGAAACCAACGTGGACTTGTTCGGAAACCATGGCTTCCGTTAGCGCTTCGTAATCGGTTGTAACATCTAAATCAAATTTGTGTCCGGGAATCTTAAGTTCAAGCAAAGTTTCAAGGCCAGATAGTTTTAGCAACATGGCGGGGTCGGCGGTCGCTTGGTTCGATGGGACGAAACGCATCACGATCGTCTCTGGATCAGTCGATCCTTCGCTTGATCCGCATGAAGCCATCATCGGTAAAGCAAACAATAACGGGATAATCAGAGCAGAAATTTTTTTCATATAAGATCCTTTCTTTCTGTGAAGTCCAAATAGATTTTAATACCTGCGATAACACGATGGGTCCAGCAATCGGTTGTCGGTATTATCGATGAGTAATTTCAGGGACTTCCTTGTCAATTCTAGCATGGCAAAAATGGCTTTTGTAGAGGTATTCCATAAGTTGTTTTTTGGTATATATTTGATATTTTTATTTTTTTTGTATCGAGTAAAATATAATGTTAAGCAGTAAATTTACCAGATCATAACAATCGTTATTTTTTCGATTTTTCTTGGTATTTTTGTCCTAAATGGAATCATAGAAAACAAATTAATTGATGGAAATAGTAGAAGACATTGTTTTCCCATATTAAGAAACCGTTTTCATATAAAAAAAATAGTGATCGATATATGTCTAAGTCTCCGTCTAACCAATCGAGTAGCGACGTTTGACTTACTGCTTTTAAAATACAATTTAGGCGTGCAACTCAATTAGAATACCGCATTTTTACATACCGCATTTTTAGTTGCGATGAGATTGCGGGGTCGATTCCCACGGCGCTATCATTAAATGATTAGAATTAATACAATATGTCGGTTATTTTTCTTAACATGCAATCTAATTTTCTTGATATTAAGCCTCCGGACACATATAAGATTAAGGCCGTAAACAATCAATTCTTTACCTTAAAATATCAATCAGGGGCACGATTGGAGCCAATCAGACGCATGATTAAATATTATTAATGACTAGAAGGAGTGTTGTTACGCCTGCTAACTATGAAAACGTCAACCAAGCTTAGGGAGTTTTGTTGGCTTTATTTGCAATCATAAACTGTGCTTGGGCCGTTTCCTTTTCTTACAATGATGCCATAATTTTCTAGTTCGTTAAGTCTTCTAATCAAAGTCACCTTATCCAATTTGACCGCCTCTTCAATGTTCTGTCTTGGTGAATTTGGATTAGCTCTAAGATATGAGACAATCGCTTCTTTTTTATCTAGCCTTTGATAGTCAAAATTAGTCACAGGCAAAAAGATTCGAATTTGAGACGAACAAACTTCAAAATATGGCTTACACCTGTATTGAATATAACTTTCGTTGATTCTTCTTATTCCAGTTCCAAACTGTTCAATTAAATTGAGTCTAAAGAAAACGTTTGCGATGATTGGGTTTCTTGAAACAGACACTAGTCCTCTGCGATATTGCTCCTCGTCGATACCTTCAGGTAATCCTCCAGGAGATACGACCTCGATGAAATTTTCGAACATCGATATTTGAATTCCTGAATTTAATAGATAGTCTCTATGGATGATGGCGTTTGCTAAAGTTTCCCTAAAAGCGACAAGTGGAATTTGCTCCTTTGTCACTCGATTTTTCCCTTCGATGACTTGATACGTTGGATATGAAGCTTGAAAGTATTCAGTCACCTCATCTAAATATTCTAGTATCGACCGATACGCGAATTTTTTCCTGTCTAAGAAAGTATTTGTGTCGAGTTTAAATTTAGCAACATCGATATAAGATTGGTTCAGCTCATCTTTATCAGATAAAAGTATCGCGGCATTATTGTATAAATTATGTTTAAAAAGCCCGAGGGTCGTTAAGATATCTTGGTTTATGTTCATAACACCAAGTATCTTAGCCATTTTGTTTTTTAAATAATTGAAACTTAAATTATTTTCTGATGTTTTTACTTGATCGAAAGTGATGTTTTTTGAAGATAGGACTAATCTAGTTAAATTAGGACCGTCTAAAGGAAACGTCGAAGTATCGTTACGCATATAAGCGGTATTTTTGTAGTAGTACGGACCATCATTACCCTTAGAAACCATTATTTCGATAACATTTTTGCCATCGATATCTAAAATATTCATCTGATACATCGGAATTGGCGTAATCGATGTGTTGATGGTATTTTCGATATTGAGTTTTTCATGCAAAACATTAGGAACGCCAACTACGATTCCAGAATCGTTAACACCAATGTAGAGATAACCATCATGAAAATTACTATATGCTGAAATCGTTTTCAATGCCTTAACAGTGAACTTTTCTTTTAATTCAATCGTGTTTGACTCTTTAAATTCCATATTTTAGCACCTCTGAAACAATTATATTGTCTATCGTTTCAAAATGCAACGAACGACATTTGTAACGTTTCAAAATACAACGATTAACATTGCTATTGTTTCAGTGTGTAACAATTAAAAAAGTTATCGTTTCTAATTATGTTATGATGAACATCTAATGTCATTAAATAACTCATCAGTAGCATCTATCAATTGGCAACAGTGAAAACGCCGACTAAACAGTAATCAACGAAAAGGATGCCGTGCTTAGCATGTTGGTGGTGTACTTTGCGCATTACTTTAATGACACGGCGTAATTTCCCATGTGCATAGATGATATGATCGGAACTGTTTTCAGTTTGGTAGATGTCTAATTTGACGCGTTTGCTCATACGCTGGATGAGCGTGGCCATGATTGGTTCGTATTGTTTGACAACCAGTACATAGCGATGATGGTTACGATGGAATTTTTTATATAGCCTGCGATAGTAATGTCCTGCTTTAAAGGCATGAACGATTGACATAATAATTTGATATGGAATGATCGCGACAATTGTCGCGAAAGTTAACACGAGCACGAGTATATACCCCAAAATCAAACGGCCGACGACGAGCGCGACGCCGAGGATTGCACCCAAAGTGCCTCCCCGATATTCCGTGTGTGTCTCCTGTCCGGCGTACTGGCCGCCACGGTAGTAAGTCGTGGTTACTTCATATGACGGCAAATTGTCGGGAATAAAAAACACCGATAGCTCCCAATTGCCCTGAAAGGCAACTCGATAAATGAATTTGTAATAGGGAACAACGATGATTAACGAAATAAGCAGCATAAGCGTAAACTCATCATGATTTAGTTGTCTTAGTTCATTAAATACGAGGATGCCGACAATAACGAATACGAGCCTAAAAAGAAATGACCATAAAAAACCACGGCTTCGATAATGATGGTATGTGGCTTTCCGCAGGCTCCCGAGGCTTGAACAGCGAGTGCAAATAATGTTATTTTCATCGTCAATGTTCGTCAATTCTAAATGACGAATGTCATCTTGGCATTTAAAGCATTTACAATCCATGACATACTCCTACGTGGTTGTGTACTTTTATGATAAGCGAATGAAGAAAACAAAAAAACACCATATCGGTGAGAAAATATATTTTTTGTTCATTGGTTGTGGCGGAAAAAAACGCGGTCTTTTGCTAATATTTTATCAGCGAGGTAATTTGTGCAAAAATCATTTATCATCGGCATCGGCGGGGGTACCGCATCTGGAAAAACGACACTAGCTAAAAATTTACTACGCGACGCTGGCGATCAAGCGACGACACTGCTACGCTTAGACGACTATTATCGCGACCGTTCCGAACTGGATTTCGATGCCAGAAAAAGATTGAACTATGATACGCCGGAAGCATTTGACGTCGATCTGATCGTCAAGCATCTGAAAGCGTTGAAAAGCGGACATACCATCGAGTGCCCTAGTTATGATTTTTCGACGCACGCTAGAAGAAGTAACACTCGGCTTGTTACAGCACAACCAGTAATTCTATTAGAAGGAATCATGGCACTTGCCATCGCCGAAATTCGCTGTTTGATCGATTTTAAGATATTCGTGGATACGCCTGCAGATGTGCGCTTGTTGCGAAGAATTAAGCGCGATATCAACGAACGGGGAAGAACGTTAGAAAATGTCAGCGAGCAGTATCTAGCGACGGTGCGACCGATGCACGATTTATATGTTGAACCCTCAAAGATTCACGCTGACATCATTGTCCCTGAAGGAGGCCATAATCCCGTCGCCCTTGATTTGCTGATTAGTCATATTCGAAAAATCATTGCCGATAACGTCACTTAATGAAAATTTATACTTCACGAGTCTTGGAAATATCAAAAGAGTCCAAAACCTTTATTGATTTTATTGATTTTGTTATTTTTTTCTGGTCATGACACCATCGACGATTTGGTAGACTTTGTCGCAAAACTCCGTTAAGCGTTCATCGTGTGTGACCATGATTGTCGCCTTGTTTTGAACTTTCGTCTCCCGAGCCAAAAGTTTCACGACCTCGAACGCACGGTTCGTATCCAAACTGGCAGTTGGTTCATCGGCGAGAATGACACTGGGATCGTGGTAGAGTGCTTTGGCGATGGCCACGCGTTGGCGTTCGCCACCCGACAGCTCGTTAGGATATTTTTTGATAAGTTTTTTGATGTCGAGTTTATCCGCCAACATCGAGAAGCGTTCAGTGTTTGGTCGCGTTCTTTTAATCTTGTTATACAAATACATTTGGTCGGATATGCGAAGGAATGGAATAAGGTTAGAACTTTGAAGGATGAAACCGATTTTGTCGAATCGTACTTTTGACCTTTGCTTCATACTCAGTTGGCTGAATTTTTCGCCATCGACGATTACTTTGCCGGTCGTCGGCGATTGCAGTCCGCCAAGAATCGTTAGAAATGTCGATTTTCCAGAACCCGAAGGTCCGATAATCGCGATAAGATCGCCCTCTTCGGCATAAAAATTCGTTTCTTTCAGTGCGTGAATCACTTCGTCGTTTTGCAGGAAGTCTTTGGTGATGCCTTGCATCTCAATGAGTTTTTTCATGTTGGCTTCCTCCTTAACCTATCGCGATCCGCGGGTCGATTTTGAGCACCGCTTTAACCGAAAAGAGGCCGCCGAGGATTGAGAAGACAAAGAAAGCGACGGTAATCACCCCATAAAATAACGGATTAATGGCAAAGGGAACGAAACCGCCAAGGAAGATACCGGACACGATTGTCAACGCCAAGCCAATGAAAATACCGAAGCCGGTGATAATCAGTGTTTGATAGACAACGGAACCGCCGATATATCCATTGGATATTCCTTGGGCTTTCATGACACCAAACATTGCCGTTTTTTGAATTGTCAACACGTAAATAAAGATGCCTAATACGAAAGCGACGATAATAATCAAAAATCCAATCATGATGCTGAATGTGGCAACTTGCGCACTATAACCGGGTAAATTGTTGATAAACTCATCAATCGTGTAGATGACAATATTAGCGTCGTCACTGACTGCACTACCACGAACGACAACCGCGCTAAACAACGACACTGGAATCGTGGCTCGGAAGCGATATTCCATCCATGTTTCCAAATTAGTAAAAACGATTGGTGCGGTTTGGTAAGTAGTCTTATCAGTGAACCCGACGATCACCCATTCGTAATCGGTACCAGCCACGACCAGGGTGTCGCCCAGTCCATATCCCAAATCTTGGAGTGAACTATCGACAATGGCTTCATTGTCCGCCAGTGATGTTTCCGGGGCGATGAACGACCCGTTATCAACGCCAAACACATAGATCTCAATTTTAGTGTCGACATCGGCGGGAGCGTCAAGCTTGCTGATAACCGCCGGGAATAGACCAAGCTTTGCTTTTTCTCCGGTCAGTGAAAGATTGTCAAAATCATCTTGGGTCAATACCGACATCATTACGTTGCCGTTAGAAGCGTCGGTCATCACGATCTGATCGGCTTGCCAAGCGGTTACGCCATTGGTGTAACTACTCGCCAATCCATAAGCGAGTGAAGTTAAAAAATAAACCAAATAAGAAACTAATGCTACGAGCGCGACAATCAGCCCAAATTTGCCTTTGGCGTGTCGCAACTCTTTCCATGCTAGAAACATATGTTTACCATTTCCTTGTTAACAATTTATTCAAATGAGTTTGATGATGTCAGCTTCAATCTTCTCTGGCTTGACCGAGGGACCATATCGCTTAATGACACGACCTTCGCGATCAACGAGAAACTTCGTGAAGTTCCATTTCAAACTGGACCGAAACAAGCCACCCTTTTTACTTTTTAAGTAAGTGTACAGCAAATTTTCGTCGGGACCATTAACATTAATTTTGGCGAATCGATGGAAACTCGTGTTGTAGTTTTTCGCGCAAAACTGTTCGATTTCCTCAGGTGTTCCCGGTGTTGAGTTGGCAAATTGGTTACACGGGAAATCCAAAATTTCCAAACCTTTGTCATGATATTTGTCATAAAGGTATTGAAGCGCTGAATATTGAGGTGTGAAAATGCATTTTGTCGCCGTGTTGACGATTAGCAAGACTTTACCTTGATATTGTTCGAGGACGACTTTCTTGCCGGAAGCTTCCTCGACGGTGATTTGATATATGCTCATGATAACATTCTCCTAAAAAGTTATTTTACACTTATATTTTTATTGGCTCTAGCGATTTGACAATAAACCGATTAGGGTGGTCAAAAACGGCGAAAATGTTAATATATTATGGAAGGTGCAAAAAATGATCATAGATATATTGCAAATTTCTCGTGACGCTCGTGCAGCCAAGCGTCAATTTCCGCATACCATCGATGGGTCGATTGGCATGTTTATCGATGACAATGGCTATGTTGGAGGCTTACCAGTCGTGTTCGAGACATTGAAAAAGATGCCTCCTGAACTATTGATTCCATATCCCGCCGTTGATGGGGGACAGCCATTCAAAGACAATGTATTTAGTTGGATATTTCAAGACTTCGCCGAGCAAATGAAAAAAACGATGCACCATTACGTATGTGCGACTCCGGGTGGTAGCGGCGCCATCTCCGCGGTATTTAATACCCATGTCAAACCGGGCGAATCGATTCTCGTGTCCGATATTAGGTGGCAATATGACCGTTTCGCGGAACCAGCCGAAGTCGTTTTGCACTCACATCGTTTATTTGATGGCGAAGCATTCGATTTAAACAGCTTTGAACATGAACTAGACGCCATTACTAAAAAACAACATCGCGTCGTCGTCATCATCAACGATCCGTGTCACAATCCGAGTGGTTACACCTTAACGCTATCGGAGTGGGATAAAATACTCGATATCCTCAACCGCAAAACGAACAACGAAATTATCTTGCTCTATGACATGGCGTATATCGATTATTCTTGTGAAAGCGATCAACGTGAAAAAGCTCGTCATCTTGACCGAATCGCCTCTCACGTGCATGTGCTGATTGCCTTCAGTGGATCAAAAACATTCGGGGCATATGGTATTCGCCTTGGCGCACTCGTGGGATTAAGCAGTAATAAAGATTGGATTGCCAAATCAAGAGAAAAAGTTGTTTCTTTGGCGCGTGGTACATGGTCGTGCTCGCCGACGCCGGCGATTGAACTACTTAATAAAATGCTGGCACCTGAACAAATCGAGGAATTTAAACAGGGACTTTCCCAAGCCCGTCAAACGATTATCGCCCGTGGCGAGACATTTTTGCGTGAAGCACGAGAAGCCAACCTGCCGCTAATTCCATACAAAAATGGCTTTTATGTCATCGTCAAGTGTGATAATTCCCAGCTTGTTTATGAAAAATTGACCAAAAATCACATTTATGCCGTACCGGTGACTCAGGGCATTCGCATGGCGTTATGCTCGATGCCGATGAAAGACATTATCGGCTTGGCCGGAAAGTTAAAACGGATTATCTTCGAATCATAGTAGCGTTTGAAAGGCATTTAGAACCGAACAGAAAAGCCGCACCGGCAGTGATTGTCTGGCGGTTTTTTTCGTTTGAAGTTCTGATTTTTTCAGCGTTGCTTCAATATCGTGACGCATTGATGTCAGTGCCGAGGTGCGATACATGAACACGCCGCATTCATAGTTGTGAACGAGGCTACGATAATCGAGATTGATTGTTCCGATGATGCCGACTTGATCGTCGGCGATAATCATTTTGGTATGGATGAAACCCGGCTTGTATTCATAGATTTTGATACCGGCATCAAGAAGGGCTGGATAATTTGAACGCGTCATCGCATAGATGATTTTTTTATCAGGGATGCCCGCGGTCACAATGTTGACTTCGACACCACGAAGCGCCGCATTGATAAGCGTGGTTTTCATTACGAAGTCGATAATTAAATATGGCGTCGTAATCGTGACGTAATGCTGGGCTTGGTTGATGATTTGGCAATAAGCCGAATGGGCGATTTGATGTTCATATAGCGGTTTGGGACCATCGCCAAACGCCTGAACATAACCTTGGCTCGAAAAGTATGGGAAATCGCGAATTACATAAGGTCGCAAATCTTCCGATTGCTTGGAGTGCATCGCATACATTTGCATGAACATTCCTGTCAGTGCCTTGACACCTTCGCCCTCTAACCGAAGTCCCCCGTCTTTCCAGTGCCCGAATCGTGTTTTCCGATTGACGTATTCATCGGCGATATTGGCACCTCCAATGTATCCAATCGTGCCATCGATAACCGTGATTTTCCGGTGATCGCGATTGTTATATATCGAGGAGAAGAATACATTGACACGGTTGAAGTTGACACATTTAATGCCCATTTTGCGCAGTTTTTTATCATAATTCAGCGATAGCTTACCAATCGTTCCCACATCGTCATAAATGACGCGCACTTCGACACCTTCACTCACTTTTCGTTTCAATATTTCGAGAATTTCCGACCATAAATACCCTTTGTCGATGATGAAGTATTCTAAGAAAATGAACGATTTTGCCTCAGAGACATCCTCACGCATTTTCATGAACAGCGACTCGCCCGAAGCGAAATAGTCGGTTTTCGTATGACTGTAGGCTGGAAAGGCGTTGGTGCGGTATAAATATTCACTTTGGCCGTAATAGGCGCCTAAATCAATCGCGCGAACGCGAATCATGTCGTGAGAAAACGGCAGTGTCTCCCGAACTTTTTGTAAATGGTTCAAGTAAGCTTCGTAGTGTGATTTTTTGACGCGGTTAGGAGAAAACAGAATAAATAAACCAATGCCAAACAAAGGCACGATCGATATCAGGATTATCCAAGGTATTTTGTGGTCGGGATTGATGCCTTGATTGACAAGAAAAATGTAAACGACGACCCCTAGCGAAGCGGATACGAGATTGAAATAAACAAAGTAATCGGACAGAAATATTTGGAAATAGAAAAACACCGCAATTTGCAAAATTACGAACAATATCGACAAGAAGAAACGATTGATGAAAAAGCGTAGGATTCTCATGTTATTGGCATCTATATTTTACATCGGCGATGCCATCTTTTTAACAATATCTCACAAGTGGTTAACAAGCGTTGTCAAATGGAGTAAATTAGTTTCATAGAGGGACTTTTTTTTGAGAAATCGTCCACGATTCGTTACCCAAGAGCAAAACAAACTTCGCCTTCAAGCGATTACCAAACTTTTTTCCACGGCCGCGATGACCATCGCCACGGTCGTAGTCGTCAGCGTCGTCGTGCCTAGGAGCCCCAGCGCTTCGCTAAGCGGGGTTAATGTTTTTGCCGATCGGATCACTTACCAAGCCCAAGTCGTCGATCCTGACAGCGCGATTAATAACGATACACTGAAAGTGCGTTTGTCAAACCAACTTGAGCGTTATGAACAATCGTTGCCATTTGGCACCTCGTTAGGAATGTTTGAGGGACTTTTGGCGAACACGCAATATATGCTTGAGATTGTCGCCAATAAAGGCTTTGGCGAAGAGCGCTTAGCATCGCAACGGTTGAAGACGTATCCTAAAGACGGCGGAGCGATACTCGATGTGCGGCGTATCTATGATGATATATCGTTTGATCACCGCCTCGAAATCGACGTCGCCGTCTATAACGACAACCAAACTTATTTATCGTTTGCGCTCGAATACGCGTTTGGTTATGAATATTATCAAGAATATGAGAGCGAATCGAGCATCGAACAACCGCTTGAATACGTTTCGGAGCCAATTACCGAGTCTTTTTCCACGATCGTCGTCAGTCAGTACTTAAGTTATGAAACCATCGTCTATTTAAGGCTGATTGGCTACCTCGACGGAGGACAAACGGAAGTAATCGACGAAATAATCGACCGACAAGCGTTTGAATTACAAATCTATGCCGGCATCGAACAAGTGACCACCCAAAGCATCGAACTATATGTTTATCCTGATAGTCGCGTTGGCAAAAATGCGACTTACGTGGCGGCGATTTACCGCGGAAGTCAAAAGATCGATGAAAAGCCGATCATAATTCCAGAACATAACCAAGAACAATATGAAATGGATGTCGGAGTAATATTTTCATCACTACGGTCATTGACGGAATACACGCTTATCGTCACCGCCTCATTTATAAATCCCGACACGTTACGACAAGACACATTTGCTATTGAACCGCTACTGGTAACCACCAGCGGAGACTATGACTATGAGCTTAACGTTAGTGAAACCGACACGAATTATATCGCCGTCGTAACACTAATCGATCCGCATCATAATTTCCAGCAATTCTTCTATGAGATTTATCAGCCCGACACCTCGTATCCGACTGGATCTGGCAACTCTGGGTTTCTAAGTCCCGAGAATAAAACATCGACACTGACGATTGCCAAGCCGCCCTTCGCTGATTACCGCATTGTAATTGGGGTTCGTAACATAACGAACTATTATCGTTACGATGTGCTATATACGATGACACCATAAAGGGGATTGATGGATATGAAATTTTTAAAAGCGATGTCGAAGAAGGCGAAGATCAGGTTTTTTATAACCGGAGGCGTGATTTTATTATTAGTGCTCGTCGGGACGCTTGTGCCCATCATTTTCCAAGGATCGGATTTTGCCGCGATTATCGATAATAGCATCGGTAAGTTTTTCAATATTTGGGATTTCTTGAAAAACAATTACGTGACGCTGCTTGAATCATTGGCGATTGTTATTTTCATTTGGATTGTCAAAGTTTTACTCGTCTTTATTGTCAGTTTATTCATGAAAAAGAACCATCGCTCGGAAACGCTTGGGCGCCTAATTGTCAGTGCGATTACCTATGCCGCGGTCATCACGGCCGTGTTTCTGATTTTAAGCGCTTGGGGTGTTCAGCAAGCAACACTACTAGCGGCCGCCGGCATCTTGGGCTTAGCCGTATCGTTCGGCGCTCAAAGTCTGATTGAAGACATTTTCGCCGGATTATTCATCATTTTTGAAAAACAATTTCTCGTTGGCGATGTGATTCAAGTGGGCAACCATCGTGGCATCGTGCGCGAGATTGGCATTCGAATCACTAAAATCGAAGATGTCAACGGCGATGTCTTGATTATTAACAATTCTGATGTCAGAGGCACAATCAACACCTCAATCAATCCATCCCCCGCGATTTGCGAAGTATCGATTTCGTACAAAGAAGACATTGAGCGAGTCGAGAAGATCATCAAAGACAATTTGGAATCGATCAAAAAGAAAATTCCTGAGATTATAGAAGGACCATATTATTACGGAGTCCAGAAACTTGGTGATTCTGGAATTACGTTAAGGTTATATGCTCGTAGCGATGAACTAAAACGATATGCTGTTATGCGGGCGATGAATCGTGAAATCAAAATCTTATTTGATAAGCATAAAATTGAAATTCCGTTCCCGCAAGTCGTCGTGCATACGGCCAAAGACGAATAGAAACATAGAAAACAAAGAAATCATATATTCATCCAAGCTTGTTAGATTGACCTGCTAGCGTTTTTTAAGATATGATTGCTATTAGAAATATCCAATAATAGGAGCGTCACTATATGAAACTTGACTCAAAGAAAACTATCCTGGTCGGCTTCGCTTTTTTAACTATCAGCATGTTTTGGGTCGTCTATGACACGATTATCTCAAAATTACTGATTAATTCGTTTGGTCTGAATCAGACATGGTCCGGTGTCTTAATGGCGCTTGACAATATGCTGGCGCTTGTACTTCTGCCGTTGTTTGGGTTATGGTCGGATCGCACCAAATCCAAATATGGAAAACGGACTCCCTATATCTTTTTCGGGACGATCATTGCCGCTATCGTCATCGTTGGCGTCGGCATCGTCGATTATTATCAACTGATGGCCGTTGAAGGCGCCGGCATCGGCCCCGTGCTTGGAACGACTGAAGCCGGATACACCTTCTTGGGTTCGGATTTACTTTATTCGACCAAAGAATTGGCAACCGTTGCCCGTCGCAATCTCATTTTTAACAACATCACGTCGGTTAATCCGACATTATTAATCGTATTTATTGGCGTATTGTTCATCGTCTTGATTGCGATGTCGCTTTATCGGACTCCGGCCGTTAGTTTGATGCCCGACGTCACCCCCAAACCATTACGTAGTAAAGCTAACGCCATCATCAACTTAATGGGAACCGTCGGTGGAATGATTTCGCTTGGTTTCATGACGTTTTTAGCGAAAGACTATCAATCTTATATTCCTGCGTTCGTAGCGCTTGCCGTATTAATGTTGGGCTTCCTGGCGGCATTCATGTTTACCGTCAAAGAAGTCAAATGGGTGAAGGAAAACAACGAACTCATGGTGCGTGAAGGTTTGATGGACGAAAAAGAAGCTGAAGAAATTCTTGAAGGTAAAGAAGAAAAGATGCCTAAAGACGTTCGTCGCAGTTTCTTGTTAATCTTGGCTTCGGTCGTTTTATGGTTCTTCGCCTATAACGCGGCTACGAGCAAATTTTCAGTTTATGCTACCGATGTTTTGAATACCGGATTCACATTGCCGTTATTAGTGGCGAACTTAACCGCGCTGATTACATTTATACCTATTGGTATAATTGCAACCAAGATCGGTCGTAAAAAAACGATTTTAATTGGCATCGGTATTTTAACGGCCGCCTTCGTGTTAGCGATTTTCCTGACTGAACAAACGGCGCTACTCATTTGGGTGACGATGGCATTAGCAGGTGTCGGCTGGGCGACGATTAACGTCAACTCCTATCCGATGGTCGTCGAGATGTCAAAAGGATCTAATATTGGAAAGTATACCGGTTATTATTACACCGCCTCGATGGCGGCGCAAATATTCACGCCCATTATTTCAGGCGCGCTCATGGATTGGCTCGGCATGCGAGTTTTATTCCCATACAGCACGGTTTTCATTATCGCGGCTTTCGTCACGATGTATTTTGTCAAACACGGTGATAGCAAACCAATGCGACAAGGAAATCTTGAAGCACTTGCCGGAGCGGACGATTAATTAACTTATTAGGCTTGCCCATCTAACTTTATCGTCGTTTTTGTCCTACAATAAATAAAGAGGTAACAAATATGATTGGTGAAGAATACGTTTTTACGCGACCAAACGGCGAAGTCATCCGCGGGATCCGCTGGCCGAATCCCCAAGGCAAGGCCGTGCTTATCATCGTCACGGGTATGGAAGAGCATGCGAGTCGTTATGAGCACTTTGCCGTGTCATTCCACGAACAAGGGTTTGAAGTATTTTGTCTCGACCATTTTGGACAAGGCGCCAATGCTCGCGACGAAAAAAAGCGTGGCGTCTGGCCCATCGGCGCGTTTGAAACAACGGTCGATGTCGTCGCTGAGTTGATTGACAAAGTCAAAAATGACCGACCCGTTTATTTGTTTGGCCATTCGCTTGGCTCCTTCATCTCGCAACGATTTATTCAAAAATACGGTAACAGGCTTGAAAAAGTCGTTTTATGTGGTACAAACGGCCCCGATAAAATGGTCAAGATTGGCTTTATGCTCGCCAATTTGATTGTGGGAAAACGTGGCTATCAGAAAAAATCGAAACTATTCAACGACATGGTGTTTGGCGCTTACGCCAAATCGATACCAAACGCCAAGACACCATTCGACTGGCTTTCATACAATGAAGAGAATGTCACTAAATACATCGAAGATCCCTACTGCGGCTATGGTTCGACTGGTGGTTTCTATAAAGAGTTCCTACGCGGTTTGAGCAAACTATTTAAAAAAGCCGAACTTGAAAAGATACCTAAGAAGTTACCGATTTTGTTAATCGCCGGTGCCGAAGACCCCGTGGGAAATAACGGTAACGGTGTGCATGAGCTTGAAGGCATTTATCGGGCACTTGGCATTAAAACCGTACGCAAAATCATCTACGACCATATGCGTCACGAAATTCTAAATGAAATCGACCGCCATCTTGTTTACCAAGATGTGACCAATTTCCTTCAGTAGCAATTAACCTCGGATGTTATTCCGAGGTTTTAATTTGTTTTATATAAAATAGTTCCGAACCAAAATCGCCTAAAACGCGGACATCTTTGCTATATCCGGTTCCCGCCCATTGGGGCCGCAACCGCACGCCGCCATGATTAAGCGCCGATCCGGGCACAATATATGTTTCTTCGTTAGTCGCCTTCATGATTTGTTCCATCGTTTTCCGCTTATCGATGAAATTGACGAGCGGTCCATTTTCGTTTAACTGAATCGGGGCGACGTGGTTGATGAGTCCGCCAAACATTTTCAAACGATGATCGTATATACGCGCACTGACCTTATATGTCAGCATTTCATCGAAGCCATAACCTGGTAACACATCGGTGCCCGCCAGTAAACTTTGCAGTTTGTTAAAGCGGCCGATAATCGCTTCGGAACAATCTTCGCTTTTTACCATCCAAGCGATGAACCCAGGATAATCGGGGACCGTCAGTTGGTAAAACCTTCCATATTGGAGCAAAGCGCGGTGTGATTTGTAGTAGGTAATTTGCTCTTTGAGCGCTTTAAAATCGACATCGTCGAGTTTTCTTAAATCGAGTTCATAGCCAAGGTTACCAAACGCCGCCACATGGAAGCGCGTCTCGATTGGTGTATTACGAAGCATTTGATGCGAAGGCGTGGCCGACACGTGAGCGCCGATGACCGATAGCGGATAACCTAGCGAAATACCCGCTTGGATATAGTAACGCGCATAGGCATCGGTATTGTCGCTTGTCCACATTTGCTGGAAGAAGCAAAGCATCCCTAAATCAAAACGATTGCCACCTGAGGCGCACCCTTCCCACAGCACATGCTCATATTTGCTCGTCAGTACCTTCAAGACGCGGTAGAGTCCGAGGATGTAGCGATGATAAAGCTCGCCACTATGATATGAAGATGACCCGAAATCGGTGATATGGCGATTCATGTCCCATTTGACATATTCGATATGAGCGCTGTCAAGCACGCTACCGATTTGCTCAATTAAATACGCCTGTACTTCAAAATTTGACAAATCAAGCACTAATTGATGCCGGCCAAGACTCGGCTCATATCCATCAGTTTTAATCGCCCAATCGGGATGGTCATGATACAAATTTGAGTTGATATTGACCATTTCGGGTTCAAACCAGAGTCCGAACTTCATGCCTTTAGCGTTGGCCTTATCCGCTAAATAGGCAAGACCACGCGGAAGTTTCTTTTCGTTCACGTCATAATCGCCCAAACCTTTGGTATCGTCATTGCGATTAGAAAACCAACCGTCGTCGAGCACGAATAGTTCAATGCCGGCCTGTTTGGCTGCGCTCATCAACGAAGTTAGTTTTGCTTCATTGAATTTAAAATAAGTCGCTTCCCAGTTATTGAGTAAAATCGGTCGCTCTTTGTTGGCCCAGGGTCCTTTGATGATATGGTGATTGACAAAACGGTGCATGTTTTGGGAGACGCCGTTTTGGCCACACTTGGACACACTCATGATGGCAATGGGCGTCTCAAATTTGCCGTTTTTAGGCAAGCGGTAATGAAACATAAATGGATTAATGCCGAGTTGGATCCGTACGCGGTCGTAACTTGTAAGTTCCACCATTTCATAGTGATTGCCGCTATAAAGCAAGTTGAAGGCAAAAGTGATGCCATGATTAAGGCCGGAAGTTTCGGACAAGAGCATGAAAAATGGATTGTGACGATTGCTGCTGTTGCCTGTTTTGCTGTCGTTAATGTGAATTCCTTGAGTAACTTTACGGCGATTGATATTGTTTTCAGCGCCCCAAGCGCCGTAAAGATTGAGCAATTCAAAACCACGATTGGGCATGTCAAGTTGTAAACTCATGAGTTTGTCAATTACCAGATCTTGATCACTTTCATTGGACAACACGACATGACGGGATATGGTATCTGCTTTAGTGAAGACGCCATAATATAATTCGGCTTTAAGTTTTTGAACCTTGTCTACCAAAGTTATTTTCAAAACTTCATCGACATGGTGGGGCATCGGCAAGGCGTCAAGCGGCAGATAATCAGTCAATATTTCATCGCTTTCATAGATGAAGTCGAGCACTTGGCTTGTTTCGCTTTGTAAAATCAGACTTGGCTCGCGAAAATCGCCTTTGCCACTGACGGCGAACTCCATAGATAAACCATCAAGCGAAATGTTCGGCAATTGCTCATCATAGACGATTTCTGTCCCGTGCGTAAATGCCGTCTTATTTACCAAGTAATCATAATTTTCCCCAAAAGGAACTTGAGGACCATAATACTCGCATACAAGATGACCAGTTATGGAAATGTTTAGAACCAAAGATGTCGTTTTGGTGTTGATGTGAATAATGGAACCGGTTTTTTTAATCATGGGATACCTCGAGGTCATTATATCAATTATGGCGTTTCAATCGAATAAGTGAAAGATGGACCGACGCAATAGGGAATGAATTCATTCGTCCATTAGTGTAAAATTATGATAATACTTCAAATTTGGAGGTAATGCATGAGCACAATGAGACGGGGTTTTAGTTACACCAAGACCCGGGCCATTTTCGTCAGTTACTATCGCGATGGCACCTGGGACAGTGGACGTCTACAAGAAGACGACCATATCACGATTTCCGCTTTTTCGACCGCGATTCATTATGGTCAACAAGCGTTTGAAGGTTTGAAAGCTTATCGAAGAAAAGATGGAGCCATCAATTTATTCCGCTATATGGATAATGGGCGGCACTTAATGGATTCTTGCGAGCGCATGGTCATGCCTCCGGTCCCGTTACAACTATTTGACCACGCCGTAAAAACGACGGTTTTGGCAAACGAACAATACATTCCACCTTATGGCACGGGTGAATCATTATACATTCGTCCGCTCGTGATCGGATTAGGACCGGTGCTGGGAGCGATGCCGGCCAAAGAATACATGTTTATGGTAATGGTCTCACCAGTGGGACCATACTTTGAAGGCGGACTCAAACCCGTGCGCATGATGGCGACAAGTTACGACCGAGCGGCTCCCCATGGTACGGGCAAGGCTAAATGCGGTGGCAATTATGGCGGCAGTTTCCTACCCCAAAAAGAAGCGCGCGCCAATGGCTGTGCCGAGGCACTGTTCCTCGATCCGGCGACGCACACCTACATTGATGAAGCTGGAGCGGCTAACTTTTTCGCCATCAGCGACAAAAACGAATACGTGACGCCCATCTCTTCCTCAATTCTTGATTCAATCACGCAACGATCATTGAAAACTCTCGCCCAACACAAACTTGGGATGACGATTGTTGAACGCCCGATCAAACTCGACGAGATCGGTACTTTCACTGAAGCCGGGGCATGTGGCACGGCCGCGGTCATCGCCCCGATTGGCGAAGTGCTTATCGGCGACAAGATCATCAAAATCGGACCCGAAGGAGTTGGACCGATTAGCCAGCGTCTTTATAATCTGCTGTTAGGTATCCAAGTCGGCGACATTGCCGACGAATTCGACTGGATTACGATTATTAAACAGGAATAGCTATGCGTACTCCCCTAAATTTCGCGTGGCGGTTCATTGACCGCTTTGATACTAGCTATCTACAAAAAATGCCCAAAGAGGCCATCAGCATCGATGTGCCTCATACGATTAAACAATTGCCGTTTTCATATTTCTCCGAACGCGATTATCAAATTTTCGGCACGTATGAAAAAATATTCTCGGTACCGCGTTTTTCGGTGCTTGATGCCGCGCTGTTGACGTTTGAAGGCATCATGGTCAAAGCCCGTTTTATCCTAAACGGCATTGATTTAAAAGCACAAATATCGGCCTATAACAAAATAACTATTGACGTGTCCGATGCGATTAAAGAAGGCGAAAACCGCCTAATCGTCATCGTTGACGCCCGTGAGGACAAACTCGTGCCTCCATTTGGTGGTGTCGTCGATTATTTGTCTTTTGGAGGCATCTACCGCGAAGTATATTTAGATGTCGTGCCGCGTGTTTATATCGAAAATCTTTATATCGACGCATCCGTTGATGGAAAAGTTCAAGTTCGTTACGACATGGTCAATGTCTTGAAAGACAAATTCGATTTACGCTATGAAGTCGCTTTAAACGATGAAATCGTCGGTCGCTACTATGAAGACGAGTTCGAGCTCGATAATCCGAAACTTTGGTCGCTTGAGGACCCCAATGTTTATAAAATTAAAGCCACGCTGAAAACCAAATACGGCGTACAAACGATTTTAGGACGGTTTGGCTTCCGCGAAGCGAAGTTTACCCCCAAAGGATTTTTCCTTAATGGAAAACACATTAAATTACGCGGGCTCAATCGCCATCAAAGTTATCCTTACGTTGGCTATGCGATGCCCAAATCAATGCAACAACTCGATGCCGATATTATGAAAAATGAACTGGGCATCAATATTACGCGCACCTCGCATTATCCGCCCTCTCGACATTTCCTCGACCGCTGTGACGAACTCGGCATCTTGGTATTCATCGAAAGTCCGGGCTGGCAACATATCGGTACCGATGAGAAGTGGATTGCCCAATACAAAATAAATATCGAACGCATGGTCAAAGACCATTACAATCATCCGAGCATTGTGCTTTGGGGCGTCCGTATCAACGAAGGACCCGATTACCACGACTTATATTCGTGGGCCAACGATTTCGTTCATCAATTTGACAAACATCGACAAACCGGTGGTGTAAGAAATTTTAAGAATAGCGAACTGCTCGAAGACGTTTACACATACAATGATTTCGTTCATGAAGGCGATAATGTCGGCGTGGATGATCCCAAAGACATCATCGGCAAAGGTATTCCTTATTTAGTGACCGAATTCGGCGGTCATATGTATCCAACCAAGTCGTATGATGACGAAAGTCACCGCGTCAATCAGGCACTACGCCATTTCCGCGTGCTTAACGATCTTCAAAAATATCCTCAAATCAGTGGTGGCATCGGTTGGGTGTTCGCCGATTACCAAACACATAAGGACTTTGGATCGGGTGACCGCATTTGCCATCATGGCGTGCTTGACCAGTTTCGACATCCCAAATACGCGGCATCGGTATATCAAAGCCAGCGCGACGATGTGGTCGTGCTCGACGTATTGTCGCGTTTACAGTTAGGCGATCATCCCAAAGGCATTATCGGTGAGACGGTTATTGCTAGTAACGTCGATTATATCGAGTTATACAAAAACGATGAATTCGTGGCCAAATTTTTGCCTAAGCGCGATGCCTTTCCTTATTTAGCGCATCCACCTTTTATTATTGATGATTACATTGGCGAAGCGATTTTAAAAAGTGGCCGTTTCTCGAAGATGGACGCCGGCATCATCAAAGAGGCGTTACGCATCGGGGCCATCAAAGGTTTTTCGAAACTCGGTTTCATCAATTATTCGAAAATCGGATTGGTAATGGTCAAGAATAAACTGAAGTATAAGGACCTCGTCGATTTGTGGTATCAATTCGTGCTTAGTTGGGGCACCGAGATGACTAAATTCACCTTCAAGGGATATCGTGGTGGCGAATTAGTGATTGAAAAGAGTTTGGCGGCGGCCCATGAGTATCATCTTGAAGTTACCACCGACCGTGAATTCATGGTTATCGATGACACGTATGACGTTTTGCGCGTCAGCGTTCGACTTCTAGACGAATATGGCATGCCGGCTTTCTATGCCCAAGAAGCGGTCAGCGTCAAAGTATCGAATGAACTTGAAGTATTGGGTCCTAGCGTCTTTCCGCTGACAGGCGGACAAACCTCGTTTTACGTGAAAACGCGCGTGCTTGACAAAGCTGTGGGAAAAATAGCGATAACGACCCCTGATTATGGTGAAGTTAATCTAAAGATTAATATCGTAAAATCAACCTAACGAAAATGCCCCGAAGGGCATTTTTTATTTATCTACTCCGATTCGTCCCGCGGCAATGTCTTCGAGCATATGACTATATTTGACTTCGTCAATCGTATACTTCTTTTTGATCATCACAAATGCCAAAGCAAATAGGGCAAGCGGAATCACGACGATGCCGATTTTAAGGATTGTTAGACCCCAGGGTCCGAAATCGGAATTTTGGAACGCGAGAATCAAGGCATCGGCACCAGCTTTAACATCGACTTCGCTAATCAGATTAAGCGCTTTTTGCCGTTCGAGTTCGGCAATGGAATTGGAAATGCCAAGGACACCTCCGGCCAATAGGAAGATATAAACGATTCCTTGTTGAAGTGAACTGGAAAACTTGGCTGCAAGCGGGCGCACCGCGAACACGATACTCTCTTTACGTTCACCCGTCGTCCATTCGTTATATTCAATCGTGTTGGTAATCATAATCATAATCGTCAGGTAAAACACGCCTTGACCGGCAAAAATAAGGACGCCGATTGGTGCAAGAACCAAGATGTCAAGCGGTAAAAACGTCATCGGCCCGATGTTACCAACGAAGAAGAATAAGATGTAACCAATTGTCAACGCGAGAAAACTATAATTAATAAGTTGCGCGCGTTTAAATCGTTTCGCCAATAACGGATAAATAGCTTGCGAAACAATCGTACCCGCAGCATAGACGACGGTGAACAAAAACATAATTGATCCGCCATCGGTGTAGTTTTGCGAAAAATAGAAATAGTTTAGACCGAAGCTGTTTAAAAGCGAAGAACCTAAGTAGTAAGTAAAGATAATGAGGGCGACCCACATTAATTGAGGATTCGTCTTCATGAGGCGAAACATCTCAATGACGCTTACTTTCGGTTGTTTCTTTTCCTGTTCAAGATCACGTTCCCGTTCTTTGCATGTCAAAACGAGAATAAGCTGGGAAACGAAAAACAGCGCCGTGACCACAATCGCAATCATTTGATACGAGAATACGGCATTGCCAGCGGTGACTAGTGGCACGATGCCACCGACCGCGAAAGCACCGACGGCGGCGAACACGGTGACCATCGTCGTCAGTTCGTTGCGTTGCTTTTCATCGGATGACAAAGAAGGTAACATCGACCAATAAGCGATGTCGTTAAACGTAAACGTGATTTCCCACAGCAGATAAAATACACCGAAAATCGCCACAAATCCCCAGCCGACCGGTCGTACGAGGAACAAAATCAAGAGGGCGACTGACGTGGTGACAGCCCCAAGGAAAATCCAAGGTTTGTATTTGCCCCATTTCCAATGGGTGTTTTCGATAATCGACCCGATCATCGGATCGTTGACGCCATCCCAAATGCGCGCGATGACGATGATGGCCGTAATGACGCCAAATTGCACCGCGTATTGAGCTTCGTCCAAAACACCGGTGTATTGGATGTAAGTCAGAAAGAATAATGAAATGAGCGTATAAGCGGCGTCACGACCAATGCCACTGAGGGAATAAATCCACTTTGTTGGCTTGGGTACGACGTCGCCTTTAAACGTCTCGGTAAGATTAAAACCTAACTTGCGCTTTTCTTTCATATGATGATATCCATTCTCCCAATCGGGTCACAGTTATCATCATTTTATATTCAATGATGGTTTATTGGCAATCACACATTGCGATTATTTCTTGACATGATAAGGATAGTGCGATTCACGATTTTGAAATGCGATGATATCGGGGTTAACAATGCGACCAGCTTCGATTTCCACGGCGTGTTCAAGCACATTGTCACCAATGTAGGTTCCATGCTTTAAGAAATATCGTAGATATGGAAGAATCGCGCCACTGAGTTCATAAGACGCCGATTCCCAAAAATATGTCGGACTATGGTTAACAGCATAATAAATACTGGGTCCAACTTCGAATGTCGGTTGATCAAATCCTGTTGGTTTGGCGAACTCAAAACCCATACCCGTGTCACAACTGACGTCGATGATTAGCTGTTTTTTTCCGTTTTTAATAACGTCGTCATATGTCAAAAACATGATTGGTTTCAGCGGGTTTTGTAAGACGCAGTTGACGATGATATCGTATTGAGACAGTTCGTCGGCCGCCCGTTTTCCATTCATGATCACGGCTCCTTTGACGATGCGGTAATTTTTGTATGTTACGAAACCTAATGCATCAGCGACTTCAAATCGTGTCCTTCGTGAATAAACACTAATATCGTGGGCGCCCAGTCCGCGCAGCGCGTTGATGGCGCCTTTTCCTGTCGAACCATACCCGATTACGGCGACTTTCCGCTCCTGGCCATAAACGCCACCGGTCATTCCTAAATGCGTTAAGGCGTGGATTACCGAAGCATAACCCGCCAGTTCGTTGTTTCTAGAAAAGATGTGCTCCTGGCGCACGTTATTTTTCCATCGAAACATTGCTTCCCAAGCGATGAAAGTCATGTTCTTTTTTATGCCGATATCGGTAATCGCTTTACTTTGAACACAGTGAGGCCAGCCCCATAAAATCTGATTTTCGCGAAAATGGACAAAATCTTTCGGGGTCGGCTTTGCAAGAATAATGACGTCGCAAGTATCAAAAATGCGTTCGCGATTCATCGTCGTCAGTAAATTTGACTGTTTCAAATCGTCGAGTCCGGGATAATCGTTTTCAAACACAAGTTGTTCCAGTTCGTGTTTGCTTAACTCCTTGATGTGACTAGCATGAAGTGGGTAGCGCTTTTCATTCTTTTTCGTCGATGTGCTGATAATTCCGATTTTCATGATTGCTGCTCCTTTTTGAAATATGAAATCATTTGCCGCGATGGGCAATTAAAACAAATCTATGTCAAGATTTAACTAAATTTTACCTTTTTTAGCACATTATTACAAATTAGGGCTGTTTCCGACGTTGTTGCGGTTGAAATTGTTATCAATTGATTAACTGCCATTTATAATTAACTTATGAATATTAAAAAACTGATTGAACAGTTGACAATCGAGGAAAAAGCCGCGCTTTTATCAGGAATTTCTAATTGGGAGACGACGCCGATCGCTCGTTTAGATATTCCTAGCGTCGTGATGGCCGATGGTCCAACCGGACTCCGCAAAGAAGTACAGGGTGGTAAGTTTTTGGCGCCTTCACTACCCGCTACTTGTTTTCCACTACCAGTCACGCAGGCCAGCACTTGGAACATCGAACTGATCAAAGCGATGGGAGAAATGATTGCTAAAGAAGCAATCGATCAAGGAGTCGACACCGTTTTGGGTCCGGGCGTCAATATTAAGCGTAGCCCTTTAGGTGGGCGTAATTTCGAGTACTTTTCGGAAGATCCGTATTTGGCTGGTCAGATGGGAAGTGCATTCATTAACGGCGTCCAAAGTCAGTACGTCGGTACATCTTTGAAGCATTTCGCCCTTAACAATCAAGAATTTCGACGCATGAGCATTTCTGCCGAAGCTTCGATGCGCACGATGCGTGAAATATATTTATTACCGTTTGAATATGCCGTTAAAACGGCTAGTCCACAGACGATTATGGCTAGTTACAATCGCATCAACGGCATTTACGCGAGTGAGAACAACTGGTTATTGACCGACCTGCTTCGACTGGAGTGGAACTATCAAGGACTCGTCGTTTCCGATTGGGGAGCAGTCGTTGACCGCGTCAAAGGTGTCAACGCCGGCATGGATTTAGAAATGCCGACAAGCAATGGCGCCAACGACGAAAAAATCATCGCCGCCGTGAAAGATGGAACATTATCTTTGGCGAATCTTGACAAGGCAGTCACCAACGTATTGACTTACATCGAGCGGTGCCTTAACAACCGAACCAAGACGAAAAAAGCACCAAAATACGATTATGACACGGGCCATGACATGGCGAAGCGAGTCGCGATTGAAGGGGCGGTCCTGTTAAAAAATGATCGTGATCTATTGCCAATTAAGGCGGGACAAAGTATCGCTGTCATCGGTGAACTAGCTCATAAACCACGATACCAAGGCAGCGGATCCTCGCAAGTCAACCCCCGTCGCCTCGTTTCGTTTACACAAGCACTTGATGAAAATTCGATTAGTTATGACTATGCCCCGGGATATGGCCGACATTATATTAAGAAAATCAAACTTGCCCAACAAATCGCCAAAGCCAAAGATGTCATATTAATTTTTGCCGGTTTGACTGAAGAATACGAATCAGAAGGTTTCGACCGTAAACATTTAAACTTACCAAAAGATCAAATCAAACTGATTGACGCCATTGTTAAGGTGAACCCAAACGTCGTCCTCGTTTTATCGCTTGGATCGCCGGTGGTCATGCCCTTTGCCAGCACCATTCCATCAATTTTGAACATGTACTTGGCCGGCGAAGCTTTTGGTGAAGCAGCATATGATTTGATTTTCGGAGTTGCCAATCCGAGCGGAAAACTCGCGGAAACGTTTCCCAAGCGAATTGAGGATCATCCAAGTTTTGGATCATTTCCGATGGGACCTCAGCAAGTCGTATACAAGGAAGGCATTTACGTGGGCTACCGCCACTATGACAAATCGCGCAAAGACGTGCTGTTCCCGTTTGGTCACGGTCTTAGTTACACCGCTTTCCGCTACCGCAACTTGATGTTTGAAAACAATTTACTCGAACACGGCGAAATCAAAGTGAGCGTCGAGATAACGAATGTTGGCGACGTACTTGGCGCCGAAGTCGTCCAATTATATGTCGGCGAAATGCGTCCCATCGTCGACCGCGCTAGTTTTGGCCTGAAAGCTTTCAAAAAAGTTTTCTTGAAACCTGGCGAAACGAAAACGGTGCTATTACCGCTGAACGAGACGGCGTTTCGATACTTTGACGAAAAACTGAACGGGTGGAACATTATCGGGGGCGACTTTAAGATTCTCGTCGGTTCTTCATCGCGCGACATTCGCCTAAGTGACGTCGTCTACATCGAACCACGGGCAACGATGCTTCCCGATAAGTACAAGTCGTTAATACCGCCAAATGCGCCGGAAAACGGCGAACGAAACATAGCTTACACAAGGCAAACTATCAATCAAGCAGCGACATTTTATGATGCGCGACGCGTTAGTTTGAATGGTTGGTTGCTATACACGGCCATCAAACTTGGTGCCACAAAAATGGTTCCTAAAGGCATCTCGAAAACGGTTAAGAAAATGGTCCGGCAATCGGCGATTATGATGCCACTGCGGCAATTGAGCAATTTTTCGAGTGGAAAATTGTCGGAAATCGGTGTCGAAGCAATTATTTTGATCATAAAAGGCAAACTTTTAAAAGGTATCAAGATGCTATTCAATGATTTGAAAAAACATAAACACAAGTCGACAAAGACGCAAATATATCAAGTACAACCACGCGAATAATGAAAGTATTGATTATCGGTGGCACTGGTTTATTAGGACTTGAAGCTGCCCAACAACTGTTAGCGAAAAAACAGCAAGTGATTGGCTTGGCGTTACCGCCTTTACCTGTGGGAGTGAGTTTGCCAAGCGGCTATCAGGTCATTTTTAAAAACTATTTGAATATGGGAGACGATGAACTATTGGCCTTGATGGAAGGCGTCCAAGCGCTCGTGTTCGCCGCCGGTATCGACGAACGAGTCGAAGGTCAGCACCCTATCTATGACCTATACGATAAATACAACATTCAGCCAGTCATTCGTTTATTAGGTTTGGCCAAAAAAGCGGGCGTACACTCTTCAGTCGTCTTAGGTTCCTATTTCACGTATGCGCATCGCCTTCATCCTAATTGGCAGTTGGACAAATATCATCCATATATCGCCGCGCGCATCAAGCAAATGGAAGCGGCATTGGCATATGCCGAAGATGGAACGATGCATGTCGCTGTCCTGGAACTGCCATATATATTCGGCGTCCAACCAGGCCGGCAACCCGTATGGACGATTTTGCTTGAACAAATATTGGCGATGAAAAGGCGCACATATTATCCCAAAGGGGGCACGGCCATGGTCACCGTCAGGCAAGTGGGACAAGCCATCGTCGGAGCGATTAACAAAAACCATGGTGGTAATGCCATTCCCATTGGATATTACAACATGACTTGGAAACAAATGTTGACGCTGTTTCACCGCTACACCGGCATCAATCGCAACATCGTCACGATCCCGACTTGGATGTATCGACTCGGCGTCATGCTTATCGTCAAAAAGAAAAAACGCCAAGGCATCGAAATGGGACTTAACATGGTTAAGTTTTCGAATGTTATGACGAGCAATCTATTCATCGATAAAAACGAAGGTTCAAAGATGTTGGGGGTCAAACCCGACGATATCCAAACGGCGATTGCTAACTCAATCCACCTTTCGATGGATGCGATTAAAGGAAAAAAGCTCGAAAAAATGAAAAGCGAATGACATCATCTTCGAAAACATTGCTCTCTAACAATAGTTAGACTATTATATTTATTTAGGATTATATGAGCGATTTGACCGCCAAAAAAACGATTGTCGTCCCTGAATTCGAATTCAAGAAAGACCGCTTTATGTATGCGTTTACGAAGCGGTTTTTTGATTTATTCGCTTCGTTACTACTTATCATCATATTATTAGTGCCGATGGTCATCGTTTTTATCATCGTCAAACTCGATGGCGGACCCGCCATTTTTAAACAGCAGCGTCTTGGTAAAAACGGCAAACAATTCACGATTCTCAAATTTAGGACGATGGTTGTCCATGCCGAAGAAGATGGCTTTAAATGGGCAACCCCAGATGACCCACGCGTCACTAAGTTCGGTCGCTTTCTTCGCAAGGTTCAAATCGATGAATGGCCGCAATTTTTTAACATATTGATAGGGCAAATGTCGTTTGTGGGACCGCGTCCGGAAGTCAAAGATCTCCATGACAAATTTTGTCAGTACGTGATTGGATTCGAAAAGCGGTTGCTAGTCAAACCGGGTTTGACCGGCTGGGCCCAAGTCAATGGTGGTGCGACTTTGTTGCCCGAGGAAAAAATCATGTTCGATGTCGAATATATCAAGCGCCGTTCACTTGCGTTCGATCTAAAATGTTTATGGAAGACGATCAAGGTTATATTTCACCCCTAGGGTGATTGAAAAAGGAGCACAACTATGATTATCGGCGTCCCAAAAGAGATTAAGAAACATGAATACCGGATTGGACTCATTCCCAAACATGCGAAAAGCTATGTCGAGGCAGGACATCAAGTTTTCATCCAAGCGGGGGGCCGGCACCGGCGCCGGATTCACTGATCAAGAATATTTAGCGGTTGGCTGCAAATTGCTACCGACGATTGAAGACATTTATCAAATCGCCGACATGATCATTAAGGTCAAAGAACCGTTACCTCCTGAATACGACCTAATGCAGGAAGGTCAAATCATTTTTACATACTTACATCTGGCCGCCAGTAAGGAGTTGACCGAAGCGATGTTGCGTCGCAAAGTCGTGGGTGTCGCTTATGAAACGATTACCGACGAACTCGGCAAACTGTCTTGCCTGAAACCGATGTCGGAAGTGGCCGGGCGCTTGTCGGTCCAAGAAGGAGCCAAATATCTTGAAAAAGAGTTTGGCGGTCGCGGCGTTTTACTCGGTGGCACGGAAACGGTCAAGCCGGCAACGGTGGTCATCATTGGCGCCGGTGGCGTCAGCGGACGTAACGCCTTGACGATTGCCCTAGGCATGCAAGCGCGCGTTATCGCCATCGACACGAATACCAAATATTTAGAAACCTTAGTGCCTCAATTCGGTGAACGGCTCAAAGTCGTCGCTAGCAGCGAAGCCAACATCTTAGCGGCAATCAAAGAAGCCGACTTAATCATCTCCGGTGTTTTGATCACCGGTGCCGCCGCACCGAAAATCATTCGGCGCGAGCACTTACAACTCATGAAACCCGGTGCCGTGTTCGTCGACATCGCCATCGATCAAGGCGGTAGCGCCGAAACCAGCCGGCTGACCTATCACGATGATCCGGTTTATGCCGTCGACGGCATCATCCATTATTGCGTTGGCAACATGCCTGGTGCCGTTCCGCGCACCTCAGCCGAAGCACTCGGAAACGCCACATTGCCGTTTGGTTTGGAGTTGGCGAGCAAGACGCTTCACGAAGCATTTAAAAATCATCATTTGCTCGATGGGCTCAACGTTTATTTAGGACAGATGACGCTAGCGCCAGTCGCCGCTCAGTTTGGGATTCCTTACGTTAACGCATATGAAATCTTTAAATAAATTTATTTAAAGTGCTATTATAATAACTACCTATGGAAGTCTTGCCGAGTCGACAAGTGGTAAGTCAATTGGCTCTGAACCAATCATGCAAAGGTTCGAATCCTTTCTCGGCAGCCACTGGAAGTTAAAGGGGCGGCAACGTCCTTTTTTATCAAATAAAGTTTGAAAGGAATCATTCACTGATGAATACTCCACTAGACATGTTCGTCGCCGCCGAGTTAAAGCGACAAAACGAGGGCTTGGAATTAATCGCCTCGGAAAATTTCACGAGCAAAAAGATTCGCGAATTATGCGGATCGGTACTGACAAATAAATATGCCGAAGGGTTTCCTGGCAAACGTTATTACGGCGGTTGTCACATCGTTGATCAAGTTGAAAATTTGGCAATCGAAAAAGCTTGTGAATTGTTCGGGTGCCGCTATGCCAACGTCCAACCGCATTCTGGCAGTTCCGCCAACATGATCGCATATGCCGCCGTTTTAAAGCCAGGTGACAAAATCATGACGTTAGCGCTTGATGAAGGCGGTCATTTAACCCATGGCTCACCCGTCAGTTTTAGCGGCAAATATTACAAGGTCGTTCACTATCGGCTTGGAAAAGATGGACGCATTGATTATGAAGCGATGCGCAAGTTGGCCCTAGAAGAAAAACCGCAACTCATATTAGCCGGTTTCTCAGCCTATCCTTACACGATTGATTTTTCAAAGTTTGGTAGCGTCGCTAGAGAAATCGGAGCCATTTTCATGGTTGACATCGCCCATATTTCCGGACTAGTGGCCACCGGGGCCCATCCTTCGCCCTTTCCCGATGCCGACATCGTTACCTCGACGACCCACAAAACAATTCGCGGACCGCGTGGTGGACTCATATTGACCAATCGCGAAGATATTTTCAAAAAAGTCAATAGCGCCACCTTCCCAGGCATGCAAGGCGGCCCCTTGATGCATATCATCGCCGCCAAGGCGCAATGCTTCATCGAAGCACTTGAACCATCGTTCAAACAATACATCGATCAAGTGTTAATCAATACCAAAGCATGCGCCCAGGAAATGATTAAGCTTGGAGCTAGCGTCAGCGACACCGACACCCATTTATTTCTCGTCGATACGAAAGCCTCGTTCGATATGACCGGACTTGACGCGCAACAAAAAGTTGAAGAAATCGGAATCACCATCAATAAGAATATGATTCCTGGCGACAAGGAAAAACCTTCAGTAACTTCCGGCGTTCGCATTGGGTTGGCCGCGACAACCACACGTGGCCTTACCGAAGATGGCGCACGATTACTCAGCCGGTTGATTTTTAACTATCTATCGGGCAAAATCGACACCGAAACCGCCCATCAAGAGACAAAGAAACTAGTTGCTATGCTAAAACCGGTCGATCAGTTGTAAAATAATATGAATACAAGCGCCGAAAAAATGAAAAACAACTTTAAACAAAAACAAGCGATCCTACATGTTGCGGTTGATTTTTTGGTGCTTGGTGCGCTGTTAGCGCTCGTGTTTACCGATAGCATACAAGGAAGCGAAATCAGTGTTTTCGTGGCGACGCTCCTTTTCTATATCGGTTTTGGAGTAAGCAAACTCTTCCTGTTTGCCCTATCAGGTATTTATCGGATCATCACCAATCATTTCAGCATCGTCGATGCCATCAAAGTCGGCGTGATGTCGATGTCGGTGACCTTTGCCGCTTATTTGCTGATGATTTTCATCCCCAACGTTCGCCAATGGACGTTCATGAATTTTGTGACGTTGGCATTCGCCGAATCGTTTGTGCTAATCTCGGTGCGCTTTGCCAAAAGAATGCTCCACATGTATTTGGTCAAAAAAGACCGCATTCCAGGTGAGAAGCCGACGATTATCATCGGCGCTGGACTCGGCGGGAAAATGATCATCGATGAAATACGTAATAATCAAAAGATGATTAATGACGTCGTCGCCATCGTCGATGATGATCCTTCGAAAATCGGAAGTTCATTTTCTGGCGTCAAGGTATACGGTCCGATTAGTCGCATTAACGACATCATCAACCAATTCCAGGCGAGCGAAGTCATCGTCGCCATTGCCAATTTGGAAAAGAATCGTCTATTCGAAATTCTTTCTTATATGGACACGGCCAACGTCAAAATCAAACGTTTACCGCTGATTGCCGACTTATCACTCGATCACAAGGTTGAGTTGCTTGAAGTCGATATTCACGAGCTGCTTGGCCGCGATGTAATCCCGCTTGAAAACGATCAAATTCGCGCATTCATTGAAAACAAAACGGTGCTCATCACGGGCGCAGGCGGATCAATCGGATCGGAACTCTCGCGGCAAATCCATAAATACCAGCCAAAACGTCTTGTGCTATTCGATATCTATGAAAACGGCGTATATGATTTGCAACAAGAATTCAATCGCGCTTGTCATCGTTCGCAAACTAACGGCGTTACCATCGACGTCATCATTGGGTCGACCTACAACATCGAGCGCATGGAGCAAGTGTTTACCACGTATAAGCCAGAACTTGTCTTCCACGCCGCGGCGTATAAGCATGTACCGCTGATGGAAGATAGTCCCCAGGAAGCGATTCGCACGAATATCATCGGCACTTATAATGTCGCCTATATGGCCCAAAAGCACGAAGCTCAGAAAATGGTCCTCGTTTCCACCGATAAAGCCGTGCGACCGACCAACGTCATGGGAGCGACCAAAGCTTTCGCTGAAATGATCATGCAACACTTCGCCTCCAATGGTGCGAAAACATCGTTTTCCGCGGTACGATTTGGCAATGTACTCGGCAGTAACGGTTCCGTGATTCCCGTGTTTAAAAAACAAATCGAATCGGGCGGTCCCTTGACGGTCACCGACCCACGCATCACGCGTTATTTCATGACGATTCCCGAAGCCGTCGGTCTCATTTTACAATCGGGGGCTTACGCAAAGGGTGGCGAAATATTCGTCCTCGACATGGGAAAACCAATCAAAATCATGGAATTGGCCGAGAAAATGATTCGGCAAGCCGGATTTATCCCCCACAAAGATATCAAGATTGAAATCATCGGATTGCGACCGGGTGAAAAGCTTTATGAAGAGTTACTAATTGACACCACGACGCAAATCAAAACCCCGAACGAGAAAATATTCATCGATACGAAACGAGAGATTTCGTTCGAGCAAACGACCTACGAATGGATGATGACGCATCTTTGCGAAAATCACGAACCATTAGTCGATAAATTGTTCCAATCAATCAACATTAAGCGTGACAAATCACAGAAAAACATAGACTAGCATTAAGAATATAAGTTATTTTAAATATAGTTTATTTAAAGAAGGTATGGCCATGAACAGAAAAATCGAAGAAAACGCCAGTTCCATCAGTCTGTATGATTTATGGATGATGGTGCGACGCAACATTTATTCCATCATATATTTCACTGTGCTCGGTTTGGTGCTCGGTTTAGTTTACACTAACATGATCGTGACTCCCGAATACACAGCGACCGCATATGTGACCCCGCAACGACCAAGTGCCGCCGCGGTGCCCTCCCAAACGCTGACGACGATTACGACCGACATTAAATCGAATGCCGTGCTACAAGTGGCAGTGACGCTACTTGATGACGATGATGTTACTCATGCTAACGGAAACCCGATTACGCTAGCGGAAATCGCCGCGGGGCTAACGACCAGCTCGACGACGACTTCCTATCGCATCACGATTAGTTACGTGAGCATGGAACAAGATATTGCCGTCCCCATCGTCAATTCGGTGATTGAAGCTTCTAACGACGTGTTTACGAACGAACCGTACTCAACCGGATTATTGTCCGGGTATTCATTCATTTTGGCTGAAGCAACAAGTGCCGCCTACACCGGACCATCGACAACACTATATTTGGCCATCTTCGTGATTTTGGGTGGCGTGGTTGGTACGGGCTTAGGTATTTTCACCGACATTGTCGAAGATCGCATCCACTATACCGGCGAAATCAATGCGTTGGGCGTCAACGCCTTTGACGTATCGTTTAAAGACAAAAAGAAGAAGCGTCCGCAACGAAAGGATTCGAGCACTTTGACGTTACAAGATCTAGATATCGTCGACCCTTCAGAAATAAACGATCCGTATTACCGCGATGTATTAAAACTTCAAAACGACATTGAAAATTTTACCCCCGACAAACAAGTTAAAACCATCGGGATCACATCCCCGAAAGAATATGTTTCGAAAGCATCGCTTATTGCTTCACTCGCGCAAGTTTATGCCAAAGAGCACCAACGCGTGCTCGTGCTGGATTTCGATTTTGAGCATCCGTTTATGCATGAGGTATTCAACGTGTCGAATACAAAAAACATCGTTGGATATTATCTTAGTTACAAAGGTGTCGAAGAGTTTAGCGAACGCATCAATCACTATTTATACGTGATGCCCTCGATTCATAGTGCCATCGGCTCGAAAATCATCAAATCCGATCGCGTCAAGAAATTGATCGAAGAAGCCCGCGAGGACTTTGACTACATTTTAATTAACTGCCCGCCGACATTGACCGATATGACGATTCTTGCCTGCGCCACTTTGCTCGATGGTGTCTTAATCGCCGGTAAATTCCAAACGACGCGTAAAAAAGATTTCGTGAAAACGGCCATCGTCGTTAATAACGCCGACATGCATTTAATCGGGGGCGCCTTTTTAAGCGCTAAAAGCGACCGCAAAGGATTGCTTAATCTTTTCTCCAAATAGTTTGATTGATAAATGCGACTTTATCTTTGATGATGCGCACGACACGCGCGGAGACATCATCAATCGTGTAATGATAAGGAATCCGGTAAGCACCGGGTTCTTTTTTTTGCATCGCTTCAATCGCCGATAAAATACCATCGGGATCAATCCCACTTTGCAAAATCGTGCCGGCGTCAATCGCTTCGGGACGTTCGGTCGACGTGCGCATCAAAATGGCGCGGAAACGGAGCATCGCCGATTCTTCCGATACGGTGCCGCTATCGGAAATGACGATGAAAGCATCTTTTTGGAGCCGGCAGTAATCTGTGAATCCCAGTGGTTTGATTTGCTTGACAAGTGGGTGAAGAGCCACTTTCCCAGCTTGAAGTTTCTTATAAGTACGTGGATGGCAAGAGAAAACGATTGGAAGTTGGTATTTTTCCACGACCCTATTAATCGAAGCGGCAATTGAAGCGAAATGTTTCGGATGATCGACGTTTTCTTCACGGTGCCATGATAAAACGATGTATTGTCCTTGATTGACCTCGAGTCGCTTTAAGATGTCCGAGGCGTTAATTTGACCCATATGGGCGTTTAAGACTTCAAGAATGGGTGACCCGGTAATTTCAATGTATTGGTCCTCAAGCCCTTCTTTGATCAGGTAGCGATAACTATAATCGGTGTAAGGTAGATTAAAGTCGGCGATATGGTCAACGATTTTGCGGTTAATCGTTTCCGGAACGTTCCAATCGCCACAGCGATTGCCGGCTTCCATGTGGAAAATCGGACATTTTAAGCGTTTGGCGCCGATGGCGGCCAAAGCAGAATTCGTGTCACCCAAAATCAAGACGGCGTCAGGTTTCAAGTCGCGAATAAGTTCATAGCTACGTTCGATTACTTTCCCGATTGTCGCACCTAAATGTTCGCCAGCGCAGTTAAGAAAATAGTCGGGTTGGCGCAGTCCCAAGTCATCGAAGAAAATTTGGTTTAGTTCGTAATCGTAGTTTTGTCCCGTATGCACGAGAATATGTTCAAAGGCGATGTCACACGCTTTGATGACTTCCGAGAGACGGATGATTTCCGGCCGTGTGCCGATGATGGTCATGACTTTCATTTTGTTCATATGTTTACCTGCTGTCAATGTATATTATCGCACGGATGATTAGATGCTGAATTTCCTTTTTAACACGAAGTAAGCGCCACCAGCGAAAATGATGATCGCCCCGAATAAGGCAACTTTACCGATTTCGCCCCAATCGAGGTTAAGTGAAGAAGCACTCGACGTCAAACCGGCATTTCCCGTTCGTGAAGCCAGGTAGTTATAACGGCCAATCGCATCGTTAAACGTATTGGTGACGAGGCGCCCAGTTTCGTTGATACCACTGATTTCGTGGTTTTTATTGTTTAGGAAATATTGCTTTGTTTCAGTGTGCATGTAATTGTACTCATCGCGCAAGCGATTGAAGGCTCCAAACGGATCACCCGCGGCATTCATGCCGATGCCATACATCACGTATTCGCCATAGGCTACGGCTTGCGTCTCGACGCTAATTGTTGGTGTCGCTACGACATGGGAACCAAGTGAGTTGATGGAGGTACCAATCATCCAATCAAGCGCTGAAAAAGTCGTGGTGGGGCGGACAGTTTTTCCATCTCTTTGAAGATGGAAATCATCAATCTCAAATGGCCCAGATTGCGTTATTCGCAAGGTCTCATCAATCGTCAAATCAATCAAGTCGAGTATTTTTGAATTGACTTTGTCATATAGTTCGAAGCGGTCATAGGATGATAGATCAAGCGTTGGGTCATCGATGATAGTATTCTGATTTGATGACTCAATATCTTGATCATCATTAACAATCACAAGCGTATCATTGGCTTTGACGATATCGGGCAAGGCCAATGTAGTCAGCGTCTCGCCTTGGTATAGCCGTAATTCATAGTCGCTATAATTTATTTGGTTGCCACTGCCGTTATATATTTCGATGGCGTTCAATTCAGTTGGTGTCACCACGATTTCGGAGATGAACAATTGTTTGACTTGAGGCGGTAAAACGAGTGCACCCGAATTCGTGACATCGATGTCGAAAGACGCCAATTTATTTTGGTAATTGACGGTGATTGTCTGCTTGCCTAGCGTTAATTCATCGCCGCCTTCAAGCGTAAAACCGGATGTGAGTTCTTGGACAGTTTCGTCATCATAATGTGCAAGTATCGATAAACCATCAAAGCGCAAATCATCACCAAGCGAATGAAGCGTGACATAGGGCAATGAATCGATTTGGATACTTGAAAGTTGCGCGTCAGCACGTAGCGGACCATCTTTAAAAGTAGATGTAGAAACAGTTTCGGTATTAACTGATAAATGGCCAAACGCCAGGCTCGCTATGAAGATGACAAGACCATGCGTCATGATATTAAATGGTTTCATGATTGAATAAATTATAACCGATTGGCCTTTTAAATAAAATTTATAAATTTTATGATTTCCACCCGTTATTGCCTTTTAAATACTCTTTAAGTGACGATGCAAGTATAATAATAACAGGTATTTTTTATGGTCAAAGAAATGACGGGAACAAAACTTATCGCCAAAAATAGCCGTGCTCATTACGACTACTTTTTGTCGCAGTTTTTAGAAGTCGGCCTTGAGCTCACCGGCACCGAAATTAAGAGTATCCGCACACATGGAGCTAGTCTCGTCGATAGTCGCGTGATTGACCGCAACAACGAAATGTACGTCCTGAACATGAACATTCCGATTTACGATAAAGGCACGATTTATAACCACGAACCAAAACGCACCCGTAAACTTTTGATGCATAAGCACGAGATCGTCAAATATCAGAAAGCCATGAAAGAAAAAGGCTTTACGATTGTACCTACGAAGTTATATTTTTCCAAAGGGCGTGCCAAACTTGAAATCGCGCTTGCCAAAGGCAAGAAGCTCTACGATAAACGCGAAACGATTAAGCAGCGCGAAGACGAATTAAAAATCCAAAAGGCGATGAAAGACCATCGCGGTGTTGAATAGCATGAAATTTCAAACAATCGACCAAGTAATTGAATATTTTGCCCAACACATGTCAGGTGCCTATTCGCGTGTGAATTTCGATGCGTTTTTGCTGGCGCAAAAATTCCAATACAAAATTCCTTCAATTCATATTACGGGTACCAACGGCAAAGGATCGACGGCCACGCTCATTCAAAACATTTACCAATACAGCGGCCGCCGTGTTGGATTGTTTACTTCTCCGGCATTTGATCGCTTCTCGGAAATGATTTATATCGACGATGATGAAATCGACGATCGATATGTCATTTCATTTATGAATAAATTTTGTGAACAATTTGAGAAATTTAATTTGACGACATTTGAGATGCAAACGTTTTTGGCCTTTTCATATTTTTCCGATAGTAATGTGCAAATATCGGTTATTGAAGTTGGTATGGGCGGATTGCTCGACGCGACCAACATTTTTACGCCGGTCCTTAGCGTCATCACTAACATCGGACTCGAGCACACGAATTATTTAGGACCGACCATCGTCGATGTCGCCAATCATAAAGCCGGCATAATCAAACCACGAGTTCCCGTGCTGATTGGGAAGGTGGAACCGCAGGCACTTCGAGTGATTGAACAGGTTGCCAAGCGTAATGAAGCACCGCTATTTAAGGTCGGTGAAGTGTTCAATGTAAAATCGGGCATCAATCAATATTTTTCATATGGTCATTATGAAAACCTTGAGTTGACGATGAACGGTTCATACCAAATCATCAATGCGGCGCTGGCAATCGAGGCCACCGAAATACTTAAAAAACGCTGGCCTATCAAGGAAAAAGATTTACGAACCGGTTTGTACAAAACATTCATGCCCGGTCGTCTCGAAGTCGTCAGTTCCGATCCGACGATTGTCATTGACGGAGCCCACAACCCGCATGGAGTCCAAGCGCTAGTGCGCTCGCTTAGCTCGTTTGAAAACAAAATTGTCTTCGTTATATTTGCTTCCTTTAAAGATAAAGACGTAACACCAATGTTCAAACAACTAGAAGCCGTTTCCAAACATATCGTCGTGACTTCTTTTTCACATCCGCGTGCTCGGCATCTAGTCGATTATCCGGTGATGAACTATATTTACATCGATGATTTTAAAGAGGCACTGATGCGTACATATAAAAATGCTCCGAAACGGAGTGTAATATTATTGACAGGATCATTAGCATTTGCCGGAGCTGTCCGGGCTTTCATCCAAGCGGGAGGTTTGCGCCGATGAACAACAAGATAATCAGGAATATCACTTTAAGCGCTTTGATGATTGGCCTTGGTGTCATCTTTGAACGATTGTTCGTCATCAACATTCCGCCGTTCATACGCGTTGGCATCGGATCAATACCCGTAATTTTATCTAGCGTAATCTTAGGTCCCGTTTACGGAGCCTTCATTGGTGCTAGCGTCGATGTCCTCGGTTTCTTCGTATTCGACATTACGGGATATCCATACACGCCATATGTGACGATTTCGTTTATATTAATGGGCGTTTTGCCATACTTTTTGCTAAAAATAAGTTCATTCATGCGTTATAAGAAGATGCCGTTTCCAATCAGTTATATCCTACTTGGGGTCATCTGGTCGTTTTTGTTGGTGTATGCGATTACCAACGATACTGTTCGCATCAGCGGCACCAATTATCCAATTGACGTGGCGATGAAGGTTTTAATTCCAGTCATTAGTTTCATTGTCTTTGGCGCCTTCTCGGTGTTCATATACTTATCGAATCGCTACTTTCAAAAACGCATTATGTTTTACCCTAAGTGCCCGAGTCCTCATGAATCGGCGTTTGTAATATTGGTCGTGGAAATTCTCATTCACATGGTCTGGGGCAGCATTTGGAAATCGTGGTTCTTTGGACTTGACGTTTTAATGGTGCTATTCATCCAATCGGTCATCCTCATCTTTACGTTCCCCGTCAAGACATTCGTTTTCAATTATGTACTGATGGCGTATCATCGTTATATCGACAAAGCAAGGAGTGATCGCGTTGAGTGAACATTTAAACGAAAACAACCAAGAAGAAATCGAATCGGAACACGAACCGAAGCAACCAATCGAGTTTCCGCGGCTTGGCGTCATCGTCATTTCAGTTTTATTGGGACTGATTGTCATTTTATCGATTATCATGCAATTCTTATAAATGGGGGTTGATTATGAAATACAGTGCGCGGTTAAAAAACGAGACGATTTACCAAATTTATGTTCGCAATCACACAAGTGAAGGCACACTTAGAGCGCTTGAAGCGGATCTAGGTCGATTGAAAGACCTCGGCGTCTCGATTTTGTATTTGCTACCGATTAATCCAATCGGGGAAATCGAACGCAAAGGAACGCTGGGAAGTCCTTACTCGATTAAAGACTACTATGCCATCAATCCCGAACTCGGCACCCTTGATGATTTCAAACATTTTCTAGGTAAGGCCCACGCACAAGGTTTTAAAGTAATGCTTGATGTCGTGCTCAATCACACGAGCCGCGACGCCGTATTGGTAAAAGAGCATCCTGAATTTTACTACTACAAAGATGGCAAACTCGCAAATCGGATTGGCGATTGGTCCGATATCGCCGATTTAAGATTGGATTTGGAGCCGGTGCGCGTTTATCTTATCGACATGCTTAAGTATTGGGTCAAGTTAGGCGTCGATGGTTTTCGTTGTGATGTTGCCCCATTGATTCCATTGGAGTTTTGGAAACGGGTCATTAGCGAGTGCAATGCGATTAACGACAATTTGATTTGGCTCTCTGAATCGATCGAACCCGAATTCATCAAGTATTTACGCTCGGAAGGATATGTCGGTCACTCCGACCCCGAGATGTTTCAAGCGTTCGACATTTTATACGATTATGACGTTTATCCGGCGCTTAAAACGTATTTGCTCAAAGATGGCGATTTGAAGGCGTACTTGCGGCTTGTCAGAACCCAAGAATACATTTATCCCCACGATTATTTAAAATTACATTTTCTTGAAAACCACGATCAGCAACGCATCGCCGCGATTGTCAAAAACGATACCGTGCTCCGTAATCTGACCGCTTGGTCGTTTTTCCAAAACGGTGTCGGTTTCATTTACGCCGGACAAGAAACGAAAAATGTGAAAACACCCTCATTATTTGATAAACAAGCGATTGATTTATCGATTAAGGACCAATCTTTCTACGATTTCATTAAGAAATTGATTGCCATTAAAAAATATCCATGTTTTGCTTCGGTGCGCCGCTTTGACATCATCGATCATTTGCAGCTTGATTTGATCGTTGCCAAATTGACGAGTGACGACAAAGTTATTTTTGGTCTATTCAATACCGCGAAGCATGAGCGTCAAGTGTATGTGCCGATGGATGATGGAATCTACGTTGATTTAATCAGCGGAAAACACGTCATCGTCGATCACGGCATCCTCACATTAAAAGAACCGCTTTTCCTCAAAGCGGCTTAATCATCGATAGTCTTTATAAGATTTTGTGGCACTGACGCCAAAGTGGTAATGGTGGCCGACTTGTTTTTCCTTTGGCGGCAGTTTCATATAATCGCCGAATATATGAGTCAGATAGCGGTGATAATCCGATGGCGCTTTGACTTTCATTCCTTCAAACATCACGTCGACTCCATCACCAAAAACAACTGGCGGCAGTGCTTCTTGGTTAAAATACATCGTCAAATACGGACCGACAAGCGTCGCCTTATCGTAAGGAATCGTTTGTAGGCTTCTTGAAATACAGCGCGCATTCCAGTTGCCAATCGCAAATGGGAAAAACGGCAACGTGATGATATCGATGAGAATATCTAAGAAAAACTTTTTATTCATCCGCGGCATATGGAACGAGTTGCCAAGATAAGAGAAGTACCAGCGGAACCACAATAAGTATGGTTTCATTGATTTGACATGCGTAGCGCCTGGCTTTTTTGACATCCCATCAAGCGGGAAGATGTCAATCCAAATGCCGTGGTTCATATTCGTGAAGGAAAACACCGCTTCAAAAAAACTTGTGTTGGAATTTCTTAGTTTCGCATATGGGTAGCTGTACCGTTTGTCAGTTACCACGGTTTGCAAAAAAAACGGCTGTTTGAACTCGTTGGCGAGTTGCATCAATCGATTGAAATCGGGACGAGGCATCGCTACGTCGAGGTCATCATCCCATGGAATGAAGCCTTGATGGCGAATCGCTCCTAGGCAAGTTCCCCCAAAAAGGTAGTAACGAAGGCCATGCTTTTGGCATACTTCAATGAATTGCGACAATAGATTGAGTTGGACTTTTTGGATTTCGTTCATATGCGTCAAAAGCATTATATATTTGATAAGTCGAGCAAGCAAACGAAACTTAATTGTGTATTATTAATAAGAGATATTTACTGATAAACTGAAATTAGCAATATGGACATCAACGCCTTAAAAAATAAAAAGATATTCTTGTTCGACATGGACGGAACGATTTATAATGACGACCACTTGTTCGATCAGGTGCCCGAAATGCTCGCGTTTTTGAAGGGCATCGGCAAGAAATATTTCTTTTTGACCAACAATTCGTCGAAGTCGACGAGTGATTATGTCAAAAAATTGCGCCGTTTAGGAATCGTTGCCCAACGCGAGGACATTATCATCTCAACCCACATTGCCGCGAGCTACCTAATCCGTCAATACGACCAACGCCCGATTTATGTGGTCGGAACCGATTCCATGGTCAAAGAACTGCAAGACCGAGGCGTCAACGCCGTGACGAAACTTATCGACGGCATCGTCGCCGTGCTCGTTGGTAACGATAACGAACTAACCTTTCAAAAATTACGTAACGCGTCATTGTTATTGACTCAAGGCATTGATTTCATCGCCACGAACGTTGACAAAGCATGTCCAGTTTCGTTTGGCTATGTGCCCGATTGCGGTGCTATCTGCGAGATGCTGACGCATGCCACTGGCAAGAAACCTTTGTATATGGGCAAACCACATGCCGAAATCGTTAATTACATCAAAGCCAAAACCGGAGTCATATCACGTGACGTAGTCATGATTGGCGACCGGCTTTACACCGATATGGCGATGGCCATTAAACGGGGGATGACATCAGTGCTCGTATTGTCAGGAGAAGCCACCAATGACACACTTGGCAAATTTCCACACAAGGTCGATTACGTATTTGATGACATCGCCGCGATGTATCGAGCGATGAAAGGATCAGTATGAATTATGCGATAATCATCGCTGGTGGCAGCGGCAAACGGATGAACTCCGACATTCCTAAGCAGTTTATTCAAATCGGTGAAAAACCGATCATCGTTTATACACTGGAGGCATTTAACCGCCATCCCGACATTGACGGCATCCTCGTGGTATGCTTGCCTGATTGGATTGATCGACTCTGGGCTTATGCTAAAAAATACAAGATTGAGAAACTGCGCTGGATCGTACCCGGAGGAGAAACGGGGCAGTTAAGTTGTTATCACGGCCTGGCTCATCTTGAAAACAAAATCAAACCCGACGACTTTGTCATTATCCACGATGCGATTCGCCCGCTCGTGCCCAGCATCATTATCACCGATATGCTACGCGTCGCTTCTGAACATGGTAATGCCTGTTCTTCGCTTCCGGTTCATGAAACGCTTATATTCACCGATAACCAAAGATTTGGTTCGCAATCGCTTGATCGTTCAATCGTCAGGCGCGTCCAAACACCGCAGGCGTATCGCTTCAGTGACCTATTCAGCGTCCACCAACAAGCGTTGGCGCAAGGGATTACGAATAGTGTCTACGCCAATACGCTGTTTGTCGATTTTGGTAAAACAATCCATTTTTCGCTTGGATTTGACAACAATATCAAAATAACGACATCCGAGGATCTGACTCTTTTTAAAGCCTTGTTGACAATGAAAGAAGAGGATTTGGTCAAAAAATGAGTTTTATCTACACCAAACCATATCTTGATGAATTATCCGAATTGCGGACATTATTTGAATGTGATTTTTTACATAACAAAACTTTGGCGCTTTCTGGAGCGACCGGGATGATTGGATCATACTTGATTGATAGCTTATTGGCCAATCCGGATTTTAAAGGAACAATCATCGCCATCGTCCGCGATAAAGCGCAAGCAAGCGAACGATTTATTCATTTTAAAGGTGACCAGCGATTGCTATTTGTGGAAGCACGTTTGGATACAACCATCAATATTCAATATAAAATCGACTATTTGGTGCATGCAGCTAGTTTGACTAGTCCCCATGATTATCATGATCATCCAATCGACACGATGTTATTAAATATCATCGGCAATAAATTCATGCTTGATTTAGCACTACGTCACTCCGCCCGATATATGTTCGTGTCTAGCACCGAAGTGTACGGCCAATCCAAAGGCGACCGCATCGATGAAACGTATTCAGGTTATCTTGATCAACTCGATCCCCGCAGTGCCTATAACGAAGGCAAACGCGCCAGTGAAACGCTATGCGTCGCCTATATGGCCGAACATCAGCTGGAAGTCGTGATTCCACGACTTTCACGCGTGTTTGGACCAACCTTGAAGGACAGTGACGGCAAAGCTTTATCACAGTTTATCGCTCGCGGAATTCAGCATCAGTCCATTGTGCTGAAAAGTCAGGGCGCACAGCGGTTTTCCTATACTTATGTCGCCGATGCGGCCAGCGCCATTTTGTTTTTGTTGCACCATGGCCAATCAGGCCACGCCTACAATGTCGCGAGTGAAGAAGATCTATCACTACGGCAAATTGCCGAAATAGTCGCAAATATATGCAAAACTAACGTTACTTTTGACCTCTCGATTGAAAAAAACATGAGCTACAGCAAAGCCGCTCATGCGCTTCTATCGATCGAAAAGATTAAAGACCTAGGCTGGACGCCTCATGTTTCCATTAGTTCTGGTCTAGCGAGAACATGCGCGGTAAGGGCGTTACTACCACGCGCCGATCGATAATTTTTTCATCCACTAATAATGGGACGACAATCAGTAAAGTCCCAATCGTGCCCATCGCGTCCGCTTTAAATAAAAACTTGGCCTCGGCAATCGATTGCACGAGGATTCCAATCATGATGAATAACGCCGTTGTCGCTAGACGCGGATTATGCTTATGCCGTTTGATGACCAGATAAACAACGACACCGATACCGATCAAATAGAAAAGCAGCCCAATTAAACCGCCGGTGGCCACAACTTCAATCCAGCCTTGATGGAAACGGTTAGTCGGAGATGCGCCTCCTTCAACGCCCATGGCCACTTGAAGCAGTGAGTTGGAAATGGCAAAGCCATGACCGATCCAAATGTGTCGGCCAAAGATTAACTCAAGGCCGTGCCGCCAAATCACGATACGAGACTGGAGGCTTTCGATGCTTTTAGGAATGAAGGTGTCACGCACGGTACGCGCTAACGGAAGCCGTGAATACATCAAACCAATGGTGGCGAAAATCACGAATGTGAAGAATAGCACCAAACCTATCGATGAACGGACCGGATATTCTTTGTACTGAGTAACGAAATCATAAACGATAAAAAGCGCTAAGAAGAGGAAGCCGCCGATATATGAGGTGATTGTAATCGTTAGTAGTAAGGTCACAAAAAAGATAAACATGATAAATAAATGCCAAATCCGATGTTTTAGTGAATCGAGCACCCCGACGGCGAATAAACCAAGACTCATGTAATAACCAAACACATTGGTATTGCTGAACAACGATATCGTCGGAGTATAGTAATCAATATGACCGGTCGTGAACAAAATCATATATTGATCCCATTCGGTAATCGCGCTATAGACGACAAAACCGAGCAAGATGAAGATGATGAAATATAGCAACCCCATTAATATCGCTTTTGATTTGATGATTTTGGGAGCGACTTGGAATAGTAGGTAGGTAACAAGAATCGATGTCAAAGCCACAAAGATGCTTTGGAAGCGTCCATATAAACCAAGCGTTAAGCCAACGACGGAGGCAACTCCGTCATTATCGATCGCCGTGAAACTAATATTAGTCGGTTGTACAAGTGCGGCGATAATCGGCGTTAGATAGAAAAGAGCAATTATAAAGAAATACCGATAACTGATTAAGCGTTTGTCCTTGGTGAAAATCCACATGAAGATAAAGATGATAAACAAAAGGAATGAGCCACCGGCGAAGTAGTATTTACCGAGCGTCAACTGTAAATGCGGTTCCGTAATGACAATCGATTCGTTCAGGGCGACGATCGCCGAAATAAACAGTGTCAATCCGACTAAATTTAAAAGCGATTTGGATTTGCTCATGTTTTTTATTCTATTTTCAAATTATAACATAGTAAAAACTAACATTTCTTAATTGTAATGCCTAGGTTTTGTTTTTTCACTTATAGCGCACAACCAATAAAGTAATTATAATAACTAAGAAAGATAATCAGGAGATTGCACCATGGCCGTACTAGTGACCGGAGGAGCGGGATACATCGGTTCGCACACCGTTGTGGCACTGCTCGAAAAAGATTATGATGTCGTTATCGTCGATAACCTATCAAACAGTAAACCTACAGCGCTAGACCGCATTTACGAAATCACGGGCAAGCGGCCGCGTTTTTATGAAGTCGATTGTACCGATTATGCGGCATTTGAAGATGTGTTCAAACAGGAAAAAATCGATCAAGTTATCCATTTTGCTGGATTAAAGGCCGTCGGAGAATCAGTCGAAAAACCTTTAAAGTATTACCAAAACAATATTGATAGCACGCTCGTGCTCCTCGAATTAATGAAAAAATACGAGGTTCATAACATCGTGTTCTCTAGTAGCGCGACCGTCTATGGCAATCCCAAACGCGTGCCGTTATATGAAACCGATGAAGTTGGTCAAACGACCAATCCCTATGGCACGACCAAGTATTTCATCGAACGCATTCTAATGGATTTTCAACATGTCAATCCACTTTATAACATCGTCATCTTACGCTACTTCAATCCAATTGGAGCGCATCCAAGCGGTCTGATTGGCGAAGATCCTGAAGGCATTCCCAACAATTTGATGCCTTACATCACCCAAGTGGCGATTGGAAAATTGATTAATCTTGGCGTATTCGGAAACGATTACGATACGGTTGACGGCACTGGCGTGCGTGATTATTTGCATGTCGTCGATTTGGCAATGGGTCATTTAGCCGCGCTTGAGTTAATCGCCAAGAAAATGGGTGGCGTGTTCGTTTATAACCTCGGCACCGGGCGCGGCACAAGCGTGCTTGAAATGATCACATCATTTGAAGAAGCCAGCGGTATTAAAATTCCATATGTCATTACCAAACGCCGACCAGGCGATATCGCCAGTTGTTACGCTAATTGCGACAAAGCGGCGCATGAACTCAAGTGGCGCGCCAAGCTTTCGATCGTCGATGCCTGCCGTGATGCTTGGAATTGGCAAAAGAAAAATCCACACGGATATGGTAGCGAGGTCTAATGTTGAAGATTGTCGTCGTCGGTCTGGGCTACGTCGGATTGGCCAACGCCATCTTTTTATCACGCCATCACGAAGTGATTGGTTACGACACCGATCAAGCCAAACTTAACAAGATTGCGCAAGGCATATGTCCAATCGAAGATCAATCGATTAGGGAACATTTCGCAAATTCCAAGGTCAACGTCAAAATCGTCACTGACCCTTACGAAGCATATCGACATGCCGATGTCGTGATTATCGCCACGCCGACTGATTATGATGAAGCATCAAACCGTTTAGATACGTCGATAGTCGTTAAAACGGTTGCACGCGTGCTCGAACTAAATCGTCAATGCGTTATTATCATCCGGTCAACGCTTCCAATTGGAACAATCGATAAATTAACGCTCGCATTCGATTATGAAAACATTATGTTCGTGCCGGAGTTTCTCAGAGAAGGTCTAGCGCTGTCCGACACTAATAACCCGACGCGTCTTGTCATTGGATCTAATAGTGTAAAAAAAGAACTAGCCGCGGATTTATTATCCGCTAACTTGAAAACACCGGTTCCAATCATATACACCACCCCAACCGAAGCCGAAGCCATCAAATTATTATCAAATGCCTATTTGGCACTACGCATCGCTTTTTTCAACGAACTTGATAATTTGGCGATTGAAAAGCATCTTGACGCCAAGACGATGATTACAGCGCTGGGACATGATCCCCGTATCGGTAACACCTACAACAACCCTTCATTTGGTTTTTCCGGTTATTGCTTGCCTAAAGACACGAAACAACTAGTCGCGGATTTCGACACGATTCCCCACAGCATTGTCGAAGCAATTGGCAAAAGTAACGAACAACGTATCGATTTCATTGTCAGTGACATTTTGTCACTGAATCCTAAAACAATTGGAATCTATCGCTTAACGATGAAACAAGCATCGAGTAATTTGCGGCACGCGGTCATTCACGAAGTAATCAGGAAACTACGCGAACATCGAATTGATATATTGATATACGAACCGTTATTGAAAAATTCAGGCTCCTATGAAGGATGCATGGTCGGAACCATTGATGAGTTGATTGACAAATCCGATGTCATCGTCGCGAATCGATCCGATGAATTGATTGCGAAAGCCGGGCCAAAGTTATATACCCGCGATGCCTTTCACACCGATAAATGATATGAAAAAGTTTATTCATCATTTAAAAACAAAAATAAAATATTATGTTTTAACGCTTTTCGTCGGTTTAAATTTCTTCATCGGCGAACAAGCGCTTTTATCATCGGAAGACTCGGCTGACGTCAGCAACACGTTCGCCAGTTTCTTCTCGGCCTTATTCCAAGCGATAGGCCCAGTCAAAGCCGATATCGTTGAACCGGAATCAATTACCATCAGCGGACCAGATTTAGTCATCATCGGGCAAAGCCGGCGTTTGACCCCGACGATCCTTCCAAGCGAAGCGACCGATAAAAGCGTCTATTGGACGACCGATAACGACGAAGTGCTCGAAGTTACCACTGGTGGCATCGTCGTCGCCAAAACAATTGGCGCAGCCACGATTAGGGCGACTACTGCAATCGCAAGCGTTTATGTCGAAACTTATATTCAAGTGATGGATTTCCCCGCGGTCAGTTCGTTTGAAATCGAGACGGAAACGACCCAAATATATGTTGGTACGACGACAAAACTCAATCTCGTTGATGTGCTACCAGAACTTGCAAGAATGGACACCGTATCATGGGAGTCATTAAATGACACAATAGCTAGCGTTAACGAATACGGGGTTGTCAAAGGACTTGACGTTGGTACGGCGTCTATCAAAGCTTCAGCGGGAACTTTTGAACGGACGATCGACATTTCGGTCAGTAACAGTCCGACGCCGGTGATTGTCCCGACCACGCTAGAAATATTTGGTGACACCGATGGGTTCATTTACCGATACACACAACTTACTGCCAATTTTGGTGCGGTGGTTCCCACTGATACCGGCGTTACTTGGCTATCAAGCGACATCAATATTGCTCGTGTCGATGATACGGGAAAAGTTTATGGGTATAAATTCGAAGGCGAAGTAACGATTACGGCGATTAGTCACGCCGATGATACTCTGCGTGATACATTGGTAATGAATTTTGTGAAAGTATATCCAACCAACGTGACACTTCGGGCCGCGAAAACCGAAATCGTCGCCGGACACTCATTGAATATTAATTTTGATTTTGATCCAATTGACACTTACGACCGGCAACTCGTTTGGTCGAGTAGCGATGAGGATGTCGCCACAATCTCGAGCCGTGGGGAATTTGGTCTTTTAACGGCGAAGAAAATGGGAGAAGTGACCATTAGCGCGCATTCGACCATGGATGAAAATGTCAGCGCCAGCATCCAAATTACCATTTTAAAAGCCTCGACGCTTAATCAAGAGCAAGAACAGACGCTTTACCAATTCATCCGAAAAGGCGTCGGACATTTTTCACTATTTTTTGTCGATGGGATACTTGGATATTTGACGCTTTACTATTTCTTAAAAGGCCAACGCCGTCACGGTAAATATTTGTTGATTACTTTAGGGATGGGGCTTATATTGGCGGTCGCACTGGAAAGCCTTCAATTTCTCGCCCCAGGACGTAGCCCGTTATTAAGCGATGCCATCATTAACTTCTTAGGTTATTTATTCGCCAGTTTGATGTTGTTCACGATATTTATCGTGCGCATTTGGCGCAAAAACCGCGCCGTCATCAAGCCCGATTAATTGTGAAAACGATTTAAAAACTGTTTCGTTCGTGACTGCTGTGGATTCATCAATACTTGCTTGCCAGAGCCGATTTCGACGATTTTTCCTTCATCGACGAAAGCAACGCGGTCAGCGACGTCTTTAGCAAACGACATTTCATGGGTTACGATGACCATCGTCAGTCCCGATTTGGTCAGCTTCTTCATCACTTCAAGCACTTCTTCGACAAGTTCGGGATCAAGCGCACTCGTTGGTTCATCAAATAGCAGGATGCGTGGTTGCATCGATAAAGCACGGGCAATGGCCACGCGCTGTTTTTGGCCACCAGATAGCGTATTTACGCTGGCATTGGCAAAGTCGGCCATGCCAACCTTATCAAGGTTTGTAATAGCAAGGGCATAAGCATCCTTACGATTCAATCTTTTAATGATTATCGGACCTAGCATGCAGTTTTCAATTACTGATTTATTGGCGAACAAGTTAAACGATTGAAACACCATGCCGATGTCTTGACGGATATGATTGAGGGCCATAATCTCGTTGACGATATTTTGATTTTGGTAATGAATCGCTCCTGAGGTCGGCGCTTCCAGTAAATTCATCATTCTCAAAAGCGTCGATTTTCCTGAGCCCGAACGACCGATGATGCACAACACCTCGCCTTCGTAAACATCAAGACTGACATCATCAACGACCAAATGTTCATCGAATTTCTTAGAGATATGCTCAAGTTTTAGTATTACGTTATTCATCGCTGATTTCCCCCATGACTTCTGGGACCGTTTGGCTACTGGGCGGTGAATAGCGGACTCTTAAACCAATGCCTTTCTCAAGGCGGCGTAAGAGCGCGGACATCGACAATGTTAAGACTAAATAAATCACCGAGATGATAAAGTAGACTTCGAATGGCCGAAAATTGTTAGTAATGATAAATTTTGATGAAAAGAACAAGTCGCTAACAGCGATGACGCTGAGCACCGAGGTGTCTTTGATGTTGACGATGAGTTCATTGCCAAATGCGGGAATCGCGTGTTTTAAAGCTTGAGGAAACACGATATGCCTTAACGTTTGCCAATACGTCAATCCGATAGCGAGACCAGCCTCTGTTTGACCCTTGTCAATCGAGGTGACGCCACCTCGAATGATTTCCGCCATGTAAGCGGCGGTGTTTAACGATACGACGACAATGCCGGCGACAAACGCGCTCCAGTACCCAAATAGCGCCAACACGCCATAATAAATGACCGTCGCTTGAACGATCATCGGTGTGCCTCGAAACACTTGGACATAGATTTTGGATATAACGGCGCCAAGCTTTGTTATGATGCGCACAATGCGATTTCGAGGTTTAGATGAGGGCAATAGACGCAGTGTTGCTAAAAACAATCCGATTACAAACCCAAACATCGTCCCGAGCATCGAGATGGTAATCGTAACCATTACGCCTGATAGAAAAATCGGATAATGACGTTTCAGTAAATAAAAAACGCCGGGAAAGAAACCACTTGGCATCGGTTACTCGTTACTGGCAATCACGGCCGCGTCCATCCAAGCAAGCCGTGTTTCGAGGTCGATCTTTTCTAATGAAGCATCGATTTTTGCCAATAATTCCGTATCTTCGTGTCGGACGGCGATTGACACCGAGATTTGGAAATTGGGATCGTAAGTCGTCTCATCGATCCAAAATTCGACCAATGATAATTGGATGCTGTATTCATCTAACATAGTCGTGGCAATCGGCCTTTCCGCCAACACACCATCGAGTCCCGAGTTTGGTTCAAGTAATGCCAATAAGGCATCGGGGTAGGTTTCATACGGAGTCGCGGCAATTAATCCAGGCACATATAAATCGCCTTCCTCGCCACTATCATCGGCATAATCGGCAATCAGGTCATTTTGAACCGTTCCGACTTGGGCGGCTAATCGGGCACCTGTAAAATCATCAATTGTCGTCGCATCGGCAAAAGATGAATCGCTCCTGACCAAGATCACAAGGTCAGAAGCATAGTAGGGAGCGGAAAAACTGACGCTGTCCCGTCTTGATGGTGTATCGGTCATCCCGGCGATAATTGCGTCGATGTGTCCCGATTGTAGTGCGGGAATCAGACCATCCCAACTGATTTTTCGGACTTGTAACTCATAGCCATTGTCGTTAGCGACAAATGAGGCGACACTAACATCATAACCAGCCACATACGTGCGCCCGATACCCAAGAAGCCGCTATTGGCAATCGGGGTGTCATCTTTGTTTGACGTCGTGAAATTAAACGGGGCGTAGGCTGCTTCAAGCCCAATCGTGAACACCCCATCTTCCAGCGTGCGATTACCGCAGCCTGAAAGCGTCAGTAGCATTGGGAGTGCCAATGCCGTTAGAATTAGCTTTTTCATTGTTATTACCTCCTATGGATGAAAAAAGCGGCACCGATAACCTATCGATGCCGCCATCAATCCCATAAGGAAGGGCTTCACACGATAGCGCCTCCACCAAATCCATGGTGGGAGTCCATTGGTTTGTTCAACCATGGCCCAATCATCAACGGATGTCGCCATTGATGTTTCGGCAGCCTTGCCTTTGGTTAAGGTCATCGGGTACCCCCTGTGCTTAACTACTATTCGCGGCTGCGCCTCTATCAGTACGAAACAAAAAATAACACTAATAATTTATCAATGCAACGATAAATAAAAAAAGACCGCTTTCATGCGGTCTTAAAAACAATAGTTTTTAGTTTTTTACTTGTATAAGACGACGGAAACGTTGCCTGGTATCGTCATCGAAGCGGAACTAGTCAATGTTCCATGACTTACGAAGCCGACGTTATATCCGGTGGCGTTAATCGTGATATTGCCGATGTTGCCGTTATGGATGACGATTGCTTCTTGCCAAGCGTCGGTGACGCCACTTTCACGCACTAATTTGTAGCCCACGGTTCCGTTAGTAAACGCATAACCACCGAAAGTTGTTAAGTCGGTGAAGTTGGCAGTGATTTGAGCTGGAGTGGAATTACGGAAGATGGGATGTTGCGCTCTAATGGCAATCATTTGCTGATACTTGTCAAATTGGTCTTTGAATTCAATCTTGCGGTCCCATTTAAGGGAATTGACTTCATCACTCGCATTATAGGAGTTGTGATTGAAACTACCATCAGGATTAATCTTTTGCCGCATCAGTTCGTCGCCCGCGTGATAGAACGGCACACCTTGAGCAAAGGTGATGATGGCGCTTGCTTGAGTGCTTACTTTTGGAGCATTGGCTTCGCTGACGCCGGAGGAGAGCAATTTATCGAATAATGTATTGTTATCATGAGCGCTGACGTAGTTGACGAGTTGATTGGGGTCAGTGCTGCTGCTATAACGGCCACGTAGCGTTTGTTTTAAGCTCGTGGTGACGTTAGCTGATGGGGCTTCGACTTGAATCCAGCCGGCTTCGGAAGCATTGAACACGCCACCGCGCACGGCATTGCGGATTTGATCGGAAAAGGCAGCGACGCCTTTCATCGATGTCTTGAATAAATTGCGGTGGTTAGCCATCGCGGGAAGGCCATAGGTCGTCGTTGATAGTTCCCAAGGCTCGCCATAGACGATAATGTCGGGATCGACTTCAAGAAGACTCGCACGCACTGCTTGCATCGCATCGGTGGTGTGTAGACCCATTAGGTCAAAGCGGAAACCGCCGAGTTTGTATTCGCTAGCGAGGAAGCGTGTGGAATCGACCATGAACTTTTTGAACATGAAACGTTCCGAGGCCGTGTCGTTACCACAGCCCGATCCCGATGAATGGGCACCGGTCGCCGTATAACGGAAATAATAACCGGGAACGAGTTTATTGAAACTGGACCCATTGGCATCGGCGACGTGGTTATAAACGACGTCCATGATGATTTTAATGCCTTCGTCATCATAGGCTTTAACCATTTCTTTGGCTTCCATGATACGGACTAATCCATCATATGGATCGCTTGAATACGAGCCTTCGATGACGTTGTAATTCAGCGGGTTATAACCCCAATTGAAGGTGGGGTCGATTTCGTCGTTAGCATGATCAAACATCGGTAAAATATGCACGGCGTTGACGCCTAATTCTTTGATGTGGTCAAAACCGGTGGCCACAGTTGTCACCCCTTCGGTGTAAGTCGTACCTGACTCCCACATGCCGGCGAATAAACCGCGGTTAGCTTCGGTGCCAGTCCAAGTGTCATCCATCGTCAAATCGCGGACATGGAGTTCATATAACGAAGCATCGACGTTACTTTCGTATGTATCGGCATCGTTAACACTTTCCCAGCCGACTGGGTTCGTGCGTGAGAAATCGACGACCATGCCCCGCACGCCGTTAATACCAGCGGACTTAGCATATGGATCAACGACTTCATTGGTTCCATAAGTATTGGTGACCACAAACGTATAGTATTTGCCATGGAGATCACCGGTCACGGTTTTGCTCCAAACGCCTTTGGCACCTTTGGTCATTTCGTGGGCGGTAAATGTGTCATCGCCCCTTTCGGCGTCGAGGATCTTGGGGGTGCCAGAATCATAAATGCGCAAAATCATCGAAGCGGAAGTCGGCGCCCACACTTTGAAAGTTGTCGAAGCAGTTGAATAAATCGCCCCGAGTTCGCCGTCATAGTTATAATCGGTGGCGAATGATTCGGCTGAGAATAGATGGTGCATCAAAATACCGGCCACGCGTGGTTTGGGATCGTTTTCAACAAAACTGACGCGAATACGGTACACCGTTTCAAAGTCAATCGTGATTGAGGAAGTATCGATGTTGAAACTTAAGCGGCTGTTAATTTGTGTTTGATTGTAAGTTAACACCACATCATCATCCGATAATACTTCGATTTGATAAGCGGGTGTCGTCGTGGTGATGGCTAGTGAAGTCGTGCTTCTGAAGAAGGCGTTACCAACACCGTTATAAACGGTACCTAAAGTATCGGTGAACACATTCATTTCCATTGTTTTAAGGAAGACATGGTATTCGTCATGCTCGTTTGCGTCCCACTCGTCAAGATTGACGAAACGGTCGGGACTAGGGTCTTTGGCGGCCCATTCGTCGTTAGCGGTCGTTAATCTGACGATAAACCCGATTTGACGGGCACCAGTCCAATTCGACAGCGGATAATGGGCATAGACTCCGTATGAGCTCTCGCCGTTGAAATCGTAGCGGGCCCCTTCGTATCCGAAGCCCCAAAGCCATAAATTCCAACCTTCGTAATTGCTGTCGGTCCGTTGATAGTGGATCACGACGGATGGTTCGTCTAAATGCGTCTCCAGTTCGATTTGTCCGGTCGGAGTTTCGCTGGAGGGAGTTGAAGAAGATGGTTCTTGTGAGGATCCGCAAGCAGCCATTGAAAATAAGGCGGCCAGCAGCAGTGGTAAATATTTTTTCACAATTTCACCATACGCAAAAAGTGCGTATTCCTTTCTAACTTATAATTTTACCATAGTTGCGAGTTGCTTTTTTAAAATAAAAAAGCCCCGCTTTTTTTAAGCGAGGCTGCTAGCTACAAGCGTTTGACGAGCAAGACTTGGTAGGGGTCCATCATCACACTGGCCGATAATCGAGTGCCAACACTATAGCGACCACTGGAGTCAAACAATACTTCGACATGGTCAGAGCTACCGCCCCAGCCAATCTGAGAGGTGACCGTCCCGCTTTGCACCGATTCCCGGGCATTGGCGAAAACGTATAAAATATCGCTGGCGTTTTGATACCAGGCAGCAATTGTTGAAAACGACGTCGGTAAATCGAAGAATCCCATATGTTTGTCAGGATACCCTTCATATTGACGCCCGACTAAATCGCGGGAAGTAATATTAAAGTTACTATATTGTTTTCTCAAGCTAATCATGTCCGCATAACGGTCATTGTATTCTTTATAATCAACTTTATTTTCCCATTTATAGGAGTTGACGCTATCGGGTGAGCGGTAGGAATTATGGCTGATTTTCGTGCCATCGCTGGCCGTGTAGTAAGTTTCCGGTAAATCGTCTTCAGCGGCGATTTTCGTACGCATGATTTCTTCGCCCCCATTGATGAAAGGAATACCAATGCCAAATGTTATCAAGGCGTTAACAGCCACCGAGGCTTTCGGAGCATCTCCGTTATCGACAGTGTAGAGCAATTGATCATAAAGTGTTAAGTTATCATGACATGAGGCGTAATTGACTGTTTTTGCGGGATCCCATTGCATATATTCGTAGTAGTTTCCAGCCATGCCGGCCATCATGCCCTTGACCTTGTTGAGGTAGAGATTTGCATTGTTTCCGGAGTTATCGTTTTCGCCTTTTTGCATCCAACCCCAGCGGTTATTCCAATTATTTTCACCGCGGATGCCATTGCGACCTTGGTCGTTAAAACCACCGATACCATTGAGTTCACCATAAACGCGGCCAGAATTACCACCCACAGCGCTCCATGGTTCGCCATAAATGACGATATCTGAATCAATCGCGTTCATTGCCGTGCGTGAATTGTTCAGCGTCGTCGTGTCGATGAGATCCATCAAATCGAAACGGAAGCCTTTAATGTTATATTCTGATGCCCAAAATTCCATCGATTCGACAATGAACTTGGACATCATTTTGCGTTCGCTTTTAACGACGTTACCAACACCAGCGTCATCGTTATAAGTTCCGTTGGGATTTAACCTAAAATAATACCCCGGCACGATTAAATCGAAATTTGATCCAGTTGCCGAGGAAACGTGATTATATACGACATCCATGATGATACGAATGTCGGCTTCCGCAAATGCCTTGACGGCTTCTTTAAACTCCTTGACACGAGCGAGTCCATCAAACGGGTTCGACGAATATTGACCTTCTAGCACATTGTAATTAAGCGGGTTATAACCCCAATTGTATGTATCGGCAAGTTCATTGTTGGCTTGATCATAAAATGGCATGATTTGAATGGCGTTGATACCTAGTTCTTTAAGATGGTCAAACCCAGTACTGACTGTGACTTCACCTTTAGTGTATGTTGTACCAGATTCCACCATGCCCAAGTATTTGCCGCGATTGGCTTCGGTTCCATTCCATGATTCATCAATTGTGAGGTCGCGTACATGCATTTCATAAATGATTAAATCATTGGCCGATTGAATATCGGTGAAAGTAACATCGTCCCAACCTTCAGGATTGGTTTTTGAAAAATCGACGATTTGACCCCTCATGCCGTTGACACCGGCAGATTTTGCGTATGGATCGACCACCTCATTGGTGCCTTCAGAGTTGGTGACCATGTAGGTGTAATATTTACCGTGTAAGTCACCAGTGACCGACACTGAAAATACGCCACCTGCTTGCCGTACCATGTTGTAACGGCCAACCATTACATCGGTCAGTGTTGAGCCCGATATTGATCCAGGTGTGCCAAGTAAATATACGCGTAATTCAACTTTACTAGTAGAGGGCGCCCATAGTTTAAAGGTTGACGCAGTCGGCGTATAAGTAACGCCAAGGTCTTTGCCATTATATGTGTAATCGGTGAGGAATTTTGTTGTTTCAAATAAATTAGTGGCCGAAACACCGCGGAATTTATATTTTTCCTCATCGGCTTTAAACCGCACTTTAACTTGATAAAGCACGCTTAAATCGGCATCGGTATCGAGTGTAATCTGTTGACCGCTACTACCGGCGTTACCAGATTTAATTGGTAGATCATTGGCCAATAATTCATATGAATGGAAAGCTGCGGTTGTTTCGAATTGAACCTTTTTCCAATCGGTAAAGTATGCTTTTAAGACACGGTCGCCTAATGCATCCTCTTTCCGAACGAACACTTCTCGTTCCAAATGAATGAGATAAACATGCAACTCGCCATCATTAGTAATCTCGTCTTTGAACATGTCATAACGGATAGAATTGTTGGTTGATTGACCAACCCATGTCGCGGTTTTCCTGCTGATGTAATTAAGTTTGCTGCGCGTGGTCCAAGTGGAAGCCGGATAGCGTGCGACAGCACCATAATCATCATTTGGTTCATTGAATAAGAAGAGAGCGCCATCGCCACCATCTTCCCAAAGCCACAGCGACCAATCTGCTAGCACAAGACCATCGCCTCGGAAGTGAATCACAAGTGTTTCGAAGTCAACGTCAGTTGGAGTGGTCTCTTGACTGGATGTTTCACCACTTGTAAGTGAAGTTTGAGAACCACTGGAGGAACCTGCACCTTGTGAACTAGTAATCGGTCCGCTGGAACCACAAGCGGTCAGTGGGAAGAAAATCATTAATAAAAAAATGTAAAGTGAATGCCATTTTCTTTTATAATTCATGCGTTAGTCTCCATATGTTAAATATTATATCAATAATGTTTTTGTATTTATAAATAATTGGTTAAGCAGTCTATGACATTTTTATCACATTGACGCTGATTGGTGAAACCGCTAACATTTAGATAGATATAGAACAAGGAGCTCGTTCTTATGAAACTAAGCAAATATATTTTTGTTAGTAGCGCTTTATTGATAGGCATTGGTTTATCAATCAATCCTTCGACAGTTGAGACAAATGCCGTAATCACGTCGAGTGATATTCGAATTTCGGTTGTGCGACCAAGTTGGTGGGAAAATGACGGCGCACACCAGGTGCTACGAATAGCAGCTACATCTGATGATTTGACGAATGATGTGGGCGCAAATATTACGTATGTTGGAATCGAGTCTTACACCGCCGACACATATTATGCTTCTGGCGGCGGTTTCACAGAGTATACTACGGCAGGAGTCATTTTTTACGATGTTCCATTAGCGACTATCAGTGGAAAATATGTTGATCTAGCCCGTTCATCTACTAATGATCCTTTAACAGCCTCGGTTTGGAATAACACTGCTCCCGAGGCATTCAATACAAATTTACTCCATAAGATTTGGCGTATTTGGAATGATGGAAATGGCATCTACCGTCCCGAAGGAGAATCCGCCGAATCGAGAAATGTATCAAACGCCGTAATCAATTCGCTTTTATATGGATATCTCAGTTGCTCTGATAGCACGACCCATGGTTACGGAGCCTTTAATGCGCTTGATACCAATTTCAATCTTTCTGGAAGAACATATGGCGAAACTGACACTGTATTAGATTTTGTTGATGAAGATGATTATGCCACTGGGCGTGGTGATGGCGTGACAGTCCTCACTTCGGCCAAAGTAGCGATGATGGAAGCACTTTATGATGCGGCTTATCCTGGATCGGGGCTTCCTCCAATGCCATCTGAAAATAATGATGCCGGCGCCAATGTTGGTGCAGTCATCTCATTACTTTCATTAGCATCATTATTATCACTTGGATATTTGATTCTTGTTAAAAAAATGAAAAGAAGCTAATCGGTTTATTTGAAACGACAAAAAGACTCGACACACCAAGCCGAGTCTTTTAATTTGAATTCAAGATCTTAGTCGATTGAAATATTCTCCAACAATCGTGAATAGCGTCGGTAGCTTCTTATCAGCCATCTCGAATATGTATATTTGTCGATGGTGATAAATTTGCACATTCTTACCGATGTCTGAAGGTAGGTATTCAACTGTTTTCGTAGCAAATGTGTAAACCACTTCCTCACCATTATTGGTGCCCGTATAAATATAGTTATCTCGGTTCAAAGAAAGCGTTCCTTGGCCAACATGTTCAAGGCTGGTTTCTTTTTGTCTTACAAGATTAACTGGTGCAATCAACTCATAATGCGGGTTATTCTCGATTGATGATTCGATAAATTTCCGTTGTCTTTCGAAATGTTCATAGACACTATTATTTTCAAGAAATCCATACTCATCATATTTAAGAGTGTTATCACACTTAGAACAGATAATTTGCGAGCCGCTTACTTGAAGCGAATGTTCATGACATTTGGGGCACATGAATAGCAGGCTATCCAGATTATCAAGTGGTTGAACTTTATATTTGTGTCTGTGAATGCGGTTATATTCCCCAGTGTTAAAACTGAGCGCTTCATTCATTCGATTAAAAATCGTCGATTCATCCAGCTGTACAAGTTCCTCTTTGTCAAACAAAGGAAACAAGCGTGTAAACACCTTGCCTTTGAAAACATTATTAGACCAAGGCGGGGCCATTAAGTAGTTATTTTGGAATTGTAGTATGTAAACATTCACATTTGCCTTTTTAAGAAACTTAGCAATTGAAAAAGGCGGTTTCAAACTCGTGCCGTGATATGATATCTGACCTTCGGGGAAGATACTTAATATCCCACCTTGTTTGAGAATATTTAGTGCGGCGACTACTGCCCGTAGATCGCTTTCAAACGAAGCTTTTTGAATTGCGCGTGCCATTTTTAGAAATGGTCGGCGTTCTGGTTCGTAATACATTTTAGAGGCCGCCATAAATGTGACACGATGCGGGTATAGCGCGGCAACCGCGAACACATAATCTCTAAAAGAAGTATGGTTCGATAGTATAATGCACGGCTTCTTGATTTTGACTTTTTCGGTAATGCGACCACCTTGAAGCCAAGCGGAAACCTTTAAGATTCCGGCAAGTGGCAGCCATAAAAATGGGTTTGGGCGTTTGATCATGAACTATTCCGCTGGAGCAATGGCGAGCTCTGCGATTTGTTGCTTGATCTTTGCGTGTTCGCGCGCATCAATCTTGTAGCGGTACGAAATGAACGAACCAATACCTAGTAATAGGATTGGTGTAATCATCAGTAGCAATCGAATGGCAAGAAGTGCGCTTTCGGGCTGTGAGGTGACAGGATCGGGGAGGCGGATATCGCGTTCTTGGAAATCGGCAAAGCCTAAAATGGCCATCGCTAATGATAGACCGATCGCCTGGGCGATTTGATTGGCGAAGTTCATGAAGCCAGCCATCGCTCCTTCAAGCCGTTTTCCAAATCTAACTTGGCCATAATCGACGATATCGCCAAACATCGTATGGGGGACGAGGCCAGGCGCGGATATTCCAAAACCCATGACGATTGCTAATAAATAAATAACGATGGGATTAACATTCGCTGGTATGAAGAAAAGCACTAAAGCGGAGCCCATCCAAATAAACGCGCCAAACCTATATGTGAACGCTTTGCTCTTTTTTTGAATCATCTTCAAATAAACGGGTAGGGCTACGATTTGTGTTAAGAATAATAATGCCGCGGCAATAAGACCAACCATATTTCCTTGGCCGGTTGCTGTCACATCTTTGACGATGAAGAAATCGATATAGAAGAAGAATAATCCGCTCATGACGGCCATCGATATTTGAAGCATCAAGAACATGACAAGATATTGTCTGAATGGTTTAAGTGTCAGTGGTTCAAAGAATGCTTGGGCCGATACTTTTCTTTTTATCGGCGGACTGGTGATTTCCTCTTTGGCGAATAGACCGCTGACAAGGATGCTTAATCCAAAGAATAGACCAAACGAAATAGACATGACTTGATAGCCAATTCGTTGGGCTTCCAAAGTAGTGCCAAAGCTATTGACAATGATTCCAGGGACTGCTACGCAGATGATTGAAGCGAAAATGCTGAATCCAAGCCGATATGAATTGAATGAAGCACGATCTTGATAGTCACTGGATATCTCACTAGATAGCGAATAATAAGGAATCATGATTGATGATTGGATGGCGACGAATACCAAATAGGACACTAATACAGAAATTATTCTCAATGTCATGTCTGGAAAGCTGAAAGGATAGAAAAGTAGGAACATGCCAACGACTATTAAAGGAGAACAAACAATCAAGAAAATTCTTCGTTTACCAAAGCGCGATTTAGTCGCATCGCTAATCCATCCGATGATGGGATCAATGACTGCATCAAATACGCGGGCGGTCATCATGATGAAACTAGCCCAGAAAGGATCGATTCCTACAACAAGAGCAAGGAATCCTGGATATAGGAAGTTAATAATGTTGAAAGAGCCGCCACCGAATAAGTCGGCAGATGCGAAGGAGAGCCTTCTAAATAGTTTTTTGGATTCCATCATATTTATTCTTTCTTTCTACATGTTTAAATGATTTTATCATTTTCATTCAATAAATAGATAAATTTTTTCTATATCTAATTTGATTTTTCCATATAAAAACCCAGACTTAGTCTGGGTTACAAAAATTTAAAAGCTTTTTTAAGGATTAGAAAATTGGTGTTCTTGAATATTTTGCAACAATATAATCGTGAAGTGCAGTTGCATTAACAATTTGAGATTCAGAGCCACTTGATAAATAGGTTTTTGAACCAGCTTCAAGTGCATTATACGCACTTATCTGACCATTCCAAAGTTCGTTTGTTACATTATTTGAAGCACCGGTTGGGTCACATACACCGCCAATTGTTGTAGAGAAGGAAGATGCGAAATTTATTGATTCGGTTGCGTAAAGGTTAGTCCAGTTCGTATTATCAGAACCACTCCAATCGCTTCCAGGAATAGTAAAGTATTGTTTAACACCATCATATTCCAAATTAGCAGTTTGATTCCAATCCCAGTCCCATGAGTTTACACCATTGGATGCAGGATCCATTCTCACAAAGATAATGCGATTAGACCATGACCATTCAGGATATGTCATTGTATATAAATCAGTTTTTCCAGAAACCGCTGATAGAGATACCCATCCTCTTTCTCCGACACCATCCTCATATAAACATGCGGCAAAGCGAGCGCTATCTTGCTTCCAATTTGAGTTTGGCGTGAAATAGAAAATTTGCCCTGGTTGAATCCATTGTGCTTCTGCGGTTGTGTTTATTGCAGATTTTTGATTGACGCCAATGCTGACAGCCAATCCTCCTACCATTGCAATTGAGGTGAAGAGCATAGTTATTTTTTTAAAATTAAACAACATATTTGTGTTCCTCCAAAATAAGCAAAAAAGCGCTTTCTTGTTGCCATTAATATAAATTAAAAAAATATATTTGGCAATTAAAAACAATTCATTAATTTTTTAATAAAGATATAACAAATTATATTAGTGAATTGGAAAGTTAATAATCAAGTTTAATTCTTTTAATAATTAATGTGAATTTTTTAGAGATTACAACGTGTTTTTTTGCGTCTAATCAACAAGAAGACTGAGGTTGGGAGTATCGTTATTGTGATTAGAATTAATACGGCGAATCCATTGACAGAATTGTAGCCTTGAGATTGATTAGGGAAGCCACTCAAAATTATAAGGGGTGTTCCATCTCCGTCTTCCATAAAATTATTGCTGTATAGCGAAGCATATTTGTTAATTAAATATTCATATCTTTCAATCGCATCGACAATGCTTTGATTTGTTGTTGATTCCGCTACAAAATAGTTTTTTGAATCAGGCTGCATATAACCATACTCATTTGAGAGATATGTCCAATCCACATCATCACCTTGTAGTAATACGCAATATGGAGCGGTTTCAGCAAGGAAAAAGACGGCATAAGCAATAGCTTGATCAGCATAGTCAGCCGGGTTCCCTGTATCCATGGTGTGACTGCCTAGATAAGTTGAAGTGTCAGTTGAATAGGTATTCCATTGTGACGAATCATATGTAGTCACAGGTGATAATACAGTACTTTTCCTAACTAACGTCGTGTCAATTGCGAAATTTGCACTACTACCAATGACACCGACGACGTCAATCAAGTTAAAATCGTCTTTTGTCCCAGTAAATATGACCATTACATCGTTACCATTAAAACCAATTGCGCTTGCAGCAGTTAATAGATCGGCTTGAGCTTTTATCAAATCATTTGCAGACGAATGTGCGATTACAAATACATCATTGTGTAACAAATTGCCAGACAAAGCCAAATCGTATGTCATTGTGGATGATCCATTATTGAAATGTCCTAATCGATAGTTCGACAAGTTGACGGTTGAACCGGTCCCGTTATAAATCTCGATGGCTTTATTATTGCTCGAGCCTTCGATGTATTCTGAGATTATCAAATCAGTGGCATAACTAGTCCCGATTGAAGCACCAAGGTTAGTGACTTCAACGATAAAACTTGTCGATTTTCCAGCGTATGAAACATCGATAATTTGTTGGCCGAGTGTATTTGTATCTATCGCGTCAATCGTTGATGAAGATGTGACGTCTTCTGTTGTGAAATCATCGTAGTGAGCCATGACGACTACTGAATCTTGATCGTAAGAACCTTTATAAGGGGCCGATGCATCATATGCACTAACCTCAATATAATCGAGTTCTCTTTCTGAAATCTCATGGACGGTAACTGATGATGTTGCATAAACACCACTACCATCAGTGGCTGTTGCCGTTATCGTCGCCGTACCTACGCTCACGGGACTTACTTGACCGCTGCTATCAACAGTGGCAATCGAATTATTGCTTGAGGTCCAGTTAAGCGTTTTATTAGAAGCATTCGTTGGTGTGATATTTGCGACTAGTGTAGTTGAAGAACCTCCTACCGAAAGATTGAAGGAAGAAGGCGATAAAGTAATTTCGGTTATCGATACCGAACTCTCATTATATCCATTAATCATGTCGCTTGAAGGTGTCGCATATACGCCACTACCATATACAGCGTCAACCCATTCTGGAAAATCGACAAATGGATTACGATTCAACTGGTAATTGTTATATATCAAGTTGTTGCGGCGAATCTCAATCTCATCGACGGGATCCATTTCATGCCATTTTAATAGGGTGGATAGAACACCCATTTTAGCGGGCGTAGTATCTGTCGAAGATATGGTGGTATTGTCATAAACCTCATCTGTAACAATCAAAAATGGTTCAAAATCAGAAATAACTCCGGTTTCACCAGCCCAATTATTATAGCGGGCAGCCATGTAAAAAATCGCGCGTGCGACATTACCTTTATCAGAATCCTGAGGTTCGTAAATAAGAGCCGAATCTCCGAATTCATCGATAGCGGTCCATCTTGTTCCAGTAGTATTCTCAGGGAAAGATCCAATCGTTGTTGGGGTAATACCATCGTCTTCGTCACCCCATGGATAATTATTGTGACCTTGCTGATTATTGTAACTATCAGCAAGCATCAGATGATGAACATCAGTTCCAGCCGGACCAGAAGCCCCGCTTGATGCTTTAAATCCGCGCGATTGGGGCCACACATGCTCGCGATCAATATAAGTTCCGTGAGTATCGTTGAATTGGGCTGCTGTTGCGATGACATCATTATCATTACGATATAGCAGGCGAACATATGGGTTGTCAGAGTATGTGTATCCAGTCAACGGGCTTAGAGGATCTAATTCCCAATTTCGATCGACGACTTGAAGTACTTTCCATGTATTGGTGTATGAATAATAGCGAAAATTATCTAAAAGAATTGGCTTAAGGTTTTTCAACAAATTTGTTCCTTGTCGTTCGCTTGTCGCCAATGAATCAAGCGATGAATAATAGGAACGGATACCATTGTCACTTAACGGTGTGACGTTGATGGTAGAAGGCAGTGACGTCGTGTAAGTTCCAGCCGCATAGGTTTGTTCCGGCCGCTTTGTATTTAAACCCGAAAATATCAACAATGCTACGATGGTAATCGCGGCATAAGCGTTAAGTTTTTTATTCAATCGGATCATAGACACCTCTTTGTGGAGCAATATTTCATCATACAGCATTTTTTTCATTTGTTAACAATTATTATTGTTATCAGGTATCGTTGTTCGAAAGAGAGGGCTGCATACACATTGAATTTTAACATCTATTCACAAATAGTTTTCATGTAAAGCTTCGTCCGATTATATGGAAAAGAATTGATGAAACTATTATGATATAATAGCAATCTTGAGAGGTCACTATGATAGCTAAACGCGACGATTACATTTCCTGGGATGAATATTTTATGGGCATCGCCTATATGAGCGCATTAAGAAGCAAAGACCCATCAACCCAAGTTGGAGCTTGCATTGCCGATTGCCAACATAAAGTCGTATCGATTGGCTATAACGGCATGCCGATGGGCTGTAGCGATGATGTGTGTCCTTGGGGACCTGGAGAAGGGCTCGACAACAAATATCTATATGTCTGCCATGCCGAATTAAACGCCATTTTGAACACACGAGACGGTACCGCACTACGGGGTTGCAGCATTTACGTGACGCTGTTTCCGTGTAACGAATGTGCGAAAGCCATCATTCAATCAGGCATCAAGGAAGTCATCTATGAAAGCGATAAATACGCTGAACAAGTATCATTTAAAGCCAGTAAAAAAATGTTTGATTTAGCGGGTGTTAAATACCGTCAATATATCGGCCGCGTGCCGCACATCGAATACCAATAATCATGAAAAAGAAACAAAATCAAAAGCCGTATAAACTTGATAACGCTGCTGCAAGACGCGTAACTGTCGTCACTTTAGCGTATTTACTATTCATGACTGTCGTTTGGGGCACGATTGCTCGACAATTTCCTAACGGCATCCAACCTGATTGGGTATTGTGGCTCGTCATCACTTTATCAATCGTTTTTTACTTGGCATCAGTCTTTACCGTTGAATATATTTACTACAAAAGGAGCAAATAGTGGCTCTTCTTTCAATCAGAAACCTATCTTTTTCCTATGATGGTCGCATCGACGTTTTAAAAAACGTCAATCTCGACATCGAAGCCGGCAGTTATGTTTCAATTATCGGTCATAACGGCAGTGGCAAATCAACGCTGGCAAAACTCATCGTCGGTCTACTTGAAGCCAAACGTGGCGAAATTTTTTTATTTGACCAACTTCTTTCACCAAAAACGATTAACGATTTAAGACCGCGGCTCGGCATCGTGTTCCAAAACCCAGACAATCAATTTATCGGAGCTACCGTCGCTGATGACATTGCCTTTGGTCTTGAAAATCGGCAAGTTCCTCACGACCAAATGCAACCTTTGATTGATGAGTTTGCCGGCAAAGTCAAAATGAGCGATTTCCTCGATAAAGAACCGAGTAATTTGTCAGGAGGTCAAAAACAACGCGTCGCTATCGCCGGTGTTTTAGCGATGAAACCGGAACTCATCATTATGGACGAGGCCACGGCGATGCTAGACCCCAAAGGAAAGCGCGAAATTCGCGACATCGCCATCGACATGAAAAAGCATGACCCCAACCTGACAATCGTTTCGATTACCCACGACATTGAAGAGGCGTATCGTAGCGATGAGATTATCGTTTTAAACGAAGGAACGATCGCTTTACGGGGAAAACCGGAGGAAGTATTTTCTAAACGCGACGAACTACGCGCGATTGACCTAGACATCCCCTTCGTCATGAAAATGAAAGAAGCGCTTGAAAAAGAAGGCGTTAACGTCACAAGCGCGAAATCAATCAAACAACTGGCGGCCATCTTATGCCGATAAAATTCAGCGACGTATTTTATGTATATTCCCCGAAGACCCCGTTTCAGTTTGAAGCGCTTCGCGGTGTTAACATTGACATCAAAGACCATTCATTCACAGCCATCGTCGGTCATACGGGCAGCGGCAAATCAACCTTGATTCAACACATCAATGCCTTGCTTTTGCCCACAAGTGGCACGATTCAAGTCGATGACATGACGATAACGGCCAAAGAAAAGGTCAAACACATTAAGAAATTCCGCAAGCATGCGGGACTCGTTTTTCAATTTCCCGAATATCAGCTATTCGAAGAATCGGTCGAAAAAGACGTAGCTTTTGGCCCTCGTAATTTTGGTGACGATGAAAAAGTGGCGCTTGATAAAGCTCATAAAGCGCTACGTGAAGTTGGAATTGACGATGATTTATTCAAACGCTCTCCCTTTGAACTATCAGGCGGACAACGCCGTCGCGTCGCCATCGCTGGCATCATCGCCATGGAACCGAAAGTGCTCGTGCTAGACGAGCCAACCGCCGGGCTCGATCCGCGTGGCGCTCAAGAGATGATGGATTTGTTTGACAAGATTCATCAAGGCGGCACGACCGTCGTTTTGGTGACTCACGATATGAATATCGTGCTACGTTATGCTAGCGATGTCATCGTAATGAAAGATGGCGCCATCGTCAAAGTGACGGATCCATTATCGCTATTTGAAGGCGATTATGAAGACTATAATCTTGAGATTCCCAATCTTTACCATTTTGCGAAACTGCTTAAAAACGGCGGTTACCAGTTCGACATGCGTAACATTCGCACGATTGAAGACATGGCGAAAATCGTCAAAGGCGGCTATCACCGTGGCTAACATCGCGCTGGGTAGATACGTCCCTTATAATTCGTTTATTCACCGCCTTGATCCACGTTTGAAGCTATTTGGCTTAATCGTGCTGATGGTCGGTATTTTCATCAAGTTCGTCAACGTACCGATGAACTTCATCGTTTATGGCCTGATTTTTCTATTGATTGCCACGATGATGATGGTCAGCCGCATTAAATTCAAGACGCTTTTCAAACAATTAAAAGCGTTATGGATTATGATTACATTCTTATTAATCATTAATACAATCGTTCCCAACTCTGGGGCGATTGCTTTCTCAATCGGTTCGTGGAATATCTATTGGAATGCGATTTTCCAAACGCTTTATATCGTCATTCGTTTGGTGTTGATGATTGCCCTGACAATGGTGCTAACTTCGACGACGCGTCCGCTTGATTTGACGTACGCCATCGAATGGTATTTGCTACCATTTAAAGTAATCAGATTCCCGACACATGAAATCGCGATGACGATTTCCATTGCGCTTCGATTTATTCCGACACTGCTTGATGAAACATATCGCATCATGAAGGCGCAGGCAAGTCGCGGCGTCGATTTTGTCAGCGGTAAACTATCCGAAAAAGTCCGTGCGATTGTTTCTTTGATTGTGCCGTTATTCATTTCCGCCTTCCAACGAAGCGAAGAACTCGCCAACGCGATGGAAGCGCGTGGGTATAACCCCAGTGGTAAAAGGACCCGTTACCGCGTGATGAAGTGGCGCGTGCCCGATTCGATCGCGTTAATATTCGTCGTGGGCTTATTATCAGGCATCATCGTGCTGGCCGCGCTTAAAGTCGATTTCGTGGCGATTATTGGAAACTTATTTTAACGATGAGAGTACTAGGTATTGTTGCCTATGATGGCACCAACTATAACGGTTGGCAGCGCCAACCAGACGAGCCCTCGATTCAAGGTGAGATTGAAAGAGTGCTCAGCCAAATATTGGATACGCATATCGAAGTCTATGGTAGTGGTCGTACTGATCGCGGCGTTCACGCAAAAGGCCAAACTTTTCACTTTGATATCGACAAACCGTTTGACTTAAATAAGTTGCTCATTGGATTCAATTCCCTCGTAAATAAAGACATTCGTTTATTGAAGCTCAAACGAATTAAACACGATTTTCATGCTCGCTATAATGCGAAGGGAAAAGTTTATTACTATTTGATTAACAATGGCGAATATTCGCCATTTGACCGTCAATATTGCATGCAAATTCGGGCTCAATTGGATATTGCCGCGATGACAAATGCCACGCGATTATTCATTGGAACCCACAACTTCCAAGATTTCACGACCAAAGATGAAGACAAAGAGGGATATGTCAGAACAATCAATGACATTTCGATAAAAACAAAGGGCAAACTCATTCGAATTGATATTAATGGATCAGGTTTTATGACCTACATGATTCGGTTCATCGTTGGAACGCTGATTGCCATTGGAAACGGTAAAGAAAACGAGTTATTCATCAAGCGCCATCTCGATAGCGCTTCCCGCGATGTCATCAGTTATAAAGCGGAACCACAAGGTCTATACTTGTATCGGGTCATTTACTAATGAGCAAAAAAATCGATTACTGTTATCATACGCACACATACCGGTGCGGTCATGCCATCGGTCGTGATGAAGACTATGTCATCAATGCAATTAAATCAGGCATTAAAGTGCTTGGTTTTTCCGACCATATTTTCCTTCCCGGCATTAAGCAGTATGGCTCACGCGGTAACTATGAAGAAATGGAAGGCTATGTAAATTCCATTAGCGATTTAAAAGACCAATACGCCGATCAGGTTGTTATTCATTTAGGGTTTGAAGCTGAATACTATCGTGATTTTGATTATTACTACAAAGAGCTTTTGCGCACCGGCATTATCGACTACATGATTCTTGCTCAGCATTATCGGTATGAGCAAGGTCGATTAACGCATTATTACGGGCATAGTCGAACAGCTGAAGATATCAAAGAATATGGCCGAGAACTCATTAAGGGCATGGAAACCAAGTTGTTCAAATATGTCGCCCATCCCGATTTGTTCATGGCTAGCTATCCATTCGGATTCGATGAAACCGCTCAAGAAGTCAGCGAAGCTATTTGCCAAGCCGCGGTTCGACTTGATATTCCGCTTGAACTTAACATGGGAGCGATTCGTTTTGCGGGACAACGACTGATCGGAAACGAATATCGCTACATGTATCCATACATCCCGTTTTGGGAAACGGCCAAGCGCTATGGCGTCAAAGTCATCGTGGGCATTGATGCCCATGATCCTCGAGATTTTCTCGATTCGCGCATCGCCATCATGACCGATCTGGTCGAAAAGCTCGATTTGAAACATATCAATCGCCTCGATATTTAGACTAATTTCGGTGTTATAATAACGACGTTATAGGAGTTAATTTATGGGAAGACATTTTGAAGTGCGCGCAGCGGCCATGGCGGCCACCGGCGCCAAAAAAAGTGCCCTGTACATGCGGGCCAGCAAAGAAATATACATGGCGGCCAAAAGCGGATTGCCTGATCCAGACAGCAACTTGGCATTACGCAGCGCCATCGATAAATACAAAGGACAAAGCGTTCCTAAAGACGTAATCGAACGGGCGATTAAAAAAGCTTCGGGCGGGGATGCCGAAGCCTATGTCGGCGGTCGTTATGAAGCGTTTGGTCCCGGCAACAGCTATATCATCATCGAAACATTAACCGATAACGTCAATCGGGCCTTTATTGATGTGCGAACCGCCGTTACCAGAAAAGGCGGGCATCTAGGTACTGTCGCTTATAACTTCACCGAAGCCGGACTACTCGTTTTCAAAGGCGACAATCCCGAACAAATCGGAGAAACGCTCATTTTAGCCGACGTCGACGTCACCGATATTTCAGGTGGCGATGGCATCGTTGAAATCCAAGTTTCGCCCACATCGCTTGGTGCCGCCAAAGCGGCTTTGAAAGAGTTGGGCATTGAAGAATTCGATGTGTGCGAAATCGCGATGCTTCCAAACGAAACAATCAAACTTGAAGGCGAAAATCTCGATACTTTCAAAGCTTTACTCGATGTGTTAGATGAACTCCAAGACGTCCAAAACGTCTATCATAACGTCGAACTATAAACGTTTTTCCACCTCTTCAGCAAAGTCAAGTCCATATCCTACCTTGATATGTAACTTTCATTTGACTTTATATATTCATATAAGTATTATTGTATTCGGCACAAATTGCCTAAATTGTAGTCCCGGTAAGAATACAGTTTGGTAAGGAGGAACCAACATGCTGCGTCAAACAACAATTTCAAAGAAAGAAGACATCGTCCGTAAATGGTATGTCGTCGATGCGACTGACAAACCGTTAGGACGTTTAGCGAGTGAAATCGCCATCGTGCTCATCGGTAAGCATAAACCCACGTTTACGCCCAACGTCGACTGCGGTGATTTCGTCATTATCACCAACGCTGAAAAAGTCGGTTTGTCAGGTGACAAGCTGAACACCAAAAACTATTACAACGTCTCCGGTTATGCTGGTGGCTTACGTACTAGAAGCGCTAAAGAAATGGTCGAAAAATATCCTGTGGAAATGGTCGAACGGGCTGTCTGGGGCATGGTCCCCAAAGGTCGTTTAGGCCGTCAGATTATCAAAAAACTATTCGTCTACAAAGGGGCGGAACATCCCCACGAAGCACAAAAACCTGAACCGTTTGTGCTCCGGCACCTTTAAGGAGAACTTAACTCATGGCAACTAAGAAAAAAGAAATCGTCCAATACTACGGCACTGGTCGTCGCAAATCGTCAATCGCTCGTGTGTATGTCAAATCAGGCACCGGATCGATTACCGTCAACGGCCGTCCCGTCAAAGAATACATGCCGTATGAAACGCTAGTCATGGATTTAATGCAACCGCTCGTGTTGACGAATAACGCCGACAAATTCGACGTCGAAGCGACCGTCATCGGCGGAGGCTTCACCGGACAAGCCGGCGCCATCCGTTTGGGCATCGCCCGCGCCCTACTCGAAAGCGGCGCTGAACGCACGACGCTGAAAGTCGCTGGGATGTTAACCCGTGACAGCCGCGCCAAGGAACGTAAGAAGTACGGTCTGAAAGCCGCCCGCCGCGCTCCGCAATTCAGCAAACGTTAATCAAAGATTAAAACCCATGGTAAGCAACCGTGGGTTTTTCTTTTATGGTCATGATTTTGGGATTGTTTATGGTTGAAATCCTGATAATCATATTGTATATTGTATAGGCACATAAATGGGCCTTTAGCTCAGTCGGTTAGAGCGCGCCCCTGATAAGGGCGAGGTCGATAGTTCAAATCTATTAAGGCCCACCATTTATGTAAGATCATTGGGCCCGAACGAGGCCCTTTTCTTTAGGACGAATATGTTACAGGCACTCCGCGATAAACAATTTATGAAACGCTTCTTCGCCATCACCTTCCCGGTCATGGTCCAGACGCTCGTTTCCTTTATCGTCACCTTTGTCGATAACATCATGGTCGGTGGCGTTTCCAATGAAGCCGTCAGCGCCGTGTATGCCGTTAACCAAGCGTCGTTTTTGTTTTTCGTCGTCAGTTATGGTCTTTTTAGCGGCGCCGCCATCTATGTCCAGCAATTTGCCGGTGCCAAAGACGTCAAGCATCTACGCCAGGCATTTTTGTTCAAAATTGTGATTGGGACGGGATTTTTGATATTATCGCTACCACTGCTTTACGCATTCGGGTCACAGCTGGTCACTTTCTATTCGCGCTCAGACGCTAACCAAGCCGGGATATTGGCCCAAGCCGCTCTTTATATGCCGATTCTTTTTTTGAGTTATATACCACTGATATATGCGACATCTTATGCTTCTACTTTAAGGGAAACCGGACGCACGAAGCTCCCGATGATCGTTGGCGTGATTGCTCTTTCTTCAAATGCCGCACTAAATGCGCTGTTTATTTATGGATTGCGACTCGGAGTCGTCGGTGCCGCGTTAGCGACGGTTATCGCACGGTTGATTGAGGCGGGGGCGATTATCTTGATTGCTCACCGCAAGAAAATGGATTTTTGTCATGGGGTCTATCGGCAGTTCAAAATTGAACCGAAACTATTTCGTCTTATCGCCAAGAAGATGTGGCCACTGCTGATTAATGAAATTTTGTGGTCGACCGGCATGATTATGCAGAGTCTGAGTTTTGCCGAACGTGACAACGTATTGTCGGCCTTATCGATTCTTTCGACGACTACCGAAATCTTTGGCATCGTGTTTGCCGGACTTGGCGTTGGCATTTCCGTCATCGTCGGCTCGGCGCTTGGAGCCGGTAGAATCAAAGAAGCGAAGGAAGATACCAAAAAACTCATTGGGTTAGGCGTTTTTATTTCGCTGATCGTTGGCGGCATCATGTTGATGCTCTCGCCGTTTATTCCCAAACTTTGGGTCGAGGTCAGTCCCAGACAACAACTACTGGCAACGCAGATGATTATCGTATATGGCATCTTCTTATCGGTTTATAGCGTTTGCGTCAGCGCTTACCAAATACTGAGAGCCGGCGGCAAGACGACGCAGACGATGCTGATGGACTCCGGGCTGATGTGGGCAGGAACCGTGCCTTTAGCTTGGGCATTAGCACTTTTTACGAATCTTCCCCTCGTATTGATGTTCATGATTTTGCAGACGATTGACATCATCAAAATGATGTTGGGTCTTTATTTGGTTAAGCGTGGACATTGGGCCAACAACCTCACGACAGAGGTCACTATGCCGAGTATCATGTCTCCGCTTAATGATTTATTGAAATGAGCGGTGGCCTTTGCTATCATTATTTAGCGTTGGACACTTAGCTCAGTCGGGAGAGCGTTTCCTTCACACGGAAGAGGTCGTGGGTTCGATCCCCTCAGTGTCCACCATTTATTTGCCGCTGTAGCTCAGTTGGTAGAGCAATTGACTTGTAATCATTAGGTCGGAGGTTCGATTCCTCTCGGCGGCACCACGAGGGGATATGGCGAAATTGGCAGACGCGCGAGACTTAGGATCTCGTGGGGCGACCCGTGCAGGTTCAAGTCCTGTTATCCCCACCAAAAAAAGCAAACTGCGACAATACCATAATACTTTGTATTATGAGTGCTAAATTGTCGCTTTTTTGTTTGCCTGCTATTGTTTGAGACATTGATTGTCCTCAGTTTATGGAAACAAACAAAGTTTTAATAACTGATACGAGGTTAGATAGTTTGAACCGACTAGGTGCAGGTTTATAATATAAAGCAGAGTGTAATTTTATGGCTATTTGTGCAATATGTAAAAAAGAAAAATCCAACTTCACCAAAGAACATATCATTCCTTATGCTCTTGGTAATAGACTATTCGTTATAAATTGTGTTTGCAAAAAATGTAATAGCAATTTAGGCGATAAAATTGATGCTAAGATATCAAATTCCTTCATGGCTTGTATATTTAGGAAAGTTAATAAATTGCCAGGTCAGAGTGGCAAAGTGCCAATTGGAATGCCAGAAGGCAAGTTGGAAGATGGCAGGAGGGTTATTAAGAAAGATGGAAAATATGTTCCTAAAACCCATGTAGAAATTAAAGACGGGACTATGAATCTTTCCGCGACATCAAAAGATGAAGCTCTCGAGATTTTAAAAGGCTTTTATAAAAAAAGAGGTAAGGAAGTACCTCAAAGAGTAAAAGACGAAATTCTTAACAAAAAAGAAGATATAAGAGAAACTAAAATTAATTTCAATTTCAGTTTTGATATATACGATTATGCGATGGAAACACTTAAAATTGCATATGAGACATTTATTTATTATTTCGATGTTAATTGTCTCAAGGATAAAAGAATTGATAAGTTAAGAGACGTTATTTATCGATATATTTACAATGATGAAATGAATAGGAAATACATTGCATGGCACTGTGTATTATTGAAAACAGAATATAAAGAAAAGCTTATTGAAATATCGAAGTTATTAAAGAAGATTAGTCCATCAGATGTATGTCACATTATCAAAATTGAGCGCGATGAAAATAGTAACAAAACTTATTTCTTTGTCTTGATTAATGGATCGCTTCCTATGTGCTTCTTTACAAAAACCAACAAGAAATACGCCTTAAATAAATTGATCCTTGTGACGAAAGAAAACAAAATTTTTGAACTTTAATTTGTAATTAAAATTCCGAATGTAGTGTTAAACGAACTTTTTCTAACTTTGTATTCAATAGATGAAGTGAATAAAAGTTTTGGATGTAGTGACAAAAGCACCATTTCGAATGATTGGTGTAATTTGGTGTAAATTTTGGTGCAAGCAGTCTTTGTATGTGCTATGATAAAAACACAAAAAAGGAGATATTATGGCAATACCAACAAATATTCAAACCATTTTAAATGATAGTGTAGTTGAAAGCGTAAGAGTGGAACTAAAAGAAGGATGGAATCCCGAAACAATATTGCACACTATTTGTGCTTTCGCTAATGATATAGATAATTTTTATGGTGGCTATATCATTATTGGTATTGATGATAAAGGCAATGTTTTGGGTTTTGATGTTAATAAATATGACTTTCTCCAAAAAGAAGTGGTTAGATATTGTAAAAAGTGTCTAGAACCATCTTACATTCCTGTTATTGATTTATTAGATTATCAAAATCAAAAAATCGTAGTGCTATGGTGTCCGGCAGGTAGCAATAAACCTTATAGATGCTATGAAAACGTTTATAAAGAAAAGAAAGATACCAGATACTTAACATATGTTAGAAAGGGGTCTTTAACCATTACTGCTTCTCGAGATGAGGAAATTGAACTTCAAAATATAGGAAGCTATGAGCCTTTTGATGACCGCGTTAATTATCATTATGGATTAGACGTTATTGATAGAGGGATTGTTGAAGAATATTTGAAACTTTCAAATTCCTCCCTGCTCCTTGGTTTTAATGAAAGACCAACAACAGATGTTCTTTTAGATTTAAAAGCGATTGGTGGCCCAAAAGAAGATTATCACCCTAAAAATATAGCGTTATTAATGTTTACTAAAAAACCAAGCGACTATATACCATATTCATATATAGAATTAACAATCATTAGCAATGATTCTGGTAATGAAATAATTGAAAAAACATTCGATTCAGCTTTGTTTAAACAATACTCAGATTGCATGGATTTTATTAAAAATAAAATTATAGAGAAGAAGACTATCAAAGTTGAAGGAGAATATAAATCAAAAACTGTTTTTAACTATTCTTTTGAGGTTTTAGAGGAAGTTATTGCTAACGCTATACTTCATAAGTCTTATCAAATGAATGAGCCAGTAAGTGTAAGAATTGAAACAAATAGAATTGAAGTAACAAGTATTCCTGGTTTTGATAGAACAATAAGCGATACATCTATTAAAGAATTAAAGCCTAGATCAAAAAGATACCAATACCGCCGTATTGCGGAGTTTTTAAAAGAATTAAATATTGTTGAAGCAAAAAACACTGGATATCCAACAATCATTAAAAAGAGTCTAGATAATAAATCACCTTTACCAATTATTGACATGAATAAAGAAAGAGATTATGTCACTGTAATCATTCCTATTAATGAGTATTTCGATGAAGAAAAATTATCTTTAAGGGATAAAATCATTAATGCTTTAAATGCATCACCAATGACAAAAACTGAACTATGCCGCTATTTAGGCTATGCAAGAGTGGTTAATTCTGTATCACATCAATTAACAAAACTTATTATTGATAATCAAGTTATTGAAATTAACAAAAAATACCATCTAAAATAGTTGGTGCATTTTGGTGCAAATTTTGGTGCATTATAAAAATGAATGACAAAGATAAAATAATTGCAAAGCTCAAAGAAGAGAATGAATATCTTAAAAGTCTTTTGCGAATGCACAATATCTCATTTGAAAAACCAAAGGAAATAATCCAATTCGGTTTTTCAGATAATGAAAAAATAAAAACATACATATCTTATTTTGTTGGTAGAGACGATATCTTTGCGTATGAATATTATTCAAAAGAAGGCAAAAGAGGTTTTTCTCCAGCTTGTCTGGGCAGAAACAATTTAACAGGTTATTGTCCGAATACATGTAGTGAATGCGTTAACAAACAATATATCGGTATAACAGAAAAGGAAATAAAACGTCATTTAATTGGTAATGATACATTCGGAATATACCCACTGTTAAAAGGAGATTACTGTCGACTACTAGCGGTAGATTTTGATGATGAAGATTATAAAGAAAGCGCCAAAGCATTTTCTAATGTTTGCAATAACCATCGTTTAGACAATCTAATAGAAATATCTTCATCAGGATGCGGTGCTCATGTTTGGCTATTTTTTGATAAGCCAATAAAAGCTTCTAAAGTTAGAAGATTAGGAACTTATCTTATTTACGAAGCTATGGATTCATCAAAGGGAATTAATTTTTCTTCTCTTGATAGAATGTTTCCGTCACAAGATTACGTGCCTATAAGAGGATATGGCAACCTAATTGTTTTACCGCTTCAAGGGAGGAAAGCGATCGAGGGAAAGACAGTTTTTGTCGATGAAAACTTTATTCCACATGACATGAAAAATCAAATTAACGTTTTAGCGAGCACAAAGAAGATTTTTGAGGAAGAAGTAGATGCTTTGTTGAGTGAATATAAAGAAGCTGACTTTTTCCCTTTGTTAAACAAAAATGTTCTTAAAAATATTAAACTCAACAGAGATGATTTTTCTAAACAAATCATATTAGTAAAACAAAATGAAATACTTGTTCCTAAAGCAGCATTAAATAATAGGAGTGTTAAATTTATTTATAGATTAGCAAGTTTACCTAACCCTAAATATTATGAGGCACAAAAGAACCGCATATCAGTCTATACAATTCCAAGAATTCAAAAACTTTATCACGAAGATGAATCTTTCATTTATCTTCCGAGAGGGTGTTTTGAAGACTTGGTTAAGGTGCTTAACTTTTTTAGCGTTGAGATAGTTATTAAAGATAAGCAAACTTTGGGAGATATGATAATGGTTTCCTTTAATGGCAAACTTAAGGATTATCAAAAAGACGGTCTTGATAAGTTATTAAAATATGATAATGGTTTATTTGTTGCTCGACCATCATATGGTAAAACAGTTACCGCTATTGCGCTTATAGCTGAATTAAAGTTAAACACGCTTATTATTGTTCCAAATTTAACATTATTGAAACAATGGAAAGATAGATTAAATACTTTTTTAGATGTTGGATACGAGTTTAAAAAAGAAAAAGATAAATTCGGTCAATATAGTGGTAATAAAAAGAAGCTAACAAATATGATTGATATTGCTTGTATTGACTCACTATTAAGCGAAGAAAGTGGAGAAATATTAAAGCAATATGGTGTCATTATTTTTGATGAAGTTCATCATATTGCTGCTTCGACGTATGAACAGGTTGTCAGAAAGTGCTACAGCAAATATTTATATGGTTTTACTGCAACTCCAAAAAGAAGCGATAAAAACGAAAAGATTATTTATAAAACTATTGGCGATATCAGATATCAATATAAAGACGAAGATAGCAATTTTGATAAAATCCTAAAGCCGGAATTTACATATTTTACATATACATCCTTGGAAAAAACAACGTCATATTCTAATATGCTTTCATGTTTGTTGTCTGATGAAGAAAGAAACGAAAGAATTGTTAACGACATAAAAAATGCATACAAAACAAAAAGAAATATTATTGTTCTAACAGATAGGATTGAGCATATAAGTATATTAAAAAATAAACTTAACAATATTAATGATGTTTTTGTAATTAATGGGCAATTATCGAACAGTGAAAAGAAAACGTTTTTTGAGAATATTAAAAAAGCTAAAAAAGGGTTTGTTATTATTTCTACTGGAAAATATATTGGTGAAGGTTTTGATGAAAAGAAATTAGATACACTATTTATTGTTTCGCCATTTAGATGGAATGGAACATTAGAACAATATGTAGGACGCTTGCATCGTGAAAATGAAGATAAAAACGATGTAGAAGTACATGATTATGTTGATATCAATGTCAAGATGTTCGAAAGTATGTATCATGATCGATTAAGAGCGTATAAAAAACTAGGCTACGTTATCAGTGGCGATGAAGTTATTTTTGAAAGAAAAATATATTCAACTTATGACTATAAAGCAAAATTATTTGAGGACTTAATAGATTCAAGGAAAGAAGTTGTTTTTATCATTAACGATTATAACGAAGGAGTGGTAATCGATTTGTTGAACACATGTGGCAATGTAAAGATATTTACTCATAGCAATAAAACAATTGAGCATAAAAATATTTCTGGCTTGTTAAAGACAAATCTTGAAATAAATGCGGTTATAATAGATCAAAAAATATTGTGGTATGGAGGAATTAATCCCTTTAAAACAATTGCATATAATGATTCTATAATGAGAATAAATGACAAATCTATCTGTGAAACTATAATTAAAGAAGCTAAAAAATAGTTTTTGTGTAAATCATTTACAGACATTTTTGCGTTTTACAAACTTTTGTCCGCAAATTTATGATGATTTGTTGATCTCGCCATTCAGTGGTGTGATTTTTATAGTCGGATAATAACTTTACGAGCGAACACGTTCAAATATAGGTAAAAATTAGTGATTTGGATTGGTTCAGTCGGGTCTATTTTAATGCGAACGGCATATTTTCATACTATTATCAGTGTATCGTGTAATTAACACACTATATTATTAATAATATAGTATATACGATTAACACATCTCAAGTTGGGATTATTACAGTAGGAATTATTTGTAGCAAAAATAAATAGGGATTACTACAGTACGTTAAAGACAAAAACTCGAAAAAATTGCTTGATGAACAACATTAAAGCGAAGATGACGTCGGATAGTATCCGACGTTTTTTCTTATTCTTGCCATTGTCATCATCAGCGGTTTGTGGTTTGATATACACATATCCATTGTTATCCTCATTTGCTTCATAAGGAGTTTATGAAATGTCAAAACGAAACGGTCTAATCGTTGCCTTAACGGCGATGGTGGCCACACTATTAAGTTTTTTCGTCTTGTTGACACCGATTCCATCGGCGTCAGACACTGGTTTCTCGGCGGTGGCTGCCGCCAGTTACATCAGTGAAATATCCAAAGAACCGCATGCCACTAGCGACGAAGATGCTCATGAACGGGTCCGCATGTATCTTAAAGACACTTTATCTGAGTTCATCGGAGCCGGCAACGTCACCGAAATGAACTATGCCAAAGAAGTCGTTGGCGATGGCTGTGAATACGACATAAAGAACTTGTTAGGTGTCATCCAAGGTAGTTCCGATACCGGCATTATGCTCGTGGCTCACTATGATTCGCGCGGACATATCGGTCGTGCGGGCGAGTTAGGACGATCCTATGGAGCGGCAGATGATGGATATGGCCTCGCGACAATGTTAGAAATAGCGCGGTTATATGGAAATAAAACATTGACCAATTCAATTTATCTTCTGTTCACCGACGGCGAAGAAACCGGACTTTACGGAGCACGGATGGCGGCCACGGAAACGACCTTGATGGATAAAATCGGATTTGTGATCAATATTGAAGCGCGTGGTATCCAAGGTGCGGCCTATATGTTTGAGACGAGTGTAAAAAACGATAAAGTCATCGATTTTTATCGTCATGCTGACTTACCAGTTTCATATAGTTTGGCAACTGCGGTGTACACCGTAATGCCCAACATGACCGATTTTACCGAGTTTTTGGCAATTGGAAAAGCGGGCGTCAACTTTGCGGTGCTCGATGGCCTTTACTACTATCACACGCCGCTTGATAAATTTGACAACATTAATTTGTCGAGTATTCAACACTATGGAGAACAAATCGTCCCGTTGGTTGAAGAATTCGTTAACAATGCTAAATATTCGTCAACCGACTACTTCACCGGTACCAGCGATCATGTGTTCTTCACACTGTTTCCGAATGTCTTTATCAATTACTCGGAAACATTCGCAATCATTCTAAATTTTGTTATTTTAGCGGCTTTGGTCGGATTAATCGTCATGCTAGCGATTACCAAAAAGGTCGCGATTTTAGGTATTTTAAAACAAATCGGCTATGTGTTTGGGGCATTAACAATCACCGCTTTGTTTGGGTTATTTGTTTCGCGATTTATCGCCTTTGTCGGTCGCGTGCCGTGGTCGTTGACTTATGTTAGGATGCAAGGCACGGAATTACCGACATTATTAATCATGGGATTAGTTACCCTTGGCGTGTGGTTTGCCCTTAAGAAATGGCATGGTACACCCGCGAAAAAGACTGAGCTATTGATAGCCGGCACTAGCGTTAATCTGCTTTTGGCCATTGTGACGGGTTTTGTTCTTTCAGGAGCCTCATTCTTATTCATGATTCCCGCCCTACTATCGGTGATTGCTTTATGGGTACGTACTCTTTGCCAAAAGCGATTCGTGAAACATATTGCGTTTGGTTTCGTTACCTTCTTAAGCATTTTATTGGCGTTACCGATTCTTTATTCGTTATTTCTAGCACTAACGGTGGGCGGACTATTAGCGTTACTAGTCATCTTAATGCTATTCCTCGCGGTCGTGATTCCATCCGCACAATTACAACTGGCGATTGAGTAACGCATTATCGTAACAAACAGTCAAATTCTTGTATGTCAACCCATATCCATTTGATATCCTGTGGATATGGGTTCTTTTATTGATGTTTTGTTAGAGATGTTTCCCGGAGCCGATCAATTCGTGCTCATCGGTCCTTCGGCGACCTATGATCATGGAGAAATGAGTGCCTGTTTTCCGTTATCGCCGACGAAAGCCAGCCAGTTATTGAACCAACTCGTCAGCGAGGAAAAAAGTTTGCTAAAGCAATATTACGATCTCATGACATTAAAAGAAAAGTCGGAATTACCTTCGTTTGATATACTAATCGACCACATTAAGGAAGAAGTAAGTCTTCATGTTAAAAAAGTACTCGGACCCGATGAAAGTCCGTACGCTTGCGATGAATTTGGTGCAGGGAACATGCGCTATCGCCAACCATCCTCACTTTGGCATTTTTATCACACGCTTGGAAGCATCTATGAAACCGTGATTCCAATTCTTGACAAGATGGTTACCCATCCCCACAAACTGGATCCGCTTGCTGTGTTTAATCATTCCAACTACGAACGTCTAAAGCATAGTCTGATTGATTACCAACTTGTGTTTTCATGGCATTGCACGAAAACGTTTATACCCTCAATTAGCTATCGGTTTCGGCTTGACGCCAACGCTTTGGTTTGGCTGTCCAGGCGTCGAGACATATATGATTTTGACACACTTGACGATTTCGGACTTTATACGGGAGATACCTTATTATTCTCGTCGTGCACGCATGAACGCTTTTGTGATGCCATCGGAGCCAAAAATCCACTTTGACAAATGCCTAGTGCCTGCTTTATTGTGAAATCAAGGATGGTTCATCATGCCATTTTCGATTACGCGCGCCGACATTGCTAAACTAAACACTGACGCCATCGTCAACTCAACGGGCGGTTTATCGATTTTGGGTGGCGCCGAAGCCGCCATTTCGGTAGCCGGAGGGCCTGAATTTGTGGCTGCTCGCGAGGCTTTGGGCGAACTATTGGTGGGCGAAACGAAAGTCACCCCGGGCTTTAACCTTTCATCACGCTATGTTATTCATGTGCGCGGACCAATATATAAAGTTGGTAGCAAGCTTGAAACGTCGCTACTCGAACTCGTGTATCTTGATGCTTTGTCGACCGCGGAAAAGCTTGGTTGTCAATCAATAGCTTTTCCACTGATTGGCTCGGGCGCACATAATTTTCCACGGGGCGTGGCCATGGATATTGCCCTAGGAGCCATTCGTAAATTCCTTGATAATTCGGAGATGATGATTCATCTTGTCATTTACGATCGTAGTTCGTATTTGATCAGATTGGCGACGAAACGGGAATTTGATGACTATTTGTCGCTAACCAATCAACACAATGCCCCTCACGTGATGTATGCTATCGACCGCAAAGTGTCGCCACGCATGAGACGACAGTCACAACGTAGCGCGATAATTGATGAATATCAACAAAATGTGATTCCAGGCTTGTCATTACGACCCGAAGAAACGTTTAGCGACAGCATTCTACGGCTAATTGATCAACGTGGCTTTAATGACGTCGAGGTGTACAAACGGGCGAACATCGATCGCAAGCTTTTTTCGAAAATCAGAAGTTCGCGCGAATACCAACCGAGTAAAAATACCGTATTATTATTAGCGTTAGCACTGCATCTTAACCTTGATGAAACCAAGGATCTTTTAGAAAAGGCTGGATTTGCGCTATCTCCCAGTTCCAAATTCGATTTGATTATCGAGTATTGCATCGATAACGATATTTACGACATCTTCAAAATCAATCAAGTATTATTCGCCTATACTTCCAAAGCGCTCGTCGGCATTTAAGCGCGATTGATCGATGTCGCCCTTCAAGCGACCAGCGTGTCGCTTTTTTATTTTATCGTGGAGTCACATAGGCGAAAGGAGCTTATTATCATGAATAAAGATTTGATTGAGATGGTATTTATTCTAGACCGTAGCGGTTCGATGGACGGGCTGCAAAAGGAGACAATCGGAGGTTTTAACGGACTGCTTGAAAAGCAAAAAAGACTCGAAGGACAAGCGCTGGTAACGACCGTATTATTTGATCACCGCCTCGAAGTGCTTCATTATCGTGTTCCGATTCATGAAATTAAGGCACTTACCGAAAAAGACTACTATGTTCGCGGACGGACGGCCCTGCTTGATGCGATTAATGAGACGGTGCACATGATCGACGGAAGACAAAGAGAGAACCGCGAGTGTGAAAAACCGACGAAGACAGTCGTCGTCATAACAACTGACGGCATGGAAAATGCTTCGACCATTTCGGGTTATCACCATGTCGCTGATTTAATCGAGCGACAAAAGAAGCTCCATGATTGGGAGTTTATCTTTCTCGGAGCCAATATCGATTCGTTCAACGTCGCTAAGAGGATGGGCATATCGTTCGACCGCGTCAGCAATTATCATGCCGATCATCGTGGTGTGGCCTATTGCTATACGAGCATGGATGAGTTCGTTACCAACCTACGGCGAAACCCGAAACGACAAGGTGACAAATGGAAACGAGCCGTGGAAGCCGATTTCAATAAAAGAAATAAATAATCAATCAGCATAACAGCAACGATAAGCATGCGAAAAATCCCATTGCTCGCACGCTTTTATTGTAAAATAGGCGTAGGTATAAAACCGATGCCATTTTTAATCGCCGCTTTAATCATTATCGCGTTATTACTCACGGTGCAACTAATCGTGTTTCTTATTTTAGGCATCGGCTTTTCGCGAAGGTCTGATAACGATCCGAATCTAAGGTATTTTACGGCCTATGATTTTCCCGAATTGACCTGTGAAGCAATTTCGTTTCATTCGGGAAACAACATGTTGCGGGGATTCATTTACGATAAAAGGAACCAAAAAGCCGACAAACTAATGTTGTTTTTAATGGGTATCGGCGCTGGGCATCATGCTTATATGCACGTCATCAAAGAAATTGCCGTACACGGATACCGCGTCTTAGCATTTGATTATACCGGCGCACAATTATCACAGGGACGATCGATCAAAGGATTGCCGCAGCCACTGATTGATTTACAAGCGGCGTTCGCGTTTATTGAAAACCGCGAGGACTTAAAAGATTTGCCGCTGGATGTAATCGGGCATAGTTGGGGTGGTTACGTTGCCGGCATTGCCCCGTTATTAAACGAAAAAATACGGCGCGTCGTTTCGATTTCTGGTTTCAATTCGGTCCCGACCGTCTTAAGTTCCGTGCGCCCTTACATGAAAGTGTTCGAACCATTTGTCGATTTCGCCAATTTATTAAAGTTTGGAAAAGTCGGCGTGCTCGACATCACCTCATCCATCAAACATGCTAATATCCCCATGCTATTCATGATGGGGGCCAAAGATCCGTTCGTGCGTCAAGCGGCCAATTTCGACAAATATCGGCTTGTCGGTGCCAATAAACCTAGCATTGAGTTTTATCTAGATGCCGACAAGAGCCACAATCCGTATTTGACAAGCGAAGCCGAACAATACTTTATTTCGATTCTTAAAGAAAAGCGTCGTTATGACAAAAATCCCCAATCGGATGAAAGCCAGTTTTTTTATCGATCGATTGACTATGAATTAATCACACGAAACGATCCGGAATTTTTCACGGTGATGTTTGAATTTCTCGACCGTAAAGAGGTAGCTTCATGACAGACATCCAAATGACCATTTTAGGCGTCAGTTTAATCGGCATCGCGACGATGGCCGGTTCGGCGATGGTGTATTTCTTCAAGAACACTTTCTCGGAGAAGTTCAACAAAATATTCTTGGGCTTTGCCGCCGGCGTCATGATTGCCGCCAGTGTCTGGTCACTGATTATCCCAGCCATCGAGTTAAGCGACAGTCAAGGATTGCCCGGTTGGATTCCCGCCGCAATCGGGTTTGTAGTTGGGGGCTTAGTACTGCTAGCTATTGATAAACTTGTGCCACACTTCCACATTGAAGGAAAAGTCGAAGAAGGACTTCCTTCGAAACTTTCGACTTCATCAAAACTTTTTCTTGCAATGACAATCCATAACGTTCCCGAAGGCCTTGCCGTCGGCTTTGCGTTTGGAGCCGCGTTTGTTAGCGGTCAACCGCCGATGTTTTTAGCGGCTTTAGGACTTGCTATCGGTATCTCACTACAAAACTTTCCCGAAGGCGCCGCCGTGGCTTTGCCTCTAAAAAAAGAACTTGGAAATACGCACAAAGCGTTTGGCATGGGCGTTATTAGCGCTGTTGTCGAACCAATTTCAGCCGTCATTGGTATTTTTCTTGCTATTTTTGGCGCGGGAGCCGGACTAATGCCGTGGCTGTTGGCCTTTGCCGCAGGGATGATGGTTTATGTAACAGTCGAAGAACTGATTCCGCAAGCCCATTTGGGCGAACATAGCGACTTTGGAACTTGGGGACTCATGATCGGATTCATGATCATGATGATTCTTGATGTGGCTTTAGGATGAAAAAGAAGCGACTGCGTCGGTGGCTCATATTTCTTGGCGTCATCGCGTTAATTCCGACGACGCTTTTCATATTCGACAGCAACAAACTTCAGATTACCGAATACTCCATCAATAGCGAAAAACTGCCACTTGCTTTTGATGGTTTTAAAATTGTGCAAGTGTCCGATTACCATAATGAGGCGATACAATACGCGAACGCTAACATCATCGATACGATTATCGATCAAAATCCCGACATCGTTGTATTAACTGGTGATTTCATTGATGAATATACGAAAAATCTTGAACGCATCACCCAGTTTATTGATGGATTGGCTTCAATCCCGATTTTCTTTGAAAATGGCAATCACGATATTCGCGCGTCTTTATATGCTGATTTGCTAACCCTATTTGAAGATAAAGGCGTCGTCGACCTTAGCGGTAAAGCACAACGTATCGAGTTGGGTGGTAGCTCCCTATCTTTGTTCGGGGTCGAGCAAACCGAAGTCGATGACCATTGGGGTCCTTGGAACACGAATATCGATCCGGTGTTAGCCCCGCACCTTAGCCCATTACTCGATGATACCGACGAATATCGTATCTTGCTATCGCATCATCCCGACTTTTATACCGAGGCGGCCGCACTTGGCTTTGACTTGATGTTATCTGGTCATTATCACGGCGGACATATTCGCCTATTCGATTGGAGTCCCATTAACTGGTTAGATGATAAATATGGCGGTGGTCATTTCAAAATAAATGAGATGGACTTAATTGTGTCTCGGGGTGCCGGTAGTGGTTTCTTCCCAATCAGAATCAACGCCGATGCCGAAATCGTCTCGATTAC
>DAOSDC010000008.1:0-86697 GCA_035361955.1 Bacilli bacterium
CAAAAGGCATAGAAAAAGGGCCGCAAGAAATGCTGTGGTTTCTTAACAGCCCCTTTATTTTAAATATTGATCATTTATAACGCTGACCATATAAAAGGCGGTTTCCATACGGTGATCGCTTCGACGACCGATTGTATTTCCAAAGGAAAAGTGGTATCTTCTTTACTAGCGTAAATTGGTAATTCTTTTTGTTAATAAGTGGTAACGCCCTCTTTAATAGCGCTGCTTATCTGGAGGAAAAAACAAAATGATCATCGGTGTCCCAAAAGAAATCATGCATGGCGAAAACCGCGTTTCCGCCACCCCTGAAACCGTCAAAAAAATGAAGTTGGATGGCCATCGGGTGTTGGTGGAGAAAAACGCGGGGGAAGGTTCTTTCTATCATGACGATCAATACATTCAAGCCGGAGCGGAAATCATCGCCGATCCCAGAGCCATATATGAACAAGCCCAGGTCATCTTGAAGGTCAAAGAGCCGCAATATAACGAAACACGTCACCTCCACGAAGTCGACATGATGCATAAGGGTCAAACCCTGATCACCTTCATCCATCCGGCTTCGCCCGTCAACCATATGATGGTCCGGAGTCTCGCCGACAAAGGTGTGACTGGATTGACGCTGGACGGCATCCCCCGCATCAGCCGCGCCCAGTCGATGGACGCTTTGACTTCGATGAGCACCTGCGCCGGATACAAAGGTATGATCATGGCCGCCGACGCCATCTCCAAATTTCTTCCAATGATCGGTTCCGCCGTCGGTATGATCCGTCCGGCGACCGTCTTCGTGCTTGGTACCGGCGTCGCCGGCTTACGGGCCATCGCCACGGCCAAGAGCTTAGGCGCCGTCGTTTATTCAGCCGACATCCGTCCCGACGCCAACGAACAAGCCCAATCATTAGGTTCCAAAATAATCGATTTGGGCATTCCGCAAGCCATCGCCGTCAGCGAAGAAGACGGCAAGCACGCTAACAAACTGCCAGAGCCCTGGTTGCAGGTCGAACGCGAGAAGATTCTCGACATCGTCAAGCAAGCCGACATCGTCTATCTGTCCGCTTTATTGCTTGGCAAGAAAGCCCCGACCTTAATCAATGAAGACATGGTCAAGGCCATGAAACCCGGTTCCTGCATCGTCGACATCTCCATCGACCAAGGCGGCAATTGCTCCTTGACGGTCCCTGGGGAACGCGCCATTAAACACAATGTCATCATCGAAGGCTGCAAGAACATCCCGGGGATGATTCCCACCAGCTCGACCTGGATGTTCTCCCAAAATATCTACAATCTTTTGAAATACTTGGTCAAAAACGATGCCATCCAACTTGACATGAATGACGAAATCATCCAATCCATCCTTGTATGCCATGAGGGAAAACTGGTCCACCAGGGTACACTCGAAGCCATGGCGCAAGTCCAGGCTTGAGTCATGACCATTCTCCACTTCATCCTGCTCGGCGTCTTCGCCGTTTCCACCTTAGTCGGTTATCTTTTGATCCGTAACGTCCCCTCGCTTCTCCATACCCCGTTGATGTCGGGCATGAATGCCCTTTCGGGCATCACTTTGATCGGAGCCCTCGTCGCTTTGGCCATCACCTTCCGCGCCCAAGCCATCATTTCGACCATCCTCGCCGTTTTGGCGGTCATCGCGGCCACGATCAACGTCTTCGCCGGATTCGGGGTCACCCATCGGATGCTTTTGATGTTCAAAAAGAAGGATGATCGCCATGAATGACATCTTTATGGTGACCATATCCCAAAACATGTACTATGCCGTATCGGCCGGACTGGCCATTTTGGTCCTGGTCGGCATCTTCTTGATGAGCAAAGTAAAGACCGCTAAGACCGGAAACGCCTTGAGCGCGATCGCCCTTTTAACCGGTGTCGTCGTCAGCATGATCCGCTACGACCTCTTGCCGATTTGGGTGATTTACGCCAGCATCCTATTTGGTTCGGCCTTCAGCCTTTGGCTGGTTTTGAAAATCAAGATGATCGAGATGCCGCAGATGATTGCCCTCCTCAACGGTTTGGGCGGCCTCACCTCGCTCATCGTCGGCGGATTCGCCATGTTGGGCATCGGCAGCGACCAAGAGGTTTTCTCCACCGCTTCGGCGATGGTCGCCGTATTCGTGGGCGGCTGGACCTTCGTCGGCAGCCTGATCGCCGCCGGGAAACTCCATCGGCTGATCAATCAAAAACCCATCGTGCTCAAAGGGCATCGGATTTGGCTGAGCTTGACCCTCATTCTCACCTTGGCCGTGATGGTTATCGGATTATTCAATGTTTTAAGTTTACCAATCGCTTTAGCGTTATTAACCGTTCTCAGTTTCGCTTTCGGCTACTTGTTCACGATCCGCATCGGCGGGGCCGACATGCCGATCGCCATTTCGCTTCTCAATAGCCTATCCGGCGTCGCCGGAGCGGTTTCGGGACTGGCCGTCGGCGATGTATTGCTGGTTTCGGTCGGCGGCATCGTCGGGGCGTCGGGTCTCCTGTTGACGCAGATCATGTGCCGGGCCATGAATCGCCGGCTATGGGAAATCCTTTTAGGGAAAACGACCCAGAAAATATCTTCTCATCAAGAAAAACCCAAGCTGGTCACCATTGAGACCCCGGAAGAAACGATCCTTTCAAACCCGGATTTCAAGGAAGTGGTCCAGGAGGCCAAGGATGTCATCATCGTGCCGGGATACGGTATGGCCGTCGCTCAAGCCCAACATCTTTTGAAACAGACAGCCGACTATTTTAAAGGGCGGGGAGCGCGGGTCCGTTATGCGATTCATCCGGTGGCTGGAAGAATGCCGGGCCATATGAACGTCTTGCTGGCGGAAGCCAATGTCGATTATGACGAATTGTTCGAAATGGACGATCTTAACGACCAATTCCAATCGGTTGATTTAACGATCGTCGTCGGGGCCAACGATGTGATGAATCCCGCCGCCCGCGCGGCCGAAGGGACCCCGATCTACAGAATGCCGATTCTCAACGTTGACCAATCCAAACACATCTTCATTTTCAATTACGACACGAAACCCGGATACGCCGGGGTAGACAACCCCCTTTACCAAAGGAAAAACGGCGTCTATCTGTTCCTTGGTAACGCCAAGGACACCTTGAATACCTTCTTGAACGATATCAAAACCAATTAGTAATCCAATCTACATCTTTGCTTAAAACACTCATTGAAAGTAAAAAAGGCATACAAAGTATGCCTTTTGTCATTCTTCCACGCTGCATATCCTCTTTTGTACACATAATCCCCAACCTCATCTTATTAGAGAAAATTCAGCGTGGAACAATGCCAATTAATGTGTACCAATGAGGCTAAACTAGTGTTCTAATAGATGCTGATATATAGAAAAAGAGCCCTATTACTAAGGCTCTAATTCTTGTGTACAATTTGGGATGTATAGTACTGTGCTTGTACACACTTTTATTTTTGATGGTGGAGCTGAAGAGGATCGAACTCGCTACCTCATCGTTGCGAACGATGCGCTCTCCCAGATGAGCTACAGCCCCAAACGTCATAATACAATAACAAAAAGACCATTCTTTTTCAATTATGATTGTGCCTATTCACGCATAATGTTCGCATGCTTTTAAAATGAAAACCGACCATCACCTGACCAGTCTTCCGATGAAGGCATTCATCATCATAGCCACTTCTTTGACTGGTTCGCGGTGTTTTTTATTAATCCAAGCTAGAACCATCCTAAAACAACCAAATGTTAAAAATAGCGATAAATACTCGATTTCAGCTGGACTACGCGTTCCTTGGACTTGATTTTCGACATAAACTTTTAATTGTGGCGAGTTGAGCAATCGTTTGGGAAATTCCGGATCAACACTATTGTTGACTAGGAGACGCGAAAATTCGACATTCTCCTCCAGCATTGACATGATGACGATTAAAACGTCGAGATTATCTTGTCGTCCCATTCCTTTCATTGAATCAAGATTGGTATAGATATGTTCAAGTATTTCCTCTTCCATTTCCCCGAGCAACGAAAATTGATTTTCATAATAACGGTAAAACGTCGATCGATTGATATCGGCAATTTCACATAGTTCTCTGACCGTGATTTTATAAATACTCTTTTCTTTTAATAGTTTAACCAAACTATCTTTCAACAGTCGCTTGGTCAACATCGTCCGTTGATCTTCTTTGACCATCTGTCTACCTCCAACATTCTTGGCCTGGTTTGTCCATGAATTCAACATCGACTTAGGCAATGTTGCGCATCAAGCCAATCCCGGGTAAATCATCCGCCACTAACGGATTGTTATCCAACATATGTTTATTATAATTCTTTATGTATTGTATATCGATACTTATGTTGGAGAATGTCACCATGAAAAAATTAGCTCACTTACTTGTTAAATATCGCTATTGGTTTTTAGGTATTATCTTAATGCTGACCGCGGTCAGCGGCTATCTAATCACTAAAGTCACCATTAATTACGATTTAACCGCTTATCTTCCCAGTGATTCCGATATGAATATCGGATTGACATTTATGGAAGATGAATTTGCGGATGATGAACAAAGCACCATCAAAGTAATGGTAACGGGATTAGAATATGATCAAAAAACCGAAGTTTATGACTTATTAAACCATCTTGATTACGGAACGACAGTGACATATGAACTCGATAATGATGCCTATAATTCCGGCGATAACACCCTTTACTATGTCACCATCCCAGCTGATGCTTATTCATCGTTAGCCAAGGAAGTCTATGAACATATTGAAACCATCCTGCAAGACTATGAAGCCTATTATGCCGGCGATGTGGTGGAAGCCCAGAGCAACTACATTGTGCTGATGGCCTTGATTGGCGTCATCATATTGTTCATTGTTTTGTTGTTATTAAGTCATTCCTGGGTCGAGCCCTTCGTGTTTATGTTCACGATTGGATTAGCGGTGGTTTTAAACATGGGCACCAACATAGTATTTGCCTCAGTTTCCAATATCACTTTCAGCATTGCTGCGGTCCTTCAATTAGTGCTATCGATGGATTATTTCATCATGCTGATGGACCGCTACCGGCAGGAAAAAGCCAATAACGATTCACTGACGGCGATGAAATTAGCCTTAAGCAAAGGAGCGCAATCAATTTTTTCATCTTCATTTACTACGATCATGAGTCTCCTTTGTCTTGTATTCATGAGTTTTACCTTTGGGCTTGATATCGGTTTAGTTTTGGCTAAAGGTATCTTGTTTAGCCTAATCACATCATTCACAGTTTTACCGACATTGATTTTGCTTTTCGAAAAGTTAATTGATAAATTCAAGAAGAAAACCTTAACTTATAAGATGGACAAAGTCGCTAACTTGGGTTATAGGACCCGCTATGTCGTTGTCGGATTATTCATCGCTTTAATGGTCGGTGCCACCTATTTAAGTTATCAAACACCGATTAGTTACGTCATGATTCCGGCCACGCAAGATTATAAACTGATAGAAGCGGCTTTCCCGAGTCAAAGCCAAGTCGTCATCGTCTATGATAACGATGATGAAGAAGCCATCGCCTCTTTTGCCGAAGAAGTGCTTACTTTAGAAGCTACTTTATCGCTTGATACCTACGCCACCAGTATCGGTAATCAACTGGATTTAGAAGCCCTATCATCATTGACGGATATGAATGAAATGGTCATAAAAGGATTGCTATATGATTATCATAATGGTGAAATCTACAATCTAACTTTATATCAATTAAGCGATTTCATCGTCAATGATATGGCCGCCAATCCATATTTCGCAGCCAATTTTACTCCAGAAATCTTGTCCACCCTGACGATGATAATGACCTATACTGACACCATGACGATTTCCACCCCCTATGATGCCCCAACCATTGCTACATTCACCGGTATGGATGCGACCACGGTTTCTAATATCATGGCGATGGCTAATCTCGAACACGGATTACCAATCGATTCGTCCATGTCATTATATGATTTCGTCGCCTACACGTTGGTTATGAGCCAAGATCCCATGTATGCTTCCATGTTCGATGAAGCATCTATTTACCAACTGCAACTGCTCGATGGTCTCATGAATTCGGCCCTTTATGAAATAAGCTATTCTAGTGAAGAAATGGCATTGTTCTTATCCTCAATGACAACCGACCTTCCGGCAAATTATCTCGACATGGTTTATCTACTTTGTTCTGGAGAAGCGGGTTATCAAGACAATTGGACTCTTTCGATCGATCAATTTCTCACTTATTTAGTAACCGACTTCGTTGAAAACGAAGCCTATGCCTCGCTCTTGGACTCGGGTTCACTTGTAGCATTACAGGAAAACTATCATCTCGTGCAATCGGCTAAATCCTCATTAATCGGTACCGATCATAGTCGGATGATCCTCACAACTTCTTTTGCCCATGCCGATGAAGATTCATTGGCTTACCTTAATGAAGTGGCCAGTCTGCTCGAATTGTATGACATCGATTATTATCTAGTGGGTACGTTGGCCATGGCCCGAGAGATGAATACTACATTCCGGGCTGACTTGAATAAAATCACCATATTAACGGCTCTGGTCATATTTATCGTCGTGGCCTTGGCTTTCCGCTCATGGTTCATTCCCTTACTATTGGTACTATTCATTCAAACTTCCATTTATTTGACGATGTCAATTTCATTAATCACCGGTAGTGGGCTTTATTTTCTTGCCATTATCATCGTGCAAGCCATTCTCATGGGGGCAGCCATCGATTATGCCATCTTGTTTACCAGTTACTACCGGAACGCCCGGCAAACAGATAATATCCGTCAGTCGCTATCTAAAGCTTATCAAGGATCGATGTCAACAATCATGACTTCATCTTTGGTTTTGATTACCGTCACTTTAGCCGTCAGTTTCATTTCGACCGATCCGGTTATCTCCTCGGTTTTACTGACACTAACTGAGGGCATGGCGATTGCCATCGTGCTAACGATTTTCCTTTTACCCCCTCTAATTGCGTTATTCGATAAAGCGGTGTTGACTCGATTCAGACAACATCGGCATAGCAAATCGAATTATGAAGCGAGTCAAAAATAAAAAACGCCTTTGTAATCACGAAAGCGTTTTATCGGGCGCGGATAGATTAACGAGGTCCGCCGCCGCCTCCGACGCCGGTTGAGTAATGAACGTTGGAGGTTGAAAAAGTCCAGCTGGCAAGTTGCGTTCCCGGAGTATAAACTCCACCTTGATATAAACCATCGGTCGTACTCGTCGCATTGGCGTAACTTCCGCCACTATACAACTTATATGTACCGGTGCTGAAATATGGTGAACTGACGCAGATTGAATAAGAATTCTTGGCGGGTTTGAAGGCCACTAAATGCGTATTATTACTATCGGTAATCACATAGAGTGATGAACTACCAACAACACTGGAGTGACCGATTAAAGCCGAATACTGACTACCGGTGGTTGGACCAACGGCCATGCCTTTACTACCAACGGCCACTAATAAGCCACCAGTAATTGAAATGATAGAACCCGAGCCATCACCTTTATCAATGGGACCATTGTTATCAACGGTTGGACCGTTTACGATTGTTGTCCCACCGGTAATGTAGATGCTACCATTGCTATCAAGGCCATCGCCGGAAGCGTTTATATATAGGTAACCATCAGAAATATTGACTATGGGTTTAATCGATGTGTCAGTGCGGGCATTAATGCCGTCATCGCTTGAAATAACATGCGTCGTCCCTCCGGCAATGTTAATGGTTAAACCTTCAATTCCTTCGTAGGATTTGTTGATGTTGATGGTTCCACCATTGATCGTAACCGTGGTATCGCCATGAATTCCATCATCGCCGGAAGAAATCGTAATCGTCCCACCATTAATCGTAATCGTCCCATTTGAATGAAGGGCATCATCTTGGGAGTTCAATGAAATAGTTCCCCCATTGATGATGATGGCTAAATCGCTTTTAATACCTTTATAAGATTGTGAATCGGTGACTGAATAACTGCTGCCTTTGCCGCTTTTTGCGGTTATCGTCCCGCCATCGATTTGAACATAACGATAGCCTTGAATCGCATCGCGAGCGCTTGTTATATCAATGATGCCGTCACTGATTAAAACGTAACCTTTATCGGATTCATCTTCGGTATCGGCTTGAATTGCATCACCGGCGGTTGAAATTAAAGTCAACTCCGCATAATCCACTTCAACTGAGTCTTTGCCCTTCAATGCATTATTGACCGCCGTCACCGTTACTTTGGGATAACTGCTGGACGATCCTTTAAATCTTAAATCGTTGCTGGAATGGATCCCGTTATTGAAGCGGCCGTTCACAATCAAAGTCCCGGAACCACGAATATTTAAATCGTCACTTGAAAAAATGGCCGCTTTAGGATCCTCTTCCACAGCATCTTCATAGGTATAACTCGTAGCATCGGTGAAGGTATTGATCGTCCCTTCGCTTAGGTAGATATTGGTCTTATCGGCGTTAATTATGTATACAGGACTATTTTTAGTGTTGGCAATCGTAACGCCGCTGAAGACTAAATCCACCACATCATCGCCGGAAGCATTCACTTGAATTTGAAGATTGGTGGCGCTTCCGAAAAATTCATATGTGCCGGCTCCGGTAATATATAAATAAGCTCCCGATTGAGAAACAAATCCATTATTAGCGGATATTTCGACACCTGAAACACCCGATAAAACCAGCGAAACATGGTCTTCGCTTAAAGAGAGGCTACTATCATCGCTAGAACTATCGAGGGATGAAGAACTATCGCTACTAGAAGATAAATCCGATGTTTCGGTGCTTGTTTCGCTAGTCGTAACGAGACTCGATGAAACATCAACCGAAGAGAACTACGGAAAAGAGGTTACCTCACAAGCCGATAAAGGTAATACTAAAAGAAGTAATATTAAGAGATAAACTCGTTTAAACATATTATTCAACCGCTAATGATAAATCGACGATACCCGTTTCAATCGTCCAAATGTTGATGTTCCATCCCATGGTGGCCGGTGTTACAGTATTTAAATCAGTCGCCGTTCCATAGCTACCGGTACCATTGGATTTGCATCAGGTCTATACGGTTCTAAAGAAATCATTCTCACACCTAAGTCTGTAAGTTGCGACACACTTTGTGATAGATACTCTTTTCCGTTATCACTTAGAACTACGCTTGGAATCACACCTTTGATGTTCATCTTCTCATCTAAATCAATACCGTATCTGCTAGCCCATTCTTTCTTGTCTTCAACAACGTTATTAAAAAGTTTAATAACACCATTAGTGCTTCTGTCAAAGCCTAAATAATAACCAAGACATAGTTGAGTGTATGAATCGATACAAGCACTTAAAATAGGTCTTTTGGCAACATTGTCATCAAGAACATAAATATCTGCAATTGTACTATCAATTTGTGCTATCCCAATCTCACTAAAATATGAGTAGTAGTCACCAAGATGAACTCTATGATTCTTCTTGTACTGAACTATTCCATTTCTTGAACAAACATCATTAGTAAGAGTGCGTGTCTTGTAATAGAAATACCTAAAACAATGAAACTCCGGAAAATCTTTACTCAAGTTACCTTTTTCATCCATGAATTTATCTCTGAGCATAATGATATAAACAGTCTTGAGAGACATCTTTTTTGATGTGTAGAAGTATTTATTCAAGAAGCATCTAAAAGTCTCTTCTAGTGGTGTTAAACCTTGTTTTTGAGCAATATATAAAGGAGCCATATAAACAATGTCTTGAAAGACTAGAAAGTTAATCAAATACTTTCGAATCGTTTGTTTAGAAACTTGAAATTTTGCAGACACTTTGTCTATCATGTCTCTTCTCAGAATCTCATCGTCTATAAACGGAAGAATAGGAGAAATCAAACTGTATCTTTCGTACATTTTCTTCTTTTGAGTTGGGTTTAATGAATCAAGTGTTCTAGAACTTGTTTTAGTTAGTTCCAGTAGTTTGTTCATGTCCACCATTACCATGTCACCCAGAGCACCTTTTGATGTATAAAATGGCATCCGCTTATTGATGCAATCAATTACTAGAAATTTATCCTCTTTTATAGCCAAGACTCTTAATAGAGTGTCTCTAAGAAGGAGGTCATTTATTCTCATCAATGACAATCCCCCAATCTGAATAGCCTCTACTAAGCCAATAGACTCTAGAAACATCCAATAATTTGATTGTTAAAGGCTTGGTTAGATGCTTTCTAAGAACACATTCTCTAATCCTTGTGGTTCCATCCTTCAGAGTCATGACAAAATCAGTTGAATAAGTGCACTCAATATCTAAATCTTGAAGTTTAACATTGAGCCTAACTTCTTTAACGTCATTGTCCTTGTCTAACTTTTCAAGATAGCGAAGTTGCAAGTCACTATAGCACCTACAAACACCACTACTTTTATCTGAACTGACTCTAATACACTTAGTACGAGTGCGTATGTTTCTCATAAATTTTCCTTTCAAATGATTAAAATAAGAAAATAATCACTTCTCGATAAGGTTTAATCACTCTGAATCTCTGTTTTAATCACTTTCACAAGTGTTTTAATCACTTTTTTGTATTAAAACTTGAGATATCGAATAGTCATCGTGTCATTCTTCCACGCTGCATATCCTCTTTTGTACACATAATCCCCAACCTCACCTTATTAGAGAAAATTCAGCGTGGAACAATGCCAATTAATGTGTACCAATGAGGCTAAACTAGTGTTCTAATAGATGCTGATATATAGAAAAAGAGCCCTATTACTAAGGCTCTAATTCTTGTGTACAATTTGGGATGTATAGTACTGTGCTTGTACACTTTGTCATTCTTCCACGCTGCATATCCTCTTTTGTACACATGATCCCCAACCTCACCTTATTAGAGAAAATTCAGCGTGGAACAATGTCAATTAATGTGTACTAATCAGATTAAACTAGTGTTCTAATAGATGCTGATATATAGAAAAAGAGCCCTATTACTAAGGCTCTAATTCTTGTGTACAATTTGGGATGTATAGTACTGTACTTCTACAACAGATCAAACTTATATGGTGGAGCTGACGGGGATCGAACCCGCTACCTCGTCGTTGCGAACGACGCGCTCTCCCAGATGAGCTACAACCCCAAATGCCATATTACAATAGCAAATCGCCATACGATTTTCAATCGTGATTTACCTAATTAAAATTTCGTGATCAATATTTTTTTCCTTGAATGCGATTTCCATTACTTCCCGATTTGACACCAGTGTTGGTATATAGATTACTTAAGAAGCAAACTCGAAAAAAATCTCGGATTGCTCCGAGATTCTTGTTTTATTGAATGTTATAACTCCACAGCGTGAAATCGTCGAGATCGACCCAATTGTTCGTGCCTCCATCGAATTGAATGAACACGCCGATTTCGATTTCACCCGATAATTGCATATTGCTCTTTTCTGTACGCGCCATCGTTCCATCGCCCCAACCGGTAGGCGTAATCGCCAACGTTTGCATCGCTTCACCAGTGCCGACATAAGCATATGAGTGTAATGCGCTATATTCACTGGAACCAGATACGCCGCCGTTAAGATAAATGCACATACTGTAAGTTTCACTCGTTAATGTAATCATGCGAGAAATTTTCAATGTGGCTGGACCTTTGGTCCAAATACGCATTTTACCTGAATTGAAATTGACGCCTTCGCCCGCGCCAAGCGTACCTGTTACTTCAACGTTCCAGCCTTCACCATCGATAAAAGCACCGTTGGGAATGTGGTTGATATACCCTGTTTCCGGATTGGCGGGTGGTAAAATCAAATCATCAATCGTGCCCTCTTTAAGCGTTACATCATCGATAAAGCCATAAAAACCGCTGAGACCAATCACATGAATGACGACGGTAATCGTTTTTATTGTCGATAAGGTGAATTCAAACCCAAACTGGGCGTAGCCCTCGTGTTCAGGCACTTGACGATATTCGTAGCCGCTAAATTCCTCGGATTCCAATTCGGTGTCGCCATCAAAAATCGACATGGTAACGCTATTCGCGGTTCCTTTATACCATAAGGCGAATAAATAAGTGTCGATAGGCAAAGAGGATATTTCCTGAGAAATGGTCAAATCAAGGTCTTCGTTGACCGTGTCGCCATCTTCATCAAACCATAGGTTCAACATGAAATCGCCCGTATGCGACGTATTGTCAGGAGCCGATGTTTCATACGAATTATTTGGATCAAACGTCCATTCGTTCAGACCGAATTCGAAGCCGCCGTTTTTAATGAAATCACCCTCGGGAGCAACGATGGGATTAATTGTCACCGTGAAGTTTTTGGTTGCTTTAAATGTCGTGCTGGCGCCCGGCATGTTTTCGGCAATGCCTTTGAGTGTCGCTACGCCTTCTTTAAGCGCGCGTAAACTCATGCCGGTAATCTCAAGCAGTCCGGTCGTTGTTTCACTGACGAGTTCCAAGCTTGTTTGAGCAAATAACCCGGTCGGATCCAAAGTATATGTCACTTCTTTGGTTTCTCCGACCATCATCGTTTGATTTTCAATTGATAGCGTCGTCTTATCACCACAGCCGACTAAGACTCCAAACAATAAAAATAACGACCACAAATTTCTCTTTCTCATATATCGATTATCCTTTCACGGCACCAGCTGAAATGCCCTCAATTATAAAACGCTGCAATATCACATACATGATCACGATTGGGAAAGCGACGATGACACAGCCAGCGGCAAACACCGTGAAGTTATTAAACAAATCGGCGTTTTCCATAATCATCCCATATAAACCAACGGCGACCGTTTTTTGCTCAGGCGTTCTTAAAATCATGCTGGCGAGAATGAAGTCCATCCATGGCGTCATAAATGAAGTAAGGGCCGTATAAACGATAATCGGTTTCGTTAGCGGCAGTATTATCTTAATAAAAATCTGCCATTGGCTCGCTCCATCGATCATCGCCGCTTCATCCAAATCGATTGGAATCGTTTCAAAGTAGCCTTTTGAGACATAAAAACCTAATGCCGATCCCGCGCTATATACGATAAAAAGGGCAATGGGATGATTAATAAGTCCCAGCATATTCAGAATCAAATACACGGCAATCATCGCCATGAAGCCGGGAAACATGCCTAGAATCAATGCCATATTCAATATCGTTTTGCGTGTTTTGAAGCGAAAGCGCGACAAGGCATAGGCCGTGCACAAAATGAATAGCGTCGAAAAGATCATGTTCAAGACGGCAACGCCAATTGTGTTGAGCATCCAGCGCCCGAACATGATGTAATATGCCTGCGCGCCACTTGGGAAAAATAATGTCACGTAGTTTTGAAGCGTGAAAGATTGCGGGATAAACGTTGGCGAGGCCACGCCTGGCGTTGCTCTAAGCGAGGTGAGAATTACCCAGACGATGGGAATAAGCCAGACAACACATAAAAACACAATCAAGGCATGGCTAAGTATTGATTCTAGAAGAAGTTTGCGTTTCATTAGCGCAGTTCTCCTTCCCGCTTGTAAGCGGCGGTATTTCGGTATATGCCAAGACTTATAAGCGCCGACATCAAAAAGATGATGATGCCAATCGCCGCCGATAAGTTGTACATGCGGTGCGTTCGTGTCAGTTGATATAACCATGTAATCAAAATGTCAGTGCCGCCGGCATTGACAAGACCAACGCCATAGGGACGCCCTTGTGTGAGCAAGTAAATCACATTAAAGTTGTTAATGTTGCTGATGAAGCCCGTCACAAGCAGCGGCGCCGTCACATAAAGCATATACGGCATCGTGATTTTGAAAAATTGCTGCGTGCGTGAAGCTCCATCGACTGTCGCCGCTTCGTATAAGTCTTTGGGAATGTTCATCAATATTCCCGACGTTAAAACCATTAAATACGGGATGCCAATCCACATGTTGATGATAATCACGAGCGTGCGCGCTTGCCATTGAATGCCCCAAAAGTTAATGGCTGTATCGATGATACCTAGATTCAGTAGCGTTTGATTAACCGGTCCTTGCATCCCAAACATTTGATACATGATCAGGAGCGATACAAATTGTGGTGTCGCCATCGTGATGATGAAAATCGTGCGCCATACCTTTTTCCATTTGATTAGCTTTTTGTTGATAAGAGCGGCCAGTAATATGCCACCGAAATAATTGGTAAAAGTCGCAAAGAATGCCCAGATCAATGTCCAGCGAATCACGCTAAGTAGTGTCGCCAAATTATCGCGCACGAGCACAAGTGAGCCAAAACTATCAAGACCGGTCCAATTGAAGTTGAGACTCGCGCCTTGATAACCGGTAAAAGCAATCGAAATCATAAATAGTAGCGGCACGACCGTGAACGTGAGTACGCCAAGCAGCGGTGCTGTCAGTAAGGTCACATAAAGCCGGTGATCGACCAGTTCCTTCAATTCGGCAATCATCGGTTTGATTTTATAAAGTTTATCTTTGACATAAATAGTTACCGTTTTGATGTTATGGACATACACGTACATGAAAACACCACTTAGCAAAAAGGCAACGAAACCATAAACGAGGTTGAAGGTCGATGGTCGGAATTCCGTGTTTAACACAAAAAAATCGACGATATCGAAAACGCCCGTGAACGCCATATAAAAGATATAAGCAGCTTGAATCAAAAACAAAAGGATGCCTTTAAGCGGACGCTTTTTCAATATTTGATATAAACCCATAAACCAAAATGGGCTTAACAAATGGAATTTTTCGCTAACTGAACAATGTTTCCACAATTGGCGATAATCGCGAAAAGCTTTGCCCTTATCCCGAAATCGGTTTTTGACTTTAATAACCCAATCTGGCGTTTTGTAGGCCTTTTGTTCAACATTAAGCATTGTCTTATACAAGCTATGAAACCAAAAATATAAAACGACAATGACAGCTATGCCATGATATAAGCCCATATTAAGACCAGGGAATGATTCGGTTCCAATCAAAAACTTATAGCCATTAAACGTCATGTAAATTGTAAAAATTATGAATGAAGCGAATTTCAATATTGGCTTGATGTAGCTATTTACTAACAGTGCGCCACTACCTGGAAATAATACCGCCATTATTAGCGCCGCTTTTCCTTTTACTGAGGCATTACGGAAAATGTTTCGATAATTTGATAAATATCGAAATGGCGCTATCAATGTGGTAAAGGCCGTGGCCAGTATTCCGCTTTGGGACATAACTACATGTTCGTGGTGATGTTATTCAGATAATTTTCGATTTCCGGCACCGTTAAATCGTCTTCTTGCCACAAAGCCGTCATGTTGTTGGCATAAGCGACCCAAAATGCCGAGAAACGTTCGATTTTTGGCATCGTAATTGAGTTTGCTAGTGAAGCTTCAAATACTTCAGCTTCATCTAAAATAGCGCTTGAAACGGTGATTTTCGAGGCGTCGAGATTACGCCAATGGGCGACTTCGATCGATGAATTTCCCAATTGATCAATCAAACTAGTCAAAGTTGGAAGGAGCGTTTTATCACGAAGCCGCATCGCTTGCGCCCATGGCGAAGTCAAGAAATCGGCCAATTCTTGCGCTAATGCCGGATATTTGGAATAGCGGCTGACGCCATAAAGTTTATAACCACTGAATGGACGGAGAGTTTCACCATTGACGTTTGGTAATGGCGCCATGGCGACATCACTTCCAAATGCTTCTTTGGCCGACGCCCAAAAATACGGGGCGACGATAATCGCATCGACATCGCCGGCGAGAAACATATTTAAACCTTCGATGTCGGTCGTCCCGCTTTGGAGACCAGGAATTACCAAATTGGCGTTCCCTTTGTAATTTTCATGCATGTATGCGACATTACTCATCGCTTTTGGAGTGGCAAAATTGAGATAACTGGATTTGACGCCCGTAGTCGTCTCGCCGTCTGCTCCATACAAAATCGCATCGTTTAACAGGGCGAATGAATAATAACCTTCGAGCAAGTCCCACACCAACTTCGCATTGGCGCCCGCACCACCGATAATCGTCTCAATGTTTTGAGCTTGCGTCGCATTGATTTTGCTTTTGCGGTAAATAAGCACTTGTGATTCCGATGTAATCGGAGACCCATACACTTTCCCATCAAGCGCGGCCGCCGAACTGGCACCGACGTGATGGTCGCTTTCAATCTTCGCGCCAAGCGAATTAACGGCTAAATGATTACCACCTACGGCTACGCCAAGCGTGTCGTGAACAAACGCCAAGACGTCGGGGCCGATACCGGCCGGCCCATCAAGCACCAAATCCTCGACCGAGGATTTTTCTGAATGCGGAACGATTTCAAATCTTAGACGCGCCGCATTCGGATACGAATAGGCATAATATCGCGCGAACTCGTCGACGATTGAGGTGACGATTTCAATGTTTTTGTTATCTTCCCAAATCGTTAAGGTAATGTCGGTACCGCCTTCGGACGTGCCAGGACGGGTACATCCACTTAAAGCGATAACAGGAATGATTAGGGCTGTCAGCCAACGTTTGTATTTCATGTTGCTACCTCGCACTCGTTAATTCGAAGTCATCGATATGTCCCCAGGTACTGACGGGGAAATTCCCATAGACGCCGATGCGGATCTGGCCACTGGACACGACGATGCCTTTAATCTCAAATTTGGCATAGCCGGCGGCCCAGCCAGCGACGCTGATGTTGCTTGTAACTTTAGCGGAACCATGCTGTTCGGCATATAAGTAAAGCTCGGTAATTTTTGAATTGGATTCACCCATGGCATATACAGATAAATCATAGGTGCCATTAGGTAAATCGATGTATTGATATAAATCAAAGTTGAATCCGGCCGTGTGGTAATAGTTGAAGTTATTGACACCGGTGCGGAAGTCCTTATTAGTCTGCACTTTTCCGACGTTAGATGCCGTCGAGCTTTCCATCATCCAAGGTGCTTTAACTGGTTCGTCATTGGAACCGGTCTTTCCTTGTTCAAACCCAGAATTGACGACATAATTTTGAATTGAGCGCACATTTGCGGTGATATTCCACGTATCATCACCATAGGTGACCGTGCCGGATACGGTGTGATCACCGACATTGGCTTCGGCCTGCGCCTTCTGTGTCGCATTCCAAACAACATCGGCGTATATATATGAGTCGACATCAGTTAGTGCCACGACTTGATTTGGCATTTTCGATTCAGCCTCAACTTGTGAAGCGATGTTGAGCGACACATCGATCGTGTCATCTTTAAGACCGATGACATTGACACTGACATCTTGTGCGCCCCTAACGTCATTGAATACTTTTAGCGAGGGTAGGGCGCGACCTCCGTAAGTGAATAACGCTTGATTTGACCAAGTCGCTTTCGTGCCGGTTTCAGCCCAGCCGGCTCCAGCCACGGGTAACCACGCCGGTTCCCAGTATACGATTCCTAGTCCCTTGTTTCCTTCAACATCAGCGACGATTTCAATGATGTCACGAATGCTTGTGGCTTGACCTTGAATCGTGGCCAAATATCCGCCTTTTTCCTCCTGATTAGCACCAAAAATATGAGCGGCCTCGGGGTGCGTCTTGTGCGTGTAGGCATAAGATGCTTCAGCGACGAATACCGGTTTGTCGAATTTGGCGACGATGTTCGTCAGGTTTGTCTTCAGACTATCGAGCGTTCCATGATAGAACGGATAAAACGACACGCCGATGACATCATAATCGACATCGCGTTCATCGAGTTTTGAGAAGAACGAATCGAAGATCGGCCATTTGCCTCCGTCAGCTAGATGAATAATCGTATCGATATATTCGTCAGCCCGTTTTGCGCCGGCAATACCGGCTTTCAATAAGTCGGCAAGACGGTCATAAGAAGCTGGTTCGTTCCACACGATTTTTCCTTCGGGATAAATCATGCCATTATTTATTTCGTTGCCGATTTGAATCATGTATGGCGTAATGCCACGGTTTTTGAAATACATGATGGCATCATATGTAAATGTTTCGACCGCCTGTTTCAATTCCGTGAAATTGAGCAATTCCCAATCATAAGGTTTCTCTTGATGTTCAGGGTCAGCCCAAGTGTCGCTGTAGTGCAAGTCCAAAATGATTTTCATGTTGACCATGCGTGCCTTTTGGGCAATCCAATAGGCCGTTTCCAAATCGAGGTTGCCGCCCCCGCGGATGCCAATGGGGCTGTTAGGATCGTTCCAAATACGCACGCGAAGATAATTGACGCCTGAAAGCGCCATGATTTGGAATACATCTTGCTCAACGCCTTCTTCGTTATAGTATTTGCCACCAGAATTGAGCACTTGCCGAATCATCGACGCATCGACGCCCATCATGAAATCTTGGCGTTTGTTATCTTGAAGCGCGCTAACTGGTTTGATTTTGTAATTATCAGGGTCATAGCTTGGGTCATAATCAAGATAGGACTCGCTATTACGTCCGTTTCCATAAGTTGGCGTCCAATCATACATTTCGTAAGATGGACGGCCTCCGCCGCAAGATGAAAGCGCAATCGTGGCCAATAATGTCCCAAATAGTATTTTTTTATGATTCATGCGTTACCTCATTGATGTTGATGCCTTCGCGGCATGTCCAAAAAATATAATAACATTGTTATTAGTGGTCAATAAAGTTGTTTAGGTCGATTACTCTTCGATATTTGGGAAAGGCGTTCGCGCATGATAGTGCGTATGCAATAGTTGATGCGCAAGTTCGCTATTGGGATAACCAAGGAATTCTTGATACAAATTCTGAATTAACGGATTGAGATGGGCGCTTCGAATCGGACGTGAGGAGTCTTCTTCGTAGATGGCACGCGCCCGCTTCATCAATAGGTCATTCATCGTTATTTTTTCTTGGAAAGTCAATAAGCCAGGTTTAATAAACGATTGCCCACCACCATTAATGCAACCGCCCGGGCAACCCATTATTTCAATGAAATGATAGGGACTTGTTCCGGCTTTGACTTGATCCATCAATATCTTAGCGTTTTTCGTTGAGCTGACAACGGCGATTTTTAAATCGAGGTCGATGCCCGAACGTTTGCCATCGATGATGATGTTTTTCAGCGGTATCGTCGTTTCTTTGATGCCTTTTAAACCACGAACTGATTCGAATACGACTTTGCCGTATTCATGACCTTGCGTAATCGCATAGACCGTTCTTAGCGCGGCTTCAGTCACCCCGCCGGTAACGCCGAATAAAGCGCCAGCGCCGCTATAATCGCCTAATAAGTCCATATCGAATTCGCCATCTGGCAATGACAGGAAATCGATACCGCATGATTTAATGTAATCGCCAAGTTCGCGCGTGGTAATGACCGCGTCCACGTCGGCATAAGTTTTATGGCGCATCTCCGGACGCGTTTTTTCGTATTTTTTCGCGGTGCACGGCATCACCGAAACCATAAAGATATCTTCGGGTTTCAATCCATTTTTCTGGGCGTAATAAGATTTCACCAATGCCCCCATCATCATCTGGGGCGATTTGCATGTAGACAGGTGGTCCAGCAATTCATGGTAATTGTATTCAGCAAAATTGACCCAGCCAGGTGAACAAGACGTCACTTGCGGTAAGGCGACTTTTTCGCCCATTAAGTGTTTCTTCAATCGTGTTAAAAGCTCGGTGCCCTCTTCCATCACCGTTAAGTCGGCGGTGAAATTAGTGTCGTAAACGCGTTCGAATCCCAAACGTTTTAACGCCGTGCACATTTTTCCGGTCACGCGCGTGCCAATCGGTAAATCGAATTCTTCACCAAGCGATGCGCGGACGGCCGGAGCCACTTGCACGATAACGTGCTTGCCATCGACTTGGGCTTTTTGAATCCGGTGCACCTCTTCATGAACATAGAGGGCCCCAGTGGGACAGACGTTAACGCACTGACCGCAGTAAATGCAGGGCACTTGCGTCAGCGACCGGTTTTCCGCCGGTCCAATCACCGTTTCAAAGCCGCGATGAATGAAATCGAGAATGCCGATGCCTTGGGCTTTCTTGCACACTTCGACGCAACGACCACACAAGATACACTTCGAGCTGTTACGCCGGATGCTGGGTGAGAGCCGATCAATCGAAGGCGTCGTTATTTGGCCTTCAAACGGGATTTCGCGGATGCCGCATTTTTCAGCGGCTTTTTGAAGTTCGCAGCGGCCATTAGCCGTACAGTGCAAACAATCGTTAACATGATTCGATAAAATGAGTTCGACGCTATGGCGCCGGGCTCTTAAAACGCGTGGCGAGTGCAAATTTATTTCCATGCCTTCATGCACTGGGGTCGTGCATGATGTCGTCAGCGCCTTCATGCCCTTTACTTCCACAAGACAAACGCGACACGCGCCAGTCTCCACCAAGTCTTTGTAATGGCAAAGCGTGGGAATATCGAAGCCGACGCTGCGGGCCGCTTCTAGAATCGATACAAACCGTGGAACTTGATATTCCTGGCCGTCAAATTTTACGGTAATCATTTCCATATTCGCCACCTAAACCTTTCTGATTACATCAAATGGGCAACTCGATAAACACGTGCCACATTTGATGCATGCCATCTGATCGATGACGTAGGCTTCTTTGCCTCGGACCCCGCTGATACAGTTGACAGGGCAGTGAATCGCGCATATACCGCACTTTTTGCAGGTATCGGGATTGATGCGATATTGGATTAAGTCTTTACACACTTTTGCAGGACATGTCTTATCAATAATATGCGCTTTATATTCATCGTAAAATTTTGTCAATGTTGACAAGACGGGATTTGGCGCCGTTTGTCCTAAACCACAAAGCGAGGCATCTTTGATGAATATCGCCAATTCTTTGAGCGTATCTAAATCGGACATCACCGCAGTGCCTGATGCGATTTTATCGAGTATCTCCTTCATGCGGGTGGTGCCAATGCGACACGGGGAACATTTGCCGCATGATTCGTCGCAAATGAATTCCAAATAAAATTTGGCGACGTCGACCATGCAGTTGTCTTCGTCCATGACAATCGCGCCCCCGGATCCCATCATCGATCCACGGGCTATCAAATTGTCAAAATCGATTGGGGTGTCTAGGTCTTCTTCGGTCAAACAGCCGCCCGATGGTCCGCCGGTTTGAATCGCTTTGAATTTTTTGCCTTTTTCAATCCCGCCGCCAATGTCAAATATGAGTTCGCGCAGCGTCGTGCCCATCGGAACTTCGACGAGTCCGACATTTTTAATTTTTCCCGCCAAAGAAAACACTTTCGTGCCCTTGGATTTCTCGGTTCCAATCGCTTTATAGGCTTCAAGGCCACCTGGTCGGAATATATACGGTAAGTTAGCAAACGTTTCTACGTTATTAATGATGGTGGGATGTCCCCACAGACCTTTGACAGCCGGGAATGGCGGCTTTGATCGTGGCATACCGCGTTTCCCTTCAATCGAGGCCATTAATGCCGTTTCTTCGCCACACACGAAGGCGCCGGCGCCGACTCTAATTTCGATGTCAAACGAGAATTCGGTTCCTAATATGCGTTGACCGAGCAACCCTTTCGTTCTTAATAAGTCAATTGCTTGCTGTAATCGCAGTGAAGCTGTCGGATACTCGGCCCGGACATAGATGAAACCACGGATGGCACCGATGCCATAAGCGGCAATCATCATGCCCTCAAGAATGATATGCGGTGTTCGTTCGGCGATGGCGCGATCCATAAATGCGCCGGGATCGCCCTCATCAAGGTTACAAATAAGATATTTCTGCGGATCTTGTTGCATGCGGGCGTAACGCCATTTGACACCTGTGGGGTAACCGCCACCACCGCGTCCGCGCAGTCCCGAATCAAGCGCAATGCTAATGACGTCTTCGCCAGTCTTCGTCTCTAATACGCGGCAAAGCGCCTCATACCCGCCAATGCCCATATAGTGATCGATGTTGTCTGGTTCGATGGGAGCAAAATCAGCCATGGCAATAGCTTTTTGCTTTTGATAAAACGGAATGTCTTCCTGTTTGGCGTAAATCGTTCCATCATTGGGATTTTTAAACACGAGCGATTCGACAATTCCAAAACCCTTGAGATCTTTTTCAAAAATGAGTGTCGCATCGCTAGGTTTCACGAGTCGATAAAGCGTTCCCTCGGGATATACTTTGACAAACGGACCTTGAGAACAAAGACCAAAACATCCGGCATACATGATTTTGATGTTGTCTTGTAAACCTTCAGCATTGACGAGTTCATCCAATTTTTCTTTGACTTCTTGCGAGTGACTGGCCAAACAACCGGTATCGCCACATACGAACACGACTTTGCCGCCATTTAGTAGTTTCTGGTAATCTTGTTTAGCTTGCGCTAAGGCGTTTTTTAAATCTTGAACATTAGTGAGCCGATTCATAAGCAAGCGCCTCCTTACGGACGTATTCATCGATGATGCGTTGCAAATCGTTAACCTTGACATGCGGCAATATCTTGCCGTTGATGACCATTACCGGCGCCAAGGCACAAGCGCCCAAACATCTTAAAATATCAATCGTAAACAATCCGTCACTGGTCGTTTGACCAGGTTTAATTCCCAGAATTTCTTCAAGTCGATTGGCGATTTGCTGTGCGGCTTGAACATAGCAAGCTGTCCCCAAACAAATGCCGATGACGTATTTTCCTTTGGGTTTAAGTGAAAACATCGAATAGAACGTGACGATGCCATATATTTCGGCAACGGGAATCTCGAGTCTTTTTGAGATGATTTCCTGAACTTCAAGCGGGACATAGCCAAACTCTTTTTGGAAGTCGCTAAGAATCATCATCAGTGGCGTTGTTAGTGTCTGATAGTGATCGATGATTTGGTTTAGACGTTCCTTAGCATAGGCGGATATCGGTTTCATACAAGTCCTCCTGTTCGATATTTCATCGCGGTTCGCACTGGTATCGCCACGATAAAAGCAAGTGAGGCGCCAATTAGAGCCGTCGGTATTTGATTAAGGGAAAAAACCGCGCTTAACACGGTGACTTGAGCATTTCCAATTGGGAGTGTCGGCATAATTAAAACGACGATCGTTAGATATAGAAAAGCAACTTTGGCGGCACTCGCTCCAACAATCGCGAACATGGAAGGCAGGAGCTCGTTTTTTGCACCAAAGTTCAATTTCGATAAAAAATATAACAGCAGGATGAATATCGCGTTTGATAAGGCGATAAAGGGCATGAACTCCAAAAATGGTGGGGCGACGCCGACTAGTAGTGCGACAAACGGAGAAATCAAACTAATCGTAAGAGCGTAAGGCCAACCGATGACAAGCGTCGTCAATGCTAAGATCAGATTAACCCAACTACCGACGAAATACTGTGATAATGGAGCCCCGATCAATCCGAACAGTAATTGTCCCGCAATTAAAAGCGCTAATAAAATGGCGGTCAGCGTCATGCGGCGAATCGCACGTTTCGTATTGTCGTTCATAAGTTGATATTATCACTATTTTAAACTTGTTTGCTAGACCTAAAGGTTACTTTTTATGAAAAAAGACCATTGTTACATGGTCTTTATGAAAATAACAAATGTAAGCGTTTTCTTAACTGGCGGGGGTGTCTGTCGCTTCAATGAAATCGACGAATTTTTCGACTAGATTATACTCGGTTCCATCGAATTCAAACGTCGAAACATTGCTGAAAAATCCAAACGGATTACTCGGGTCGGCAATCGAGAATAATAGTGAGTTTTCAGGACGGAAGCCCGAAGCAATCAGCGGAATCACGGTTCCAAAAGCATATGGGGCTTCGGTCGGGTTTTGAATCGCGGCCAAACCATTTGTCAATGGACTGAAGGTGATTGCCATTAAAAGCGCATATACATATCCCTGAGCCAAGCCAAAGACACCACCAAGGAATTTGACTTTTGTTTTACTGACCGACTTCAGCAGCGGACGCCAGATAATCAGCCAAAGCAGTCCAGAAACCGGCCAACTTAACAACATCGTCACAAAAATGACGGCAATCCAACCAATCGCTTTGGCGATTCCAAGCGAAAATTCGGTAAGAAACGCCGGATCGGCGAATAATGATGCTGAAGACAGCGTGCCCGCCGCCTCGGCGTATTCCGAGAAACCAACGACAATTGATTCCAGTGAATTAAATACGTATGGCGTACCGCCCAAATCAATGGTCACGCTCATACCCGTAAGCGACCAAAATCCTTCGTTGATAAACTCACCCAGTGCCGGCATTGCAAACAAATTTACAAGCACGAGCGTTAAAACGACGAAAATCAAACGCCATAGCGAGCGCCACAATCCACGTTTGAAGCCGATGGCAAACGCCACGAGTAAAAAGATGCCCAAAACGATGTCGACTAAATACTGAAAACCAAAGATTGCGCCGAGTATTTGTTCGACAATGGCTGATTGAATCATAATGATGTCCTCTTAAACTTATTTATCCAAGTTAACAATTATTTATTATACTATGGCAACGCCTGAGCCAATGCAATATCGTCGACCCGTTGTTGTTGAGCAATTTGACGATTGTTTGCCATTTATCGATTGTGCGAACCAACCACAAATCACAAATCGCACGTCAGCGCATACTTTATTTAGCCTTGATTTTTATTGCAAACAGGATTTTCACGTAGCCATCGTATCAAGGGCATCGGACCAATAAAATCAAGACTTAACATTTAAAAAAACGGCTCCTATAATAAGGGCACAACAAGGACAAGGAGATGCCGAACGCATGGCCAATCAAGTCGTCAGCGTTATCGATTTGAAGGCGTTTTACGCCGTGGTAGAATGCGTCGAGCGCAAGCTCGATCCTTTCACGACACCACTTGTGGTTGCCGATAAGTCGCGAGGCACGGGCACGATTGTGTTATCGGTGTCGCCATATCTTAAGGCTCGTGGCGTCCCTTCGCGTTGCCGCGTGTTTGAACTGCCGAAAAATAACGAGATTATCTTTGCGACGCCGCGCATGAGTTTATATCTTAAAAAATCGGCCGACGTTATCGCGACGATGCTCGATTTTATCGGCGAAGACGATCTTCATATTTATAGCATCGATGAAGCATTCTTGAATCTAGGTCCCTATTTACGACTTTATAAAGCAACGCCACGGCAACTTGTCGCCCGTATCATCAAATCAATCAACGAACGATTAGGCCTTTTTGCCACCGCCGGGATCGGTCCCAACAACTTCATCGCCAAGTCGGCGCTTGACATTGAGGCCAAGAAGCGGGTTGACGGTATCGCCGAATGGACAATCGACGATATCAAAACAAAACTTTGGCCGCTACAACCTCTATCGAAGATGTGGGGGATTTCTTCGCGTCTCGAAGCCCGTCTCAACAATATGGGCATTACCTCAATCGGAGATTTGGCACAATTTCCAAAACAATCGCTAGTAGCTTATTTCGGCATCATGGGTGAACAACTTCACAATCATGCCAACGGCATCGACGAATCGCAAATCCGTCAAAAATACCAGCCGGCCGAGCCGAGCCTAAGCATGGGCCAAGTGCTGATGCGCGATTATCGCGTCGAAGAAATTCCAATCGTCATCAGCGAAATGGTCGATGACCTTGCCATCAGACTAAGACTCGAGGGAAAATTGACCGGCGTTATTTCGCTGTTTGTCGGTTATAGCGATCCAGGCGGATTTTCACGGCAAATGGCGCTGATGAATCCTACCGACGATAATGACATATTGATCGAAGCTCTCCTAACGCTTTTTTATAAATTCATCGATCCCAAGCGTTTTGTCCGCAATATCGGTTTTTCGTTTGGAAGATTGACGACGCCCGAACACGAACAATTGAATCTTTTCATCGATCCGTACGAGCAAGATCGCAGGCGACGTCTTCAACATGCGCTTGACGAAATTAAATACAGATTTGGAAAGAACGCCATTTTAAGAGCGACGGCGTTATTACCATCGAGCACGACGATTGACCGGCACACCTTGATTGGAGGTCACCGCAAATGAGCGAACGAGGCATGAAAAAATGGGCACCTTACGCTTCTTTGATTGAGCAAAAAGGCGTGATGGCCGCCATGTTTCACGAAAAGCGGAAAATTAAGCGTCCACACCTTAGCGCCGATCAAGGCCAACTAATTGACCGTAAATTGCGCGAATATCAAGGCGAGACGCTCAATATCACATATTTCGACGATGGTTTTATTTACACAATACATGCGCCAATTGACAAAATAGATTCCAATAAACGCCTGCTTGTCATTGGCGATATTTCGATTTCTTTTAACAATCTGTTGTCGCTTGACGACTAACCAATAAACTTGCATCCAAATATGTTTATTTAGTGAGGTTATCCCGTCCTCGCATTTTTCTAACATCGGGTGCTATGATTAAATATCATGAAAAGTCGCACCGAAACCGCGCTAGTAAAATTGCAACAAGGAGATCAAGACGGGCTGACCGATCTTTACGAAGTGACGAGTCGCGCCGTGTTTGCTTTCACGCTTTCGGTCATCGCCGATTATCAATTGGCCGAAGACATCATGCAGGAAACCTACATTCGCGTTTATCAATCGATCGACTCATATCGTAAAGGAACCAATGGCCTTAGTTGGATATTGACGATTGCCAAAAACATCGCTCTGACAATGTTGGAGCGACGCCAACGCGAAGAACGAATTGACTTTGACGCCCAACACGAGCGCGCCGGAGCAACCGTGGAAGTTCCCAACTTCGAAAATCCGACCATCGACCTCGCCAAAAAAATATTGCCGGAAGACGAACAACAAATCTTATTCCTGTACGCCATCGGCGAATACAAACACCGAGAAATCGCCGACTTGCTCGGACTGCCACTAGGGACGGTGACCTGGAAATACCAAATCGCCATTAAAAAAATGCGCGAACACTTGAAGAAAGGAGGCCAAAACGATGAATGATCGCGACATCAAACGGAAACTCAAACAAGAAGCCGAACAGATGATGCCCGATGTTTTGGCATCCGTCTATCAAAAATTGGATTTAGCTCCCAAAGCCAAGAAGCGTTCAAGATTATTCGGCATCCCGGCCTGGGGCATGTTGGCGACCGGATCATTCGCCGGTTTGGTCGTTGCTCTGGTGTTGACGAGCATCGATAATTTGCCCATCGTCAGTGAAGCTGAAACGGCCATCAAAATTCAAATGGTGGCCGCCTCAATCGCCACAAGCGGTGATGATCCACTTCAAGATATAAAATATGCCAACCCCGATGTCGAAGTTCCGACATTTTCATACAAAATCGATGAGCGGGGTAAGACAATCGCGCTTGATAACAAAAAGAACAACGCGCTTTTTGCCGAAAATGAGCCGGCACGCGTCATTGCCGGTGGCCTTTCACTATCGGCGACGTTGCGTCGAAATCCCGTCGACTTAGCGCTCGATCTTACAAGACTGGCCCGTCAGGCCGGCTATTTTGAATCGTACGAAATCGGCAATATCGTTCGCTTCCGCCTCATTAGCGAGGACCAACAATATATCACGCAATTGCGCACGCAACTGCAAACTTCAATCGATACTTATTTTAGAAATGAACTGATTTATGGAGTTGCCCTTGAAGACCTGCTACTTGAGGAACCTAATTTCGGTAACTATTCCGATTTCAGTTCCAATATGTCGCAATATAATTCCGAATTCGACAATCGCCGCAACAACCACGCTTCCGATGATGATCGCCGTGGTTCAAATTGGGGTGAGGATATTGATGAATGGATGGATTCCCATCGCAATCACCATGGAACCGACACCTCATCAACTAGCTCAAGCGAGTCCGACGACCATCGTCCTTCATCGATCCCAGGGAGTGGTCACGGCCACAAGCGCTGATGTTTTTGTAATTGAACGTCGATTCAATTACCTATTTATTAACAACTTTAGTGCGTCTATGACGCGTTTTTATTTTTGATTAAGAAAATATATTGATTTTTATTTCCAAATATTCATAATTTTATCTATCATCAATGAGGTAACTTATGAACGGAAATCACTATAGCAAGAAAGACATTCTCCAAATCGCCGCTGACGAAGGAGTTCGTTTTATCCGCCTCCAATTCACCGATATGTTAGGGACGATTAAAGCCGTCGAGATTCCCTCGTCGCGACTTGAAGACGCGATTAACGGCAAAATCATGTTTGACGGTTCGTCAATCGAAGGCTTCGTGCGCATTAAGGAAGCCGACATGTATTTACGTCCCGATCTTGACACATGGCTCATCCTAACGTTTGAAGACATGAATTATGGCAAAGTCGCCCGCCTCATTTGCGATGTCTACACGCCTTATGGCAAGCCGTTTCAAGGCGATCCACGCTATATTCTTAAACGCGCCATTAAGAGAATGAATGAAATGGGCATCGCTAATTTGAATATCGGTTTTGAACCGGAATTTTTCTTATTTAAGTTAGATGAAAAAGGCAACCCAAAAACGACGCTTCCAAACGATGTCGGCGGTTATTTCGATATGGCGCCACTTGATGGGGCCGAATATGCTCGTCGCGACATCGCGCTTGAAATGGAACGGCTCGGCTTCATCGTTCAAACATCGCATCACGAAGTCGCCTCCGGCCAACACGAAATTAATTTCATGTTCGCGGACGTCCTTGCCGCATGCGACAATGTCCAAACTTTTAAGCAACTCGTAAAAGTCATCGCTAGGCGTCACCATCTGTTTGCAACATTTATGGCCAAACCGATTGCCAGCGTCAATGGTAACGGTATGCATACGAACTGCTCGCTGTCGGACGAACATGGCACAAACTTGTTTTTCGATGAAAACGATCCTATGAAATTGTCGCTTTTAGCGCGCAAATGGATTGCCGGAATCTTAAAACATGCGCGTGGTTTTGCCGCGCTTACCAACCCAACCGTCAACTCATATAAACGATTAATACCCGGATATGAAGCTCCGTGCTATGCCTGTTGGAGCGATGCCAACCGCAGTTCGATGATTCGGATTCCCGCAGTACGCGGAGGAAGCACTAGAACCGAAATTCGTAACGTCGATCCGATGGCCAATCCTTATTTGGCGCTCGCGGCGATTTTGATGTCGGGTTTAGAAGGCATTGCCTCGGAGTCTGACGAAACGATTCCACCCGTGTACGACAATATCTTCTCACTGACCCGCGAACAACGCGAAGCCCAAGGCATTGCCAATTTGCCCGAAAACCTCAAAGACGCGATTAAGGAATTACGGGCCGACCCCTTAATGGCGGAAACGCTTGGCGATCACACATTCAATAAATACACATACGCCAAAGAACTCGAATGGGAAGAATACCGCCGGCTAATCACAGACTGGGAATTAAACAAATATTTGTCAAACTAATTTCGAACGGGGAGGCGAAAGCCTCCTTTTCAATTGAAAAGAAAACCCAAACCAATGGCTTGGGTTAATAAAGATGGATTTAACGCATAGCGTTATATTTTGGTGATTGTCAGAGTCGCTTTAGTATTTGTTACCGAGCCGACGCTAATCGAATAGCCAATCGCCGTGTTGTCGTTGAAACGGCCCGTCGTGTAGTAAAAGAATGAGCCAAACGATGCTGGCGTAAACGTATCGCCCTGTTTGAATAGCGTCGCATTGGTGGCCACTTCGTTGCTATTTTTAAACGTGTTAACGCCCCCGGCTTCAAGTAGATGTAGCAAGCGGAAATTTTCATTTTGACTATATTCGACGGTGTTGCTGTGAGCAATGTATGGATAAGTATAGCTGCTCAAGGTTGCCGTATCCGTGTAACCGGTGAAGCCGCTGTTGTTGTATAAACCGAGCCGCGAATCAACATGATATATCTTAATGCCCGGCACGCTGAAACCCCGTAATCCATTACCTGGATATCCACCGGGTTGCGAATCGAGATAGTTAATGCCAGTCGGAGTATAAAACTCAATCGCCAGGTATTCGTCATAGGCCGAGCCATTCCATCCATCGTTAATCAAAATAAACTCGCCACTGGCTTCAAACGGATTGAGCTGGATTGTCACTTGATTGACTTCGCCGTTAATGACATAAGGATCGGCCCATCCGAGTAGGAATTTGGAGTAGGCGTTATGATCGACGATGTTGAAATCCATCATGTCGACGCCACCAGCGGCTCCCCAATCGCCATCGGTATAAGAGTAATAATCGTCAAGGCCCAGGACATGGCCCGTTTCATGAATATATGTATGGGCGTCAATATCTTGGCTACCGTATCCTTCATACATGAAATCATAACTCGCCCAAGCATAGGTCATCGGTACAGGACTTGACACGTTTCCGTAGTTCCAATTGTCATAATCCCAATAAGTATACGCCCAAAATACATCCTCGCCTTCGGCTGTATAATTGGCATAACGGCTGTTGGGATTGTTATACACGAGCCAAACCGCGTCGATGAAACCATCGTTATCTTGATCGTAGTCGGATAAAGTGGAGCCACTATAAGACTTATACCAGGACACGGCTTGTTCAACGATGAGCCACGTTGGATCAAAGTATGAGGCATAATCGCCCGTGGTACGCGTCGAGGAAGCAAAGGTGGCGGTCGACATCGACGACTCATAGACTGGCGTGACGATGCCTTCTAAAGTAAGTTGCCCATAACTCGATTTGTAATAATAACTTGTGACCGATTCCCAACTCGTTTCGCTCGCGGTTCCAAAGAAGGCTTTTTCAAGACTATCAAGACGCGTCGAACATGTTGGTCCACACGGATAATCGGTGAACGAAACGGGAATCACGAGCAGTTTCTGGGTTCCCGTGGCCGGAAGCGTAAATAGCCCGGCGGCCATGTTGTAATCATTTTGGGTAATCGAGTAATCCGAGGCGCGGTAATAACCAACCCCGGGTTCGACCGAGGGTGCCGAGTAGGAATACGAACTAGCGGCACTCGTTGTTGTTTCACTATTGGAAGAGTTAAATGGATTGCTGAAAGAGAACGATAGTTGGCAGGCGCTTAACAGCATCGTCACTAAGGCCAAAAGCGGTAGTGATTTATATCTGTTCATAGTGTCCCTCATTCAGTTAATATCAAACAATTACATGGTTTATTTTACCATGTGTATATGTCATATAAATTGTAGATGCTGACAATTTATTGGTTAAAATGCCCAACTGCCGTGTTCGAAAATCGGGATTTGCCGTCCATCACGGCTAAATCCGGTGATGTTAAGTTCTCTGGTGCCAATCATGAAATCGACGTGGATCATCGATTCGTTGACACCGAGTCTGGCGAAGTCTTCTTTAGTATATTTATCATAATTTTTGATCGCATTGCTGAAACCGCGACCCAGTGCTAAGTGGCAAGCGGCATTTTCATCAAATAATGTGTTGTAGAACAAAACGCCACTTTGTCTAATTGGCGATTCAAAAGGCACTAAGGCTACCTCGCCGAGCATCTTTGCGCCTTCGTCCATGGCAATCATTTGCTCAAGCAGGTTTTGATTGCGCTTAGCGCTGACGGCACTGACTTTACCATCTTTGAAGGTGACCGAGAAATCTTCAATCAGCTCGCCTTTATAACTCAGCGGCATCGAGGCAACGACTTTGCCCTCGGCTTTGCCCTTCATCGGGGTCGTAAACGTTTCTTCAGTTGGCATGTTCGGATTATAGAAGCGACCGCTGATTGTCGTTTCACCACCACCGAGCCAACGGGCTTCAGGAATCATCCAAACTTTGAAATCGGTTCCCTCGGGCGATTTAAAATGTAAATAATCAAGGTTGAGACTATCGAGATAATCGCACCGTTTTTGGATGTCGGCGTTATGTTCTTTCCATGCTTTGATGGGATTGTCAGTAATACGCGCCGATGTTAGGATGGCGTCCCATAAGGCGGCAATGGCTTTTTTCTTAGGCAGGTCAGGAAAGACCTTTTTCGCCCAGCCCTCGCCTGGCACGGCGACGATCGTCCATTGGTATTTATTTTCCATCGCGTCGCGGTATGGCTTTAGAATCGGGAATGTTTTGACCTGAGCTTGCGCGGCTTTGGCTTGATCGATGCCTTTTAATCCGTCGGGATCTTGGCTCATGATATGGATTTGGGCTGGAAGTTTGTCGACGTAATGCTGCATCTTGGCTTTTTGCCATTCGGGAACGGTTCCAAGCATGTCTAGACTCATGTAATTGACGCCGATGCGCGCCAGTGGCTGATGGCCCCACTCGACGGTGACGCGGCTTGCTCCGGCTTTGTAGGCTTCCTCGGCGACCATTGTCACGAATTCGGGTTGGTCGAGGGCCGCGGAAATGACGACCTCTTGACCTTTACGAACATTGACGCCCATCTTGACGACAAGCTTCGCATATTTTTTCAATTGGCTCTTTTTCATGTTAAACTCCTTATGTGATTAGATATCATAAAATATTTTACGCACATTACGCGCATATATAAACAAAAACGAGGCAGAAATATGAAAAGCAACCGTATTATGAAAATGATCATATCCATGATTTTGATTGTATTTGGGGCGATGGGCATGATTTGGCCAAGTTTCGTATATGAAATCATCACCTATTTAATCGGGGCCGGGTTAATCGTTAACGGCGTCGTATTATTGCTCGAATATTTTCAAACTTCGCCACTTGTAAAAGAACGCTACTATCAATTGGTCGGAAGCATCCTGTTTATTTTAATAGGTACGGCCATGCTTGTGATTCCCGTGGCGATTGTTCAAGCGGCGCTTGGCCTGATGATCGCCATCGGTTTATTAGTCATCAGCATGTCGCAAATTAGTCGTGCCCTAATCGAAAAAAGCCATTTTGACGGATGGATGATTCGCCTCCTGATTGGCATCATCGTCTTTTTGGCGAGCATGATTGTTTTCTCGCGTTTAAATGAGGCCGGTAACGCTTTAATGTTCATCATCGGTGGTGTCGCCATCTACATCGGCATTTCCAATCTGTTGGGAACGTTTTTGATCAAAACCAAATCCAAAGACGATCCCGAGCATATCGACATCGATTTCACGAAAAAATAAAACCGCGTCATGCGCGGTTTATCTTTTTAAAGAGTTTCTTTTCCCAGATAATCTGTCAGTTGCTTGAAAAACGGCAACGTTTCGCACCAGGCACAAAAATCACGCCACTCACTCAATTTATGATTTTTTCTTTGGAAGTACATCGTTTTCAATTGCTGATAATTCGTTGTCATCGTCGCGCCGAGGCAAAAACCCGAAGGTAGTGAAGCGACGATTTGCCGCCATTTCATTTTCTTATCGGGATCATCATCAGGAATTGCAAAGTAATCATCAATAAGGTGCTGAACTAATTCGATGACGCCCGGGTGTGTATCGGATACGCACTGATCGGTCAATGAAAATTTCAATAAGCAATGCATCGTCGACTGGCTCGATACAAAGTCAAACCAGTGGTAGCGTTGCGCTTGTTTCCACCAATATAGAGGTGCCGTGACGTTCATCTGGACGATAACGCCTTTTAAAAAGTTATCGTGACCTTCACCATTGCGCGTTTGGCCGAGACGAAACGCCCGCGCGAAATCTTTATCGTTAATGGCATCGGTTTCAATGACCGTGCGCATTGGGTTGCCACTGGCTTTGATCGCTTTCTCAAGTCCAAATACTTCCGTGCCCGTAATGTTAAATTCCATGGTTGGCCGCCTCCCAGACATTGCTTATAAGTGCAAATCGCGTCAACAATCCGACACCGCCGGGAACCGGCGTTTGAAACGCGACGTCAAGTTGCGGACGCGCATCGCCATAAAGTACACCATCGATGCGGTTGATGCCAACGTCAATGACATATGCTGATTTTTTAAGTGTTTGGTTGTCGAGCAACCACTTTTTGCCAACGGCGACACAAATCAGGTCGGCGTGGGCTAGATAAAAATCCATATCTTCTTTTTTAGTGCGCGAATGGAGCATCACGACATTGGCGTGTTTTGCTAAAAGCATCGCCGCTAACGGTTTACCGACGATGTTACTACGCCCAATCACGATGGCGTTTTTGCCACTAAAATCAAATCCGGCATCACTTAAAAAATCGATGATTCCTTTAGGAGTACACGTTTGAAATTTGCTCAGTGGATGGAAGCCATCGACGTCTTTTCGCGGATCGACCGCTAACTTGACGGTTTCTTCACTGATATGTTTCGGAAGTGGCATTTGGACGATGATGCCATCGACGCTAACATCTTCGTTGTATTTTTTCACAATATTAAGTAATTCAGTTTCACTCGTGTCTATCGTCAATTTGATATGCGTCGCCTTGATGCCGACTTCTTGGCAATCAGCCAATTTCCCACGAATGTAGGTATCGGAAGCCGGATCGTCATTAGCTTGTATGATGACAAGATGGGCTGTTTTTCCAACTTCTTTAATAAGGCTTGCTAGTTGTTTCTTTTTTTCGGCGACGTATGTTTTGATATCCATGCCTGTTCCTCAAATCGATAGCATTATAACATATGGACCCCGCTATCCTAACTTAGCAAATAAAAAAAGAGCCCGTAGGCTCTTGTGTAGAGTAAGGATAATTAGTGATTAAGCGCCGAGTGCATTAACGAGCAAGGCCAACATGAAGAAAACAACGGCGAAACCAAGCGTCAGCCAAGAGATGAATAGTTCGCTGCCTCGTTCCTTTGTTTTCACGAATATATTCATGCCGCTGCCGGTAATCGCGCCTGAAGCGCCTTCGGATTTTCCGCCTTGTAATAACGATAAGATGATGACGATAATCGCCACGATCAGAAAGATGATGTCTAATGCGCCCATAATATGCCTCCAGAGTCGTTTGCTTTATAAAGCAAGTAACATTTTACCATTAAATCGGGAAATTTAAAGCAAAACATCATCACTGCGTCATTTGATGTTGTATTCGCTTTTTAACTCAAACATCACATCGCGGATTTTGGCCGCCGTTTCAAAGTCGAATTGCTTGGCGGCTTCTTTCATTTGACGCTCAAGTTTTTTGACGCGAACTTCGATTTCGCTACGAGGAGCTTTGCCGACGACGGCCGCGAGTTCGCCAATCTCGTCATCGACCGCGCGGATCGGCCGTTGAATGTCTTTGACAATGGTTGTCGGGATGATGCCGTTGACATCGTTATATTGTTGCTGGATATCGCGACGACGATTCGTTTCGTCGATGGCCGCTTTCATCGAGTCGGTCATCTTATCAGCATACATAATGACTTGGCCGTTGACATTGCGCGCGGCTCGGCCAATCACCTGAATCAGTGATCGGGTGGAGCGAAGAAAACCTTCCTTATCGGCATCCAATATCGCAATCAAAGACACTTCGGGAATGTCCAAACCTTCACGCAATAAGTTGATGCCCACGAGTACATCGTATTTTCCCTTGCGGAGCTGATAGATGATTTCCGTACGCTCGAGTGTCTTGGTTTCATTGTGCATATAGACAACTTTGATGTTGCGATGTTTCAAAAACGATGTTAAATCCTCGGCCATTCGGATTGTCAGCGTAACAATCATCACCCGTTCGCCGACATTTACCCGTTTGTTGATTTCATTAATAAGGTCATCGATTTGTCCAAGCGTTGGCCTCACCGATATGCCTGGATCGACAAGCCCAGTCGGGCGAATGATTTGTTCAATGACACGACCATCGCTTCTATTAAGCTCATAATCGCCCGGCGTGGCGCTCGTACAAATGACTTGGGGCATCATGTTTTCGAATTCGTCGAATCGCAAAGGTCGATTATCAAGCGCGGAGGGTAAACGAAAGCCGTATTCGACAAGCGTTTCTTTGCGGCTGCGGTCGCCGTTATACATGCCGCGAACTTGTGGTAATGATACATGCGATTCATCGATAACGAGCAAAAAATCGGATGGGAAATAGTCAATCAAACAAAACGGTCGCGAGCCGGGTGGCCGCTTGTCAATGTGGCGCGTATAGTTTTCAATGCCTGGGCACGTACCAAACTCCTGCATCGATTCGATGTCCTGCTTCGTGCGCATTTCTAAACGCTGCGCCTCAAGCAATTTGTTATTGTCGGTAAAATATTTTAAACGGTCGATTAATTCAAGCGAAATCGTGTGACAAGCGTCAAGCACGCGTTGGTGGGTCGAAGCATGCGTATAAGCCGGAAACACGAAATAGACCGAGTATGTGTGCCGCACTTCGCCAGTGGTCATATCAACGGTCGCGATGCGCTCGATTTCATCGCCGAACATATCGATTTTGATTGCATAATCGTCGGTAGAAGCCGGTACGATTTCGATAATGTCGCCACGAACGCGGAACGTTCCAGGCGCCAGATCAAGATTATTTCGCTTATATTGCCCGTCGATTAACGCTTTGAACAGTTTTTTCCGATTAATCGTTTCGCCAACGCGAATGAAGAATACGAGTTTTTTATATTCATCGGGATCGGTCAATCCATAGATGGAAGCGACTGAAGCGACGATAATCGTGTCACGCCGTTCGACCAGCGAGTTAATGGCGCTCGTGCGTAACATTTCGATTTCTTCGTTCATGAGGGCACTTTTTTCAACATAGGTGTCGGATTTGGGAAGATAGGCTTCTGGTTGGTAGAAATCAAAGTTGGATACGAAATACTCGACGCGATTGTGCGGAAACAGCTCTTTAAACTCGCCGTAAAGTTGTCCCGCAAGCGTTTTGTTGTGCACGAGCACTAACGTTGGTTTTTGAACTGTTTGAATCACATTGGCAATCGTAAAAGTCTTACCGGTTCCGGTCGCTCCAAGTAAAACTTGTAGCTTGGCACCCTCATTTATTCCTTTAACCAATTCCTTAATTGCTTCGGGTTGGTCGCCGGTTGGTTTAAAGTTTGTTTGGATCTGAAACTTTTGTTCCATTCTTTTCCTGAATCTTTTTGATTAATTTAGGATTGATTCGTTGCGGGAATGGTTCAAAACCATAACCATTAATCGATTTGACGTTCGTGAAGATGGCAAATGCCTTGGGATCGATATGAGCGATGAATTCTTTAAGTTTGCTAAGCTCTTTACGGTCAAACGCCACTTGAATCATCGAGTAGTGCGCCCCAGCCAGACCGCCCTTGACGGGAATGATTGTCGATCCTCGTTGCATGTCGTGCAAAATGAATTGGTTGATTTCTTCCCATTTCGTGGAAATAATCGTTCCTAAGAACGATGAGGACAAACCTATAAACACGATTTCCAAAATGAAAGCCGAGGTAAATGCCGAAAGGACGCCATATAAACCTGGTATCACACCGATGGCGAACATGCCCGAGGTAATGATAAGCGCGTCAATCACGAACGCGGTAACCGATTGTTTGACGTCGAAATATTTTTTCATGATGAAATACAAGATGTCGACGCCGCCGGTCGAACCTCCGAATAAGAAGGTAATCGCGACGCCAAGACCAAGCGTGGCACCCCCGAAAACACCGGCCAATAACATATGCCCTTCGCGCGTTGGCGAATCAATCGCAAAATTAAAACCGAGTGGATTGTCTGGAACAACACGAAGCAACACCGATAAAGCCGCAGGATAAACAATCGTGGCAATCAAGGTGTTGACGGAAAATTTCCATCCAAGAAAAATCAAGCCAATCAGAAACAATGAAATCGATAAGACGCCAACCGTTAAATCGATGGGAACATTCAACCATGCTTTCAAAATAATGGCGATGCCTGATAGTCCGCCATTAATGATATTGCCAGGGACTAGGAAAAAAGCCGTGCTAATGGCGATGATAATGCTACCGATTGCGATAAACAGCCAATTCTTGACGATTTGAAGCTTGTCAGCGCGACTCATGTTTTTAAGAATGCCCATGCTTTTTCGCCTCCATTTCCAAATACGAATACATGAAGTTGTCAAGGTGACCATCCATTACTTTGGAAACGTCGCCTTCTTGATAGTCGGTGCGATGGTCTTTAACCATTGTGTAAGGACAAAACACGTATGAACGAATTTGACTACCCCACTCAATCGTTTTTTGCTCACCGACGATTTTGCTCATTTCGGCTTGCTTTTCAAGCGTTTTTTGTTCATATAGTTTGGCTTTTAACAAATTGAGCGCTAACGTGCGGTTTTGCAGTTGCGATCGGGCTGATTGGCTTGAGGTCACGAATCCTGTCGGGATATGGGTGATTCTGACGGCGGTTTCTACCTTATTGACGTTTTGACCACCAGCGCCACCGCTGCGATAAGTATCGATTTTCAAATCTTTTTCAGCAATTTCGATATCGACGTTGTCGTTGAATTCTGGGATGACGTTGACTGAAGCAAATGAAGTATGTCGTCTCCCATTGGCGTCAAACGGTGAAATGCGCACAAGGCGATGGACGCCCTTTTCGCTTTTTAGAAGACCATATGCGTGATGGCCCCTAATAATGACCGTCGCGCTTTTAAGACCGGCTTCATCGCCTGGCAAATAGTCGATGACTTCCATCTCAAACTCATTTTCTTCAGCCCAACGCACGTACATGCGATAGAGCATATCGGCCCAATCCGCGGATTCGGTACCGCCGGCGCCCGGATGTATTTCAATCACGGCGTTAAGCGGGTCGAATTCATGGCTGAACAGCAACGACAAGCGCATTTTTTCGACGGCTTGTTTAAGTTGTTGTAAATCGACCGCGGCTTCATCCAACAATGATTGATCGTCGCTGGCTAAATCCAAAAGCTCACGCAAACTATCAAATGTCGTCGTGATGAAGTTGATTTGCTCAAGCAACCGTTCGTTTTCTTTAAGGCGGGTGGTGACCGTTTTCGCTTTGCGGGAATCAGCCCAAAAATCATCCAAGGCCATCAAGCCATGGTCACTGTCGATGTCGCGTTTTAATTTTGCGAGGTCAAAGTGAATCACTGACCTGCTGTACGAGCAGCGTCAGGTCATTTAACTCCGCTTTAAAAAGGGCGTATTCCATTAGGCTTCGTCCCGTGGTGCGCCATTGGTTTTTTCTGTCGGGGCGGCTTCGGTGGGTTCCGATGGCTGTTCTTGGCGTCTGATTTCGACTTTGGCGTTGAGCAAATTAAGGATTACTTCAACGGCGATTGTGTCGTTGCATTCTTTAAACAGACGATATCCTTCATTGACATAATCTTGTAACGGATTCGTATTCGCATAACTGCGTAAATGGATGCCTTCGCGCAAATGCTCCATCGTATCAATGTGTTTCGTCCAGTTGCGGTCAATCGAGCGAAGCGATACTTGTCGCTCGACTTGATTAGCCAACTCATCTGGCCATTCGGAACGGCGTTTTTTATAACTATTCATCATTAGAATCGATAAATCCTCAGCTACTTCTTGAAGTGGGGATTCTTCATAGGCTGCCGGTTTGATCGTGCCCTCGGGCAAGAATCTCGGTTCGACTTCCTTTTTCAAAAGTTGTCCTTTGATAGTTTGTGACCGGTCATCGGGTTCAATCGCTTTGGCGGCCAGGAATGCGCCAGAGGCGTCAAAAAATTCTTGAATCAAGTAATTGATTTCGTGAGCGAGTAGGATGTCGTCGCGTTTGCGATATGTAATCGACCGTTGCTTCGCCAACACGTCATCGTAATCAAGCAAGTTTTTACGTGCGTCGAAGTTCTGACCTTCAATTCGTTTTTGAGCGGAAGTAATCGATTTCATGACAAGCGTGTTTTCAATCGCTTCATCGCCGAGTTTAGCGAAAATGTTGCGTAAGCCGTCGCTACCGAAGCGAATCATCAATTCATCGTCAAGACTGACATAGAAGCGGGAATAACCCGGATCGCCTTGACGGCCCGACCGGCCACGCAATTGGTTGTCAATCCGTCGCGCCTCGTGACGTTCGGTGCCAAACACGCATAAGCCGCCCAATTTTTTGATTTCATCGGTCAATTTAATGTCGGTGCCCCGGCCAGCCATGTTCGTGGCAATCGTAATCATGCCCCGTTCACCCGCATGTTTGATGATTTCGGCTTCCCGGGCATGGTTCTTGGCGTTTAAAAGCTCATGTTTGAGCCCCTCGTTAATCAACAAACCGCTTAGTTCTTCAGATGCTTCGACCGAAGGAGTACCGATTAGAATCGGTTGTCCCTTCTCATGACGTTCTTTGACTTCATTGATTAAGGCTTTTAGTTTGGCGGTTTTATTGGCATATACCAAATCAACGGCGTCAATTCTGGCAATCGGACGATTGGTCGGTACGACGATGACGCGCATGTTATAAATCTTACGGAATTCTTCCTCTTCGGTTTTGGCCGTACCGGTCATGCCCGAAAGTTTTTTGTACAACCGGAAGAAGTTTTGATAAGTAATCGTCGCTAGAGTAATCGTCTCTTGCTTGATTTCAACACCTTCTTTGGCTTGAATCGCTTGATGAAGACCATCGCTATATTCGCGACCTTTCAAAATACGACCGGTAAACTGGTCAATCAATTGGATTTGGCGTTCGTTGTCGACCATGTATTCAACGTCGCGTTGCATGATGTAGTTGGCTTTCAGCGCTTGATGAATCCGGTGAACCAAATCCGAATATTGCGGATCGTAGAGATTTTTAACGCCGAACATCCGTTCCGCCATATTGTTACCTTCATCGGTCAGGTTGCACGTTTTCGTCTTAACATCGACCGTGAAATGCTTTTCGCGTCGCAACGTTTTGACAAAGCGATCAGCGATGTTGTATTGGCTCGGCGTCGCTTTAGCGCCCCCAGAAATAATAAGCGGCGTGCGTGATTCATCGATTAAAATCGAGTCGGCTTCATCAATAATCGCGTATTCGAGGCCGCGCAAGACGCGGTCATTGACGCGCGTGGCCATGTTGTCGCGTAAATAGTCAAATCCGACTTCGGAGTTGGTTGTATAGGTAATGTCGCATAAATAAGCTTCTTGTTTTTCTCTGGGAGTCTTCTCACGAAGATTGACGCCAACCGTCAAGCCGAGAAACCGATAAATCTGTCCCATCCATTCAGCGTCGCGAGCCGCCAAATATTCATTGACGGTGACCACGTGGACGCCTTTTCCTTGCAAAGCGTTTAAATAAACGGCCATCGTCGCCGTTAAAGTTTTGCCTTCACCGGTCTTCATTTCGGCGACGTCGCCCTCATGAAGTGCTAAGGCACCGACGACCTGAACCGGGAACGGAAATTCGCCTAAGGTTCTTTTCGCGGCTTCCCGTGACACGGCAAACGCTTCGTGCTTAATATCGGTCAAGGTTTTGCCGTTAGCGAGTTGCTCTTTAAAATATGCGGTCTTCGCCCTTAAATCTTCATCAGACAAGGCCGCGATCGTTTGTTCGTGCGCTAATACTTTTTGTGCTTCTTTTTCGAGTTTTTTTAAGGCTCGGGCATCAAAGCGTAGCAATCTATCAATAAATCCCAATGTCCGGTCCCCCTTTCAAGTCCAATTAGATATTTTATATTATAAAATAGTTAATTCCAAACGATTACTTCATTAGTATAGCGATTTATCGGGCGGTTTCGTTTTCGATAGAAGCAAAATTTTGATTTTTTGGGGTCGTTTTGATTTTATTAACGAAAGACAAGCCCTTAGCGACGATCCCGATGTCATCACGTCATCGACTAATAAAATATTTTTCTTTGATATATCAACGTCGGTGATCATAAATAGATTTTTAACTTCCAACCGCTTTGAGTAACTTAAGTCTGATTGTTTATGTTTTCTGGTTTTGAAAAGTATCTTCAGCATCGGTAGTTTTAAGTGAGAAAAAATCGCTTCGACATGGTTGAATCCGCGAGCCTCATCGTCGGGAGCCCAACTTGGAATCGGTACGATGGTATATCCCGCATATTTAAATCTGAGCAGATGCTGTTGTCGGTCAAAAAATATGTCTTTCAGTTCATAATCGTGGCAACCTTTTAGCAAATACAGCTTTTCTTTGATGAAATCGTCGTAATGGTAGACAGCATACGCTGATACGCCTTCAAATATGAACGATTCATATATCGGGCAAAACATGTCGAAACATGGCTCGCACACGGTTAAATTTTTAAAAAGAAACGTGGCGATACTCGTTATTTGGATTGGTTTAAAACAAATCTTACAAATGTCGGTTGGCATGCTCTACCGCCTTAATTGCTTCTTGCATCGCGATCGTTTTCCGAATCGATAAGAAGATGACGTCGCCATGAGGCGCCTCCTTTTTCCGACCGACCCGGCCCGCCATTTGAAGTAGCATTGCCGAATCGAAGATGTCATGGTGCGCATCATAGATGATGACTTGTAGATTCAGCAACGTGATGCCGCGCTCAAGCACCGATGTACTAATAAGATATCGATAGGAGCCCATCCGGAAATCGTTGATGATTTGATTACGCATCTCATGTTTTGAATGCACGAACGCGCCATCTGGCGCAAAGATGCGCATCGTTTTGTAAAGTCTAGCGCCAACCTCGATTGTGGGAACGAATATGATTAAGCGCTTCCCTTCCCGGTGGTAACGATTCACGGCATCAAAAAGATAATCAAGTTTGAATAACCAGTGGCGGATGACGATACTCGGTACCGGAATTGGTTGTCGATGATAGCGAACCCACAGCTGTTTGATTGTGTGGTTATCACTTGAAAAACGCGTAATCATATCTGATGTAGGAGTAGCCGTTAACGCGATGAGAACTCCTTTAAGGCTCCGCGTCAGAAACGCTTCCAAGACGCGATTATCCTTGAATGGAAACGCATCGTATTCGTCGACAATTAATAAATCAAAATAGGCCTGGTATCGATATATTTGATGGGTGGTCAGCATCGTGATGTCGCCTGTGATTTTGTCGGTATGCCCGCCATAGACGGCAACGACTTCCAGATGCGGAAATGCCGCTTGAAAGCGGAGTGCCAATTCGATCACAACATCGCGCCGAGGTATCGCAAAACCGACGCGTAGTTTTTTGGCTAATGCATGAGCGATAACTGGATAAACGATTTCAGTTTTCCCGGCACCGGTTACCGCATGAACTAAAACGTGTTGATTATTATCAAAACAATCGATGAGTTCCGCTCCAAGTCGCGTTTGCTCCTCGCTAAAGTCATAACCTACTTCAAGCGTGTTGTCGATGGATTCCATCTTGATGTCACCATCGACTTCGGTGCCACTGAAAGCTATGCATGCGCGGCAATATTGTTGATGGTTTAAAACGCCGATTGAATTAGGGTCGTTATTACCGCAACGGGGGCAAACAAAAAGGGCATCCATGTTTATTAATAGATGCCCTTAATTCATTAAGGCGATTTATTGGCAGTGTTTCGCTTCGTAATCTTTGATAATGTCGACGCGTGTTTCATGACGTCCGCCATCAAATGGCGTCCTCATAAAGATATCAATCCGGCGTAGCACATCTTCTAATTTCATGAAATGAGCCCCGAATGAGACCATGTTAGCGTCATTGTCACGGCGCGTCAGTTCGGTGACACGATCATCATATCCCACCGCACAGCGAACGCCTTTGACTTTATTCGCGGCAATCGAAATTCCGATGCCTGAATTGCATATGACAATGCCAAATCGCGCTTCTCCTGAAGCGACTTTTTCCGCTGCGGCAATCGCAAAATTTGGATAATGCGTCGAGTCGCTCGAATAAGTACCAACATCGATGACGTCGTGCCCCTGTGATTGAAGTTGGTCGATGATGTCTTTTTTGTAGGTAAATCCACCGTGATCGGTTCCGATTACAATTGTCATAATGACTCCTTAGGTTTGGCGATAGCCATAATTTGATCATAGGTCAAAGGACCTTTTCGAAGTAGTTTCACATTGTCTTCTTTGTCGATTTCGATGACAGTCGAGGGCGTGCCTCCAATGACATGTCCCATGATTACGGCATCGATTTGACCATCGAAAATCGCCATGGCGTCTTCTCCGGTAAGCGCCGGAGGTTCATCGGCGCGATTAGCGCTTGGCACCAATAGCGGCTTACCGACTTTGATAATCAATTCCCGAATCGTTTGCATGCTTGACACGCGAATGCCGACTTTGCCGGTCTCAAGGTCTACCCATGAAGGTAATTGAGCTAGACTAGGTAACACAATCGTCAGCGGACCAGGCAAAAAGGCATTGATGATTCGGGCGCTCAATTCGCTGACATAAGCGTAGTTTAAGATGTCGCTCGTCGTACCACACATAAGCGTGAACGGCTTGTCGGGGCGGCGGCGTTTGACTTCCACAAGTGACTTGAACGCCACTTCGTTATCATAGACAACGGCGAGACCATAGACGGTTTCCGTTGGGAAAGCGACTAGACCACCCGTTTTTAATACCGATGCGGCAGTATCGAGATTTTTATATGTCAATTGCGCTGTTTTCATATTGTTTCTACTTTCAAAAATCTTGGTTTTCCTTGCAAATCCTTGATGAATTCTATTTTAGCACCTTTAAATATTTCCTGAGCAATCGGTGCTAATAAATCAGGCTGCTCCTCATCGATTTCTAAAATGAGCAGTCCGCCTTTTTTCAAACAGGCGGATGCTTGAGTCATTATCTCGACATGATTGGCGATGCCGTCTTTCGCAAATAACGCGGAATGAGGTTCGTATTCAAGCACGTTGAACGCAACCGTGCTAGGGCTGGCGATGTATGGTGGATTACTCATGATGACGTCAGCGATCACTCGTTTTTCAATAAATGGCGTCAGCCAATTTCCTTGAATCAGATCGATGTCAACTTGATGCTTGCGCGCATTGATGCGGGCGATTTCTAGTGCGGTTTGCGAGATGTCGCTAGCAGCAACATATAAATGTGGAAACATTTTTTTGATGCTGACAGCCAGGCAACCGCTGCCGGTGCCTAAATCAATGATTGTTTGCGCCGGATGATTAGCAAGCCATTTTTTTACTTCATCAACCATGATTTCGGTTTCTGGTCGCGGTATCAAAACGCTTGAATCAACGATGAAATCACGCCCATAAAAAAATGCGGTTCCAGTAATGTATTGCACAGGTTCGCCATCAATCAACCTCGACAACATCGATTGATAAGATACATCGTTTTCCATCTCTTGATGAAAATGCAAAAAAAGCTCGCCGACTTCAATTTGAAGCACATGGGCGAGTAACAGTTTGACCGCGGCGGATTCCACCTGGCCGCTTTTTAATGATTCACGATAAGTTTCGGCAATCGTCATGAGGCATTGCCCAATAGCTTTTGCTCTTGGTCATAGTTGATGAGGGCATCGATGACCTCGTCCATTTGTCCTTCCATGACGCGGTCTAATTTTTGAATCGTAAAACCAATACGATGGTCGGTAACGCGGTTTTGCGGATAATTGTACGTACGTATTTTTTCTGATCGTTCGCCAGTGCCGACTTTGAGTTTCCGTTCACTGCCGATTTTTTCGTCTTGTTCGGCTTGTTTTTGCGCTTGCAGTTTCGCGCGGAGCATTTTCATCGCCAACTCGCGATTTTGCATTTGCGATTTCTCGACTTGGCAATAAACGGTCACGCCCGTTGGAAGGTGAGTAATGCGGACGGCCGATTCAACCTTGTTGACATTTTGGCCGCCGGCTCCTTGCGATCTAAACGTATCAATTTCTAAATCGGCGGTATTGATTTGGATGTCAACTTCTTCGACTTCGGGCATCACTAACACCGTTGCCGTTGATGTATGGATACGGCCTGAGGCCTCGGTCTTGGGCACGCGTTGGACGCGATGGGCGCCACTTTCGAATTTCATCTTGGAATAGACTTGGTCACCTTTAATCATGAAAGATACTAAGCTAAATCCTCCGGCTTCCGATGAAGAGCCGTCCAACATTTGGATTTTCCAACCATTACTTTCGGCATATTTGGTGTACATACGAAATAAGTCTCCGGCAAAAATGTTGGCTTCGTCGCCACCAGCCGCGCCGCGAATTTCAACAACGATGTTTTTATCATCATTGGGATCTTTTGGAATCAGTGACATCTTGATTTTCTCTAATAGTTGCTCAAGACGCTCGCTTAATTGTTTTACTTCTTCGCGTCCGAGTGCGGCAATGTCGGGATCGTCGTCTTCTTTCATTAATATGGCGTCGGCCAAATTAGCTTCGGATTTTTCGTATTCGTCAAACAAATCGAGTACCGGAACGATATCGGCTCGTTCTTTCGATAAATCGCGGAAAAGCCGAAAATCATCGGTAATATGCTCGTCAAGCAAACTTTTATCGATTGCTTCCAGTCGTAACCGCATTGCACACAAACGCGCTTTTAGTGTTTCTTCCATGCCGACCTCTTTAAATCCAATGTATTTTATCACATATGTCAGGTATTAAAAAGGGTGAGTTTTATCCCTTAATATTTATATTAAAGCAGGGGTTTTTGTTTGAGAAGATGGGTCCATTATGTATAATTGTACATAGGTTAATCTATGGCATATAAAGCACTCTATCGCACATATCGTCCCTTGACTTTTTTAGAGGTGGCTGGGCAACGACATATCGTCAAAACGTTACAAAATGCCTTAAAGACGAGCAAAGTCGCGCACGCTTACCTTTTCACGGGTCCACGCGGAACCGGTAAAACTTCAATGGCCAAGTTAATGGCCAAAGCACTTAACTGCGAAAAAGGATTGGGTCAACAGTGCAACACGTGCCCAAACTGCCTTGCCATCAACGATGGTTCCCATCCCGACGTCATCGAAATCGACGCCGCCAGCAATAATGGCGTCGATGAAGTTCGGGATTTAATCGACAAAGTCAAATATGCCCCCATTAAAGGCAAATATAAAATTTACATCATCGACGAAGTTCATATGATGACTAGCGGAGCGTTTAATGCGCTACTGAAAACTTTGGAGGAACCTCCGGCCCATGTCGTATTTATTTTGGCGACGACCGAACCGCACAAAGTATTGCCGACGATTGTCAGTCGCTGCCAGCGCTATGATTTCGCCAAAGTTTCCGATCGCGATATTAAGGCACGCATGGTTGAGATTTTGGAAACCGAACAAATTGAATACGAACCAAGGGCAATCGATGCCATTATTACACTCGCCGACGGTGGCGTCCGTGATGCGTTATCATTGCTTGACCAAGTTATTGCCTATAGTGGCCAACACGTTAAAGAAGCCGATATTTTGGAATTGTTTGGTTTAGCGGGAACCGGTGAAAAAATCAATTTACTGAAAGCGGTGGCGACCGGCAATGCCAAAACGGTGCTCGAAACGCTCGAAGGTTTTACGCGGCAAGGAGTCGATATCAAACGGCTCGTCGCTGATTTGCTTGATATTCTCAAAGATCTGCTCATCTATATGCGCACATCCGGTGGCACGCTACTCACGACGCTGACCTCGTTAGAAGCTGATGACTTACTAGAAACGATAAACTACGAAATGGTACCCAAATATCTTGATGCTCTACTTAAAGCGCAACAAGATTTTCGCTATGTCGCCAATATTCGCTCACTATTTGAAATCGTGTTGCTAAAGCTCAGCCACGCTGACGTTTTGCCCGTTATCGAGCCAGTGACTGAAGCGAAGAAGGCAATCGAAACTCCTAAACCCGAAGCGAAACCGGAACCGGTCAAACAGCCGGTGCCCGAACCACCCATCGCTAAAGAAGCGACAATTGAAACGGAACCTGACGATGATATCGATTTTGCCCCGGTTAACGGTAATGGGGGCCCATCGATCAACCATGTTCCAAAAGTCGCCCTAGTTGAATCCAGTGCCACTAAAGACGAAGAACGGCCGACAATCTTCGAGGCGTTTGCCACGCAAGAACAAGCCGAAACGAAACCATTAATCATTGAAGGTATCGAAAACGCGAAACTTGAATCGAATGGCGAAAAAATTGCGATTGATGATGAAAACATAATTAAAGTCATGGTTTCGGGCTTAAAGGACGATAAAATCGCGCTACTCAACCGCTGGAGCGAACTCGCCCAATTAAGCGCTGATCTATCAATCGGCCGCTTTGCAGCCTTGCTTTTTGATGGAAAACCATATGTTTTATCAAAACAAATTTTGATTCTCGAATACGATTTGCCAAATCTGGTTGATAAAATCAACGTCTCCGCCAACCAACCGGTCCTCCAAAAGATCGTCAAGGCGCTGCTAAGCCGGAATGTGTTGGTCTATGGCATGACTCGTAATGAATGTCTGCGCTTGAAAAAGAAATATTTAGAATTAAACCAAATAAGAAAACTTCCCGATCGTAAAAATTTATCGATCGATGTCAAAGGATATGACCTATGAAACCATTATTGTCGCTCGAAGCACTTATCGAAGCATTCCATAAACTACCTGGCGTCGGACCTAAATCAGCGGAGCGTATGGCATATAGCGTCCTCGACATGAGTCACACCGATGTCACGCAATTCATTGAAGCGCTCGCACAAGTCGATGCCTCGATTCATCCTTGTCCAAAGTGTGGCATTTATACCGAAGCGGATCTTTGCGAGGTGTGCCGCGATAACAAACGCGACCATCACACATTGCTTGTTGTCAGTTATGTCAAAGACGTCTACGCTTTTGAAAAACTTGAGTCATCGCCATTTGTCTATCATGTCCTTGGTGGCGTTTTATCCGCGGTCAAAGGCATCAGTGTCGAAGATTTATCGATTGATGCGCTTTTGTCGCGAGTCGAGAAGGAAGGTGTCAAGGAAGTTATTTTGGCGACCAATCCCACGATTGAAGGTGAAACGACCGCGCTATTCATTTCTAAACTACTTGAACCATATCCGGTTAAAGTCACGCGTTTGGCATATGGCCTACCGATGGGTGGGCATCTCGATTATGCCGATACCTTAACACTGTCGCGTTCACTGGCCAACCGCACGAAACTGAAAGGGGAATGACATGTTTATCACGATTGAAGGACCCGAAGGCAGCGGCAAGACGAGCGTCATGAACGTCGTGGTCGAGCGCTTAATTGCGCAAGGCTATCGAATTGTGCGTACGCGCGAACCAGGCGGTACCCCTATCGCCGAAAAAATTAGAGACATTATCCTCGACCGCGCCAATACGAATCTTGATGCGCGTGCCGAAGCGCTTTTATATGCCGCCAGCCGGCGTCAGCATTTAATTGAAAAAGTATGGCCCGCGCTTGATAATGGCCACATCGTAGTTTGTGACCGTTTTCTTGACAGTTCACTCGCCTATCAAGGCGGCGCCCGCAAGCTCGGCATTAAAGAAGTTCTTAATATCAATCTATTCGCAACCGAAGGCACCTATCCCGATTTGACGCTCTTATTCGACATCGATCCCAAAATAGGTTTGTCCCGCATCAACAAAACGAAAAACCGTGAAATCAATCGGCTTGACCTTGAACAACTATCGTTCCACCGCGCGGTCAGAAAAACGTTTTTGAAACTAGCAAAAACATATGCAAACCGCTATGTCGTCATCGATGCCTCTTTGCCGTTTGACCAAGTCGTGGCCGCGGCTGAAACGATTATTTTAAGACGACTCGCCACTCATGAACATCCGTGAATATTTAACGAAACAACAACCGCTTTTGCTGCGTCAATTTTCCAGTGCTCTCCAAAGTGGTCATTTATCACATGCTTATCTTTTATCGGGCGAGGCCGGGACGCCATTATTTTCGATTGCGATGTTTTTAGCTAAATCGATCGTATGCGAGCATCCAAATCCATTGGCCGATGAAACTTGTTGGCACTGCTTACGCATCGATGATGGTAATTATGCCGACATCATCGTATATGATGGGTCAAGCGCTACCATAAAAAAGGATGACATCCAAACGCTTGAAAGTTCGTTTGAAAAAACACCGGTCGAACGAGCAGGAAAACTCATTTATGTGTTGCATCTAGTCGAAAACATGACGCCCGAGGCCATAAATTCGTTATTGAAATTCCTCGAAGAACCGCATCAAGAGGTGTATGCTTTCCTAACGAGCGAAAATGAGGAAAAAGTGTTGCCCACGATTATTTCCCGGTCACAAAAGCTGCGCGTACTACCGGCCAATCGCCAATTAATCATTGATGAAGCGACAGCTGCCGGAGTATCATCACTTGATGCTGAGCTATTGTCGTTTTTTCACCATGATCCGGCCTTGATGCTGACAATCGTGTCGGAAGATTATTATCAGGGTATCACTAAGACCCTCGCCCTAGTGTTCGAGCAATTGGCATCGTCTTATTATCAAGCGCGTTTTTTAATCGAGCACGAACTGACCGAAAGATATTATCAGAAAGAACATATTCGATTTTTAATCGATGTGTTGATTTTAATCGTGTCGGACTTAGCCCTGCTCAAAAACGGAGGCGCGCCCACGTTAGCGAGTTATGGTAAAATATTAAAGCCCCTTACCAATCGATTTCAAAATCTAGAAGCGATTTTGCACCAAATCATGTTACTTCGGGGCCAAATTGAATTAAACGTCAATCCCGCGCTTTTAATCGAGCACGTGTTCGCCGTATTGTTGAAGGAGTTTGTCCATGAGTCTTGAAGACATCGAGAATATTAATCCGCAGCCTAACGGCTACTTTGTCGGCATCCGTTTTTCCGACACGGGAAAATCATATTATTTTGAAACGCGCGATGGCAGTTTGGAACTAGGAACCCAGGTCATCGTGGAAACAGTGCGCGGCCTTGAACTTGGCAGCGTTTCGATGGTACCCATCTCACTGAGTAAGTACCAAAGTAGCCTGAGTTTGAAACCAATCGTACGCAAGGCAACACCAAGCGATATCGACGCGTTTGAACAAAACAGGGAACAAAGCCGCTATGCATTTAAATACTGCGCCGAACAAATCGCCAACCTGAAACTTAACATGAATTTGGTTTCTGCCGAATTCACGCTTGATCGCAGTAAGCTTATTTTCTCGTATTTGGCTGATGAACGCGTCGATTTCCGAGAACTGCTCCGCATCTTGGCGTCACATTTCCACACACGCATCGACCTCCGGCAAATCGGTAGTCGTGACAAAGCCAAAATGATCGGCGGCATCGGCATTTGCGGACTTCCGTTATGTTGCGCGACGTTTTTAAACGAATTCGACAACATCTCGATCAATCGGGCCAAAAACCAATTATTAACGCTGAACATTCCAAAACTTTCCGGTCACTGCGGCAAGCTCATTTGCTGCCTTAAATACGAAGACGACGCTTATAGCGAACTGCGCGAAGCATTTCCAAAAGTCGGTTCCCGCGTCACCTATCAAGGCGAGATTTTCCGCATCACGTCGATGAACGTGTTAACAAAAATCATTAAACTTGAAAACTATAACGCCGTGCATTTCTTGAATCTTGAAGAAGTTAACAAACTTCCAAAAGTGATGCCCGAGCCTCAAAAGGGAAAATGAAACGCCATCAAAGTTTTATCGAACCGATCGCCCGCTTGTATTTAGTGGCGACCCCGATCGGCAATCTCTCGGAGATGAGTCCGCGCGCTTTGGAAGTGCTCGGTGATGTCGATTACATCGCTTGTGAAGACACGCGGGTCAGCGGTCAACTGTTAAAACATTTCAATATCAAGAAACCGCTGCTTGTTTGCCATGAGCATAATGAATTATTGGCCAGCAACGAAATTATTGGGCTACTCCACGATCAGAAAAAAATCGCTTATGTGTCCGATGCTGGTTATCCCGGCATTTCCGATCCCGGTCGCCGCCTCGTCGCCCATGCGCTTGATTCTAACATTAAAGTCAGTGTCATCTCCGGACCCAGTGCCATTTTAAATGCTTTGGTCGCTTCCGGATTAGATTCCGACCATTTCTATTTCCATGGTTTCCTGCCGAGCAAAGCCACCGCTCGCAAAGGTGATTTGACCGCGCTATATCTTCGCCCTGAAACATTAATTTTTTATGAAGCGCCCCACCGAATTTTAGCGACGCTAAAAGCGATGCGCGATTATCTTGGCAATCGTAAAGCCTGTATCGCCAGGGAATTGACCAAAAAGTTTGAAGAATACGTTTATGGGACACTTAACGAGTTGGCGGAGCTCGATTCAGATTCGCTTAAGGGCGAGATGGTCATCGTCGTCGAAGGTAATCGCGACGAGTTACAAACCAAAATCGGCGACGATGAAATCATGCGATTCATCCAGTCGCTAACCGATGTCGGAGTGTCAACAAAAGACGCCATCCGTCAAGCCAGTGGCGTCTTAAAAGTTAATAAGAATTATATCTACAAACTGATGCACCGCAGCTAGGCGACATCGACGGGCGGGACTAGACGTTCTTCCCGTTTTTTCTTGCTCTTTTCAACAAAATAGACGGCCGCCCACGATCCGCCGAATAACATAAAGCCGGCTAACGAAACAAGCAAACCTTCAGGTAAATACGGCGTCATGTAGGAGACCAGATAATCGGTTGGACCCGCTTCCGATAGGAACCCGACAAAGCCTCCTTGGGCTTTATATACTTTCGGACTAGTAATCATTCCATCTTCTAATGTGGCTTTCACCGACCAGCCCGGATCGTAAGGCGTCGACAAAACGATGAATCGACGTGACGGGAAATCGGTTGTGAACCGCTGTGTGTTAGCTGTATGGGAAAAGTTTTCAAGTGGATATTGCGCCAGCGCATCGCGACGGGCGCGGAAATCGCTATAAGGTTCGCTGAACAATGTCGGATAATACATATTAAACGTCGTGATGTTTTTAGGGATGATGACGATGCGGGCGACGGGCTCATCGGCGTAATACCCGCGCATGAACTTGAAAGAACTGCTGACAAACGAATGCGCGTCGCGCACGATGATTTCGTTATCGGCGTTGAATAAATAGACGGTGGCATGGTGCGACATCCGTAGTTGCATCGCATAAAAATATGAATCAGTATCCGATCCAAATGCCAGTTTTCCGATTGGTTCGACATAAATGGCCGAGCGATGCGCCAAATATCCTTGGATGCTGCTGCCTGGATTGATGGTGCTGACGGAACAATCGGAAATGTCTTGATCGCGGTAAGGATCAAAGTAAGTCTCCGGACATGTCACGACACGAACGCGAGACGATTCCTGCACCATGTTGCGGGTCGGCAGTGTCATCGCGGTCAGCGAAGGTTCCGCACCAATGATTTCATCAACGTCTTCGTTAGCAAGGATGCCCGCTTGAAGGTATGCTTCTTCGTTAGCCAAAACTTCTGTCGTCGTGTTGCGATACAAATCAGAATATCCATTACTTTCGTTATAGTTGGTGTAAATCAGTTTGTCATAGCTAAAACCGCCTTCAATGTAGTTGGTGTTGCGGTACACCGTATGCAGCGGCGTCGTATATTCCATGACTTTCTCAAATCCGTTTGGAACATTATGGTACAAGAAATGCGGGAAACCCGATTCATCGACCACCGACGTGTAAGAATCAAAAATATTGCGAACGATGTAATATTTGACATTAAGGAATAAATCGAGGTTATACCGTTTTTCATGGTAGCCCATCGACCAGCCGTTATGGTTGTAATTCATGTGCGACCATTCGTTGAACTCCATCACATGGAAATTGTAAAGCGAATGGAACGAAGTTAAACCGTTGTAACCCAAACGCATGTTGATGTTGCTCGACTCGCCGGCATTAAGATTGTAGATTCGATAAAAACCTGGATCGTCGGCTTTGATAGCATCGACGATGCGCTGTTCATCGTTGACGGTTTTTAAACCATTATCGTAGTCGTTGACATAAAATACGAGTCCATGCATCGACATCGTCATCGACCCCATGACAATCGCTTCCAAGGTCACAAACCAAGTGGCGTATTTGGTAAATAATTCACGACGCGCGTGAATGCGCATAATAACGTAGGCGACAAGAATCACGACGAGCTGGTAGACCCCCACATAGAGCCGTTCTTCCAATGCGGAGAAATTATATTGGTTTTGGTATTTGTTTGCTTCAATGAATGTAAAGATCGCGAGTCCCATGATTGCGACAAAAGACACATCATAATACCAGCGCCGGAAATGAACGCGTTTATCGTAATTGACGGCAATATAGGCAATCATCGACACGACGACGAATATTTGCCAGCGACCATAATCGATTGTGAACCCGTGGAATATTTGATAAAAAATCGGGGTAAACAAGGCAAATAGGAAAAAAGCCACCGGCAACAAATGGCCCCACTTTTTCTTTCTAATCGAATAAATCAGCGAGGGAATCAGTAGCAGCATAATCGGACTAAACACGAATAAGCTCGAAATCGTATTGTCGTAACTGCTCGTTCTTAATAGCGTCGAACTGCGGTTACTGACGGTTGGGAATAAAAAGGAAATCAGTGGATATAGTTTATCGTAGGGCGTTTCCTCGCCGTATCGCGATCGCCATACAAGTAAATATTCGATTAAATTTTTCCAGTCTTTAGCTTCGTAAAAAGCTTTTAATTGGTCAAGATAATAAGCGGAATTGACGCGGTCGCTTGACGTCGCCACAATGATTGAAGGCCAAAACACGAGTGCCGACATGGCAATGCCCACCGCAAAAGAAGCGACGCCGATGGCTGCGATTTGGAAGCGGTCTTCCCACGATTTTTTCGGTGCGTATTGAAAATATCTAAACAAGGCATAAAGTGCCCCGGCCATCGCCGTTGATACGAGGAAGAAATAATTAGTAACTCCCATCAAGAAGAGGGAAAACATCGTCAGCCAAGGTTTTTTCTCTTTCAATAATTTTTCGATGCCAAGAAAAACAAGCGGGAAAACAATCGCCACTTCCATGAAATGGTTGAACCATAAATAATAGGTAATCCAGCCGCAATAGGCATACACAAGCCCAAATAGACGCGATGTTTTTTCAGTCACGCCAAGATATTTTAAATACAATCGCATGACGAGGCCAGCGCCGACCATCTTGCCGATCATCAACATTGCCAGTCCTTGTGGCACAAGCACGCGTGGGAATATCAATATTGGTAGAAAAAACGGATTCAGGAAATAATAAAACGAATTACTGCCGATGTTGTTGGTGCCCAGATACGTCGATGAATCCCATAAAACAAACTCGCCGGTTTTGAAAAAATGCCACCAGTCGTCGTAGCCATTGTAATAAAATGGGATTTGCTGCATGACGTAATCGCCGCTAAGCGGAATCGTAAATAGGTTGCTGACCAGGGCTACGCCAAAGAAAAACACACCGACAAGTATCAAATACAGCACGTAACGCAACATGCTGTCAGGATCTTTGATGTTTTTTAAAAATGACTGCCAAAAACGTTTTAAGCTTTGCTTCAGCTTAAGTGCCAAATTCATGCGCCAACCGTTAATGGTATCGAAAAATCTTTTCATTGTAGCCATAAGTAACATTACTATTATACAAACTTAATTTTACTTGCGGGAAGATTGTCGTTTGCGCGATGGGATTGGCTTCACTTCTGGGCGTACAATGTTCTTGGCTTTAAAAAGATTGAGGAAGGTCGTCGGCAGCGGGGCCTTAAATTCATAAACTTTGTCTGAGTCCGGATGCTTAAGTTTCAAGGCATAAGCGTGAAGTCCCAAACGATCGATTGGATTAAGCAAAGCGTCATATTTATCGTCGCCGACAACAGGATGTCCGATATGGCGCAACTGCACACGAATTTGATTTTTGCGACCGGAATCGATATTGACGTCAAGCAATGCGTATTTATCGTTTGATTTGGCAATTTTATAATGGGTTATGGCTAATTGACCATCACCTGGACGGTCGGATATATACATCAAATGTGTCGTTGTTTCTTTAAGATAATGGCGCAGCGTGTCTTCCTCTTTTTGGGGCACACCGGCAACAAGCGCATAATAACCGCGTTTGATGACAAGATCGTTCCATTTGTCTTGCCACTTTTTTCTGAGTTCGTCGTTTTTGGCGAAAAGCAGGACGCCCGAGGTGTCTTGATCGAGGCGGTGAACGACGAAAACGCGGGCGTGCTTGTCTTTGATACGAACATAGTCGGTCACCCGTCTAAATGCGGTGACGGCTTTCTCTTTATCGGAGGCAATTGAAAGCAATCCATGCGGTTTGTTGATGGCAATCATCTCATCATCTTCATAAATGATGTCAACCATCGTCGGCTTTTTATGGTCGAGTCTTGCTTTGCCAATCATCACGATATCGCCTGGATATACGAGAAAATCAAACTGGGCCACCGGGGCTCCGTCGACGGCGACTTGCCGTCTTTTAAGCAACGCTTTGATATTGTTACGCGACATGCCATCGATATTCTCAAGCAAGAAATCCAGCAGTTTTGCCTGGGTTTTTACCCGCAGTTGCTGCGAATACTTATCCTTTTCACGATGTAGTCGTGGTTTATCAAGCACCATTTTTTTATTCATCTTTAAGGTACCGTCCATATCGCTTGATGAGGCGATAGGGCATTCGTTTTAAATCGGCTTTTTGTGTACATGCTTCATCCAAATACCATCCATCGAAGCGGTAGCCATCTTTTTGAGGCGCGCTTAAATCGCTAATATCTTCTTGGGCGCGATACCGTTGTTGCTGATAAAATTGGCCATCGATATATAAATGGATTGGATGTTTGAACGATAAGAATAGCACAATCATGAATATCGCCACAAAGCTGGCTGGAACGATGACAAGCACCCACGGAAATTCTCCATAAATCGTAACCCAGACGGCGTTAGTCTCGTGACGAGTACGTGCGACCACTTCGCCCAGTCCATCATAAATCGGTGTCCGATAAACGACACGATATCCAAATTCACCATTGCGTAATGGGCGATAATTTTGACCTGTAGCGCCGGAAATATCGCGCCAATCGCCTGTTTCGGTCAACTTCATTTGCCACTGAAAAGTGACATCGGCGCTCAATGTTTCATATAACTCAAACGTCAATTCCAACGTTCCGCTTTTAAACCGCTCGCCCATAGTAGATAAAGTAAGTTCCGCTTTGCCTTCATCGTCAAGTAAATAATCCCATCGCGCGAATAAATTCGTATTCATGCTGACGAGGTTCATAAAATCAAACGGCTCGTCAAGTTCCGCGTTGGTATACCATCCGTCAAGCCGTACATTGGCGCGCGAAACGATGGCGGGCGATGTGATGGTCGCCGGATCATCTAAATAGGTAGGTTCAATTATCTGATTGTCGTTTAATATCGTATAGGTTACGGTTATTGGCGCATCCGCATCAACCGCTGTTGTCGGTCGTTGCGAGAAAATCGCACCGAGATATATGGCGCCAAGAAGTGTTAATAAGCTGACTTTTTTTATAGTGTCAGTCACTGTTGAAGCGCTGAACCGTCATCGAGACGGTCAAATTGCCATTTCTTTCGCGGATACGGTCAAGCAGCACTTTTGGTTGACTGCTTTTTTTCAAAACGATGAAAAAGGTCAACTCGAACATCGTGCCAAAATCGGTCGTACGTACGCGATTGGTGTTGTAAGATAAACAATGCTCTTTCAATAAATCGTCAAATAAGTTTTCAAAATTTAAGCTTTCAGGAACGATGATTTTTAAAACCATGTGGCGGTCACTAGTTTGACCGAACTTGACCATGTACATCGCAAATAAAGTAACCATCATAATAAGGGTGAACACCACCGAATAGGCGATATAGCCCGAACCGTTGATGACCCCGACGACTACCGTCAAAAGGATGAAGGCGATATCTTCGGTTTCCTTTTGTTGGGTTCGAAATCTTGTCAGGGCGAATAATCCGCCAACGGCGATGCCACCGGCAAGATTAGTTGAAAGCATAATGATCAACATCGAAACGACAGGTGGCACGATTACTAGCGTCCACGGGAAATCGTGAGTATACCCGACTTCTCGCTTGATGCGCATGTAAAAAATCGCCAAGGCGATACCTAAGAGCAATGAAGTCACCATCGCAATTAGGGCTACCATGATGATATCAGCAACATACAACTGAATCGGGTCAAATATATTCATCGGGATCAAACTCCTTTTTCATTCGTGCTTCGAAATCTTTGCCGTATTTGGAAAAACTAGTTAAATAGATTTTGTGTTCGCTTAAGGCTTTAGCAAACCATAGTGGCATCGCTTTTCCGACTTTCACTTCCATGAGCCGATGTCTGTCATCGATAAGACGCCGCCCCTGAGGTCCATGTGTGAAATCGAAGTTGTCGCGCCTCGTTAAGATGTCTTGATCAATCGTCAGTCGAAATTGCTTGTTTTCGCGGTCGGTATAAGCTAAACGTCGATATGAGATAAACACCGCTGGCTTCACTTTATTGACATTAAGATAATAACCGATTTCGCGTAGTATTTGCACCGCATAATAATCGGTTTTCGTAGGCATGTAACCATCTTTGATTAGCGAGTTGACTTCCGTTTCCGTGCATTTGACACGACGTTTCGTGCCGATACCTTTGAATTTCCTTTTTATCTCGAAGTACACCTCGTCGTTAACGACATCAAAGTGCCCATATTTGCGCATGCGAAGTTTCTCTTTAAACTGCGGACGATCAAGTGATTTTCGAATCACGTCATAATCGGCGGTGTCAAAGTATACCGTTCTTACGGTATATGGTTGTCCGTTTAAGCAATACGGATCGATATCCATGTGCGCTTCAAGCGTCGGCAAAAGGCTTTGCCACTGCTCGAGCGTCAACAGGAACTTCTTTTCATAACGACGAAAGACGTTTGTTTCCATGTTACAGTGCGTTGTTATACGTAATCATCGCATCATTGGCCACCTTATTAAAATCGCCTTTGGTCGAATCGGCATAATCCACCATCAAGATTGGCATTTTTGTCAACCAATCAAGGAAGTCTTCGTGGGCAATTAGCGCGGCATTGGAATTGTTGGCCATGTCCAGCAACGACCATCCAAACACCGTATCCCATAAATCATCACCTGACAATACGCCTGTTTTTTGAGCTTGGTTAACTCTAAATATATCTTCATAAATCACGGTGTTCGATAGATACTCATATTCGCTTTGAATGCCTTCAATCAATGTATCGGTATCAGCGGTGTTGTGCCAAAGGCTACGAATGTTAATCACTTGGGTGTCGCCGTTACCACGGTTGTAATGATATGGAAGCGAAGCTGAGGCCGGCGTTTTTGCCAAGATGACAAGCCCGGCTTTGGCGCCGGTATCAGTGACAATGTCATAGGTCAAATCACGTGGTTGTAAACTTAATGGATCATAATTGATGAAATCGGTGATGGCGACGTTCGATATTTGGTAGGTTTGTAAATAATCGAACAATTCCGAAAAGCCGACGGTATCGCCAAAGTGCACATGTTGAATGTCAAAAATGATGAACTCGCCGGGATTATCGCCTAAAAACTTGATGATGTCGGAAAGATAGCGACTAAGTTTATCTGAGATAAGTCCGTGTTTGGTGTACCATTCGTTCTCATAATAACTAATGCGAACGTCAAAATATCTGACTCCGGCTTTCAATAATGTTTCGGCATTGCTCTTTTGTGCGCGCGACAATCTAACGAAGACGCCATCGGCTACTTTACCCAATGTTTGGTTTCGAAGCAACGAGTCTTCGGGCTCAGCCGGATCAATCGGTGAATTGGTCGTGATTTTATCACTGAAGGCATCGTGGGCTCCTAGCATCGCGATATCAACGATGCGGCTTGATCCGTCAACGACGCCGTCGCGTAGCACATTTGAATAATCGGTTTTACTAGGTGTGAATGTAAAGCTAAAGCCAGCTTTCCCAAACATAACGACGGGAATAATAATTAGCAACAAAATGATGATTGGTCTAAATATATGACGCCTGATAAACCGCATGGTCAATCTCCTTAGTCATTTAATAAATATAATAATATCGCATTAATTGAAAACATATCGTACGCACGTGCAATTTCCAAAAAATTTGATTATTGCTGTCAATTAGCAATATTATGTATGGGTGGCGATTTTTCACCGCCTGAGAGGTATTAATTCATGGAATATGCATTCTCGCTCCAAAACGTGAGCTTTCGGTACAACAACAAACGGCCGCTTGTGCTTGAAAACATTTCGCTAAACATCAAACCCGGAACCATTTTCGGACTGCTTGGTCCCAGCGGTGCTGGCAAATCGACGACTCAAAAACTGATGACCAAACTTTTATCAGATTATCAGGGCGATATATTATATTTCGGCAAAGATTTGAAAAAGTTCAGTAAGTCGTTTTATGAAGACATAGGCGTCGGTTTTGAAATGCCAGTCCATTTCAATAAATTGACGGCGATGGAAAATCTATCGTTTTTTGCCAATCTATATAAAACCAACATCGATTATGAAGCATTGCTCGTTCGGGTGGGACTTGGCGAAGCCAAAAACCAACAAGTCGGTCAGTTTTCGAAAGGCATGAAGGCGCGCTTGAATTTCGTCAGAGCACTTCTTAACGACCCGAAAGTGATCTTCTTGGATGAACCGACCAATGGTCTTGACCCATCCAATGCACGTATCGTCAAAGACATTATTTTGGAACTGAAGCAAGCAGGAAAAACGATCTTTATATCCACGCATTTGATGGGTGATGTTGAGGAATTGTGCGACGAAGTGGCATTCATCGCCTCGGGTAAATTATTGACAATCGATAGCCCAAAAAACCTCAAGATGAAATACGGTAACACTAACGTGCGCATCGACTACCTTACCGATGGCGCGGCCAAACAAGCTGAGTTTCCTTTAGAAGGAATCGCTAGTAACGAACAATTTTTCGAGACACTAAAAACAAAGCATATTGTCACGATTCACACTGATGAAGTGAGCATGGAAAAGATCTTCATCGACATCGTCGGTAAATAATACCATGAAAACTTGGTTGACCTTGTTTAAAGGCGAAATCATCCGTTTGTTCAAATACAAAATACTTTGGTTCGGCATCGCACTGTCGCTTATTTGGGTGCTTATACTGGCCCTATCAAGCGAAAATGACGCTCGCGCCTTGATGCCTTATCTGCTCGTGCTAGATACTGGGATGATGTCGATTATTTTACTGGCGTCCAGCTTTTATTTCGAAAAGCAAGAAAGTTCCATTAAAACGATGTTCGTAGCTCCCGTTTCCATTACCCAAATTCTAAGTGCAAAGGTTGTCGCCAGTTTACTTTCGGGCATCATTTCAATGGCGCTCGTTGGCGTGGCCATGCTGGCGATTCATGGCGTCTTCATAAATTACGCGCTAGCGTTTTTATACGCGATTCTTTCAACGCTCGCGCATGTGGCGCTTGGATACATCATTGTATTTTATAGTGTTGATTTCATGTCATTTTTAATGAAATACATGGGAATTGCGCTGATATTGATGGCACCGGTCCTGCTTGTGATGCTTGACATTATTCCCGACAATCTTCGTTTCACCGCCTTCTTATCGCCCAGTTATGCCGCTCAATATTTGATTGGAAGTTTATTTGTGACTCCCGAGTGGCAATATGTGCTGTTTGGAATAATTAGTCTATTGGTAATTCCCGGACTGCTTTATCCGCTTGTCGTTTATCCAAAATTTAAAGCTTATGCGGTGCGAGGTTAACCATGAATAAATATTGGCGTCTACTAGGTTATGAGCTAAAGACAATCATTCGCGATCCGCTGAATTTGTTCATGCTCATTTACCCGTTATTTATGCTTTTAATCGTTGGCTTCATCCTGCCGGCGTCACTTACCCGAGGTGGTCTTAATCAAGCCAATCCGGCTTACTCAATCACGATGTTAATCACATTCGTGGTCACGATTTCCATCGGTGGATTCGTCGGTGGCGCGCTTTTAGGATTCTCATTATTAGAAAACAAAGACGAAAATACAATCCATTCAATTGCCGTAACCCCGATTTCCACGCTGGGATATGTCGTATTTAAAACGGTTTATACTTTTATACTTGCCGTGCTTGGCAACATGTTTTTAATCTTCGGCATCAAATGGTGGGCGTCAGATTTCTATTCGTTCAGTTATGGTCCGCTCACGTTTGGCTTTGATAATCTCGGTTACGGGCAGATTATCTTCTTCTCGCTTGTGTCCAGTTTATTGGTCCCCGCCGTGGGAACTCTTATTGCCTCTGTCGCCAAAAACAAAATTGAAGGTTTTGCCTTCATGAAAAGCGGCGGTATCATCTTTATGATTCCCGCACTTGTTCTTTTGGACGCCTTTAGCGATTGGAAACAATATCTACTCGGCGTTACCCCAAATTTTTGGCCGGTTAAAGCTTTGCTAAACGCTGCTTTAAATAACCAAGGCAGTCAGGATTTGCCCTTTTGGGCTTATCTAACGATTGGAGGCGTTTATATGCTCTTATTAGCCGTCTTATCAATCTATACATTCAACAAAAAACAAACACATGGAGGTAATTGATATGTTAACGTCATCGTTTGTCATGCCGTGGTGGGGCTGGGTCCTCATCGTCGTTGGGGTTTTGGCCATCGGAGCCTTGAAACTCGTATTCTTCAATAACATGAAGAAAAAAACCAAAGACAAGAAAGAAACGTTAAGCCACAAAGACGAGGATTGATAATCTCATTCTTGCTATAATTAAGTTAATGAAAAACTGCTTGTCGTAGTTTGTCGTCTTTCATATAGGAGGTATTTATTTATGGAAGAAGTCAAAGTCTCACGCATGCCGCTGATTGGCGATCCGGCACCGCATTTCGTCGCCAAAACAACCCAAGGCACGATTACATTCCCGGAAGATTACAAAGGAAAATGGGTCATCCTTTTCTCGCACCCCGCCGATTTTACGCCGGTGTGCACAACCGAGTTCATGACATTCGCTTCAATGATTGACGAGTTCAAATCGCTGAATACGGAACTAGTCGGACTATCGGTCGATTCGCTTTATGCCCACATCGCTTGGCTGAGAAAAATCCAAGACATCAAATGGAAGAAATTCCGCAATATCGAAGTGACGTTCCCGCTTATTGAAGACATTCGCATGGATGTGTCGAATTTATACGGGATGATTCAACCCGGACAAAGCAACACGCAAGCCGTGCGCGCCGTGTTCATCATCGACCCCAAGGGAATCATCCGTCTCATGCTTTACTACCCGCTTTCAACCGGACGCAATTTTGATGAAATCAAACGCTGTGTCCTCGCACTTCAAAAAGCCGACAAAGATGGCGTTGCCACTCCAGCCGATTGGCGGCCTGGCGATGACGTGATCGTTCCGACCGCGGGAAGTTGCGGCACAGCCAAGCAGCGCATGGAGTCGAAAGACGACGACATGTATTGCCTCGATTGGTTCATGTGCTTCAAACGCGAAAAGAAAGCTAAGTAATATAAAAACGCTGCCTTCACAAGCAGCGTTTTCTATTTTAAGTTAACCGCGTTCGTACTGCGGGATGACTAGGTCGGGTCGGTACTTCTTGGCCGCTTCAAGTAACAAGAATGGCCGCAATAACAATGGGCGCCCAAAATAGATTAAATCGGCTTTATTTTGCTCCAACGCCGTTTCGGCATCTTCAACCGTACTGATTAATCCGCCACCGAATGTTAACAGCCCCATGTTTTTGATAGCTTCCGAAAATGCCAACTGATAACCCGGGAATGCTTTCGGCGCGATGGCAACGATACCCCCGGAACTGACATTGACGCCGTCAATGTATGGTTTGATTAATTCCAAGACTTTGAGTGTGTCCTCGATATGATGACCATGTTCATCGTATTCTTCGGCAGATAACCGCACCCAAAGCGGCCCGTTCCAGATGGAGCGCACTTCTTGGAGCACATCAAGTAGAAACTGAGTTCGTTTAACAAGCGAACCACCATATTCGTCAGTGCGTGAATTTGTAAGCGGTGATAAAAACTGATTGATTAAATATCCGTGGGCGCCATGAATTTCAATACCATCGTAACCGGCTTTTTTGGCGCGCTCAGCCCCACTTTTAAAAGCGGCGATGACTTCAAGGATGTCATTTTTGCTCATCATGTGCGGCTTTTCGTATTTGTCGTTGAAAGCTTGATTTGTGCTCGATACAATCGGTGCTCCCGTCGCCCGAGCTTTTCGTCCAGCGTGAGCTAGTTGGATGGCGATTTTCGATCCCGCTTCGTGAACGTCGTCCACTAATTGTTTCAACCCCTCGATTTGGCTATCATTCCAAATGCCCAAATCAAAATCGGTAATACGACCGCGTGGTTCGACGCCGGTCGCTTCTTGGATTATCAGTCCAATGCCTCCATACGCCCGTGTCGTGTAATGGACGCGGTGAAACATTTTGACATGGCCGGTATTATCGCTAGAATACATGCACATTGGTGCCATAACCGTGCGATTTTTGATGATTAAGTCTTTGATTATGATTGGTTCGAATATTTTCATAATTACTCCTTTGTCAGATTAATGTAATGCCGATTAATAATGAGGCCGAACTTGCCGAATAAACTTCGGGGTCGCTGAAGAGGCGGCCACTCAGCTCTCGGATATAAATAGTAAGTTCCATCGTTTCGTATGTTTGTATGAAAGTTAAATCCTCCAAACTGAAGGGCGGTTCTGGATTTCCAGGCATTTCATTAATGGTAATGGCAACCGGCGTCAAATCAAACGTGAACGGGAACCCGTCATCATTAATTGAATAGACGCCATTGGTGACGCTGATGATAAACGTTTCGGTGCTATCTTCGGGTGTTGGCAAATACCTGAAATCATAAAATCGGTCAAACGTCGGTAGTTCTGCCAAATTAATAAATGGAGTTTCAAGGTAGGTGGAAATGTACAAGTAAGGATCATCGCCATTGTCAATTACATAGGGAGGAAAACCAAACACGGTTTCAAAATCCATGTATGAATAACCATCCGGCAAGTAATGAATGCGTTGATAACCGACCTCCTCGGCTCGTGATACAACGCCGGCGATTTCCGATTGCTGTTCCAATGTTAAATCGGTCCGCGGCAAAATAACGCCGTTTTCAAGCATATCGTATTTAGTTAGCACCGCTTTGATGTCGGCGTTATATTGATAAGTCGCGATGTTGACGACGTTGATAAATGGGAATAACAGTATTAAAAATAGCGTGTCGATCGATGACAAAAATAGCGTTTGTCCATTGGCAATTTTAAACAGGTTTTTGTTGATTATTTTCATGATTGTCATGGCGATGAGCCAGATGCCAACATATATCGAAGCGGTATTCCCCATCGTAAAACCAAACTCAATGATTTCGCGAATTACTTCGATGATGTATCCAATCATTATTGCCCCAAATAAGTAGGGCCAATACTTTCTAAAGAAGGCCAGGTGCGGCGTTTCCTTTATGAATGGTTCCAGCGCGAACAGCGCCGCCAAACCAATAATGCCGACTCCAATCGTCGCAATGATAAACACATCGGGATAATAGTTTTGATTGAAGGTCGAGGTAACGATATAAATCAGCAAAATAATCGAGAAGATAGAGACAAACGGCACGATGATAAACGAAAATACCGTTTTCCATATTTTGTTATAATCGCTCGGCACCATTTGATAATCGTATGCAGGAATAAATCCCAGGAAGATCGGAATCGCCACCAGGCCGACGATCACGATTAACAAGTTCATATAAATGTATTGGCCAAAATTAACGTCAAAAAGTGATTCGATGCTAGCAAAGATAGCCACGAGCGAGCCATATAAAACACCGGCGTAAAAAATCGTCGCAAATAGTTTACTCGCCAAAAACATCGTATAAGTAGCGAAATTTTCACGACGCGGAAAATAAGGAACGCAAAGAGCCAAGAAAGAACTCATGCCGAGCAATGCGACAAATCGCATCATCTCAATCGATTGTTCCGGTTCGAATCGCGAAGCGAAGTAATAGGCAACAACGATGACCAAAGCAGTGCCAACCATCAAATATTTCCAAAGTTTTCTAAGTTGAAAACGCTCTGCGGCCAAGGTTACCAAAATTAGGAAAGGCAATAGCAACCATACTGCTCGCAAAATGGGATTGAAAATAATACGATTGCCGGTTTGGTTGCTAACAATCGTTAAAACAATTAAAACGATGCTGGCGATGACGGTTTCTGTGAATCGAAAAAAACTTCGCACGAATGGGTCGAGAAGCGATGTTTTCAAAAACTGAGTGAATTTGTTCATAATTGACCTCGCTATTAAAATAACATAAAAAAAGCGAGGATTTCCTCGCTTTCTCTAACTAGATGGTTTCTAATTAATTGCTGCCTTTGTTTTGATTATCGTGCAAACAATCATCAATCATCAAGACTAAGGCGACAAGAAGATCGCTTTTGCTTTCATCGTGAATCGTTATTTCATAGGTATCACCCCACGAAATCCATTTCTTATGGACTTCGAGCATTAGCGTTTCCCCGAGTTTAACATTGAAGTCGTGACCCCAAAAATTGCCTTCCATCGATAGTTCGCCCATCTCGGAATGGATATCGAACTTATGCTTGACAAACGACCACTTCTTATTGATTTGAGCCACTTGGCGGCCATCGATTGTGGTTAAAACATACTTAGGCAGAAATGTAAAAATCTTGCGTTTAATTGTGTATAGATGCGTTTTGTCTTCGCTACGGTAAAAATCCATCCTCCGCGAAATCGAAAATAGTTTCCCTTCACAATGGTAAGCGAGTTTTTGGTCTTCATCATAAACTTTGTAACGGTCGCGGATTGCAAATACTTTTTGCTTTAGATAATACTTTTTCATAAATGTCCTCCTGTGATAAAGTTTACATCTTAATCGATGAAATGATAATCAAGCGACCAAAGAAAATAAAAAAACCGGCGGGTTGGACGCCGGTTTCTAGGAGGATATCAATCTAAAATTAGCTAGGTTGCATCGCGCCGAAGAGCACTAACCAGGCGAGAATCGACTTCGCCACGAGTGACAAGATAATATAGACGCGTTCGCCGTATAAGTAGTTCTTCCATTTGCCAACTTTCAAGTATTGCAAAATCATGTTGATTGGGAAGGTGTTGAAAGCGACGAAATAAGTACCGACGATAGCCCAAACGAACCAGGGAACTTGATCATAGTTACCATTGCCGAGCATATAAGTAATGATGACGGCCCACGGCGCCAAACCAGCGATGGTACCCCAAATAAATGGACCCCAATCGAGTTTCTTGGTTTCTTTGCCGGCGTTTAGTTGTTCCATAACTAGACCAAACAAATTCATCGCCGCATTGACGACGAAGATCAGAACGAGCGAGGCAATGTCTTTGACTCCAAACAACGTCGAGATCAAAACGATCATAACTGAGCTGCTAAGCGCATATTCGAACCAACGGAACTTGTTGATGCCGACCTTTAAGTCGCGTTCATAAATAGCAAATGTCGCCTTAGGTAGCGAAATCAGAGCATGGGCTGCGGCCGAAATGAGCAAGAACGAAGCCACGAGAATGCCAAATGGGAGATCGAACAAGAATTTCGAATCAACGACGAGCGATTGGGTAATAACGTCGTAGCGAAGGAAGAATTGCACGATTTCAGGTTGGAATTCGGAAATTTGTTGGATGACGGCGCCAGCCAGGAACAACATGATAATTCCTTGAAGCAGGTGGACAGCACCCATGATGACATTGAAGCGGCGCAACCGGTCGATTTCAGTCGCACCTTTGAAAAAAGCGAAGTAGTTTTTCATGAATTTTTTTCTCCTTTTTTGTCTAAAAATATTATACGAATTCGAAATATTGAAGTGGTGAAATATGCTCCACAAATTTATTAAATTTCTTATGCAAATAAGTCTGAAACACAAACAAGTCATAAATGATTGAAAAATACTTCGCCACACCATATTGCGAAAACGTAAAAGTTCGTTTATGATGAAAATTAATAATCGGTCATCTGACCGAATAATAACTTATGGCCCGTCCCATCGGAAGCAAAAGCAAAGCCAAAATATTGACCGCTGTTGAAAAGTTGATTGCCAATAAGGGCATTAACTCGATTTCGCTACGCGACATCGCCGCCGAGACAAAGCTTAGCCCTGGCACGCTCTATTATCATTACACGACCAAAGATGACATTGTTTTCGATATCATTGCCAAACACATTGACGAACTTAAAAATGAGTATGTCGCTTGGCTATCACGACATCAAACGGATTTAACCCCCGAACGATTTTTGGAAGTTATCTTTTTTAAAGGTGTGAAATTGTTCAATCGGGCTCGTTTGCACATATTCATTATCAATCAGTGCATGGTCGATAACGTAACGTTGACCAATCGGTTTAAAGACAAATACTCTCAATGGCGTAGTGAACTTAAAAAAGGTGTCATTAATGTCTTTCCGCATGTTAAAAATCCTGAATCGTTTGCCAGTTTATTACTGATGATTATCGACGGACTGGTGATTCAAGAAGTGCTTGGACTGCCCGAAATCGATCAACACGAACTGATTAATTTTGTTAAGAACATGGGTGATTCTGATGATTGAAGGAAAACGTTTCGAGAAGATAATGATTCGGTTTAAGGACGAGTTTCCAACAATCGATTTATCATTTAACGATGGTTGCGTCTTTTTGGATGGGCAACTCGATGATTACGAGCAAATCGTTGCTGCTGGGTATTTAGCTGCATGTTTTAAAAGCGAAGGCGTCGTCAACCGCATAAAGTTAAGTGGTTACACGGAACCGAAAATGCGCACCGCCCCCTTTGTCGATAAAAAGTACGATGGTCAACGATGTGACGTGCTCATTATCGGGGCCGGGATTATCGGTTGCGCGATCGCTCGAGAATTGAGCAAGTATAACTTGACCACAATCGTCGTCGAAAAAGAAAACGACGTCGCTCTCCACGCCAGCAGTCGTAACGATGGCGTCATCCACATCGGCATCGATTTGAAAACTTCGACGTTAAAACACCATTATTTAAGAAAATCAGTTCCGCTTTATCAAAAAATGTGCGAAGAACTCCATGTCCCATATATCAACCGCGGTCAGCTCGTGTTATTTCCGCAACGAAGTTTGCGACCATTAATGTTTTTGTTTAATCGCATGGCCAAAAAGCGTCACATCCAACTGGGCGAAGTATGGAATCGCAAGCGATTGCTTGAAGAAGAACCAAATATCGGAAAAGCCGCTCGCTATGGCATGTTTTTTCCCGAAGGAGCGACGATTTGCCCATATGAAACCGTCATCGCTTTAGCGGAACACGCAATCGAAAATGGCGTCCGTTTCTTTTTGGACACAGCTGTGCTTGATATGGTTATAGACAACAATTACATAACTAAAGTCATTACGAATCGCGGCGATATCTATCCTCGTTATGTCGTTAACGCCGCCGGAACGTTTTCCGATAAAATCGCGGCGATGGCTCACGACCAAACATTTACGATTCATCCACGCAAAGGAATTGAGGCCATCCTCGACAAGAAAGCCAAATCACGCGCGGCATCACGGTCAGTGTCCATGTATCGTGGCAGCAGCGAACGAAAGAAAGACCATACCAAGGGCGGTGGCATCATCCCGACCGTCGATGGCAATGTTTTAATTGGTCCCACCGCCTATGAAACGCCTGAACGTGAAAATTATGAAACAGATGCGGACAGCATTAATGCCTTATTTATTAAACACCATGATACGTTGCCTCAACTTAAGCAATCGGATGTTATCACTTACTTTGCCGGAATAAGAGCGGCTACCTATGAAGAAGATTTTGTCATCAAAACTGGCAAGTGGACAAAAAACATTATTCACGCAGCCGGAATACAATCACCCGGATTGACAGCTGCGCCAGCCATTGCCATAGATATTGCCAAATTCATCGAACAATTGGAAAAAGCGCCTCTTCCAGTCAACATCAACTACCAACCGCAACGGCGCGTGCAACAACCACTCGCAAAACTCGATGACGCCATCCGCGACCAAATGATAAATGATAATCCTAACTTTGGACAAATCGTTTGTCGGTGCGAAGAAATATCCAAAGGAGAAATCATTGCCGCATTACATCGTCCTTTGGTTGTTCCCACGCTTGATGGAGTTAAAAGGCGCGTCAGAGCTGGAATGGGTCGCTGCCAAGGTGGTTTCTGTGGCCCATTGGTTACCCAGATAATTCATGAAGAACTTCAAATTCCTTATCGGGATATATATAAAAAGGGTTATGGCACCATCATTTTGAAAATGACCAAGGACGAAACTTATGACGCGTTATGACATCGTCATCATCGGAGGTGGGCCGGCCGGCATTGCCGCAGCAATCAGATCTAGCGCAAGCAACAAATCAGTTTTGTTAATTGAACGCGAAGCCCGTTTAGGTGGAATTTTGAAGCAGTGCATCCATGATGGTTTTGGCCTGAGTCGTTATAAGGAAAAATTAAGCGGTCCCGAATATGCCGAACGAGAAATCGAAAAACTCAAAAATACTGCCGTCGATATTAAAACGTTAACGTTCGTCAGTAAAATCGTAAGAGCAACAAATGGCTATCAACTTACTTTGATCACGCGTCAAGGCATCGAGCGTTTGTTTGCACATAAACTCATATTAGCAACCGGCTGTCGTGAGCGAACCGGAAAACAAGTTGCCATCCACGGCACCAATCCCAGCGGCGTTCTTACCGCCGGCAGTGCACAATACTACATGAATATTCTCGGTCAAATGCCGATGAAGCGAACTGTCATCTTGGGTTCGGGCGATATTGGTCTAATCATGGCCCGACGCATCACCCTCGAAGGAGGACTTGTCGTTGGTGTCTATGAAATCAAACGCGAGCCCTCGGGTCTAACTCGCAATTTAGTCCAATGTCTTAATGATTACAATATCCCGCTATTCTTGTCAAAAACCGTGACGCGAGTATTTGGTCACGACCGTTTAAGTGGCGTCGAAATCATGAAAGTCGATGAAACGATGACCCCAATTCCAGGCACAGAAGAATACATTGAATGCGATTCATTGATACTTTCAGTCGGGCTCATCCCTGAAAACGAGATCGCCGAAACGTTAGCGGTGCCGCTGAATCCGGCCACCAAAGGACCTTATGTCGATCAGGGTATGGAAACACTTGTCGATGGAATTTATTCATGCGGCAACGCGCTTCATGTCAGCGATGTCGCCGACATGGTCTCAGAAACCGGCGAACTCGCGGCAACGTCAGCCATATCAATTGACGCCGGAGCTCGAAAACTCATAAAAATTGGATTTAACAAAAATATTTCATATTTAGTTCCATCACATTTGGACTGCGATAAACCTTTAAATAAAGTGATTTGCTATTTCCGTTCATCGGCCTGCTTGACTAATCAGACATTGAAAATAACCGTCGATGGCTTGTTGGTTAAATCGATAAAATACAAACACGTGCGACCACCTGAAATGGAAAGGTTGCTTATTGATTTTTCTAATATCGTTTCTCCAAAGAAAATCCTATTTTCATTGGAGGAATCAACATGAAGCAAATCGTGTGCATCGTTTGTCCTAATTCCTGCCACCTTCAAATCGATGAAAAAACATTTCAGGTGACCGGTCAGCTATGTTCACGTGGTGCCGCTTATGCCAAGCAAGAACTGCTTGATCCCAAACGCACTTTGACCAGTAGCGTTAAGACAATTTATAAAGCGCATCCCGTAGTTAGCGTTCGGACCACCGGAGAAATTTCGAAAACAATCATTCCCGAAGTATTAGCGGCCCTCCGGCAAATCGTTATCGACAAACCATTGCCAAGAGGTAGCATCATCATCGACAATGTAGCTGATAGCGGCATTGACATTATCACCACATCCACGCTTGATGGAGAATAAATTATGAAAAACAATCCTCTCGTCCTCACATTCGATTGCGGTACCCAGAGCATCCGCGCACTGATTTTTGATAAAGAAGGAAATTTATTAGCCAAAGAACAGAAATTGTTTGCCCCTTATTATTCACTAAAGCCTGGCTATGCCGAACAAAAGCCCGAAGTTTATCGTGACGCGCTAGGTGAGGTTTCTCGCGCTATCCATGCGAATAATCCTTCGCTTGTCGATGACATCATCGCCGTGACGATTACGACCATTCGCGACACATGCGTCTGTCTAGATAAACAAGGTCAGCCGTTACGCGACATTATCGTTTGGCTTGATCAACGTGAGGCCAAGTGTGAAAAGAAAATGCCAGCCTTATCGGAGACACTCTTCGCCATTGCCGGCATGAAAGAAGCAATTGAAGACCAACGAAAAATAACAAAGAGCAATTGGTTGATCGAAAACGAGCCGGATTTGTGGGCGAAAACGGATAAATACGTCATGTTTTCTACATACATGATTTCCCTGTTAATCGGAAATGTCATCGATAGTTCCGCGAGCCAAATCGGACATGTACCTTATGACTTCAAAAACAAAGTTTGGTATAAGCCAAACCATTTTAAGTTTCCGATATTCAATGTCCCCGTGGAAAAGTTACCACCGATTATTGAGCCAGGACAAACATTGGGTCATATTTCGAAGGAAGCCGCGCAAGAATTTGGTTTGATCGAAGGATTGCCGCTTATCGCGACTGGTTCGGATAAAGGTTGTGAAACATTAGGCACCGGCGTGCTTGACTCATCGATGGCATCATTAAGTTTTGGAACAACGGCCACGATTCAAACGACGACGCAAAAATATATCGAGCCCGTGCAATTCATGCCCTCTTATCCTGGCGTAGCCCCGGGAACATATAATCCCGAAATCCAAATCTATCGCGGTTTTTGGATGGTCAGTTGGTTCAAAAAGGAGTTTGCCGCCAAAGAAGTCGCAGAGGCAAAAAAACTTGGAGTGGCTCCCGAACAATTATTGAATGAGCGATTACGGGAAATACCCGCTGGTGGTGACGGTTTGATTTTGCAACCCTATTGGGCACCGCTTTTAAAAAGCCCTGAAGCCAAAGGTTCCATTATCGGGTTCAGCGGCGAACATACGCGTATTCATATTTATAAAGCAATCATTGAAGGTATCGGTTTTGGTCTGATCGAAGGCATGAATAACCTTGAAAAGCGACTTCATCACAAAATTAAAGCCTTGACTGTGTCTGGTGGTGGCTCCCAAAGTGACGAAATATGCCAAATTACGGCCGATATGTTCGGTTTACCCGTTCACAAGATTCAAACTTACGAAGCATGTGGATTAGGCAGTTCTCTCGTTGCCTTTGTCGCCTTGGGTGTCCATTCAGATTATCAGTCGGCCGTCAAACAGATGGTCCATTACACGAAAACTTTCACTCCGGATGCCAAGACACATATGACATACGACCGTCTTTACAAAAATGTGTATCGCGCGATTTATCCATCCTTGAAGCCGCTTTACCGCGAACTACGTAAATTCGCCAAAGAAAGGGAGTAACAAACATGGCAAACAAACCTTACAAAGGATTTTCTCCCGCATGGATTGATCGACCAGCGCCACAAAATTCATTTCGATCGATTTTCCGTTGGGGCAATCCCTCATACTTCAAATGGCCGAAAGAGACGCTTTTCAAAGCTATTAAGGAAAAATTTAACCTGACCGACGACGACTTTAAGCACTTTGACGGTGATTTGGGTTTCGGCGAAGTCAAATACAACGTTCCATCAAAAATTGAAACTCGACATCTTGACGCATTTAAGAAAATCGTTGGTGTCGACTTTGTTCGCACTGATGATTATTCACGATTAAGCGTCGCTTACGGCAAGACAATGTTCGATGTCCTGCGCATTCGCCAACAAATCATCGAAAATCTCCCCGATGTCGTGCTCTACCCCGATAACCGCGACCAAATTGAACAAATCGTCGCTTATTGCTCACTAGAAAAAATTCCTGTATACGTATATGGTGGTGGCTCAAGCGTCACGCGTGGCGTCGAGTGCATGAAAGGTGGCGTCTCTCTTGATATGCGGCTACGGTTCAATAAGGTCGTCGCCTTTAACGAAATTGACCAAACGATTACAGTACAAGCCGGTATGAGTGGTCCACAGCTAGAAGCAGCGCTAAACGAAGCGCCGCAACGGTTCAAAGCCAAACGGCAATATACATGCGGTCACTTCCCCCAATCGTTTGAATATAGTTCCGTCGGTGGTTGGGTCGTCACTAGAGGCGCTGGACAAAACAGTACTTATTATGGAAAAATCGAAGATTTGGTGTTAGGGCAGCATTATGCGACACCAATCGGGCCAATCGTGACTTCGCCTTATCCTCGTGAAGCCACCGGTCCTTCGCTCAACCACATCATGATGGGCTCGGAAGGTTCATTTGGCGTGTTGACCGATGTCACGCTACGCATATTTCGACTCACAAAAACGAATCGACGTAAATTTTCTTACATGTTTAAGACCTGGGAAGATGGCATGGCTGCCACGCGCGAAATGATGCAATGCGAAGCCGGGTTTGCTTCGGTCTTCCGTCTTTCAGATGCCGAGGAAACCGATGTGATGATGCGACTTTATAACGTCGATGAATCACCTTTGGCGCCACTGTTCAAGTTGCGAGGCATGATTCCGATGCAACGGTCGCTGTTTCTTGGATGGAGTGAAGGGGAAAAAGGTTTCGCTCGTAATGTTGCTAAAAACATTCGCCGCATTGCTCGAAAACATGGGGGCATGAATCTGACCAGTGTCGTCACAAATGCCTGGGAACATGGTCGATTCACCGATCCCTATTTACGCGATTCGATGCAAGACTTTGGCATTTTAACGGATACGCTTGAGTGCAGTGTCCTGTGGTCGAACATGGAAAAAGTCCATCAAAGCGTGCGCGAATACTGCAAATCACGACCAAACACAATTGTGACGACGCATTTATCGCATGCTTATCCGCAAGGCGCCAACTTATACTTCATCTTCATCACAAAGATGAACGATATCAAAGATTACATCGCTTATCATAGCGGCATCCTCGATGCCATCCAGGCCTCCGGGGCATCGATGAGCCATCATCACGGCATCGGAAAAATGTTTGGACCTTGGCTCGAAGGCTCGCTAGGAAAAACCGAGTATAGTGTGTTTAAAGCGCTGAAGCGCCATTTCGATCCCGACAACATCATGAATCCGGGCGGAACGCTTGGCTTCGATATCGAAGCGAATAAACTTAGATTTCCAAAGAATAAATAACAAGTACGCGAGCGTAATCAAATGCGCTCGCTTTTATTTTTGATAAAATCAAATCATGAATCGCATTCACGTTTATAAACAAGGGTCACCTGGACGCCCAACGTTATTACTGCTGCACGGGACAGGTGGAAGCGAAACCGATTTGCTCGAGATTGCTGCGCATATCGATGTTTCAGCAACAATCATCAGTGTGCGCGGCGAGGTTAATGAAAATGGCTGGACGCGTCATTTCAAACGTATCGGTCAATTCACTTTTGATCAACTCGATCTGACAAAACGCACGATCGATCTTGAAAAATTTATCGAATGGGCATCATCGCATTACGGTTTTGATCGCAAAAATATCATCGGACTTGGATATTCAAATGGCGCTAATCTACTATCAAGTCACATGTTTAATTTTCCCCACTCAATCAAAGGGGCGATTTTGCTTCATCCGATGAGTGGCGGCGTGATTGAAAAAATGCCTGATTTATTAAACGTCCCCATCTTCATTGGAGCCGGAACCAACGATACGATCTGCCCTAGTGACATGACCCATGATCTTCATCACAAATTCGTGACTGCGGGGGCGGACGTCTCGCTTTCTTGGCACGACTTTGGTCATTCGATATCTGCACAAGAACTTCAAAAAGCAACGGCGTGGTACTTACGTCACTTCGATAAATGACTAATAATAATCGGCGCGATGCGCCATAAAATAGTCGCGGTCCAACCGGTATACGACATCGTCAAGCACGAGTCCGTCGTAGCGGACCGTGGCTTTTTTTATCGTTGCTTCATATGCGAAACCACATTTTTCAATCACACGTTTCGAGCGTTCGTTAAATGGATAATGGGTCGCGCTGATAATATCGATGCCCAAATCGTCGAATGCATAAATAATGACCCGTCGCGCAGCTTCGGCAACTAAACCTTGACCCCAGTAATCATCATCGAGCACATAACCTAACGAACGAGATTTGGGATTGCGGCGGTGATTGTCATCGTGCAAACCAATCGAGCCAATCAATTTACCATTTTTAAGCGTAATCGCCCATAAATTATCGGCATTAACAAACTTTTTGAGAATTTCTAGCGATTCATCAATTGATTGATGAGGCTTCCACCCAGCGCTCGGACCGATATTGTGCTTGGAGGCATAGCCATAAAACGATGGCAAATCGGTTAGCGCGAACGGACGTAATATCATTCGTTTGGTCTCAAGTGTTTTCATACCATAAATTTATGCTAACTGCATGCACTTGAAAAGACGCTAGATTGATTTTTATACGAAATTTGACTACGATTATAGATAGAAACACAAAATGTAACGCTTCTTCATGAAAAGGAGTGGCACATGGACGATAATATATCCGTTGCTGGATTATGGTCCCTATTTGCCGACGTAAGCGACGATCACTTTTGGTTGATGAGTGATCCGCTGACATATGCCCAGGCCAATAAAGCTCATGCATCGTATTTTTCACTAAGTGAAAAGAAGTTCAACTGCGCGAATGTTTATGATTTGTTTGAAGCGACCAATTGTGATTTGGCCCGCATTGATTATGAGGCGCCATTTCAAGGAAAAACGATTGTATTCGAGCGATGGTATCCCAATCATCACGGCATGTTGCGCTTACTAGAAATAACGTTAAAACCGATTAAAGACACCGATAAAAAGAAAGTCGCTTACGTCGCCGGCTTCGCACGCGATATTACCGATTTAAAACAAAAGCAAAACGAAATGGAATATTATAGTTTCCATGATTTTTTAACCAATTTATACAACCGCCGCTATTTCGAACAACGCATCGAAGAACTTGATCAGCCACAAAATTATCCGTTGACCGTATTTATGATGGATGTCAACGGACTTAAACTGATCAATGATACGTATGGTCATCAAACCGGTGACATGGCGCTGAAACGCATTGCTTCGATTTTGACATTAATATTTAAAGATCACGACATCGTCGCCCGTATCGGTGGTGACGAATTCGCCGTGCTATTATTGCGACGAGAAGAGAAGGAAGTCGCCTCGCTCAAACAGCAATTGCTTACGATGATTGAAGATGCCAAAATCGTCAATATCAATCTATCGCTTGCGGTCGGGTATGAGCAAAAACGCCATTCAGACATTGCGATTCAAGAAATCATGCGCCATGCTGAAAATAGCATGTATCGTCATAAACTAACCAATGGACAAAAGGCGCGAAACGATGGCGTGCGCGCGATTTTAAAAACATTGTTCGAACGCGATAGATACGAACGGCGCCATAGCGCCAAGGTTGCCGAGTATTCTTATCTGCTTGGAAAAGCGATGGGCTTGCACGAAGATGAATTAGTGCGTCTTCGTCTGGCTGGAACGTATTTTGACATCGGCAAAGTGTCAATTGCCCAAGTATTGCTGAACAAAAAAGGGAAACTCAACGATGATGAATGTCACGTTATCAAAACACATGTCGAAAACGGTTACCAAATATTAAAGGCCGCCGATCACTTCTCCGATATCGCCATCCATGCGCTTTATCATCATGAACGTTATGACGGCAAAGGATACCCAAATGGTCTCAAAGGCAGTGAAATTCCGCTTTGTTCGCGCATTATTTCGATTGCCGACACTTACCATGCACTACGATCGAAACGGCCATATCGTGACAGTGTCTATTCAAAAGAAAACGCCGCGAGCATTATTGCCAGCGACGCTAATAAACTGTTTGATCCCGAGCTCGTGAAACAATTTATCGAGACGGTGTTACCAAATATCGATTAACCGACTTGCTCTTGGCTAGCAAGCTCCATAAATAAATGACCAATCAAATTTCCGATGATGGGCGTCATTTCGACACCGACGCGTTCGCGGCTGATGAACTGCGCCTTATCGCCAACTTCATAATTGATTGATTTTAGACACACAAGCGGAACATCGAAAAATTGACAAGCAACGGCGATGCCACCGACTTCGGTGTCCATGGCGATAATTTCGTCAAGCGCTTGGAATTTTTTCTTGATTAAATCACGCGTTTCGTCGCGGTCGATAATCATATTGTTGCTCGATAAGATAAATCCACGAACAATCCTTTTATTGGCTTCGCGATTGTTATACATTTCGATAATATTGAGACACATGTCTTCGGAGTGCGTAAAAAGCGATCCGCCCGGAACTTGACCGAATTTTAATTTTCCACCCATCGGGCTCATGTCGACATTGCCCAAATACACACGTTCAGCAAGAAACAAATCGCCTTGTTTGAGTTTGCTACTAATCGAGTGGGCGTTACCGATATTTACAACAAGGTAGGGGCGATATTTTTCGAGTAAAATTCCCGCGGCCAAAGAGGCCATCATCATCGTGTTGCCGGTATGGGTGACCACAATTTGTTGGCGCGAGAATTCGCCGATGTAGACTTTACTGCGATGAGCGAGCTCTTCGATGCCGGTAACCGTCATCCGGTTGACAAAGTAGAGAATGTCGTCCTCACAAGACCCAAGAATTAAAATCATGCCTTTTTCTCTCCTTCGAATTTATTGCTGACGAGGAATGCTTCGTATTTCTCACGCGTAAGCGAGTGCGAATAATAGAATCCCTGCACGGCATGGCAGCCCATGTCTTTAAGGAGCGCGACTTGTTTCGCCGTTTGAATACCCTCGGCAACAACATAAACATTTAAGGCCAGCGCAACATCAATCATCGCTTTGACGACATCGCGCGCTTTTTTGTCGACTTCGATGTCATCGAAGAATGATTTATCGATTTTCATCGTGTCAAACGGCATCTTTTTTAGATAACTAAGCGACGAGTAACCTGTTCCAAAGTCATCAATCGACACTTTGATGTAAATGTTCTTGAAACGTTTGATGATCGAGGATACGAACAATAAATCACGTGATGCCGTTGACTCGGTCAACTCAAATTCGAGTAGCATCGGATTTGCTTTTGTCTCCTTAAGCGTCGCCGACACGTATTCAACCAAGTCGCTTTGATAGATGCTACGACGGGAGAGGTTGACAGACACCGACAACAAGCGTTTGTTGTTTTCTTTCCAATAGGCAATATCTTTACAAACGTTTTTAATGACATAACGGTCGATTTTCGTGATAAGGTCAGAGCGTTCGGCGAATGGAATGAACGATGATGGATAAAGCAATCCGCGCGTTGGATGGTTCCAACGAATCAACGCTTCTGCTCCGATGAAGCGATTCAGCTTAATGTCAAATTTCGGTTGATAGAATATTTCTAGTTCGCCGCGTTCGACTGCGGAATTTAGCTCATTGGAAAGCACCAAGTCGGTTTGATTAGCGTCAATCATGTATTCCTCAAACTGATTAATGTTGATTTTGTTGCGTAAGCCAAAATCGGCGGCTATTAATGCGCGACGAATCATTTCGTAACTACTAAGATTGGAATTTGTGTGGACATAAATGCCATAGAAGATATTTATATCCATATTTAGTCCGCTTTGGAATATCGTTTGTTGAATCGCTTCGTTGAGTTTGTTAATTTCATCGATAACTTCGTCGCTCCGTTCTTTAAACGGTAAAAACAGCAAGAAGTTCTCATTATAATCAAATCCATAACTAATGTCTTTGTGTTCTTTGCCTTGATAGCGATTAATTAAGGTGCTCGAAATACCACCGGCGATTTTGGCAACCATTTGGTACCCAAACATATTAAGGACCGTTTTCTTTAATTCGAAAATCGAGAAGGCGATGATCGTTGAACGATTGGTATAGTTTTTGACTTTTCTTGATAATGCGTCAACGAACATTTTTTCACTAAACACACCTCGATCAGTAGCAAAAACTTCTTCATTAAAACGGCGGCCATGGACGAATCGGGCACGAAAAGCTCCCAAAATCGCAATAGCAATGAAGATGCCGACAATCAAGATTCCATACAAAATAATGGTTGGGTGCAAAGAGGCATCGATTAAGCCATCCGTCAGCGCCTGATCGAGCGTAACGACGGTGACGACGGTAAGCGCGGCCAGGGCGGAAATCAAAATCAATAATGGAATATCAAACTGAATCGCCAAAAACTTATGGTGTGTTTTTTTCTGTTCACTCATTGTTTTTTTCCTCCTTTGCCTGTTTTTTCATTTGTTCAAGCATCGCTTGTTTAGCTTCATTTTTTATCGCTTCGATATCCTCTTGAGAAAGTAAGGGGGCGTTGGTAACGGCGGCTGGTTGTTTCATCTTGACCGCTTTGACGAAATCAATGGCCGAAAGAACAACAAGCGCACCAAGTGGCACCATCACAAGTAAGAGCATCGAAAGCGGATTTGACAAGAAGCGATAGGCGGTGCCAATCGCCTGCGATTTATTAATGACTTTTCCAAGTACGTCAGCCTCAGGAACCCGATCGACACTAGCTAGGCTGCAACCAGCCGGAGGACATGTTTCAGCATTTAGATTGTCACCGATACAGACGAACACCAACCCAGCCGAGTTCGTCTCAATATCGACGATTCGATGCGTAACAACCCGTCCGTCGCTGCGACGGAAAAACGTGATGACATCACCATCGAATGCTTCAAATTCCGTTGATGCCACTAGTGTTTCAGGAGCGACTTTTTGGACGATAATACCCATATTGACTGGGAATGTGTCCGGTCCGGTATCCATTGAGTCGGTTTGTATTACCAAAAATTGGTATCCAAAAAAGTTAGGTACGCCATAATTCGAGCGTGCGCTGATAAGACCATAGCCTTCAAACGCTAACATCACCACAATTAGTGATCCAAAAAATATCGAAATAATTTTTGACAATAGTGATTTTTTAGCGGGCTTCCGTTCGTTCATGGTTTCCTCCTTCCTTACTCGACAAGTTCGTTAGTGGATGACTGATTGTCTTCTGATTTGGCAATATTTTCGTCAAGTTTACGCTGTTCAGCTGCTAGCTTTTTGACGTTTTTACGCGCTTCGATCAACCGTTTCCGTTCTTCATCAATAATCTTCTTTAAGGCCAGCTCTTCAGCTTTTTCACGTTCCTTTTGTTGGCGTTTTTGCTCGGCTTCGATCTTACGTTGGCGTTCGCGTTCAATTTTGGCGGCTCGAAGTTGTTCGGCTTTCTTTTTCCGCTCAATTTCGGCTAATCGTTTTCGTTCTTGTTCGCGCGCGCGACGCTCGATTTCTTTAGCTTTCTTCTTGGCGAGCGCGAGCTGTTTTTCTCGTCGTTTTTTCTCGGCTTCTTCACGCCGCTTCTTAATAGCCGCCTCTTGTGCTGGTGTCAATGTTTTGACCGATACTTTTCTCTTTTCTTCGAAAACGAGGAATTTGTCATCGGTTAAATCTTTATCAAGAATTGGGGTTTCGAGTTTAGGCGTGACTTTGTACTTTTTGATTTGCTTTTTGTCGACTTTGATTTTCTTGCTCTTGTCGGAAATGACCGTTAAGTAAGATCCGCCAATATGGGCAAATATGTCGGAGATATACGAATCATTGAATTGATTGTTCGTTTCTTTGATTTGAAATGAAACGCCGAGTTGCTCATAACGGTCGAGAAACTTCCATAACTCATAGCAACGTGTATAATCGGGGTTTTTCTTTAATATGTTCGTCATTTGAATTGGATTGGTGACCGAAGTGACGTCCTTCAGGGTGCGCATGAATTCGCTTGAGAGAAAGAAAATCGCTCGTTGTCGCATTTCGACGATGCGTTTAAGTAAGTTGTCATTCGCGTCTTTGCGGCCACCTTCTTCCGAGGGAACCGAAATACGAAGTTTGCCCTCATATTCAAAGAAAGCCCCTTGGATTTCGATTTTGCTCTTCATAAACAGCAAATCGGAGTCGCGTACTTCGGATTTTTTTTGAATATAGTCGTAGCGCAGTTCGATGAACCGAATCAGTTTGCGAATCAGTGTGACGACGAAGCGGTTTTCATAAATTCCGTATTCGTCATCAGTAGAGATATTCAATATTTTCTCGGGAAATACATTGCCCTTCTCATCGATTTTCTTAATATATTGCGAATTCTGAGCAAGATGGCGGATGCTTTCACTGCTCGTTTTCTTCGCCATTTCGACGGGGACCAGGCTCGTTTCAAATTTGATAAAGCGTTTTGGATTAGCAATGATATTACCGATGGCAATGATGCCTTGTTCAAGTTCATTAATCCATTCTTCGTCAAATTTTCGGGCTTCGATACGGGAAATCGATGATAACGAATTTTCTTTTGATTGTTTGATTGTTTCGATAAAATCTTTGAGATCTTGATTCGTTTTGAACGCTTTCAAAAACCGCGCCCGGTATTTAGTCTGCAGTTTTTTTATCGTCGATTGCGTTTCTTTTTTCATATACTAACCCATCTTTATCAGGGTATTGATGAAGTCCTTTGACTTTGTAAACGACGTTTTACCAAACAACTTATCGATTTCGGTAATCAATTCCTTGAGTTCATTACGCAAGAAAGCAATGTTCAATGTTTCAAATTTCTTCAATACTTTGCTCAAGAAAATGAAATCTAGTGCTTCGGTCTCCGTGCCCCCAGCGGCAACGTAGACAGGTACGAACAACTTAAGTTGCTTCAAGGTACGATTTCCAAACGCCAATTTAAATTTTTGAAGGACAAAATCATCAAGTTTATCGAATTTTTCCAATGATTTCGCACTGACGGGAAAGTTATTTTTCGCTTGTTGGAACAAACTATTCAAATAGACATACGTAAGCGAGACCGGTTCTTTAAACTCAGTATCAAACGCTTCGCCCATGTGTTCAAACGTAATTGAAATCGCTCGATCGTACACCTTGTCGGTAATCGAGAAAGTCGAATCGTCGTTATTCGCCGTCCCAAAGAACCAGACGTTTTGAGGAATTAACAATTTACCTTCGTTGAGATTCTTCGGATCCTCTTTGGGATCGGGATTATTAATCAGCTCGATTTTCCATTCATCGAAGTCGGGCATTTCCATAATCGAGAGAAACTCGGCAAAATAATATTCGATGCGCGCGAGGTTCATTTCATCAAGCACGATAACGTTATTGTCTTTGCGCCACGTGGATTCATACAACGCTTTCAAAAAATCGGTTTCATTGAATTTCTTCGTAAATTCGTTGAAATACCCTAACAATTCACTCCGATCGCGCCATGAAGGTTGGACCGAACAAATCTGGGCATCATTTTGGAAAAATTTCCCCAATGCATATGGAAGTGAAGTTTTGCCGGTACCGGAGATACCTTCAAGGATGATAACTTTCGTCGTTGCCATACCGGCGAACATTACTCGCAACATCGGTAGTTCATAAAAAAGACCCAATTGCGATGCGGCGAATGCACGGAAGCGAGCCACCAGTTCGTCAAGTGGCATTTGATCGGCAGGAGGCACATCGAAATCGTTATTAAGAACTTCGTATTTGCGGTCTACGGCAATTAATTTGGGGAATCGCACATCTTCGTCTTCTTGTTTTTCTTCTTCGGTCTTGGGTGGAGCAAACCCCGATCCCATTTTCAAATTTAGAAGTCGATTTTTCTCAGCAACGGCCATGTAAAGTTCATAATTAAGTTTTTGAATTTGATCAATAAGCTTAGCTTTTTCGACCTTGGCACCTCGGTTCGACATATAATTGCGAACAAGGCGGTACATCAAATAGCCGATTGCGGCAAAAAAAGCTAAAACTATTATTAAAAGGATAACGTACAGGAACCAACCCCAAAATCCAAAACCGGGCGAATATTCCTGAAAGAAGTCGCGGTAATAAATAAATTGAACAGGAACGTCGCTCCAAGGATCGACGATTGCTTTCTTCAAAAAGACGCCAAGGTTTGAAAAAATCGCTTGGAACATCATTTGTAGATACAGAAAGAAATCGCTCATTAACAATATTCTCCTAAAAGATTTTCTTTTTCATTATAGCGGAGCATATCGGCCACCGAACACGAGATTTAATAGGAAACTTGATAAATTAATATCGTTTGTCGTGTCATGATCCCATCCCTCGGCGTATATTGATACGACAAGGCGTTGCGGTTCGTTCGGATATAGTCTTAGTAAGGCGGCATCAGGATTCGAAAAGTCGGTCATGAATGAAGTTGTAACACTTTGCTCCTTGGCAATGACGAGTCCATTTTGCTTTGATAAAGGGATACTAAGTGGTTCGATACCAGGAGCCGTCAAAGCTTCAAACGCCGAATGTTTGGCAACGCCACTTACCCGCGCGCTTTCATCATAAATAAGATAATCGTCACTATTGTATTCGCCGAACATGATTTCCTTGTTCGTAATAGGGTCATAATCATACGCCCGGTCATACATTAAGACGTCGAGACGACCTCCAAACTCAGTTGTGCCAGCGACATCGACGTTGGGTTCCCAAATAAGGAACCGTTCGCTCGATAAGAAACTGACACGCATCGCGTCTTCAACTTTGTTTAAGCTAGCGGCGTTTAAATGATGAGAAATCGCCGTTTCATTGTTCTTGCTCCGATTGGCCACGACATAGCTGGCTGGGTCAAGGTACAAATCAATGCGAACGCTAGCTTTGATAAAAAACTCAAATTGATAGAAGTTACCCGTCGTCGGTTCCGTTTCTTTGGTGACTAACGATGAGGTGTACTGCTTGCGCAATACCGGATATAAATCGGGATTTGATAAATCGGTCGTTTCATTGAGCCACAGCGACTGATACATCGATGTGACAGCCCGAAACGTTTCCCAAGGATTGTAGTAATAATGATTCTTCAATGTCTCATCATCGACGCTATTGTAATAGACGATTGACCCTGGCTCGCCAAGACTTGGATTGGCCGCAGGAACTTTCAGTCCGATGTCTATTTCTTCATTCTCTCCCATCGTGATTTTAAAGCGGGAGATTTCTAGATAACTACTTGAAGCAAACCAAGCGACACTGCCGACAACAAGCGATCCAAGTGACACCAAGAAGGTGAGTGTGGCGACCAGTAGCTTGGCATGATTAATTAACCGGCTCTGCATCGCCACACCTCCTCAATGTATGTTCAAATGAATTTATGAGTAGCAAGATTGACAGTATCAATCGTCTTACTTAGTAAAGATCTGGGGCGACAAAAGCCAGCGCCGCGCCGATGAGAGCTTCTTGAATGTTGTTTTTAGCAGCTGGATCCCAGCCTTCAAGCCACATCATCATTTCGACTTCAGCCAGTCCGTTTGCATCGGTACTGGTTAACGGAATGTCATCGAGAATATCGTCTTCAAGCGGATCATCGAAATAAGTAGCAAACGTTGTGTATTCGGCGGTTTTGGCTTTGGCAGCGCCTTCAAAGGCGTAAATGCCCGTCGCGGTATCGCCAGCAAGGAAATCTTGGTTGGAGAATGGCTCTGGAGTCACGCCAGGATTGGTGGCCGTAGCCGCCCAGTCGTATTCAGCTTCAAGCGGATCGGTTTCTAAGCCATCAAATTCGCCATATACGATTTCGCGTTGTGGTTGCAACACGCCAAGTATGTACTCAGGGAACGTATAATCGTTTGCGCCATCGCCATTGAGGTCCATGACGCCACCGACGGTCGTTTCTCCATCAACGGCTGCCTCTGGTTTGATAATGTTCGTCGTGCCTTCGTTAATGGCTTTAAAGCCAAGGCGAAGCGCATCGACACCAGCTGAAGCAGTAACTGTCGTTGGGGTGTCAAAATAAATCGGGGTTTCGACACCAACAGCGTCTTCAGGATCAAGTTCTTGAGTCAAGGCTCGGAACATGACCGTGAAACCAATATAGTCAGCTTTAGTGGCTGGGGTGTTTAACGGTACGTGCAAATTGGTGCGGTTAGCATCAAATTCAGGGCGAGCATAGAATGGCAGGATTGCATCATCCGCTTCGTATGATCCCGAAGTAATTGGTTTCAATTCGTTACCAGAGGTATGTCCGCTGGCAGCGATGACGGCATCCATGATTGCGGCATTAACGCTTTGTGGTGCCCAATAAACGAACTCGTCGATATCGTTGGTTAAATCATCATCTTCGATCAAGCCGAGTCCAGCTGCGCCAGCGACGGGGACCGGTGTCTTGAAGCCGATGTCGAGGTTGTCATCAACGGCAACGACCGTGCCTTCAAGCGCAACGTTAGCAGTGTTGGCGACTTGGAACCACGCGAAGGTGCTTCCTCCCATCGCCAAGGCAGCAATGCCAAACGTGGCGGCCGCTAAGGCTATTTTCTTCTTATTTTTCATAAATACATTTTCCTTTCGAGTTTAGTCTCATGACTGAGACGATGAACTTGTGTCTGATTCCGTGAAACTGGAGATGTCCATCGAAAACTCCAATGAAGCGTTTTGCGGAATTTGGCCCCGACAGTCTGGATCATCACCCTCGAGCCAGATAACGATTGTGTAACGCATAACCGCCTCAGGCGGGAAGTATGTTACATCGTAACGAGTGATTTCCTGTAAGTTTAGAAATTCTTCGGCGCGCTCGGCATTGATTGGTTTATCGGCCAAGCACGTTTTGTTATCGCCGCTGGTGCGAGCGATACATTCGCGATATTCCGGTTCGTTGTCTTCTTTATAGATGAGCTGATTCGTGCGTTTAGCGAGTGTGCGACTGTCATGAGTCATTTCGGTCATGTCGTCGTCGCGATTTTCATAAATCCGCACGCGGACATACTCTTCTAATGGAATGACGTCGGGACTATCGTAGGTCGTGGTCCGTAGTCGCATCCAAATCTGATAATCAACCGGAGTGTCGCCCACGTTCTTAATAAAGAAGGTGTAGGCGAAGTAGAGAGAATAGACATGTTGATCTAGTGGATCCCGATATTCCCCATTATGCGATCCCGCCATATTATCGATTTCCGCGTCATCCGGGAGGCTATCTGCCATGATTGGATAGATGCGTTCGACATTTTCAGCGCGTAGCAATGTGGTTGGTCGGGTGAAGTCGCGCGAGTAATCCATAGTGAGCTGTGTGTTGTTGCTCTTTAACTGGACGGTGTAGCGCCCGACTTGGTTGCCTAAGAAGGCGATGATGACGAAGGTAACTAGTGTGACAGTCGAGACCAGAAGCATGAAGGACGCGAATATTCTTCGTTTACGGCGTCGGGCATACTTTTGGTGATATGTCATAAGTTCCTCCTCCCATCATGGTCACGATGTTAATAAAAACACCGTATAGATGACAATCCACCGGTGTTTAGCGCTGTTCTACCCCATTAAAATAGACGCTTGGCTAAACTTACCTGTGGTAACTTCCCAAGCCACGAAAACTGGTCTTGGAAAGCCCCTTGGAATAAAAAACGGTTCTGTAAAAACAAAGGTGGAGTAAAAAATAACACTCCACTTAAAACTTTACA
>DAOSDC010000009.1:0-52879 GCA_035361955.1 Bacilli bacterium
GTGAACACATATAAAGTCGTTAATCCGGCATCCGAATACCAACCAGTAAACGTATAACCTTGTTTAACTGGTTCGATAGGCGCTGTTACACTCGTACCATAAGCCTGGGTGATGTCGGGAACGGGGCTACCACCGTTTTCTTCAAACGTGATCGTGTAGGAATTAACATCCCACTTAGCATACACGGTGATGTTTTCGCTGGGCATCGTCGTGAATTGATAAGCTGTCGTTAAATTGACGTCAGCATACCAATCGTTAAACGTGTGTCCCACTTTGGTCGGATCAGATGGACGGGTTACCGCTGAACCAGCCGGTCCCGTAATCGGATCGACAGGCGTGCCGCCATTACTTTCAAACGTAATCGTATAATTGATTGGTATTTCGCTTGATGATGGTAGCGATGAAGTCTCGCTTGAAGTCGTTTCACTGCTTTCAATCGTTGATGTTGACAGTGACTCCGCACTTGAAGAGGAAATCGGACAACTTGTCAGCAAGAACACTGGCAAAAACGACAACACTGCCATCAGCCGTTTGTTTAATGCCATACTAGGGCCTCCTTATAAAAGGACTATGTCAACAATCGTGTCTTTTATTTTAACATAATGATAAAAACATGAATCAATTCATCGCCAAACATTTTTAAAGTGGTTTTAATCCTTGATATCAAATAAAATGAACTAGAAGAGGTAAACATATGGATAAATTCATGGATATCGCCATTAAAGAGGCTGAAAACGGCATTCGTCAAGGACACGGCGGACCATTTGGCTCGGTCATCGTCAAAAACGGCCAAATCATCGGCAAAGGCCATAACGAAGTCGTCAAAAACCAAGACCCGACTTGCCACGGGGAAATGATGGCCATCCATGATGCGTGCAAAAACATCGGCTCATTCGATTTAAGCGGCTGCGAACTGTACACGACCGCGGAACCTTGCCCAATGTGTTTGGGCGCCATTTTGTGGTCAAATATAAAAAAGGTTTACTTTGGTTGTAACATCGTCGATACCGAAAATATCGGTTTCCGCGATAAAGTTTTCTATGAACTTAACGAATCGGGTGGCAAAGCGAAACTACTCCAAGAACTTGATCGCGACGCGTGTTTGAAGCTGTTTGAGGAATATCAAAGCATCAAAGAAAAAACTCATTACTAAAACGAAAGGGCGCCGAAGCGACGCCCTTTAGCTTATTTTATTGTTCTTTTTATTTATCGCCCATCGTCATCGCCATCACGGCTTTGGCGGTGTGGAGTCTATTTTCAGCTTCTTGGTAGACGATGGAATGCGACCCGTCGATGACTGAATCTTCGACTTCGTTGCCCCGGTCGGCTGGCAAGGCATGCATGTACTTGACATCGGGACTAGCCAGGGCAATCATCGCTTCGGTACATTTCCAACCTTTGTAAGATTCTAATAAGTCGTCAACGACAACGGTTGATTGGTTGTTAACCCAAGAACCCCAGTTTTTCGGGATGACGATGTCCGCACCGCGATATGCTTCTTCCATGTCGTGGGTAATCTTAAATGAACCGCCATTTTCTTGAGCGTTCTTTTTTGCTTTGGCAATTGCCCAATCCGGTAAGTCGTATCCTTTGGGATAGGCTAGCGTGACATCCATCGCATAACGAGGGAATAAAAGTATTTGCGATAGCGGTACGCTGATCGGTTTCTTATGGCTCTTGGCATACGCCCAAATAATCGATATCTTTATGCGTTTCTTATTTGGGAACACTTCTTGAATCGTCATTAAATCGGCGAGAGCTTGCATCGGGTGGTATAAGTCACATTGGAGATTCATGATGGGCACGGTCGACCAAGCCGCCATTTCGCGCAAGTATTTATTGCCGATGCCCCAGAAGCAATTGCGACAGGCGATGCCATGTCCGTATGAGGAGAGAATGATGGCGGTGTCCTTAGCACTTTCGCCGTGACTTATTTGCATTGTTGAGGTATCTAAAAACGTCGCGTGACCGCCAAGTTGTGCTAAACCCGATTCCATCGAATTACGCGTCCGCGTCGATTGTTCGAAAAACATTAAGAAAGCCGTTTTGTTAGTCAAATAGGGTGTGGGAACATTCGTCTTGAATTTGTGTTTGAGGTCTTTGGATACTTCGAGCAATTTATCGATTTCCGGTTTGCTCCATTCCTCAAGCGTGATAAAGTGTCGTCCTTTGAATAGTGGTTCCATCGTCATTTTTCTCCTTTGCTTTGATGTTGCACATATTGTAGTGGCAATGCGGCGTATAGGGCGGCGCATGTCACCAAATCGCTTTTTCGCGTTTTTTCGTTTGGGGCGTGTGCTTCTTTTTCATCGCCCGGGCCAAAGCCGACGCACGGAATGCCATAACGGCCCATAATCGTCACCCCATTAGTGGAAAACGTCCATTTGTCGACAACTGGGTTTTGTTTGAATAAGCCTTTATAACTGTCAATCGCGGCAACGCACGCCGGATGATTTTGGGGAATGACCCAAGTTGGGAAATACGATTCGGTGGGATAAACGAGGCCGGTATATGAAGGCCGTGAATAATCATACATTTCCACGATGGCCCCGACTTCTTTGACGGAAGGAAGCGAGCGAATTTCTTCAAGCGCGGACAAATGCGTTTCGCCCACGGTTAAGCGTCGGTCGATGGATATATGGCAACCATCGGCCACCGCGCAACGCGAGGGTGAGGAAAAGAATATTTCGCTGATGGTCATCGTGCCTTTGCCTAAAAACGGATCGTCCTTGAGATGCTCGTTTAGTTTCTTGATATCTAGAATGATTGGAGCCATTTTATAAATGGCATTGTCGCCTCGTTCGGGCGCCGAGCCATGACAGCTGATACCGCGCGTGGTGACTTTGATTTCCATCCGTCCACGATGGCCCCGGTAAATTCGGCAACTGGTCGGTTCGGTGATCACGACGAACTCGGGACGAAGTTTGTCTTCTTCAATAATGAACTGCCACGGCAGTCCGTCACAATCTTCTTCTTGGACCGTCGCCGTAATCAGCAAGGTATAGTCATCTTCGAGTTTTAACTCTTTGATAATCTTGCCGGCATACACCATTGAGGCCATGCCGCCTTCCTGGTCACTCGTGCCACGTCCGCCGATGTGCATCTCGTCTTCAAAACCTTCATATGGGTCAAACGTCCAGTTTTTAATGTCACCAACACCGACGGTGTCGATATGGGCATCCATGGCGATTAAGTGCTTGCCATGACCGATAAACCCTAGCAAATTGCCCATCTTATCAATCTGCACGCGGTCAAAGCCGACTTTTTCCATTTCCGCTTTAATGCGTAAAATGACGTCTTTTTCTTGACATGATTCGCTAGGTATTTTAACCATGTCGCGCAAAAACGCGGTCATGTCTTTTTGGTATTTATGCGCGGTTTCCAGAATCTTTTCAAACGGGATATGACTCATAACTTAGTGCCTCGTTTCTGCCTTATCAGCTCGTCGTAGTGGAAAACTTTCTCATACTCATGATTCCAAAAATCCATCGATTTCATCGAATCGAGGTACGCTTGCGAATAACCGAATTTAAGCCAATCCTTTTCTTTTTGGTGGAATAGGCGTTGTTTCACTTCAGGTAAGCGCGCGTCTTCGACATACTTGTCGTCGATGCCTAGGAAGATATCTTTAAACCAACGTTCAAGCACAAAGTCTTCCGTCTCAAGCACGCGGCGTTTTAAATCGGTAATCACGCTTTCATAGCGGTCATAGCCATCGGTGGCAATCGTAACGACGTTATCATCCGGTCCCAGCCTTAGATATTTAGCCATCTTGATCGCACCGATGATGTTACAAATGCCGGATACTCCGAATAGTTCCCTCATCGCTTCAGCGGTGTCCTTATCAACACCATGGGCTTCTAGGATATGGGGAGCGTCATGAATAATCTTGAGACCACGTACCGAATCTTCATCTTTAATTAGGGCGATGAAATCTGTCGTTAAGATGTTGTGAATCAGCGTGCACATTTTGTCGCCGATGCCTTCAATCCGATGTTGTCCGCGTCCGCCATTAGTCAGCGTCGAGCATTCATATGGTTCTAAGGCCGCGATTTTGGCTTCGGGGAAAATTGTTTTGATATGATCGCCAGCGGCCAGCGTTCCTGCGCTTCCGGGTGCTGAGGCAAAGCAGGCAATCCGGCCATTGCCAATACCTTTGACGGCTTCTACCGCGGCATGTCCGGTTACATGACGGTGGTACCGGTAGTTTGGTAATAATTCAAATTGCGCCAAGGAACGATTTTTTGGATTTTTCTTGAGTTCATAAGTTCGTTCAAGCGTCAAGATGACATCAGATTCGGTGCCCGGCGTCAAATCGAGTTTGGCGCCATAGCGTTGAATCCGGTCATAACGTTCTTTGCTCATGTTGTCGGGCATGATGACTATTGAATCGTATTTCATTAGATTGCATATATATGAAACACCGATGCCAAAGTTACCAGTCGATGGTCCCAAAATCGTATGTTCGCCAGGAATGATTTCCTTGTCGACGCAACCTTCAATCAGCGTCGAATATGCGGGACCGACTTTATGTGATCCTGACGGGAAATATTTGCCGAGCAAGACGACGATATTCGCGTTAACGCCCGTCATGGCTTTGGGCAACACGATTTTGTGAACGACGTTTTGATCGTTTTTCCAAGTGATGTTAAACAAATTCAGCGGATCTAATTCGTTTTGGGAGGCTTCTAGTGCGGCGTGGCGAATTTTAGGATCGATAATGCTAGGATCGGCCATTTCCGCATAGGTTGGCCCGAATGGTACTTTGCTCATGATTTGATTACTCCGTTTTCAATTAAATGTTTAGTGACTGCCCCGATATCGTTAGGTACGATGATGCTTTTCTTGCCGGTCTTTTGGGCATTGACCGGATCTTTCAGTCCGTTACCCGTCATGATGAAGGTGACCGACTCGCTCTTTTTGATGATGCCTTGACTAACGGCTTTTTGGATACCCGCTAATGCGGCTACGCCCGCTGGCTCTCCAAAGATCCCTTCCATGTGACCTAGATCGCTCATCGCTTGTAAGATAGCCTCATCACTGACTTCGATAAAGTGGCCTTGCGACTGTTTGATGGCTCGCATCGCCTTGATGGGATTGCGGGGAATGCCCACGGCAATCGAATCGGCAAGCGTGTTCTCATCGGTTTCAATTAGGTCTTGCCCGGTTATAAACGCCTTGACGAATGGGGCGCACCCCGAACTTTGAACGCCTAGTATCTTGGGAATCTGCTCAATCAAGCCCAGCTGTTGAAAATCGTATAGCGCTTGGTAAACACCGGCGAGTGAACAACCATCGCCGACTGATATCGCCATCCAATCGGTCGGTTTGAAGTTTAACTGCTCGACGATTTCCATGACCACGGTCTTCTTGCCTTCGACAAGAAACGGATTGATAGCGGCGTTACGGTTATAAAATCCGTGCTTGGCAATCGCTTGTTTTGATAAAGCATAAGCCGCCTTATAATCACCATCGACGACGATTACGTTAGCGCCATATAGCGACATTTGCGTGAGTTTACCAATCGGTGCCCGTTTGGGAACGAAGATAACGCTTTGTAGTCCCATATGTGCGGCATGACAGGCTAAGCTACTAGCGGCATTGCCCGTGGAACTGCAACACACAGTTGTTGCTCCCATTTCTAGTGCTTTAAGCACGGCAACGCCACTGGCGCGGTCTTTGGTCGAACCGCTGGGATTGAGCCCTTCATCTTTGATGAATAGTTGTTTGATGCCTAAGTGCTGATGGAGTCGCCTGGCTTCATATAGCGGCGTCCAGCCAATCCGCAGCATCGCTTTGGTAAGGCGATGTTCGACCGGAATTAGTGGTCCATAACGCCACATCGAGTAGTCATGGTTAGCGGCTAATGTCTGTTTGTTGATGATTTTTTTTATATGGCCATAATCATAGATAATGTCCAAGATTCCTTTTTCACCACAACTTGGGCATGTGAAAAAATGACTGGAAGAGTGATAAATTTTATGGCAAAGCGTACACCGATAACTGACCATGCTAACCATAATAATACGCCCTTATATTTCCTTTTCAATCAAGTGTCGCAGCATGTTGCTGGCTACTTGTCGCCGGTAGTGTGCCGACGAGCGTTGATCGTCGATAGGACGGATTGCGGTCGCATATTTTTCGAGGATGCTGGGCAGCATATTTCGTAGTTCCGTGATTGATTTCCCGTTCAATTCGGCCTCGATTTGGCGTGAACGCACGACTGTAGGGCTCACGGCGCCAAAAGCGATACGAATGTCTTTAATCACTTCGGCATTTCTTTTTATGAGTGCCGCAAACGACACTTTGGAAATCGCATCGGCGCGGCGACCGCCGACTTTGCGCCACACGATGACATTGAAGTTATCAACGGGAATCAATATTTCGGCAATTAACTCATCAGGGCGGATAATCGTTTTTCTGACTCCGATGATGACATCACTGATTGGAAGGATTCGTTCCCCAGAAATAGATTGTAGTTTGATCCTGGCATCCAACACATATAGAGCGACGAGTGAATCACCCGCGGGTGAGGCATTACCGATATTGCCAGCCATCGTCGCCATGTGACGAATGCCCGGAGATGCCATTTCATAAATGACTTTCTTCAACAATTCAGGCGTGTCCGGGTGATGATATATATCCTCAAGTGGTGTCATTGCTCCAATTTTTAGATAGCCATCACCACGTGATACATAACGAAGTTCCGCTAGATTGAAAAGGTAGATGACGTCTTGGCCGATCTTTGGAGGTAACCCGGCAGTTGACCGTTTTTGAATCATCAAATCGGTACCGCCGGCCATAATCTTAAATGTGCCTTCGCTAAGGTAAGTTAACGCTTCTTGTAACGTTTTTGGAATAATATGTCTTACCATAAGCCGGCTCCTTTTTTGGCTGCTAAGTGCACGGCTTTGACAATCATGTTATAACCGGTGCAACGACATAAATTGCCAGAAAGGCCAATCCGAATTTCTTCATCACTGGGATGCGGGTTCTGATTAAGTAAGCTTTCCGCAGCCATGATCATCCCGGGCGTGCAAATGCCGCACTGCGATCCACCTTCATCGTGAAACGCATCTTTGAGTACCTGATAGCGTTTCGTTTTCGCAAACTCCTCAATGGTAACTACTTCTTGTCCATTGACATTTCCAAGTGGCAGGCAACAACTATTGACGACGCGACCGTTGACAAGCACCGAACACGCGCCGCATTCACCCTCGCCGCATCCTTCTTTGGATCCGGTCAATTTAAAATGATCGCGCAAGACGTCGAGCAAACGCATGCTGGGGTCGAGTTCTAATGCGACTGGTTGATGATTAAGCGTAAATGTGATTTTATTCATGGCCGAGCGTCTCCATAATTAATTCCGGGGTCGCCGGGATGCGGTTGATTGGTCGCCTAATCGCGTTTTCAATCGCCATAGCGACCGCAGGCGCGCCTCCCACAAGCGTCAGTTCGCCGACGCCTTTGGCTCCATAAGGCCCATACGCAAATGGATTGTCGTAAAGCACCGTTTCGGTGGGGGCCATATCCAGTGATGTAGGGATGATGTAATCGGTGAAGTTCTTTTGTTTCAGTTTGCCTTGTTTGGCTTCCATCACTTCAAGATAACCATAGGCAACGCCTTGGGCGATACCGCCATCGGCCTGTCCGATCACGATTCTTTCATCGATGGTTTTACCAACATCGTAAACGCTCCAGATGCCTTCGAGTTTAACTTGGTACGTCAGCGGACAGACGCTGACCTCAACGACGTTAACGCCCCAAGAATATGCCGGATAAGCATCGCCTTGAAGTTTATCTTCGTCCCACACGACATATGAAGGCTGAACATATTGTTCAATGATTTCTTGCTTAATGCCGGGCTTCCATGTTTGTTTTAACTTAAGCGAAGCACGCGCTAATAGGCCGCCGACAATCATCATCGTCCGGCTGGCCACGGTTGGCCCCGAATCGGGAACATCGTCAGTATCGGGATAATCGAATGTCACCTGTTGCGGTGGCAAATCCATTGTTTGATAGACGACACGGTGGAGTGAAGTACGACAGCCCTGTCCCATGTCGACGGCAGCCACCAGCACATAAACTTGATCGTGCTCGTCTTTGCGTAGCTTTACTTTGGCCTTGATAATCGTGGTTTCGCCACTGCCGGTAAAGCCACAGCCATGCAGGAAAAAGCTCATCCCGATGCCTCGGGTCGCATCATGGGCATATTTTTCCATCTTTTGTTTGTAGTCAGATATTTGTATCGCTTTATCAATCATCTTGGGCATGATGATCGGATCGCGGAATAGTCCACTTGTTGAAGTTAGGTCACCCTGTTTGGCTAAATGTTTTAATCGGAATTCAAGTGGGTCAAGTCCTAACCGTTTCGGGATGTGATTCATCATCATTTCAATGGCAAACATCATCTGGGGCGCACCAAAACCGCGGAAGGCGCCCGTGGGGACCGTATTGGTTATATATACATTCCCGTTCGCGGTTAGATTCGGAATCGTGTAGGCTCCGGTCACGGCGATTAACGCGCGTGATAAGACTACGCCGCTTAAACCGATATAAGCGCCACCATCAATTGATACTTCGGCGCTTAAACCAATCACGCGGTTATCGCTATCTAGCGCGGCTCGCATCTTCGTGATTGAAGGATGTCGTTTTGTCGTCACGAGCATGTCTTCTTCGCGTTCAAAAATAAGCTTAATCGGTTGTTTGATCTTGGCGATAGCCGTCGCTAATTGGCAGGCAATCGTTGACGGGAATTCTTCTTTGCCCCCAAACGCACCACCGACAGGCGGTTGGATGACGCGAACTTGATCTTCGGGATAGCCTAAACAATTCAACACGGCGTTTTTAACATAATACGGACACTGAATCGAACCGATTAACGTGATTTTATCGCCTTCGGGATAACCGAGCATCCCTTGTGGTTCGATGTATGCTTGTTCTTGATAGCCGGTTTCAAACGTCTCTTCGATGATGGTCTTCGCTTTGCTAAATGCACTTTCAACATCGCCCTTTTTGAAACCTTTGGTAACTGCACTTTTAGTAAACCCAAACGTCGGTTCCGTTTCCTCGTATCCGATTTTGATGTTGGCGATGATTGTTTCAAGCACCGCTTTATCAGGTCCGACCACAAGCATGATCGGTTCGCCGATGTAGTTGACTTCGTCAACGGCGAACACCGGCCAATCTTTATAAATCATCTTGACGAAGTTTTGTGACAAGATGTCGTGATGGTCAACGATGTAGTAACCATCGGGAAGAGCAGGAATCGCGATCGAGCGAATGATGCCTTTAGTGATCGGACTGCGCACGGTTTTGGCAAAAAGCATGCCGTCGATCTGGATGTCGGAAACATAACGGGCGCTACCCGAGCACTTTTCGTCGTGATCGATTTTAGGACTTGATTTACTCTTATCGAACATCAATAACCTCCATCTGACATGACAATAGCCTTGGTCGGACATTTGACGACGCATAAGCCGCATTCAAAACATTTATTTGCGTCAAACGTTATTTGATCTTTCATTTCAATCGCAAAATAGGGACAAACCTTGACGCACAAGTTGCATTTGATGCATTTTTCGGGAATCAGGTAGGGCACGCTGGCTTTGTAGTGGACTGGATTGGTCAGTTGTGTGTCAATCACTGCCTGGACTGAATTAAATCCGTATTTTTCCAACGCTTTTGGTAAGTCGGCGATAATCTTCGCATAAAGCTCTTTGCCTCGTAACAATGCGGCGGATAGCATTTGGACGGCGCTTGCACCCGCGAGTAGAAATTCGATGACATCGTCAGCGCTAGCGATGCCGCCAACGCCGATGACGGTCAGCGATGGCTCGGCTTGCTTAATGGTATAGACGGTTGCTAGGGCGAGATGTTTAATGACCGGCCCACTCGTCCATACAAATCCTTTGTCATTACCATAACGAATTTGCCTAGAGGCAATATCGATTTTCAATGTCGGTCCCAGCGAGTTAATCGCGACAACGCCATTCGCGCCATGTTCTTTAATCGTTTTCGCAAATAACTCGGGATGGGGAATATGGGGGCTGATTTTCATGTAAATCGGTTTTTTGGTTCGTGACCGAATCGCGGAAACCGTTTCAGCAACCAGCGACAAATCGGTTCCGACGTAGTGGGTTGAGACTTCAAAGGCGTCAGCGAATGGGTCAAGTAATGGAATAAGTACTTCCATGTCTTGTTTGGTGTAACCGACACTGATAATTAGTGGGCGCCCATCGTTGCCTTTAATAAACTCCGGCAGAAAGGTATTGATCCACATTTCTTTAGGAAACTCGCTCCAAAGCTCGCTATTCATCACATAGTCACGGTCGCCGTAAATGCATGGCTTGGGAATATGGGCGTCTTTGGTGGAAATAGTCTTGGATACAATGGCACCGCAACCGGCATCTTTTAAATAAAGCATCTTTTCATGATCGCCCACGAGTGGTCCGGCCGCTGGCATCAGCGGATTGTTCAATACGAGTCCGTCGAATTTTGTCGATAAATCCATGTGTTAGTCCCCTTTGTGAATGTCGTTCCAAATGCGTTGGGCAATGGTTGGCGCCACTGCGGTCTTCATACTGACCGAGTCGCTTAAGAGTTTGCCACTAGCGACGATGTGTTTGCCGCCGATATAAACTTCTTGCGGTAATAAGGCGTCAAATAGCCCAAAGAATAAATGTCCGAAGCCGTTATCTGCGCTAATAGGCGTGGCCGGAACATAAGGCACAAGCATGAAATCGGCGGCATAGCCAGGACGAATTTTCCCAAGTTTGATACCAAATAGCTTGCCGACGTAATCATATGTGTCATTGATGAGTTTTAGTAAATGCGACAATTGGAATTTCGTCGGTGATGCATACCGGTGATGCATCGCAAAATATAGCGATAAATACTCACTGGCCATTGATCTAGCGATACCATCGTTTCCAATGATCACAGGGATGCCAAGTTCAATAAACTTCAAAACGTCGGGCAACCCGACGGCGTTATTCATGTTTGAAGTGGCGTTGATGGCGATAATCGCGCCTCGCTTTTTGATGATGTCTAGTTCGTCATCATCTAGATGAATGCAGTGAACCATGATGCTGCCCGGGTTTATTAATCCGAAATCATCGAGGCGTTTAATGACGCGCTTGCCATATTTTGCAAGAGCGATGTCCTGATCGAGTTGGCTTTCGGCAATATGGATATGAATCGGTCTATGTCCAATTTTGGCTTTGATCTTGGCGAGACTTTCATCGCTAAGACTCAGCGATGCATGCATGCCAAATAAGCCCTTGGTCTTATCATCTTGATACGTATCCATGAAGTCGATGTTTTCATCGATGGCATCAGCTAAAGGAAAGCGGTCGCTTGTTTCAAATGCATAAGCGGCGCGCAGACCCACTTCGTCAATCGCCGTCTTTAGTTTATGAAGCGTGCCGCGGATTTGTTTGCCGCTAGCGTGGTGATCGATGATGGAAGTCACGCCGTGAAGCGCGAATGAAGAAGCGGCGACAAGACCGCTATAATAGACGGCTTCTTGGTCTAGGTGCCGATCGAGTTTCCACCACATTTGATCGAGGATGTCTTGAAAGTTTTTGGGATTGAATGGCACCGATAATCCGCGTGCAAACGTCGAGTATATGTGTGTATGACCACAAACGAGTCCGGGCACCATCAACTGCCCTTTGGCATCGACGATATGATAGTTATCATCGACAAACTCGCGCATCGGTCCTACTTGTTCAATCGTGGTGCCAAACACGATGTAACCATTGGGCACGTAAGTTTCAAAATCATAGATTTTAGCATTGATAATCGCCGTTTTCATTTAATCGGTTTCCCTTTCAAAAATTGGCCGCGTCCGCCGATGAAGGCGCCGCGGTTCATGATGAAGTGACCGCGGTTAATCAGCGTGTCGAAATACCCTGCCACATGCATACCTTGATAGACACTGTGGTCGACCGCTCCATGGCTCGTCGTCACTCTGCCGTCTTTAGAATCAATGAATATTGCAAAATCGGCGTCATATCCGACGGCGATTTTTCCTTTGCGAGGCAAGCCCATTAATTGAGCGGGGCGCTCGCTCATGCGGGCAATCAAGTCATCGCCGAAAATGGGATACATTAGGGCAAAACTATACTCAATACCTCCGATGCCAAGGGGCATGCCTTTGAGTCGAGGCGTCAATTTATCCGCTAGGTTAAACGCGCAATGATCGGTTCCAATCGTGTCGATTGATAGTTTGTGCTTATGCAGCAATTTGATTTCTTCCATCGTGCGAAGTGGTGGCGCGCATGTGTATATATACCCGTCATCTTTGTGAAGCAATGACTGATCAAGCAGGAAATACTGCGGACAACTTTCAATGAATAAGCAATGGTTAATGAGTTCTGGATAATAATTTTTCAATGCTTCCAGTGTACGCCCACTTGATAGGTGGACCATGTATAGTTTGCCACCATACTTTTTAACGTATCCGGCTAGTTTGAGTGCTTCGTCGGTTTCCGCGCGTGTTGGGCGACTTATCGGTAAATCAATGTAACCATATTCATCTTTCAAACTTATTTGGGCGTCATCTTCGATGTGCGCCATGATTAAAATGTCGTGAACTTTTGATAATTTCAATAACTCAATGATGTGCTCATCGCTTGTATTGCGGTTGGAATCCGAATAAGTAGTGAACAGTTTCAACGTATGCATGCCGAGTCGTTTCATCGTTAAAACGTACTGTTCCAAGTCGCCGTCTGGTTGGCAAATCGTCGCATGGAAATGATAGTCGATGTGGCTTTTCTTTGCTTGTTCGAGTCGATCGTTGAATGCTTGTTCTAGTTGTTTACCATTACGTGTTGGAGCGAGAAAATCGACATAGCAAGTCATGCCTCCATAAACACCCGCTTTGCTCCCATATTCAAAATCGTCACGTGATTTAATCGACCCTAAATCGAGGTCAAAGTGGACGTGGGGATCAATTAGTCCCGGTAATATTTTATGGCCACCGGCGTCAAATGTTTGTCTCGCGGGAAAATCGGAAGGGCTAATAAGCGCAATCCGTTCATCGTTGACATAGATGAAATCGCTTGACCAGCGTCCGTCAATTAAACAGTGTCCGTTTTTTATGACTAGGTCATACATTCGTTTTACCCTCGATTTCAATCACTTCGTAATCAATAAACTGATACTTGGCGACAATTTTGTTGACGAGATCGTTACGGCATGAGATGTATAGTTCCACCTGTTTCGATGCGGCTTTATCTAAAGATGGGTGATACCCGCCTTCAGACAATTCCAGGATGCCGACTTCGTCGATGTAGATTGGAGTCAGTCTTTTTTCGATATTTACAATGATGTGCTCATTCGTGTGTTTAAACACGTCGATATTATAAAAATATGGTCCAATCATGCCGAAGTTTGCGAATTCGCCAAGATAGTGGCGTTGATGAATCATCAATATCTGTTCACTGCCATCGGGCAATAAATAGGCTTTGTAGCCGTAAATATCGCCCTCTTTCCAAAGTTTGACACCAATGACGCCTGCGCCAGTCAAGTAACGGTCAAACCGTTTCTTTAGATTGCTTGATTTGCCAGCGTTGATATTACCAGTAATGATATGAACCATCGAGCTTCTCCCGCATGTGCCGGACTTGTTTGATGTCGTGGTGAATCGCAAGCATTTCCCCGGCAATCGAAATGGCGATATCCTCGGGTGAACCGCCACCTAATTCCAAACCGATCGGGGAATAAAAATACGATAAGTCGATGTCGCGACCGAATTGCTCATAAGTCGCGTCAAGGTAGTCTTTAAGTTTCTCAAGCGAGCAAAGCATGCCGACGTATTTTGGTTGCAGTTTCTTTTCGATAATCTTGTTGATGACATGATAATCGTGTAAATGCGACGGCGTGCATACGATGACGAAACTATGGTCCTTAATCCCGTTTTTTTCTATGTAGTCAGTAAACTTGGAATGGATTTTGACATCCCCGCCTGAAAACGCCTCGATGATGGCGGGTCGTTCATCAATCACGGTGATGTGAAAGTTTAGTGGTGCTAACACCTTGACAAGCGCCGCGCCGACATGACCGGCTCCAAAAACATACACGTAATTACGGACGCCAATGAATTCATAAAATAGCGTCACCATGCCGCCACATACCATTGGCAATGTCTTCGTCTCCGGTTCCACCTTGCCCTTGTCGAGCAAGTACTTCTCTTTCAAATGGGTACGTGAGGCGATTACATCACGGCATTTTTGCTGGGCATAGCGTTCAAGCGCGCCACCCCCGACCGTGCCGAAAGATTCACCAGTGTCGAGCACGAGCATTTTCTTGCCGACTTCGACAGGTCCCTCGCCGCTTTTTTCAATCGCGGTCACGAGCACCATATCGATACCTTTGGCGCGATATGTCACGATTTTTTCAAATAAATCGACCATGTTAAATAATCGGTATCAGCACTAATAGCGCAGCCGCAACATAAGTTGCTAGCGATATAGCTAAGTGCGGTTTGAAAACAAGATTGATTTTTTTATTCAGCAACAATTTGATTCCATACGCAATCGATAGGAACAAAGTTTCAAGCGCTCCATAAAGGAATATGAATGACAAAATCGATTGGGGCGAGACTAACTGGGGAAATGGAAAGCCCGTTAAGGCATGGTTGATTGTGATATTGACAATGAATAGCGTCCGCCACAACACGGCGAGAATACCAATTCCTAAAAATCCGTATGCAGGACGATTTCTGGAAATTAAACTCACAATGACGACCATGACTAGCGATTGTAACATAATCGAAATCATCGGGTTATATGTCTTTATGGGTGGTAATCCCGGCATTAAGAAGTTGATGGCCTTGATTGACGCGGCGATCAGTGCCACATAAACGATACTCGCCTTGTTATCGGTATTCCGATATGCCCAATACATCAACATCGCACCGATTGGGAACATAATCGAACCTGAGAATAATGGTGGCAAAAACTGTAAAGCGTAGCCGAGACTAGCTTCTAATAAACCCCACAAGGCTCCGAATAACACGACGTTAGCAATTAAAGATTTCTTATTCATGGTTGTTTCCTCCATTATTTCTTTTGTAAGGCTTTGAATATTTTCTCGGAAGTTACCGGCAGCGAATTGATGCGTACGCCCAAGGCATTATAAATGGCGTTAGATAGAGCAGCAGGTGGCGTATCGATGCCGATTTCACCAACCGATTTGGCGCCAAACGGACCTGATTGTTCATAGCTTTCAGCAAATTCGGTCGTCAGTTTCTTGACATCAAGCGCGGTGGGAATCTTGTAATAGAGCAGCGAATCGGTCAACAAACGACCTTTGGGACTATATTTGACTTCTTCAAACGCGGCCATGCCTAGGCCTTGGACGATACCGCCTTCGACCTGGCCTTTGGCTAGCATCGGGTTGATCGTCGTCCCGCAGTCGACGACGCTGACGTATTCGATAATTTCATAGACGCATGTTTCGGTATCGATTTCGATTTCGACGAAACCGGCCATGAATGGCGGAGGCGATTTATGACCAACGTAACTATTTGTAGCCGTCAACTGCTTTTGATCGTGGTTGTAATAGAGTCGATTGGCTAACTGCGACAATGTAATCGTTTCCTGCCCATATCTAAATTTATCGCCATCGAATTTGACTTTTTCTTTGGGGGCTTCAAGTACTTTGGCAGCTTCCTCAATCAGCATCGCTTTCATGTTTTGGGCGGCTTTCAGCACGGCGTTACCAGACACAAACGTCGTTGATGAAGCGTAGGCTCCTACATCAAACGGCGTCAAATCGGTATCCGATGAATAAACGACCACCTTGTCGACGGATACGCCTAACTCTTCAGCGGCGATTTGTGCGAGCACAGTGTCGCTACCCTGGCCGATATCGGTCGCTCCAATCGTTAAGTTATAGAAGCCATCATCGTTTAATTTGATGGTCGCCGCGCCCATGTCAATTAGAGGAATGCCGCTGCCTTGCATGGCGATGGCCATACCAACGGCGCGCACTTTATGTTGACCGACTTGATAACGAGGGTATTTTTGATCCCAACCAATCAATTGCTTACCTCGAGCGAGGCAGTATTCCAGCTTGCACGTATCCATGTTCATGGCCGTGCCTTCGGTGCCTTCGCCCATGATGGCAAAGATCGGACTCGTTTCGTTTTCCTTGATCATATTTTTTTGCCGGAAAGCGGTTGGTTCGATGCCAAGCTTGTTCGCCAGCATGTCGATGGCCGATTCTAGGGCATAGTTACCCTGAATCGCCCCATACCCGCGGAAAGCTCCGGCAGACACATGATTGGTATAGACGACTTGACCATGGAATCTGACGGCATTGACCTTGTTATATAGCGGCAATACTTTGGAGCCAGCCACCATATAGACAGTAAGCGCATGTTCGCCATATGCCCCCGTATCTGATAACACGTGACAATCAATCGCTCGCAAGGTGCCATCTTTGTCAGCGCCTAACCGCATCGAAAGCTTCATTGGATGACGGGTGTAGGTAGCGGCAAATACTTCTTGTCTGGTGAAAACGATTTTTGATGGTTTCTTTGTTCTAAGCGTTACCAAGGCGACAAACATCTCGCCGTGGAGCGCTTGTTTACCACCGAAGCCGCCACCGACGCGCGGTTTGATGACGCGAATACGACTAATTGGTAAACCGAGCGTTTGCGACATAATGCGCCGGACGTGATAAGGAGTTTGTGTCGAAGTGTAAATGACAAGACGGTTATGATAATCAAGCCGGGCATTCGCCGTATGCGGCTCCATCATCGTGTGGGCTTGGGCTTGCGTATAGAAAGATTGTTCAATCGTGACGTCACATTTGGATAATTCATCCTCGACATCACCAACATGCATTGCGTAACTGGCGGCAATATTTTTCTTTGGTTCGAAGCCAATCGGAAACATCTCGTGAATGCCGTCTTCGGGATGAATGATTGAACTATGACCTAGTGCCGTTTCAAAATCCAACACCGGTTCAAGTACTTCATAAGTCACTTTGATAAGCGATAAAGCTTTTGTGGCTATTTCTTCACTGATGGCTGCAACAGCGGCCACTTCATCGCCGATATATCGTACGTATTCATCGAGAATGAATTTGTCATGTGGCGAAGGCTCTGGATATCCCTGCCCAGCGCGCGTAAACGAAACATGGGGAACGTTTTTGTGGGTCAAGACAAGTTCGACACCGCTGAGCGCTTCCGCCTGAGAAACATCAATATCTTTAATTCGCGCAAACGCATGGGGCGACCGTAATATTTTAACGATCAAACTGCTGGGATCGGCCAAATCATCGCTGAAGGCCGGGCGGCCCATCATGATGCCCTTGCCGTCTAGTGAAGCTACTTTTTGATTGACCGTCTTCATTTGTGGTCCTCCAAATAGCGCTTAATCGCCAAAAACTGTGCTTGATAACCAGAACAACGGCACAAGTTTCCGACGACATAGTGCTTTATTTGTTCATCGCTTGGATCGGGTATTTCCTTTGTCAGCGCATAAATAGTCAGTGCCAATCCGGTATTACAAAAACCACATTGGTCAGCACCTTCTTCTCCAAAATAGTCCGCGATGGCATCGACTTCGGTTTGTAGTCCTTCAACCGTTGTCACACGTCGCCCTGCCGCGCGAATCGTCAATAACGAGCACGACAACACTGGTTTGTTATCGAGAAGTACGGTGCACACGCCACAAGTGGATTCGTCGCAACCTTTTTTGACCGAAGTGATATGGTGGTTGCGAAGCGTGTCCAACAGGAACTCACCCGGAGCGCATTCAAAAGCAACCGGTCTTCCGTTTAATATAAAATTAACGGTCATGGCCAAGAACCTCCTTTAATCCACGTTTCAGATAGGCGCTGGCTAGCGTGCGCCGATAATCACCGCTAGCGGCCATCGTCGAAGCGAAGTTTAACTCGTCGAGCATGCGACGGGCCGCTTCTTCGATGTGCGGTGGTTCGATGGTTGTTAAATCATTTAAATATTCTGCCGTTTTAATGGCTAGTTTAGCCACGGCGGGACGCGAACCGACGGAGATGCGAATATCATTTTTCCGATAAGCAATCGCCAAATTGATAATTGCAAAATCAAGTGGTGTGTTGCCAATTTTCTTAAAATATCCAACCACATCACTCTTTTTGATATGGATATGGGTCAAAATCGTCTCGAGCTTACCACGTTGGTCCAGGAAATCGGTCAAAGTCATCGTATGATCGGGATAAAACGATAATGTGACGTCGAGTGTCAAAAGCGCGGTGATAACGTCTGAAAACGGGTATTTGCCGGCAATTGAGCCGCCGATGGTCGCTAAATTTCTCAGGCCGACACCCATGATTGATCCAATCGCTTGACTGATATATCCTTGTCCAATTGCGATAATATCGGGGTGTTTTTCGACATCGCGTAGTGGCGTCAATGCTCCGATGATGATTCCTTGCTCGGTCGTCACAATCTGATCGAGGCCGAGGTTGCCCAAATCGATCAATGTTTCGATTGGCGTACCGATTTTTTTGAGCCAAAGTCCGCCACTGAGCAAAGCGTTATTTGGATGTTGGTGCCAAACCCGGTAAGCGTCTTCGATGCTTGGGGCTAGGTAGTGCCGTGTCACGTCCATGTTATGATCCTTTCGTATGTTCTTTCACGTAAGTTTGATAGTCGCCGATGGTGTCGATGTCAACGATAATGTTGGGATCATCGACGCGAATCGTTTGATAGCCGGTTTCATCGCGGAATGCCCGTAGATTGGAATCGATGTTCACTTGCCGTAGCTGCCATAGCAGTGGTTTGCGAATGAGCATCGGATGGCCTTTGATGCCTTTGTATTCAGGGACGACGATATTCGCTTGTGTTTCCAATATTTGTTCATACGTCATTTCCGATACAAATGGGCAATCCCCGGGTAATATCAAGACGTCATCGTCGAAATAGTGAAGTCCCGTAAGAAGCGATGAAAACATCCCTTTCTCATAATTGGGGTTTTTAACGATGCGGATGCCTTTGACATCTTTCAGGGCAAAGGTCAACTCGTCGTGGTAACGGCCAGTCACAACGACGATTTCATACACAAACGGCAACATGCCTCTAATCGCGTGAACGATTAAAGGAAGCCCTTCATATTCAAGCAGCAATTTGTTGGTATTTGCGCGACTGGATGTACCGGCCGCCAAAATGATTCCTCGAGCCATGATTACTCCCGACGGTTGATATGTAGCGAATGACCAGCGCCGTTTTTAGATGACAATAACATCGTTTCAGACACTAGTTTTATCGGTCATACTAAAAGTATATAGAAACGATAATTACAATACAAATACGAATTTGAAGCGCTTACAACTTTTTAAAGAAATTACTATTCGGCCTTTTATTGTTGAAACAGCCCCAAATCGATATAATGAAAATTCGAGGTATCAACATGAGTCGCTATGTCATTTCGCTTGGGGGTAATGCCCTGGGCAATAACGCCGAGCAGCAAAAAGAGCTGTTAGTCAATGTCGCCAAGCCAATCGTCGATTTAATCAAACACGGTCATGAAGTCGTCATCGTTCATGGTAATGGGCCCCAAGTTGGCATGATCAATTTGGCGTTTCATGAGGCGCCCTCGACCCCAGAGATGCCACTGCCCGAATGTGGGGCGATGAGCCAAGGCTATATCGGTTTCCATATTCAAAACGCACTTCAAAACGCACTGAAGCAAATAGGTATCGACAAAAAAGTGGCGACGATCGTCACCCAAGTCGAAGTCGATCAAAATGACCCGCTGTTCCAAAACCCATCTAAACCCGTCGGGGCGTTTTATACCAAAGAGCAAAGCGACCAGATCATCGCTAGCAAAGGCTATGTCATGAAGGAAGACAGCGGACGCGGTTACCGACGTGTCGTCGCCTCGCCACTACCGGTCGATGTCATCGAAAAAGACATGATTAAAACATTGATTGCCAACCATCACGTCGTCATCTGCGCCGGAGGGGGTGGCATTCCCGTCATTCGTAAAGACGGCCATCTTGAAGGCGTCGCCGCGGTCATCGATAAAGATTATGCGTCGGCTAAAGTCGCTGAACTAATTGACGCCGATATGCTCGTCATTTTAACCGCTGTCGATCATGTATATATCAACTATCGCAAGCCAAGCGAAGAAAGACTCGAGCACGTCTCGATTCAACGTCTTCATGAACTAATGAATGAAGGCCATTTTGCTAAAGGTAGCATGTATCCAAAAGTTCAAGCTTGCCTAAATTTCGTCACAAGCAAACAAGGTAAAACAGCGATTATCAGCTCGCTAGAGAGGGCTATCGACGCGTTTGAATTGAAAGCGGGGACAATTATCAAATCATGAACAAAATTCTCGAAGTTAAAAATCTTAAAAAATATTACGGCTCCGTCAAAGCGGTTGATGACATCTCCTTCTATATGGAGACAGGGAAACTTTTCGCCTTTCTCGGACCTAACGGGGCTGGTAAATCAACGACAATCGACATCGTTTGCACACTTTTGAAACCAGATCAGGGCGAAGTGTTGCTCAATGGCTATGAACTGGGAAAAAACGATGATGACATTCGCAAATCGATTGGCGTCGTGTTTCAAGACGGATTTCTCGACCCGTTTTTGACTGTTGCCGAAAACATTAAAACGCGTGGTAAGTTTTATGGTCTATCACCCGAGCAACTAAACATCGCTTTCAACCGCGTGGTGGAAGCCACCGACATCGGCGATATCCTCAACCGCCAATACCGCAAATTATCAGGTGGGCAGCGCCGGCGCGCCGACATCGCGAGGGCATTGATTCATACGCCCAAAATATTGTTTCTCGATGAACCGACGACCGGTTTAGATCCGCAAACACGGCTCAAAGTATGGGAAACGATTATCAAGATGCAAAAAGACACTGGGATGTCGGTATTCCTGACGACCCATTACATGGAAGAAGCCGCTGAAGCCGATTATGTGGTCATTATCGATAAAGGAAAAATTGCCGCCAAAGGCACCCCCCTTGATTTGAAGAAAGAGTACGCCTCGGATTCACTGCGACTCGTGTTTGAAGATATCGGCAAAATTACCGAATGGCTTAATAACAACAAAATCGAATATAAAGTCGGCTCTCAAGAAGTCATCGTCAAACTCAATACCACGCTCGACGCCTTGCCGATTCTTGATGCGTTACGTCCATTCATCACGGGGTTCGAAGTCGTTAACGGCACGCTTGATGATGCGTTTATTACCGTGACTGGAAGGGAGATGCGGCCATGATCAATTTTGCGATTCGGAATATCAAAGTATATTTCCGCGATAAAACATCGGTTTTCTTTTCGGTATTATCGGTGTTGATCATTTTCGTCTTGTATGCCCTATTCCTTGGCAGCAGCTGGCAACAAACGGTTCCCTCTGGTGTCGAAGGTGGTCAAGCACTCCTTGATTCTTGGCTGATGGCCGGAATCTTATCGGTCATTTCCTATACGACCACGGCGGGCGCTTATGGCACGATGGTCGATGACAAAGCTAAGAAAATTTATAAAGATTTCCAATCTTCCCCGATGAAACGATCGCAAATCGTGGCCGGGTACGTGTTGTCCTCATATGTCATCGGGGTGATCATGTCGCTGATTGCGTTAGTATTCCTCGATGTCTATATGTTAATTCGCAATGGCTTCATTCTCTCATTCATGGCCACGATTAAATCGATTGGCATGATATTGCTAGTCACGCTGGCCAACTCGGCGATGATTTTCTTCATCATCAGCTTCATCAAATCGCTGAACGCGTTTGGCACATTCAATACGATTGTTGGAACGCTTATTGGTTTCGTCGCTGGTATATACATGCCGATTTTCTTATATCCTTCAGCGATTCAATTACTGATCAAACTGATTCCGGTTTCGCATGCGGCATCGCTATTTAGAATGATCATCATGGACGAACCGATGGCGACTTCGTTTAATGGCGCGCCCCAAGAAATCATCAACACATTCAAGTCAAATTTGGGCGTCACTTTCACAATTGGTAGCTTTGAAATTACGCCGCTATACCAAATCCTGTTCCTGATTGTGACGACGATAATCTTCTTTGGATTATCACTTTTAGTCATTAACAAGAAGACCAAATAACTTTGGAAACCGTTCTCGTTTTTTTAGATTTAAATTAAAAAACAACGACTTTTTGCGTATGTTTTTGTTTGATATCGACAATTATCGATACGATTAGGAGCATAACTAATCATGGTTTTGTATTGCTTGAGATTGGTTTATCGCTGTTTATCGATTAAAATGATATGGAACAAAATTCAACAGGAGGAACTATCATGTCGATTAAACGGTATCGATCCGAACCTTTAAGCAACTTTGCAGACGAGGAAGTCTTAGTCAAATACGAAGCTGCACTATTGAAAGTGCGCCGCCATCTAGGCCGCTCTTACCCGCTGCGTCTGGGAGCCGATTTAATTAAAACCAAGAAGCGACTCGATTCGCTGAATCCCAATAATAAGGTCGAAGTCATCGGCCGCGTTTATATGGCCGATATTCCCGAAGCCGAATTAGCACTGAAGCATGCCAAGGAAACATTCCCCTCTTGGTCACGAACACCAGCTGTGGAACGGTCGAACATATTGCGCAAAGCTGCTAAAATCATGAAACGGCAAAAGTTTTATATGGCCGCTTTAATGACGCTAGAGGCCGGCAAATCATATGCCGAAGCTGATGCTGATGTTGCTGAAGCAATCGATTTTTTAAATTATTATGCGCTACAAATGCTCGATGTCGAAAAGAAGGGTGAACTCGTGTTCAGCCGTCCCGGCAAAGAAATCAACAAGTTTAAATACATTCCTCTTGGAGTGGGCGCCATTATCAGCCCGTGGAATTTCCCATTGGCAATCTTAACAGGCATGACCGCGGCCGCCATCGTCACCGGTAATACCGTCGTGTTAAAACCGGCAGCGACCACCGGCGTAATCGCTCACCATTTTTATCGCATCATGGAAGCTGCGGGGCTTCCCTATGGCGTCATTAACTTGATCCCAGGCTCAGGCAGCGTCGTCGGTAAGTTCTTTGTCAAACACAAAGACATCGCTTTTATTAACTTTACCGGTTCACGTGAAGTCGGTCTGGATATCGTCGAGTCCGCCGCGCAAACTGATCCTCAACGTCTGGTCATCAAACGGGTGTTCGCCGAAATGGGTGGTAAAGACGCGATGATCGTTTCGCGCCACTTTGATGTCAAGAAGGCCGCTACGCTCGTCATGCAATCGGCCTTTGGCTTCAGTGGCCAAAAATGTTCGGCGGCGTCACGAGCAATCGTCGACCGCAAAATATATAAGGAATTCCTGAGTGAGTTAAAACACCAAGTCGAAGGTTTACGCGTCGGTAACACCGAACTACGCGGTGTCTACATGGGCGCGGTCAATGACGAGTTGGGATTCAAGAAGATTGCTTCTTACATTGAACTTGGCAAATCAGAAGGAAAATTGCTCGTCGGCGGTCACTATGATGACTCCGTCGGTTATTTCATTCATCCGACGGTGTTTTATGATGTCGCTCCGTCAGCTCGCTTAATGCAGGAAGAGATATTCGGTCCCGTCTTAGCGGTCACTCCTTACGACACAATCGAAGACGCCGTGAAAATCGCTAATGACACCGACTATGGCCTAACGGGTGGTTTCTTATCAAATGACAAAGACGAAGTCGCTTATGTCAAAGATAACTTCTTCGTCGGGAATTTGTACATCAACCGTAAATGCACGGGCGCTGTCGTTGGTTACCAACCATTTGGTGGCTTTAAAATGAGCGGAACCGACGCCAAAGCGGGCGGTCCCGACCATTTGTTACTATTCTTACAAGGACAAACGATTACCGAAGCAATCGGTTAGTTTATAGTGTTGCCATCATGATGGCTTTAATCGTATGCATGCGGTTTTCCGCTTGATCAAACACGCGGCTGGCCGCTGATTCGAACACTTCGTTAGTCACTTCCATTTCTCCGGATTTGACATTGGGATAACTACTTCCAAACTGGGCGCCAATTTGAGCGCCTACTTCGGTATCAAGACCGTGAAATGCCGGCAGACAGTGCAAGAAAATTGCCTGTGGTCCGGCTTTTTTCATCATTGAAGCATTGACTTGATAATTATGGAGCAATTCAATGCGTTTGGCCCAAGTTTCTTTTGGTTCGCCCATCGATACCCACACATCGGTATAAATGACATCAGCGCCTTTTATGCCTTGATCGATATCTTCAAAAAATTCAATCGTCGCCCCACTTGATTTAGCGACTTCCCGACATTTTGCTGTTAGTTCGGCATCGGGCCAAAGTTGCTTAGGTGCTAAAGCGCGGAAATGCAGCCCCATCTTCGCAGCCCCAACCATTAAACTGTTAGCGACGTTATTTCTAGCATCGCCGACATAAGTCAGAGTAATGCCTTGGAGCCGTCCATGTGCTTCATAGATCGTTAAGAAATCGGCGAGCACTTGCGTGGGATGGAATTGATCGGTCAATCCATTCCACACCGGGACCCCACTATATTCGGATAAGAGTTCGACGTCTTGATGACGATAGCCACGGAATTCGATGCCTTGATACATCCGTCCAAGCACGCGCGCCGTATCTTTAATCGATTCCTTGACACCCATTTGCGAACCACTGGAACCGATGTAGGTAACGTTCATGCCCAAATCTTTCGCGGCCACTTCAAACGCGCAGCGCGTTCTGGTTGAATCTTTTTGGAACAGCAACACGATTTGTTTGCCTTCGTGTTTGCGGTGGGCGATGCCTTGCTGTTTCTCTTTCTTCAAGCGGTCTGATAACTGCAAGAAATACGCGAAATCTTCCGAACTATAATCGAGCCACGTCAATAAACTTTTGCCTTGATACTTCATATTATTTGACCTCGGTTAACACGGCGATTATTTGCCTTAAGGCAAAATCAAGTTGTGATTTTTTAATAATTAGCGGTGGCGCAAAGCGAATCGTGTCTTCATGCGTTTCTTTAGCTAGAATACCTCTGGCTTTTAGCGCTTCGGTGTATGGCCTGGCTTTGCATTTCAGCGTGATGGCGATAAGCAGTCCTTTTCCACGTGCTTCCTTAATCAACGGGCTTTTAATCTTCTTAAGCTTACTAAGGAAATAAGCCCCGAGTTCACTACTTCGCTGTGGCAATTTTTCCTCAAGCAAGACATCAATGGCGGCACTACCGACGGCACATGCTAACGGGTTACCACCAAAGGTACTACCATGAACCCCGGGCGTAATCACATCCATGATTTTCTTATCGGAGATGACCGCGGATACCGGTAGCACCCCTCCTCCCAATGCTTTTCCAACGATTAAGACATCGGGACGAATATTTTCATGCTCATAGCAAAATAATTTTCCGGTTCGACCAAATCCGGTTTGGATTTCATCAAGCATTAACAAAACATTGTGCTTAGCGGTAATTTCTCGAATCTTCTTTAAATAACCCATGCTTGGAATGATGACTCCGGCTTCGCCTTGAATCGGTTCGACCAAAAAGGCGACTGTGTTTGGTGTAATCGCGGCTTCGAGGGCATCGGCATCGTTAAATGGCACCATGACGAATCCGGGCGTATATGGACCAAAATAATCTTTAGCGCTTGGATCGCTTGACATCGAGATAATCGTGGTCGTCCGTCCATGGAAATTGGCTGATGCAACAATGATTTCGGCCTTGTTGGCTTCAATATGGCGTCGCATGTAGCCATAGCGACGTGCCAACTTGATTGCCGTCTCGACGGCTTCAGCGCCCGTATTCATCGGCAAAGCGACTTCAAACCCGGCCATTTCTGTCAGTTTCTTTAAAAACGACCCGAGTTGATCGTTATAAAAAGCGCGTGAAGTCAGTGTTAACCGCTTGGCTTGATCGGTGAGCGCTTTAATGATTTTGGGATGGCGATGACCTTGATTGACAGCCGAATAGGCCGATAGAAAATCAAGATAACGACGCCCTTCAGGGTCATACACATACGGCCCTTTGGCGTGGCTGATGACGACGTCGAGGGGATGGTAATTGTGGGCCCCGTAAGCGTGCTCCAAATCGATGAAATATTGCGAATTCATATGTTTCCTCCAAATCGATGTTATGTTAATTGTAGCGATAAAAAGAAAATATTGCCATTCGTCTTGACGAAGGCAATATGTATTTGAGTTATATTATCACTCATTTACAGGTTGTAAGCCGTGATGAATTTATCGATTGCCGCTTGAATTTGTTGGTCGCGGTCCTTGCGCTGCCAGTGGATGTCGGCGTCAACTCCGAATACGCCTTTTGCGTGTTCGATTGCCCGGATCAGCACATTAATCGTTTGTTTGCCGCCAAGCCATTTGAATCGGAAGTACTGAGTAATCAGCACATCAACGATGCGCCCATCAAAATTTTCGATACGCCGTATGGCCTCCATGATCGGAATCGTTGGAGCAAATCCTTGCACCGGGGTTGCCAGAATCAGTCGTTGATGACCATTGATGTATGGAACGCCATTAACGATATTTTGCGCTTTGTCATATTTCAGGCGATAAATCGTAACCGTGTGTTGTTCCCGAAGTTTGCCTGCCAATTTTTCAATCACTTCATAAGTATGACCAGTTTCCGAATAAACGATGATGCCCACGTTCATTGCCACTACCTCCTACAAAACGCGACCATTAAAAATCATAGCCCACTTTTTAAAGGTGGGCTAGATGTTACAACTGACTTTTTTGACTTTTTTATGACCGGGCTTTAATCGGTCGTACGCGGATGACGCCAGGCAGTGCTAAAATCGTTTCACCCATGCAATTTCCATGTGTACATTCTTCTTCTAGATGTATGAAATCAACGATCGTGACCCCATATTGTCCACGAGCCTTACTAATTGATTGAAGCACCTTTTTTCGACTGGCGACGATGTTGATGATGTCGGGTCCGATGTTTTCGCGGTTTTCGTGGAGTACGACTAGGCGTGCCCCATCGAGGAGGGGACCGGCGCAAATGTTGGGATAGTTCACAGAATTGGTAATATTGCCGTTTTCAATGAAATCAACGATTTGATTGGCGGCCATGAAGGCGCAGTTGTCTTCAGCCTCTTCCGTCGATGCTCCTAAATGGGGAATGGCGATGACGCCTTCCATATTAACGGAAGCATAGTTAGGAAAGTCGGTGACGTATTTACGGACTTTCTTTGACAGTAGCGCTTCTTTCATGTCTATGTCATTGACGATGGCGTCTCGTGCCAGATTGAGAATGATGACGCCGTCTTTCATTAAGGCAATCGACTGTTTGTTAATCATGCCCCTTGTCGCAGGAAGCAATGGTACGTTGATCGAAATGTAGTCGGCTTCTTCGTATAACTCTTCAACACTCGAGGCCAACACGATATCTTCAGGCAGTTTGCTTTTATTCGCTGGCAAGACCCCATCTGGTGAGGCTTCATAACCGATGACGTTCATGCCTAAAGCGCCACCAGCGCCGGCAATGAGTGCTCCCACGGCTCCCAGTCCGATGACACCCAGCGTTTTGCCAAATATTTCAGTGCCGGCATAAGCCGCTTTGGCTTTTTCGACCGTTTTGTTGATTTCTAAATCGTGTTTATTTTCTTCAATCCATTTCATGCCGCCGTGAATGTCGCGCGCGGCTAATAGCATCCCGGCAATCGTCAATTCCTTAACGGCATTGGCGTTAGCACCTGGTGTATTAAACACAACGACACCGACTTTAGCGTAAGCATCAAGGGGAATGTTGTTAACGCCCGCACCCGCGCGAGCAACCGCTAAGACGCTATCAGGTAACTTTGTCTCGAGCATATTGGCCGATCGGACTAACACGGCATCGGCTTCGGCCATATCAGTCGTGATTGAGTATGATGTCGGCAATGCTTTGAGTCCGACTTTCGAAATGTTATTTAAGCACAGTACTTTTTTCATAACGTCACCTAAATGTGCGCCGCTTCGAATTTCTTCATGAATTCGACCAGCGCAGCGACGCCTTCAATCGGCATGGCATTATAAATTGAGGCCCGCATGCCACCGACGGACCGATGGCCCTTAAGATTGTCGAATCCGGCTTTCTTGGATTCGGCGAGGAATAGTTCGTCAAGAGCAGGGTCATTCGTACGGAAACACACGTTCATCAATGACCTAGAATCAGCTCGGACCGTGCCTTTGAATAATTTGCTTTGATCGAGGTAATCATATAGCAAACCGGCTTTCTTTTCGTTATGAGCCTTCATTGCTTCGAGACCACCATTATCAAGCAGCCACTTAAAGACAAGCCCGCAAATGTAGATGCCATAGGCTGGCGGGGTGTTGTACATCGAGCCATTATCGGCATGTATCTTGTATTGGAGCAAGGTCGGCGTGCCCGGAAGCGGCGTAATGTCCAACAAGTCCTCGCGAATAATCACAATCGTGACGCCCGCAGGTCCGACGTTTTTCTGGGCACCGGCAAAGATGAGTCCGAATTTAGTGACATCCATCGGTTCCGACAGGAAACTGCTGGAGGCGTCATTGACAAGGATTTTCCCTTTCACATTGGGATATTGTTTGTATTTGGTGCCGAAAATCGTATTGTTGTCACACATAAACACGTAATCGGCTTCGGGTGTGATATTTAAATTATCAAGGTTGGGAATGTAAGAATAGTTTTGGTCTTTCGAAGAAGCGATGATGTTGGCCTTGCCAAAAATTTGGGCTTCATCATAAGCTTTCTGCGCCCAGTGTCCCGTCAAGATGTAATCGCCGACGCGGTTTTTCATTAAGTTCATCGGCACCATCGCAAACTGGGTCGTGCCTCCGCCTTGCAAAAACAAAATCTTGTAGTTAGCGGGCACATTGAGCAGTTTCCTTAAATCGGCTTCCGCCGCATCGATAATCGATTGATAAACTTTCGATCGATGCGACATCTCCATAACGGATAGGCCATGCCCCTGATAATCGAGCATCTCCTCAGCCGCTTGACGTAAGACGCTTTCCGGAAGTACCGCCGGACCGGCAGAAAAGTTGTAAATGCGTTTCATATGTTAATCTCCTTCATTTGATTAATTTGCTTTCTAGGTAATAGCGTTTTTCATGGGCTTGACCCATTGAAAAGCATTTGCGTGGTAGCACGACGCCGCGTGCTAAATACGAAAACACGTCGTCTTTTGTCAGTGCTGGCATGATGATGCCAACCGCATCGAAATAACGATCGGTGATTTGTTTTAAGTCGGAAATTCCGTGGATGTAGTCAACCTCAGCACGTGGGTGGCTCCTTATATAATCATCGATGTATCGTTGCACGATCTCATAAGCTTGGGGCGAACTACGGGGTAATAGCAAATCGGTCTGGCCGCGATCTTTGGTATATAAATGACCCATGATCGGACCTGATAGCTTAGCCTTGAGTCCGGGAATGAAATCGGTGTCGGTGTTAAACACGACGCGGTGAATCGGCTCGAATGACAAGCCTTCATCATAAAGATTGATGGCTTCCACTAGTGAGAAGCGGGCTGGATGGTTTTGTTGTTCGGCTTCGGATAAACCTCGTTTGATTTTGTCCCAGTGGGCTTTGGCAGTGGCTAGTGAATGATTGCCGTCACCGACGATGAATTTGAGGTCGCATCCCAAGAATAAGTCTTCAAACATTTGTTCGACCAGCATCGTATTGGTAATGTGATATCCACGTAGATGCCCGCCGTGTTGATTAAGTTCAAAATCATAAACGAGATGGAAATTGCTGCGTTTTCGATACAAACTCTCAATGATAAACCCGGCTTTGTCTTCAAAAAGCACTAATACATGCGGCAGCTCGATTGGCGCATGTTCGCGTATTTTGAGTCGTGGCGGAATCCGCTCGACAATCGTCGCTTCCGAGGCGCGAATCGGAGCGTCGTTACCAGGTTCGTAGGAATATTGTTCGAGGTCGATTGAAATCATTAAGCCTAATCGGCGCGGTGTCTCGGGGGTGCTCCGTTCAACCAGGATGTAACCTGGGCCTAGTGGCCGCAAAATACTCTCGCGTAAATACAGGGCGATATTATCATTAATCGAGGCGATGTACTGGTCGTGATTGACACTTCCTAAATACGCTTCGGGAAATATGAGCCGTAACGAAGAAGGACAGGAACCGACGAGTTGGTCGAGTTCCTGCCAATATTGTGGTTGACTTGTGAATTGATCACAGGCGACAACGGCGAATTTAGTTAAATCGACGCCTTGTTTTGGCAATAAGATATTTGGGGCACTAATCAAATCGCCGAGCTTCATCTTAAATCGTACCTTGAGCGATCAGCGCGTCGTAAACTTTTAAGAATCCGGCGATGTTCGCGCCCAAGACAAGGTTGGTCGGTTGCCCGTATTTACCCGCCGTTTCATGGCATTTTTGGAAGATGTTGGCCATGATGACCTTAAGTTTTTCATCGACTTCTTCAAACGTCCAGGAAATATGTTGCGCGTTTTGGCTCATTTCTAAACCGCTGACGGCGACGCCGCCGGCATTGGCCGCTTTGCCAGGAGCAAACAACACGCCATGATCAATGAAATATTTTGTGGCATCAAGCGTCGTGGGCATATTGGCGCCCTCAGCAACCAAATAGCACCCATTTTTAACGAGCGCTTCGGCGTGTTCAAGATAGATTTCGTTTTGTGTGGCGCAAGGTAGCGCGACATCACATGGGGTAAACCACATGTTTTTAGGATTGGCATTGAATTCGACATGAGGATGCATCCGTTTGTATTCAAGCGTGCATTCGCCCTTTGGCTCTGACAATTTATCAATCAAATCAACATCGAGTCCTTCAGGATCGTGGATGAAACCGTTAATGTCAGACATGGCGACGATACGAGCGCCAAGCGCTTTGGCTTTGACGGCCGCGTGCTTAGCGACTTTGCCCGAACCGGATACGATCACGCGTTTGCCCGCGAGCGTATCTTTGCGAAACGCTTTAAACATTTCTTGGACGAAGTAAAGCAGACCATAGCCAGTTGCTTCCTTGCGACCTAGTGAACCGCCATAGGAAATGCCTTTGCCGGTAAACGTTCCGGTAAATTCGTTATGCATCTTTTTGTACATGCCGTACATGAAGCCGATTTCACGGGCGCCAACGCCTAAATCACCGGCGGGTACGTCACGGTCAGGACCGATATGGCGCGCCAATTCGGCGATAAACGATTGGCAGAAAGTCATCACTTCGCGGTCGCTTCTACCTCTGGGGTCGAAATCGGCGCCACCTTTAGCGCCTCCCATCGGGAGACCGGTCAAACTATTTTTAAACGTTTGCTCGAAACCAAGGAACTTCATGATTGATTCATTGACGCTTGGATCGAAGCGGATACCGCCTTTGTATGGCCCGATCGCGGAATTGAACTGAATGCGATAGCCATTATTGACGTGGATCTTGCCATTATCATCGGTCCAGGAAACACGGAAGGACACAACTCTTTCGGGCACGACGAGACGTTCAAGCACTGAAAATTTTTCGATGTTGGGATCTTGTTCGACGATTAGTTCCATCGATTCGAAGAATTCTTCGACCGCTTGCAGGAACTCTTTTTGATGGGCGTAGCATTTGCTGACTTTGTCATAGACTTCATTTAGATAGCGACTTTTAAACAATTTGAAAAACCTCCATGTTCAATTAATTGCTCTGGATACCGAAACCAATATATTGCAAGTAACACTGACCTTCTTTCTAGTGATTAAAGGTAGCCATTCAGTCTTTAAGTATTATAGGCGGTAAGCGCTTTCTTTTCAAGGTCAGTTAGACCAATTATCACGATAATAATGCGACTTTTATTTCTGCTGACAAAATTGGCCGCCCGAGCCGATAAATAGTGCCTCAACGTGCGGGTATGTTGCGCTTATAGGGCGCATGTGCGATATTAGACTACAGGAATGGCAATGCGTCATTCCGATGAATCGTCATGAAAAAACACATCGCTTTGACAATGCTACTACTAGCCGCGACAAGTCTTGCCAGTTGTCGTTCGGCTTCTTCCATCAAAGATGGGCCGATGATGCAATCGGTTTATATCGATGTGACTTCATCCGTGCTGACGCCAATCCAAAACGAGAACTTCGATGCATCAATTTACTCACACCGCGATTTTGAGTTACGGATTGTGACCATCGGCGAGCTTCCCGACGTTTTCCATAGTGCGACGTTATCAGACACGATGCTAGGCACGAGAACATATGCGACTTCTTCATCCTCTTACAAAGCCAGTTACGATACGATTTATGAAGCGGATATCGGTTATGTCACAACCATCGTTTTGCTCATAAAAGGTTCGTCGGGCCTTGACACTTATATCTCGCAGCGGCAAATCAATGTTGACCGTCTGCTTTTTTCCCGCGAGAACTTCTCTGGGCAATTTGAAGCCGTGCTTCCCAATCACGACGAAACCTTAGTTAGTTTGGAGGTTCACGCGACGATCTATTTCGATGCGACGCTAGGACTACCGACCGAACTGATTGATGGCCGTGTCAATATCAGCTTGATTCCTGGAAGCAGCGAGTATGCACGCGTTAAAAACGTCGGCACAACTTCGTTTGTGATTCCCAACTCCATCAATGGCTATCCGATTGGAACAATCATGCTTTATTCACTTGATTGGATTGAAACTTTAACAATCGAAGGAGCGGTTAATGATGTTTACATCATCGGCAATTATCCGTTATTAACAACACTATCAGTCAGTGGATTATCGTCGGGCGAGGATGACTCGAACGTTACATATAAAGACTTCACCATTACCTGCGAAGCACCCTTACTGACAAGCATCAATATTGCCGACAGTGCCGCTTTTAACGTTTATATCGCCTACAATCCGGGTTCGCTTGATGCAGTGTATCGTTCATATCGGGCCCTTTTCCCTGAAGATGCCCCTTATTCGCTTCCAAGCCTAACCGATATCAGTATCGAGCAATCAACGCTCAACGAGGTCCAATTAGGAGCAGATGCTTACCAAGTGCCGTTTATCAACATGAAGCAATTCATAATCGAAGATTCGCGCATCAACTATTTGTTTTTCGGTCATGAAAATAACTCGTTCCACCTAATGGAAACGATTAGTGCTACCAATTCAACGATCGATGGACTAACGATCTCGGGACGAAAGAATGCATTGCTACCACCCGCAATACTTCAATTAAGCGAAGGTCATTACGGCAACATGTTTTTGACCGGATCGACGATTGGATACATTGAGGCCGACGGTGTCAGTTTCGCCCGGATGTCACTACGCGGTAGCACGACCGTGGAATCGGTCTTGCGTGAAATCGATTTGGAAAACGTCGATTTCGTCGGTTTGAACAATAACCTGAAAATTTGGGGCAATTTCCCGGATTTGGCCTCGATTCGATTAAGCGATGTCACCTTGTCCGATTTATCGATTGGCGAAGAGACCAATGAATATGTCCGCCTCGAATCAATTGAACTCGACCACGTCGTCGGCAATACGCTCTCGATTGGCGCGGCGGAGACGATTTTCGCATCACTGGAGTCCATCAATATTCACGATAGCGAGTTCGTGACGCATATTCGGATTGGTTATGAAAATTCCAATTATCAAAATTTAACGAGTCTAACCCTTACCGATGTGAGTACTGGTAATTTCATCATCGGACGGCTTAACGACATTTTTAACAGCTTGGAAACGATTCAATTGACGCGAGTCGTCTTAACAGGCGGCTTCCTGATTCATGGCGCGAGTTTTCCCACGCTGGCGGCGATTGTGTTTACCGACGTCACCATGAACCTCATCAGCGTGCAAACAATCATCGCTTCGTATGATTTTTATTTCGATGAAGTCACGATTGCTTCATCGATATTTATCGGTGTGGGCTGTACCGCTGTTTATGTTACATCAGACCCAGCCTCATCTTCGCCTTACTATGACGCCCTAACCTCGCTTGGGTTACCGGTTTTGACTGGAACATATTCATAAAAAACTCATTATGTATTAAAAGTAACTTTTAATCGTGTTATTTTCTTGTATGGAGTAACACACAATGAAAAATCGCATCACATCGTTAGCATGTCTGGCTTTGACACTCGTTTTGACCGCCTGTCCAAGTTCAAGCTCGACAAGCGAGAGTAGCGTCACTTCTTCGCTACCACCATCATCGGTTAGCATTTCCTCAAGCGAGCAACCACTCGTGGAAACGCCAATCGGGGAAATTCGATCGCTTGAAGCGGGCACCGAAGTCGTCGTCACCGGCATCGTCGCCCAGCATTTATGGTCGGGTCAAGCGACACCTTACAAAGTCGGTTTTTGGTTAGTCGACCAAACAGGAGCCATTTATGTCTATGGCGACAACTTGTCCAACTATGTTGAAATCGGCAATCGCGTCAGTGTCAGAGGCAATAAGTTTTATTACATCCCGACGACCGATCAAGGCGCGGCCGTGACCATGAACTATCAAGGTACGCAACAATTGACGACACCGACGCTCATTAGTAACGATAACGGAAATCATCCGATTCCGACTGAAGCAATTATCGACGATGTGACGATTGCTCAGATTCGCGATTATCCAATCGACACTGACATCACCGGAAATTTGTATCGACTCAAAGGTCGCGTCCGCGTCGTGCCTTCATCAGGATATACGAATTATTACATTGACGATATGAACCGCATCGATACGCTGGCACTGTATACCACGAGCAATGGCAAAGATTATATGTGGCTCGATGCGTATGACGGACAAGTCCGCGACATGCTCGTGGCCATTATCAACGCCAAACCGCAAACGAATTTATGGCGTCTGGCCCCCGTGGCCGTCTATGACGAATATGTGCCGAGTGAACTCGAAGAAGCCGAATACGCCGCCAAACGCGCTTTATCAGAATTCGGTGATGAATACAAAGTCGATGTCAATTTCTCGATACCGGTTGCTGACCCATTATTGGAAGGTGTCACCCGTTCGTATACGTCCACCGATACCGATAAGATTGCGATTACGCTTCAAGGAGACGAATATCAAGTCAGCGTCATAACCGAAGTGCTGGGCTCCCTAACGATTGAAGTTGTGGCAAGTTATGGCGAAGCTTTCGCCGAGGACTCAAAAATTGTGACGATTGCCTATCTGCCAGAATTCGGTGGCAGCACCATCGCCGAAGCCCGGGAGTTACCCGATGCCAGTGAAGTCACGCTTCAAGCGATTATAGGTCGTTTCGTCTATAAATCGGGCACCGATGTTCCCATGGGGGCGTTCGTCATCGATCCAACCGGCTCGATATTGATATACAATAACGCCGCGTTTATGCCTAGTTTGTCCGATGCCGCCATCGGTAATAAAATCGCCTTTACGGGTACACTGACCCACTATGTGTCAAATGTTGAAGTGGCCGATAGCTTATCCTACACCGGCGATTTCCAAATCATGGATATCACCATGATTAATAACGACTATGGTCAGCACCCGATTCCGAGTGAGGGCATTGCCTCAAGCACGATTGCGACAATCGCGCAAACGCCACCGAGCAATAACATCTCGGGAACGGTCTTCCTCGTTGATGGTATCATCAAGAAAGTTGAAACGCAGTACTATACGACCTATTATGTCCATGACGCCGCCAATGATGAGATTTCCCTTAATGTTTATTCACAAAAGCAAGGGTCTGAGTTTGCCTGGTTAGATGACAATCTTGACATCCCCGTAACGCTATACTTAGGAGTCCAAAACCTGAAATATTCAGACACTTCCAATAGTTGGCGCGTCGCCCCGGTATCGATATTGACCGCGCGATAACTAATAAAAAAAGTCGCATTACCAAATGCGGCTTTTTAATTTGCACAGCCTGGTCATCTTGTCAGTCACTAAGTCATGTGTAATATTTATCTTAGATACTGCCTAGATTTATCTAGGTGCGATTGTTAGCGATAACCAGCGGCGCATCTAATTGCGCTTTATGGAGGATTTATGAAAAAGATTTTCGCTTTTTTGCTATTCGCGCTTCCGCTGATGGCAGCCACAAGTTGTGGTAACACAGCGGTTAAAAACCCACCGACATTCGTGGAAATGTATTTGCAGGAAGAAGAAAGTTCCCTAATGTCACAAGCTCGTAATCGTTCTTCGCCCTTGAAAGCGGAGGGCGATTATGACGAAATCATTTATAGCCACTCCGATTTTTATATCGCCGTGATTACTAGTGGCGTCAACTACGATTTGCTTTATAGTGTTGAATTGAGTGATAGTCTGCTTGGAACTTGTATTTACACTAATCAATCGCTGACGTATAAGGCAGACGCCACGATTATCGTCGAACCCGATAACACCTACACAACCGAAATCATCTTGACGATTCCCGGATCGACTGAACACGATACTTACTTATCGGAGCGAACAATCACCTTATCAAAGATTTTGTTCTCGCGTGATACGGTCGATGGTACATTCCCCGCGGACATTCCATCCAATACGGAAACAGTGCTCGATTTCCAAGTACGCGCGGTCAATTATATGGATGCCGAGCTCGGCTTCCCCGTAGTCATGAACGATGGCTTCATCGATATCGATATTCGCCCAGAAACCCCCAACTTCACTTTGGCGCAGGCAGCCGCGAAAACGACGCTGGCGATTCCCGCAACGATTAACGATTTTCCAATTCGTTCGATATTCTTGCAATCGCTCGACTGGGTTGAGCATCTATTGATTCAAGGAGCAAGCGAAGACGTAATCTTAATCGGCTCTTTTACTTCCTTGCTAACATTGAGTTTTACTGGTCTCGATCACGATTTAGAAATGACTAACCCCACTTACGCCGAATTGGCATTGACGGGATTATTCCCGAACTTGACAACATTATCGATAAACGGATCGAATGGGTATAACCTTTTCATGGGTGAAAACTACAACTCGGTCAATGAAGATTATCAAGCATATTGCGAGGCGGCGTTAAGCGCCCCTTATTCATTCCCGAGTTTGACTTCGATCAGCATCACGAGCGCTTCCATGAATGAGTTAGACATTGGAAACGATAACCATGTGCGCAGTTTTGACGCGCTTGAAACATTTACGATTGATCAGTCCATAATCGGATCGCTTTACTTTGGCAATGAAAACAAATCGTTCAATAGTCTTGTCAGCATTACCGGCATCGATTCCTTTGTTACCGGTTTTGTGGTATCCGGCACTAAAGATCTCGCAAACATTCCGGCTACTTTAACGCTTGATGAGGGCGATTACGGCTACCTCCTCGTTAACGATAACGCGATTGGCGTCTTTGATTTTGGCGCCATTTCATTATCCGGAATTACGCTTGACAGCACGGGAACCCATCCGATTCGCCTAGCCCATTTAGATTTGGCAAATATCGCATTCGAAGAAGGTAACGGTGATCGGCGCATTCGCCTTCAAGGTGATTTCCCATACCTAGAAACCATTTCTCTAACGAATATGGCGGTTGGTGAAATGTATATCGGAAACCCGCTGTCGGAGTTTGATGCCTTAACTTCCATTACCTTTGATTCCTTTACCGCCTACTCGATTAGGATTGGTGAACGCGACGTTTCATTCGATGTGCTTGCGAGTATTACTTTCAATGATGTGGAAGTGGCCAATACGATCAGCATCGGTTACGAAAACTCCTCGTATCCGCTCCTTGAGATGATTAGCGTCTCCCAAACGACTACTAATGTTTTTGCGCTTGGGCGCATGAATGATTCGTTTGACGCTCTTAAAATATTCAGTTTTGAAGACGTGACAATCGTCACCGAATTAATGGTTCAAGGGGCAATCGCTCCGGTGCTCGAAGTCATGTTATTGCATCGAGTGACACTACCGGTGATGAACATCATGTTCGCTTCCGCCGATTATGATATGTATGTGGAAACGCTGACCATAAATAACGATTTCTATATTAGTAATACGTGTGCGACGATATACGTCACTAACGACCCCGCCTCATCGTGGGCATATTATGCGCGGGCGACCGAACTAGGCATCCCTGTCGTCACCGGAACCTATAGTCCCGTTTAACGATTTTGTTTTAAATCAACGACGGTATCGGCAATATTGACAGCGTGATCGCCGATTCTTTCGATGTTCGACAAGATATCGACATACACCATCGCCGTATAACGATTTTTCTGGGCCACGCCTTGGAAAAACCGTCCGACATGACGGTCGCGCACCTGGGCGTTTAGGTCGTCTAACTGATCATCTTGGTCAATCACTTCGTGGGCGAGTGTAACATTGCCGGTTTCATAGCAAGTGATAGCTTTGCTCACCATATCGTGCGCTATTTTAAGCATTTGCAAAATATCGGCTTTGCCATCGTCATTGATGGTCTCGCCTTTTGATTCGATCGTATCGAAAAATTCAACGAGGTTTTCGCAGTGGTCACTAATGCGTTCAATATCCTTGATGACGCGAAGTATTTGCATGAACTGCTCCAGTTCCTGCTCATCTAACATCGCCATCCGCATCTCGTGCATAAAATCAGAAACGCGTTCATATAACTGATCGATGGTCGTTTCGTATTGGAGCGTTTTATCATGATCAGCAATCGCCCTTTGATCAATGAAACGCGATACGGTTAAGACCGCGTCAGTGGCAAAATTGCCCATCTTTAATGATTGGTCTTTGACGATTGATAATAACGCGGCGGGAGCCACCCCTTTAATGCCGCGGTTAAGCGCACTCAAATCAACGCTGATCGCGTCATGGGAATCATCGCCTGGGATAATCTTTTTGATTAAGGTAACGATTGGCTTTAATAACGGAATGACGATAATCGCGGCCAGTAAATTAAACAAAATATGGGCAAAGGCGATTTCCATTTGATCGCCAATGAATGGAAATACATTAAATAATTGTAGTAGCGCCCAGTTAATCGGAATAAGTAGCGCAAAGCAAATTATCGCTCCAATCACGTTAAACAAGATATGGGCAAACGCCGCGCGTTTGGCACTGATTGAGCCCCCAATCGATGCTAATAATGCGGTAATCGTCGTTCCGATGTTGGCGCCGTATAACATCGGCAAAGCGACCAGAAGCGTAAACGGCGATAACGGATCGATATGTGCACTGGCATATAGCGTCTGCAGCACCCCGATAAACGCCGAGGAAGATTGAACAAGCGCCGTGCCGAATAAACCAATGCCAAACCCTAATAGCGGATGTGATCCATAATCGACGACAAACTGTGAAAACTCCGGCATCGCGGTCAGCATCTTTAAGGCATCGCCCATGAGTTCGAGCCCAAAGAAAAGCGCGCCGAAACCGAACAAGACGCCACCGTAATGACGGCTTTTTTGACGTGGCATGAATAGCATCAATAAAGCACCGGCAATCAAAAAGAATGGCGCTAATTGTCCGATGTCCAAGCCGATGATGAATGCGGTAATCGTCGTGCCGAGGTTGGCGCCGATGATGACGACAAGCGCTTGCGGGAGCGACATCAATCCGGCCTTGACTAACGCGATAACGATTGAGGTCGTCGCTGAGGATGATTGGAGGGCCGCGGTCATTAGGAAACCGAAAACGGTTCCTCGCACTGGCCCGCCCGTACTTTTATCAATTAACAACTTCAGTTTCTCACCGGCAATCTTCTTAAGGTTTTCAGGTAAGAAAAATAAACCGGCTAAAAAAATGGCCAGCCCACCGATAATCGCGCTCCACCAGCCAAACGTTCCGACCGCGTCAACTAATTGCTGCATATATAAATACATACACTTCCATTATAAAGAAAAGAGGCCGATGCTCGACCTCATATTCATGGATGAATTTATGAAAGCGGTTTATCTAGATGATACCCATTTCCTTCGCGGTCATCGTTAAGACATCAACGGCTTTCTTTAATAATGGGATATCATGAAGCGTGCTAACCATGCACCGGATTCTTCCTTTGCCTTTGGGGACGGTTGGGAAGACGATGCCAGATACGAACACACCGCGCTTTAATAGTTCGCGCGAGAAAGCCATAGTTTTTGCTTCATCGCCGACCATGATTGGCGTAATCGGGGTTTGACTATGCCCGATGTCAAATCCCGCCTTAACGAGCTCTGATTTAAAATAACGGGCGTTTTCCCATAGTTTTTTCGTATATTCATCTGATTCTTCTAACATATGAACGGCTTCAATGATGGCCGCGGCCGCGGATGGTAGAAGTGATGTTGAGAATAGTAACGGTCGACCCAAATGCAGTAAATAATCACGCGCTTCTTTCGAGCAGCACACATAGCCACCGACGACACCGATGGCTTTTGAAAGCGTCCCGATGATGTAATCGACCTGGCCGTGAAGTCCAAAATGATCGACAGTGCCTCGACCTGATGTTCCTAAAACACCTGAACCATGGGCATCATCAACATATGTCTGCGCCTGATACTTCTTGGCCAATTCGACAATCTTGGGGAGGTTAGCGATATCACCATCCATCGAAAAGACGCCATCGGTGATAATCAGCACTTCTTCATATTGGTGGCGTTTTTCCTTTAAGATACGTTCAAGGTCGTCCATGTCACTATGTCGATAAACAGCGCGACTCGCTTTCGATAACCGCACGCCATCGATAATCGAAGCATGGTTCCATTCATCGGAGATGATCAAATCTTTTTCACCGGTAATCGCTTGGATGACACCGGCGTTACAAGCAAAGCCCGATTGGAAGGCGAGAGCTGCCGGTTCGTGTTTAAACTCGGCTAGTGTCTGATCAAGCAGTTCATGGATATCCATGTTACCAACGATGGTTCTGACGGCTCCAGCGCCAACACCGTATTTATCAACTGCGGCTTTTGCCGCTTGTTTTAACCGGGGATGGTTGGCAAAGCCTAGATAGTTATTCGATGATAGATTAATGACCTCTTTGCCATTAAGTTTAATAACTGCGTCACATGGTCCTTCGTTAATTGGCAGGATACGATAAGTACCCGCTTGTTTCAAGGCATTTAATTTCTCGGTAATGCTAGCCATAGTATCTCCTTTAAGGTATTAAGACGACTTTGCCGCTATTGCCTGAGCGCATCACGGCCATCGCTTCTTCCATTTGATCAAGGCGGTAGACATGGGTGACGATTTTATCAAGATGGAGTTTACCCGTGGCAATCAATTCTTGAACTTGATGCCATGTTTTAAACATCAAACGACCAACCGCGCCATAGATCGATAATCCTTTGAATACTAAATCGTTAGAAAAATCGATTTCAATCGGTTTACCACCGATACCAAGCATCGACATCTTGCCACCGCGCTTGATGTATTTAAACGCGGCTTCAATCGCCCCTTTGTTTCCGGAGAATTCGGCAACAACGTCAACGCCTTCGCCACCGGTTTCTTCTAACACACGGGCAATCACATCTTCGGTCAGTGGATTAATCACGGCATCAGCGCCTAATCTTTTGGCAAAATCGCGGCGGTAGTCATTGACTTCCACGGCGATGACTTTGCTGGCACCCACCGCTTTAGCAATATCGATGCCCATCAATCCGATTGGCCCACAGCCAACGACGGCCACGGTCTTGTCCTTAATCGGAAAGTGCATCATCGTATGGACGGCGTTACCAAGCGGTTCTTGGATTGATAAATAGCGCGGGTCAGTCTGTGTCTTATTCACAATCAGGTTATAGGCAGGCAGTTTCACGTATTCGGCGAAACATCCATCGGTATCGACACCGATGATTTTGGTATTCTCACATAAATGATATTCTTCACGCTGGCAAAACTCACAGTGATGGCACACGATGTGCGTTTCCGCGGAAACGATATCGCCGACTTTAACATCAGTGACATCGCTAGCAACCTTGATGACAAGACCAGCAAGTTCATGACCCACCGTTAAAGGTGGCTTAATCCTTTTTTGACTCCACGCATCCCATTCATAGATGTGGACATCGGTGCCACATATCGAAGTGGCAATGACTTTGACCAGCACTTCTCCCGCTTCTAAATGTTCGGGTACTGGTTTCGTAACACGTTTAAATCCGGGCGCTCGCGACTCTTTGATATAAGCCACCATTTCCATATTATGTATTGCCTCCAAGCATCTTTTTATATTATAGTGCGAAACCGCTTCCATGGCGAAAAAAGTTCGGACTTGGAGGCCAAAAAATTAACACACCGATGCTGGCGAGAACGCTTTAATTATGAGCCGATGCCGACATAATCGGTGAGCGATTCGTTATACCCAATCAAATATAAATATCTCGCTCTAGCGTTTATGATCGTGGCATTATCGTCATTGATGCGGAATTCGGTTTTGGCACCGCTACTGAGCGCATTGTATGATGTTTCCAGCGTTGACCAACCTTCGGTTGCCGTGCAAAATTCACCCGAGGCCGATGATGCTAAAAACGTCGTGGCGTAGGATGCTGCGTCAGTCACGCCATTGTAGGAGCTGTTTTTGGGAGAAGGTGCCCCAGCAGCAAAATCATTAGCATTATCATCATTATCGGTGATGGGAACTTTTCGTTGAACCGATGTCGTATTTGATGGTGCTGGTGTTGGGCCACTGCCTTCAAATCCGTTAGCAGTTGAGCCAAATCCTACAAAATCAATTACGCCAGCAACAGATGAAGGATTGGTTCCAGTTAATGGGGTAACAGAATTTACAAGGGCGACCTTTCCCGCTGTTGCACTCATCGCAATCGTGCCTATCGCATCGGGTGTTGGTAAGTCAACCGTTCCACCCGCTCCTTGTGCTTCCTGAACTAAATAGTAACCACCGGCGACAATCGAACCACTTAATGCCGTTACCGCCCAACTGTTCCCAGTTGCCGATGCATATTGAACCGACCAATCGGCGAGGCTAACCGTGCCTGATGAAAGATTGTAAAGTTCAATAAAATCGTTTTTGTAAGTTGCTCCGGAATTTCCGCCACCACCATACACTTCTTTGATGATCACGCTTGAGGAAGAAGCTGATAATCCAAACTCATTGGGATGACGACTGTTAACACTGTAGATGATTCCTCCAACAATGAGCGAGAACACAAGTCCAAAGACCGCTCTCTTAGAAAAACCAGCCACCATGTGCCGTTCCTCCTACACTCATTATGTTTATGTGTCAACAAAAGGTCATATTTATTGTAGCACCGCTTATGAAAAATGATTAATTTTTGGTCGTGGTTTTGATAAATATATCTATATTAATCTCGGCAAGTTGTTTATTAATTGTATTTTTAGATAGACTTGATTAATAAAGTCTCTAGCCGTTTTAAAACGCCGATTATCACTTTTTTTTAACTGATAAACGATTTTTAAAATAACCGCACGAAATGTATTGTAACCGCTCCCATATTTTTGCTATTTTTGAAATGTATACGCGCACACAAAGGAGCAGTGCATTATGAAAAAAGGAATAAAATTATTGTTGGGCTTATCAACCCTTTTTGGAATCGGGTTGGCGGGTGTTGGTTTTGATATAACTGAACCAGTCGCTACGGAAGCCGTATCTAGTACAAGATTATATATTGTTGTTAATCAATCGATAAAAGATCGAGCTCCAGCTTATAAACTGTACACTGGTTCTGCTGACGTTAACTTGAGTTTGATGTCTACCATCGACAGCCGGCATACTGGTGATGTTTTCACTTATTACACCGATGCAACAATTACAAACTGGATGACGTTTAAAAACAATGGTGGTGAATCAATAAATCTCTATAATATTTCCAATGTCGGATGCAAATCAACTTGGGACACGATTACGTTTACGGGAACTATTTCCAACTGGAACGCCGCAGCCACATATTCTACATCTGTATATACGCCCCCGGTTGTTGGGGAAACATATGATGTGTCTCTTTACAATGGTGTGACTCTTATTGGAACCCAAACCGCATATGAAGATGTAACATTCACCCCATCAAACATCACAGTAACCGATCACACCTTCCATGGATGGTACACCGATTCTTCTTTGACCACTCCATACACCCCGACTGTTTTAACGGGAGCGACGAGTCTTTATGGTGACTATCGTCCAATCGATTTGAATAGATCTATCCGTATCTACATCGAGTCAACAAACTCTTGGTGGTATGATGCAAGCGCGCGTATTGACATATTCTACTGGAAAAGCGGAGTGACCGCTTCTGTTCAAACAATGCGTAAAGAGGTAGGTAATCTTCATAGTGTTGTTTTAGAGAACGCCACTTTCACGCACATAAAACTAGAACGTAAAAACCCCTCCACTGGTGATTTATGGAATTCCACAGGAGATATACCTGTTAATCTTCTTGCGCATAATGTCGTTAAATTCAGCGGTCCATTAAACAATGGATATACAGGAGCGTTTACAGTAACAGATTTTGCGAATACTGCTCCTGATGTTGCATATTTGAAAACTCAAGTCCCATTATTAACGTGTTCCAATTATAGCGAAGCCGACACTTTGCTTGGAGCGTACAACCGTCTTGGTGACAATGAACTAGAAATAATTGATGCTTTGACAGTCAAATCGTTCGATGATCAAGATTTAGGTTATAAACTCGTGATTGACTATTACGTTGGTTGGAAAGCCGCTAATGCGACTCCTCCTGGACTTCTTAATGTCGTTGCTAGAAGCGATGATGACAATTCCATGCTACTAATCACCATTGGAGCACTAGCTATTTCAATGTTTGGTTATTTCATCATTTTACGTAAAAGAAAAATTGCATAAAGACCAATGACAATATGGGGCGGCGACAAGTCGGTTGCTGCCCCCTTTTTATTTGAAAATAACGAGGTATATATGAGAAATAAGAAACCACTACTATTGTTAGCTTTATCGATGCTGCTTATCGCTGGATGTGACTCAAGTCTAATCCCAAGTAGCAGCCAATCAACCTCAACATCGACTAGCAGCAGTCAAACTTCCGAAGTCACTCCTTGGACAGTGACCTTCGATTTGAATCGGCAAGGGGCGCCAGAACTAGATTCGATCAATGTCGCCACTAACGCCTTGATAAGCGCGCCGACATTCACTTATGCACCTGAAAACGATACGTTCCTCGGTTGGTATCAAGATCGCGCCGCCTTTGTCGCGTGGAACTTTGCCACCCATCGCATTACTGCTGACAGAACGCTATATGCCGGATGGCAAAGCATCATTGATGCTCGCACTGATGACGATAATGGGGAAGATCCCAGCGATGATTATGATTATTATGATTCCGACTTCTTCCCGGTTACTCATATCGTTACTTTTAATTCCAATTATACCGATGGCCCCATCGTCACTAGAAACGTGCCCGAAGGTTCCGTTGCCTTCGCCCCAAAACTGGCACGGTTTGGACATCAACTGATTGGCTGGTATGATGCCCCCACAGCGGGTGCTTCATTTGATTTTGCGACGCCGATTACCGCACCCATTACGCTTTATGCTTATTGGAATGCACTGACTTCATATACGATCACGCTCGATTTAAATTATTCAGGCGCGCCCGCACCTACGACAGTGACAGGTTATGAAGGATTGAAACTATCAAGACCTGCTAATCCAACCAGAGAAAACTATGATTTCCTTGGTTGGCATAAAGATGCACTGACGACGACATTATGGGATTTTGGCACCGATCTGGTGACCTCTAACATCACGCTATATGCCAAATGGTCAAGATTGCCACTGCCTGGTGTCTATGTCCTCGTGTCTGATTCATGGGCCGAAGATAACGCCACCTTTGTCTTGTGGCATGGCGCAGAAACTGTTAACCGTAACGGCGTCGCCACTGGCGTGCCAAACGAATATTACTTCGATAATGCGGCGACGACATATCTTGCGCTGAAACGTTATGTTGGAGCAACAATGGTCACTCAAGTTCATAGCATCGCTGCCAATGGCGGATGGTCGACAACTTGGAATCAAATCATCGTGCTTGATACCACTCCAAAAACCGGACCCGAGAAAAATGCGACGACCGGAAGCTATGTCACGCTGGTCATGCGCGATAATTCGGTTGATGAAAACCTAACGACGCATAACGTCACGTTTAACTACAACTATTCCGGCGCTCCCTCTCCAGTTATCAAAACCGTGCTTGAGGGACGTAAAGTAACACCACCAACCGCACCGACAAGAAGTGGATACTTCTTCCAGGGCTGGTATACCGAAGCCGAAGCGGGAACTTTATTTGATTTCAACGATCCGATCATGGAATCGAAAACGCTATATGCCCGCTGGCAACAAGAAAGCGAAGCCGAATCGGTCATCGTTACCTTCAATTACAATTACGCGTCAAGTCCCGCGCCTGTAGAAGCATCGGCCTATGTGGGACAACTATTAACCGCACCGACGACGATCACGCGTCAAGGTTATACGCTTGATGGATGGTATAAAGAATCAACATTGACAAATCAATGGAACTTTGCCACCGACATCGTGTTTGAAGCAATGACGCTATATGCAAAATGGAGTCAGCAGACCGCCACGCGCACTGATGGTGTTTATGTCCGGGTCAATGACAATTGGGCCGCCAATAGCGCCACATTCGAACTATATTACACTTCGATTCCCGCTGGTGGCGTCCAAACAAAAGTCGGTGTCGCCACTGGTGTCACCAACGAATATTTCTTTAATCAAGTGTTGGGTAATGGTCCCGTCATCTTAAGACGGAAAGTGTCTGGCAGTCAAGTTGCCCAAATATACGATATAGGCGTGTGGTCAGCCACCAATCCCGATTATCGCTCCTTTAACATCAATTGGAACCGCATCGTATTGAATGACTCACTGGCCGGTAACGTCAGTAACCAGCAAGCCAATAGTTCGGTTATTACCCTAGAAATGCGTCCTAGCAATTTGCCACCTTATAATGCGATGATACGCCCCATGGCGTTTATTCCCCGAAAGGAGATGTTATAACCATGAGCATCAAGAAATTTAAAGCCTTATTTATCGCCCTGGTGACGATAGCCGTGTCCTCATGCACGCTTCCTTCAACATCTTCTAGTTCATCAGGCTCAACATCTAGTAGCACTTCCTCGGAAGTAAATCCTTTAATACCCCAATACACGATCAGTTTCTATCTAAATGGTGGTACTGGTACACCTGATTCGATTATGGCTCCCGCGGGCATGTCGATTGGCGCACCTCAAGATCCGTTTAGAACCGGATATATTTTTGAAGGTTGGTATGAAGACTATGGTGTTTGGGAAAGTGAATTCGTCTTTGATGTGATGCCCGAGCGAAACGTCGTCTTATATGCCCACTGGACAAACGAAAGCGATGAGGCCGTAAATGCTTATCGTGATTATTTGGCCTCAATCAGTCAACCGAACCATTTATACATTCACTATCGCCGCTTCAATCAAACAAGTATTGAATACGCGAACTGGGACATCTGGCTGTGGCCTGAAAATGCGACTGGTCGCATGGTTGATTTCAAGAAAGATGGCGATAACGTCTATTTTGATGATTACGGCGGCGCGATGATTGAAGTCGATTTAACGACCGTGTATCAAGATGGCGGGCATGATGGAAGCGGTAACCGCGGCACGCAAACCGTCAACTTCTTCCCCGATGAAACACTCGTGGCCAGAATTGGCTTCCTAATCACCTATAAACCATCGCGCAGCTCTGGTACCCACTGGGTATCCGATGGCGGCGATAAATTCATGGTGACGGCCACCGCGCTTGAACATGGCTATAATGGTTCATTGCATGTGTTTGCCGTTCAAGAAAACGTTAAAGACTTCACCTATAAATATGGTGGCGAAACATTCGTAAATCCCTATGAAGACGATGATGGCACGAATGTGTCGGCTAAATATAACAATGTCGATTCATCCGGCACCCCTGATCCGATCGCCGTTACAAGCGAAGACTTATATGGTCTTGGTGTTGGCTATCAAATCATGGTCCCCTCCTTTGCCGACTCCGATGGTGATGGCATGGGGGATATTCGCGGTATATTAGAAAATTTAGACTATTTCGAATATCTTAATGTCGAAGTGTTGTGGCTGACTCCAATTCAATTATCAGATAGCTATCACGGGTACGACACGATTGATTATCGGCGCATCGATACGAAGTTTGGTTCACGAACTTCGCCACACGCGGTTGCAGGTAACGTCACGCACAAAAGCGCGATGCTCGACTATGTCGATTTGATACTGGAAGCCCGTAGTCGCAACATCAAGATCGTGATGGACCTCGTCGTTAATCACACATCAATCAATAACGTGTTATTCCAAGAAAGCTTAAGTTTGAACCCCGAATACCGCGCTTATTACCACTGGCGGAACCACGAGGTAGAAACGCTGAATCAGTTCTGGCATCCGTATTCGACCTATGATTATTCTTTCTATGGTAAATTCGCTTCCTCGATGCCCGAACTTAACTATGATTATCAAGCCACGCGCGACGTGATGATTGACATTATGGATTACTGGGTTACCTTAGGCGTTGCCGGTTTTAGAATTGACGCTGTCAAGCACGTCTATATGCAAGAAGAAATTATTCCCAATCCCACCGACGTCATCATTACCGACTCCGGTAGCAGCGTCAACTACAATTCCAACCTCACTAAAAATCTCCACTTCTTCCGGGAACTTAACGGTTCACTCAAAGAAAAACACCCCGAAGCGTTTATCGTCGGGGAAAACTTCGATGGTCATGCATACCGTGTCGCTCCTTACTATGAAGGGCTTGATTCGATGCTTAACTTCTATATGTATTACAACCTGATGCAAGCGGCCGCTAATGGCGACAGGCAGCCAACCTATCGCGTAGCTAGTAAAGTCGCTGGGGCTTATATACCAGAGGGTGGCGATAACTTCGTCCCCAATGTTCAAAGCAATCCCACCGATCCCGATACTAAGGTGAATGTGCCCTATGGTGGCTCATGGAACTATCCGGGCGTTCGCAATGTATTCAACCGTTACCGGTCCAATAACAACACGCTGGATACGAAAGCAGTCGATGGCTTATTTACTTCTAACCATGACCTCGTTCGTCCGGTTAACAAAATCACCGGCACGCTGGGCGCTAGTGGCGATATTAGCGGGAGAGGCACGATTAATAGTGCCAACGCCGCTCATGCCACGCAAATGGCACTGGCGACTAATGCGGCGACGATTCTATTACCAGGCTTATCATGGATTTATTATGGTGATGAACTGGGCATGTCCAGCAACTTACCAACTGGCGTTGGCGAACAATCACCTCATGCTGATAGGTTTGCAAGACAACCTTTCAAATGGAACCAAGATAACTCATCGCCATACATGACGGGTTATACCTTCTCCGGCGATCAAACATACGAAGTTAGCCTTGATTCGTACAATCAAACGCTTCCTGGCGTATCTGAACAAATGGCGAATGAAAGTTCGATGCTCTCGAATATCAAGCGCCTGACGGCTCTTAAGGCTAATTCCGATGCTTTAAAAACCGGCGCTTATGAGGCCATTCCCTTAACGCAATATCAAAGCTCATATAACGTCTTCGCCTTTAAGCGATTCGATGATACGGAAACTTATTCGGTATATATCAATATGAGTAACACCGCAGTGTCATTAAGCGGTGTCAGTGGTGATGTCGCTATCTCAATCAAGGGCGCAACGACGACCTCACTACCCGCGTGGGGCGTGCTGGTCACACTCGCTTAATAACATCAATTATCAACTCGATTAAGGATGGACTTGTCCATCCTTTTTTATTGCTTCCCTTTTTGCTAGATCGTTTGTGTCGATCGATTGTTTAAACACATAGAAGCGTTGATATAAGAATTCAAGGATGAAATTAGCGAGCATATTTAACGCGGTTACCAGATACTCATCCCAGCCAAGCACCGTTACAAGATATTCGCCCAGTATCGTCGATAAAGGTGTAAACACTAGATAGAAAGCAAATACTTGTACCATCGCTTTGGGAACGTTGTTAGCCGATTTAAACGTGTAACGGCGATTGAACGTAAAGTTCCATATAATCGAAAGCGTTAACGCAATTAAATAACTAGGCCAATACGGTAAGCCCGTTAGTTCATTAAGCAGCGTAAACGAACCAATCTCAATCAGTCCCGCTGATGCCGCGAATAGTAAGTACTTAAACGCCATCCACGCTTCATGGCGGCGCATCTTCTTCAACTCGTTATTATCCATAGCCACTATTGTGCCACTCCATCATTCATTTGATAATAGCCAACCGATAAAAAGATTTGGGAAAAAGCGGGTTGCCAATATTAATGACGAGTTGTTATCATGTGCTTAACCATATAGGGAGACAACAAATGATTAAATGTATGCAAAACCGTGTTTGGATGATCAATCACTTTTTAAGTGACGCCCACACATTAAAGACCGTTAATCTGATTGAACATCCATTATTTGAATTTAATTATGAAGCGAGGAAACTGCGATCCGATGAGGAACAATCGATCGCCGTCAAATTCAAACCCGAGGCGATTAAACAACTGCAGACAACGCTTGATGAAAAGATTGAGGGCGTGGCATTTGATGAACTGCGACTCCATGTCAATGACCTCGGCTATTTAGCGATTCTGATCGTGTTTGAATATCGTAAGCCATTCGATTTCAGGATGATTGAAACCGATGTCAACGTCGCTGTAAAAACGACGATCAACGACCATCTTGAATTATTTGAAACACTCGTGGATTTCCTAGCCGACCATGGTTTCATCATCAAATCAAAATCATATCACTTCGGTGTGCCCACTCAGTTAATCGAAACCGGCGAACACACGCGTAAACGAAGCTACCTATTCAACAATCACTATTTCTTCATTGATGAAGACAATAACTATCAAACGCTTAAAAACAGCAAACACAAAGACCATGATATCTATCTTGATTTACCAGTCGAACTATTCACCGTCAACGACTCGCAGTGGTTTTGGAAGATCAAGAAAGATGATTACACACCCCAATGCGTTGATAAGCTGTTATACCCTAACTTCCTGGCACTGATTGAAAGCCAAGTGTACTCCAATGCCGTGTTTTGCTATTCGGCTTATCTTAACTTGATTGCAAAAGACGTCAGAATCGATAATAACATTGTCCGCGACGTCATCAACACGAACAATTTGCGATTGCTTAAAGTAAAAATGCTACGACCAATGTTAAGGCATTATCAAATCACGCATATCGAACACCATCACCAATTCCATGTCGAAGGCAAGAAGCTCACCTATCAAACAGCGCTGGAAAACCTCAACTATGCGATTGAAGGCCTCGACACTAAAAGGAATCAACAAGCCAATGCATTGATCCAACAAATATTAGCATTCTTCACGTTCATCACCATCTATTCGGTCGTCACTGATATTTATATGCTTTTAACATCGGAAGACAATCAAACAATCAGTATTATCTCAATCATCATCTTGTCAATGGTGACCGTGTTCTTATTGACACTACTTATTATCATCAGTCGCAAAATCGAGCGACCGAAGAAACTAAAGAAATCATAATAAAAGCGGAGGCACACACCTCCGCTTCATATTTCACATGACGCTTTTAAGTTTGTCGGCGATAATGCTGGCCGCTTTCTTAGGAGCGATTCGCGCGAGTTTGTCCATGATCTTGGAATCAGTACCTGCGAGGACGCGGTATTTGTTTTTCTCCATCGCCGCGATAATGATGGAGGCACACTGCTGGGGCGTCAATAACTTCATCTTAGATGAGGAGGCATCAACTTTGAGCCCCGTCGCCCCTGAATTCTTAGAAATGTCGGTAGCTACGCCTCCGGGCATTACCAGCGTTACTTTGACATTCGTATCACGTAATTCGGAATGTAGCCCCGTCGTTAATAAATGGACCGCGGATTTCGAGGCCCCGTAAACCGTTTGTCCAGGTACTGGCAAGAAGCCTCCCATCGAGCCGATATGGACGATATGGGCCTCCTCACGTTTTAGTAAATATGGTATAAACGTTTTGGCCATGTATAACGTGCCATAAAAGTTAACATTCATGACTTGGGCAATCTTTTCATACGTTAGCTCATTGACATGGATGAATGGCTGGATAATACCAGCCACGTTGATATAGCCGTCGACATGCCCGTGTTTGGCTTCCACTTCCTGTGCCAGCCTTTCAATCGCTTCCCGCGAAGCTATATCGACAATATAAGTAGTTAGATGTTGTTTGTGATCTAGGGCAAGGCGGGCTGTCTCTTCTAATCCTTTTTGACTAATGTCAACCGCGCATACTGAGGCGCCTTTTCCAAGCAGTTGCAACACAACTTGACGCCCGATGCCGTTACCACCTCCGGTGACAACAATGACTTTCCCTCTAGCTTTCATATACATCTCCCTTCAGGTTCATCTAAGTTCAGTGTAACAAAAAAGCCCCGTGATACATCACCGGGGCCGTAAGTAAGTGATTAAACGATGCGGTTTTTGCCAAGCCGTTTGGCTTGATATAAATTGATGTCGGCTTGTCTGATCAGGTCGAGCACGCTGGCGCCTTTGAGTTCATAAACGCCACCGCTGACCGTAATTGGTATTTCTTTGATAAAACGGTATTGACTGATTTTGAGCCGCAACCGATCGGCGATTTCATAAGCGTCTTCGAGCTTCGTGTTTGGGAACACAATCAGGAACTCTTCGCCCCCATACCTTCCTAACCGATCACTATCCCGCAGATTGCTTTGAATGATTTTGGCGATGTCGCGTAATATATCATCGCCCACGATGTGGCCATAGGTGTCATTGACGCGTTTGAAATCATCGACGTCAATCATTAAAATCGATAAGCTCTCCGATTCTTTCTTAGGACTTGATAAGAGCCGTTTGAGTTCACCGATGATGCCACGGTAGTTAAGCGCTCTTGTCAGTTCATCAAGTGTGGCTTGTTGCTGCAAATGTTTCTTTTCGACTTCTAGTTTCAGTTCTTTGTTTTTGCGGTCGGTAATGTCAAACACGATGCCCGATAGCATCAATGGTTTGCCTTTTTGCCCGCGTTTGGTAATCGCGCCTCGATCATAAAACCATTTGTATTGCCCGTCTTTGCACCGAATCCGATATTCGACTTCATAGACATGGGTTTCG
>DAOSDC010000010.1:0-51952 GCA_035361955.1 Bacilli bacterium
CGCCCCAGCAAGGAATGGCCTATTGGTATCAACCATGAAACATTTGTCGCGTCTTTTGCCGGTGTTGCTCGTTTCATTATCGGTTTTCGCCAGTTGCGATATCTCTCAACCTTCATCAAGCAGCATTGATGATTCCACAATTTCGTCACTGCCACCAAGTAGCTCGCAACCGACGCTTCAATATGAACTGTATCAAAACCCGATTTATGATTCGGATTTTCCTGATCCGACAATCGTACGACATAGCGATGGATATTTTTATGCCTATAGCACGGGCACCCATATTATCAAATCGGTTGATCTTGCCAATTGGGATTATCTAGGACGGGCGATTGAAACGCGCCCGACTTGGGGGACCACGAATGCCAATATTTGGGCGCCTGATGTTGTCTACATCAATGGGCAATACGTCATGTATTATTCGCTGTCACGTTGGGATGATCCGAATCCGGGCATTGGGATTGCGACATCCAATCATCCCGGCGGTCCATGGATTGATCACGGAAAAATGTTTTTAAGCGATGAAATCGGTGTTAACAATTCAATTGATCCGATGGTATTTGTCGATTTTGATGGTCGCGTATACATGATTTGGGGAAGTTTTCGTGGCATTTATGCCATCGAACTAACGGCGGATGGTCTCGATTTTGTCGGTGGAAATTTGCAAAGCGCCGCGGATAACAAAACGCGTCTTGCCGGCTATGACACCGATCGAGCTTTAGACGTGAATACGTTTGAAGGCGCTTATGTGATATATCGTGATGGTTATTACTATTTGTTTTTATCAAACGGTCAATGTTGCGGCGGCTCTTATTCTTATAATGTGCGCGTCGCTCGCGCGACGTCGATTTTAGGCCCCTATGAAGACGCGTCGGGCCGCAGCATGCTTAATGGCGACGTAGGGACATATGTCGTTTATGGCAATTCGATATTCGTGGCTCCAGGTCATAACTCCATCATCAGGGATGATGCCGGTGATGATTGGTTGCTTTATCATGCTTACCCGGGCGAAGTTCGTAACAAACGAGTGTTGTTGCTCGACAAGCTTCTATGGGACGAACGCGGATTTCCCGCCTTATTAGGGACCACACCTTCGAATAACCAGAAAAAAGGTCCGCAGTTTTATCGGTGATGATAAAAAGCGCGGTTTTTGTAAGCGCTTTAGGTTATCGTTAAACTAAACTATTGACTTACGATATTTCCTCTCTTAAAGTAGAGGTGTAGCCACATATATCCATCATGAAATTTTTCGAATTAGCAAAGGAGCATACTGCATGAAAAAATTAGTTTATTTCGCTGCACTTATATTGGCGGCGACTACTTTAGCCGGTTGTGGATCAAGTCTCAACCCATCAGACGGTTCCGAAAATCCGAATTCCAATTCGGTAAGCAGCGAACCTATCGGCGGCATTGTTTGGGAAGGAACCGAAGACGCTGTCGTCCAGTTAGGCGATGAGTTTGATTTGTTAGATGGTGTTAAAGCCATCGATCCACTGGATGGAGAGCTTGAAGTCACGATATACGATGACGATTATTTCTCATTTAATTATGTCAGCAGTTATACGATTAAATATCGGGCGACTAACTCTCGCAGCCAAATGTCGGAAGAATTACGTACGATTCAAGTCGTCAAAGGTGTCAACGTCGATAACGGCGCGTTTGCGCTTGGCAAAGCCTACTGGAAATTCGATCGTCCCGGCGGCAATGGCACATTCTCCGTCATTAACGAAGAAGCCGTTATCTCGATTACCGATGCCGGTACCGAAGCGTGGGCCGTGCAACTTTATCAAACCGGTCTTCAATTTACCGGTGGCAAAACTTATGAACTTAGCTTTAAAGCTAAAAGCGTTTACGGCCGGTCGGTTTCCGCCGGTTTCGAAAACGTGTCTAATAACTACTCGATGATGGTATCGGGATATCAAGCCGTGAAACTGACCAGCGAATGGTCAATCTATTCGGTGTTATGCACGCCGACTGCCGATGTCGGTTTCGTCAAGGCCGTTTTGTATCTTGGTCAAAATCTTGAAATTGATTCGGAAGCCAGTGTCAGTAACCCAATCGACATCACGATTGATGACATCCGCGTCAAAGAAGTGACAATGGCAATTCCTGGTCGTGAACCAGTCTTTAGCAACGCCGACACGGCCACGGTGGCCACCAAGGAAGCGTTTGATGCGCTACCACCAGTGACCGCCGTAGACTATCAAGGCGCAAATATTACCTCGTCAATCATAACCATCGGTCAAGTGCCTAACAGCGTCAACGCCCAAACGGGAATGATGGTGTCGTATCGCGTCACCGATTCACAAGGAAATTTCGGTTTCGTTAATCGCCGCGTCAACTTTGTGCTGGCGCGCGATAATCCATACAATTTAATCAATGATGAATTCCTCAACGGTTATCAAGGCTGGATTAAAGACGTGAACCAGACCAATGGTACTGGTGCCGCCACCTTTACCGAAGACACGGTCAAAGGCGAAGTTTACATCGATATCACCAACGGTTCCAGCGACAACTGGCACATTCAGCTCTGGCAAGGGGCCGTTCAGTTAACGGCTGGAAAAGTCTATCGCACGACGATTCGTGCCAAAGCCTCGGTTGAACGCAACATGACCATCGAAATATCCAATCCCGCGGCCAGTTTTGCAAAATTGGCTACCGATTTAGTGCGTTTGACAACCGATTATCAAACATTCGTTTTAGAGTTTGTCGCGCAAACCAACGCTTCGGCGAAATTCTCGCTCCTATTAGGTGGACAGGGCAATAACCTCGTTACAGTCGACAGTTTCAAAAATACTGAAATCGACGCGTCTGAGGCGACGACCATTGATTTACGTTCCTATGAACCATATGAAGCCATCAATGGTGATTTCAAATATGGCTACTATGGATGGAGTAAAGAAGCTACCAATGGCTCAGTCGTTAACTTCAACACTGACCAAGCCAACGAACAAGTATTACTTGACATTGTGACACCAACTGGCACCAACTGGCATGCGCAACTATCGCAAGATGGCAAGACGTTTACTACAGGCGTTAGTTATAAGCTCGTATTCACAGCCAGTGCCAGTATCGCAACACCGGTATTTCTTGAAGCGTCCAACAACAACGGGGCGACCGTGTTAGCCCGTGAAGAAGTAACCATCACGACATCGATGGCAACTTATGAAGTCCAATTCAGTCCCAGCGAAACATTCACGCTTGGAAAAATCGCGGTTCTATTGGGCGCTTGTGAAGTTTCTGTGATCACATTAACGACATTCCAAGTGGTTATCATCCCATCATGATTAAGAAAAAACGAAATTTGCTATTTATTACGTTGATGGTTATGCTTGTCGGCTGTTCGTCAAGCCAAATTTCGCTTGGCGACTCATCGGCCCCTATTTCAAGTGAAGATATTCCCACCACATATGAAAACCCGGTTTGGGAACCGGTATTGGCTGATCCATCAATTATAAGAGGCGACGATGGGACGTTCTACGCCTTCGGCACTCAGGACAACGCCGAATGGGGCGATTACTACGGCACCAGATATATTCCGATTCTGACAAGTCCCGACCTAGTCAACTGGACCTATGCCGACCAAGTTTTCCGTCAAGTCAATATGCCGACTTGGGGCACGTTAGGAGCAGGATTGTGGGCGCCAGACATCGTCAAGATCGGCGAAACTTACACACTTTATTATTCATTATCGACATGGGGTGATCCCAATCCAGGCATCGGCGTCGCCACTGCTGACCATCCGCTTGGTCCGTGGACCGACCATGGGAAACTATTTGACTCCAACTCGATTGGGGTCGGCAATTCGATTGACCCAGCCGTCATCGTTGATGCACAAACGGATCGCGTTTACATGGTTTGGGGTAGTTTCATCGGCATTTATGGCGTTGAACTGACTTCCGATGGCTTAGCGCTTAAAGATGGCGAAAACGCCAACAACACTAAAGTGTTACTTGCCGGTATCGACAACGGCCGTTGGGACATCATGAATTACGAAGGTGCCTATATCATCAAAATCGAAGACTACTATTACATGTTCTTATCGACCGGAACATGTTGCGAGGGTCATAACTCCAGTTATCGTGTCGTCGTTTCACGAGCGACCGCGATTATGGGACCTTATGTCGATCGCGTCGGTAACTTTATGGCCAATACCTCGGGAAAAGGCACGCCTGTTATAAGTGGCAATTACGATTTTGTCGGAGTCGGTCACAATTCGGTCATCGTCGATGACGCTGGCGATTATTGGCTCGTTTATCACGGGTTTGACCTAGATCAACCGGCTCGTTATGGCACGACTAACCGCCGGTCGCTATTAATCGACAAATTAGTGTGGACGAATGACGATTGGCCGTATGTGCAAGAATATGGAGCGAGCACGAGCGCTTCGCTACCAACGATAAATCCTCAATAAAAAGGAGTCTAATTATGAAAAAAACTGCTTTGACGTTAATGATTTCAATGGCGACGATGGCGCTTGTCGCCTGTGGTACCTCGACACCTAGTTCCGAGCCCTCGCTTTCGCTTGATGATTCCGGTAACGTTGTGTTCGAAAACGTTTCGATTACATACGGTAATCCAATTACCGGCGCCGATGGCACGGCCATGCGCCAACTCGTCAGTCGCTTCAATCAAGAATATGAAGGACAAATCAACGTGACCGAAACATTCTTGACGGAAACTGAATTTTATGAGTCGCTGCTACTGACGATTCAAATGAAACGAGCTTTCGACATCGCGCTAGTGCACTCATACAAAGTCGCTGGTTTCGCCAACAAGGACTTGATTCGTCCACTCCAAGGCATCATTGACACAGCAGGTATCGAGATTAACCGTGAAGATTATATCGAATCTGTTTACGACTCGATGTATTGGAACGATTCCCTTTACGCGATTCCGCTGGATATTCACACGATTGTGCTTTATTACAATCAAGATTTGTTATCCGCTCGTTCACTAGACGTACCGACCAATCGCGCCGAATTGATTGCCGCCGCCAAAACGATGCCCAATAACTCATCGGGCGGTTGGGGTCTACCTCTATCGACGACATGGCCGTCTGAATACATTTATACGACCGCTCTTTATCAAAACGGCGGACTTGAAATCGACGAAGATGACAATCCAGCCTACGCTACTGAAGCGGGAGCCACTGCATTACGGATGTTAAGCGACCTCATTCATGTCGAGCATATTTCTCCCACGAACGTCTCGGTTGATAGCGACTTGATGCTATTTAACCAGGGCAAAGCGATGTTCCACATCAATGGTGATTGGATGCTTAACAGTGTTGTCGAGTCGGGTGTCAACTTCGGGGTTGCACCATTATCGAAGATGTTTACCGAAAATCCAGATACGGCCTACGCCGATGACATTGCCGCGCGCTCGCACTGCTTTGTGTTACCCGATGGACGCAATGACGCTATCAAGCAACAAGCGGCGATGGTCTTTGCCAAATATATAACCGAGAATGCCTCGCTGTGGGCGGAACAAGGCGGTCATGTACCGGCCAGCAACATTGCCCGGGCGACTCAAGACTATTTAGATCTGCCATATCATCAAGATTACGGCGATGTCGATCATTTCCGGCTCAACGCCACCTCGCCTTATTATTACGAAGCGTTTTCACCGATATTCTCGCGCGTGACCACGGCGCTGACCAATCCAGCTTATGATGCGATGGCATTACTTAACGCTGCTGCGGCCGAAGGTGTGCAACTCGTGACCGAGGCCAAACAATCGTAACGAATAAACATTAGCGATCATGGAACAATCCAAGGTGAAAAATCCGCGTTTGGCGAAATTCGCCAAATCATTGAAACGGCATTGGCCGCTATTCATTTTCCTTGGTCCATACGCGTTATTATTTATTACTTTCTTCATTTATCCATTCTTTTATGGCATCTATATTAGTTTTTTCCGCTGGAACTTATTTGAACCTTCAGCATCGACATACGTCGGCTTTGAAAATTTCCAACGCGCTTTATTTGGCGTGGGCGAGATTACGATTTGGCGCGACTATTTCTGGAATGGTCTGCGCAACACGGTGTTATTCGTCGTGTTATCAGTTCCATTTCTGATCATATTGCCACTGATTATCGCAATCTTGCTCGATTTAGAGCCACGATTTTACAAAGCATTTCGCGTCATCTTTTTTATGCCGACGGTATTATCGGTCTCAGCGGTTGCCATTATTTTTAAATGGCAATTCGATACTAATGCCGGTCTTGTCAATGGCATCTTAAGTTTGTTTGGACTGGGCGATACCGCTTGGCTGAACACACAGCCGGGCGCCTGGATCGTCATCGTCGTAACGACGATTTGGTGGACGATTGGTACGAATACCGTCATTTTCGGAGCCGGACTAAAAGAAGTCGACAAAGCCCAATACGAAGCAGCGGAGCTTGATGGTTGTAATTATTTCAAAGTGCTGTGGCATATTTCGCTACCAAATATCCGCAATCAAATGTTCATATGCACGATTACGACGATTATCGCTTCTTTCAACATTTATGGGCAGCCGCACATCATCACCGGTGGCGGGCCCGAACGGACAACGACCGTTTTGATGATGGTTATCCGCGGACTATTGTCTGGAAGCAATGCCCAGCCCGGTCTTGCCGCGGCGATGGCGCTACTGCTCGGCATTGTCATCATAAGCGTGAGCCTGATTCAACATTTCCACAACAAAAGGCAGGCGCGTGAGTAGATATGGCGATTAAATCGGTCCGTAAACGTCGCAAACTCGTCGCCTTTTGGATTTTGTTTGTGTTGGCCATCGTTTGGATGGTGCCACTGCTTTGGGCCGTTGGCACCTCGTTTAAATCGACAACCGAAATAACCACCAACGTCATCAACATCATTCCACGCAATCCAACGCTTGAAAATTATGAGTCGTTATTTGCCAGAACCGACATGTATCCGATTTTCAACTGGCTGCGCAATTCGGCGGTTGTGTCATTTGTGCACACATTATTATATTTACTTGTCGCCAGCGCCGCTGGTTACGCCTTTGGCGTTATGCGCTGGAAATATCGCAATTTCGTCTTTGGTTTATTGCTAGGTACGATGATGATACCAGCAGTCGTCAATATCATCCCGCTGTTTTCGATGGTAATCAATTTCGGTTGGCTTGATTCAGGACCCAGTTCGTTTTTGGCACTCATACTTCCTGGTCTAGGCGGCGTGTTCGGTTTGTTTATCATCAGACAATTTTTCCTCAACATTCCCACGGAAGTCATCGAAAGCGCGAAGATCGATGGGCTCGGTCACTTCGGTATTTATCTAAGAATCGTCTTACCGCTTGGTAAATCGGCATTAATGGTTTCCGGCCTCTTTGCTTTCATGGGTACATGGAATGATTATTTGTGGCCTTCAATTACGGCCGCGGTTGTTCGTGAACCAGACTTTTATACGCTGCAAACCGGTTTGGCCACGATGCAAGGCGCCAATAATTACAACTATGGTGAAATCATGGCGGCAGCCGTTTTATCAATCGTGCCCGTGCTGATTGTCTACATGTTCGTCCAAGACAAGATCATCGAAGGCATATCGCGAACGGGCATCAAATAAGGAGCACTATGATTCGTTACGAATATCCACGTCCTGACATCGTCAGAAAAAACTGGTGGCCACTGAATGGCCAATGGAATTTTGCTTTTGATGATGAAAATTGCGGTTTATCGTATAAGTGGTTTTTACATCCCAATTTTCCATTAAAAATCGAAGTGCCATTCGCATTCCAAACAAAACTAAGCGGGATTAATGACCCATCATTCCACGACTATATTTGGTACCACCGAGTCATCAATGTTCCGAAACGGAGTGGCCACCGCTATTTACTACATTTCCAAGCCGTTGATTATGAATGCCAAATTTTCATCGATGGAAACAAAATTGGCGCACACACGGGAGGGCAAGCCCCATTTAGTTTTGATGTCACCGACGCGATCATCACCGATTCAAACCACGATTTAGTCGTGTATGTGTTTGACCCTTCGACCGATTTATTTTTGCCACGCGGCAAACAGTATTGGAAGCCGCAATCGGAATCGATTTGGTATACACGAACAAGTGGCATTTGGCAAAGCGTTTGGATTGAAGAAGTGCCCGACGCCTATGTGACATCAATCCGGTTGACGCCAAAGTTCGATCAGGGCCAAATCATGGTTGCTTTGACGCTATCGTCACCAAACCGATTGCTTGAAATCGAAATTAGCGACCACGGAAAACTAGTCGCCTCGAAAATGGAAAATGCGACGCAAAACGAACTCGTGTTGTCGTTTAATGTGTTTCAACACGAGGATGATTGGAAACATAAGGTCTGGACACCGGAACGTCCGTATTTATTCGATGTCAAAATCACATATGGTTACGATGAAGTCGTTACGTATTTCGGCATGCGAAAAATCGCGACGAAAAACGGACGCCTTATGCTTAATAACGAACGCTACTATCCCAAAATGGTGCTCGACCAAGGTTATTGGCCCGATGGATTATTGACCGCACCAAGCGCCGATGATTTGGCCAAAGACATTGTCTTGGCGAAAGAAATGGGATTTAACGGTGCTCGCAAACATCAAAAATGCGAAGATCCGTATTTCGCCTATCATGCCGACCATCTTGGTTTCTTAGTTTGGGGCGAAATGGCCAGTTGTGTGTTATTCAGCGAACTAAGCGCAAAGCGCGATTTAAACGAATGGCAGCAAATCATTCCTCGCGATTATAATCACCCCTCAATCATTGCTTGGGTTCCGCTTAATGAATCATGGGGCGTACCAAATATCCGCAGTGATGTTCGCCAACAGCAACACGCGATTGATCTATACGATTACATCAAAAGCGTCGATGATACGCGACTTGTTATTGGTAACGATGGTTGGGAAATGGTCAAGACCGACATCTGTGCCGTGCATCATTATCGTCACGGGGCGCGCGATGATATTGCCATGCAACAAAAATACAAACATGAGTTAGCCAATCAAGCCAATATTCTAAAATCACAACCGGCTGATCGACCACTGTACGCCGATGGATATTCATATCAAGGAGAACCGATATTATTGACCGAATTCGGGGGCATCAGCTATGTCGTTTCCGATCAGGGGTGGGGTTATACCAATGTCAATAATGGCCATGACTTACTCGATGAATACCGCCGACTGATTGCCGCTATAAATTCTAGCAGCGCGATTGCCGGATTTTGTTACACGCAACTGACCGATGTCGAATATGAAGTCAATGGTTTATTGACTTATGATCGGCAACCCAAGATGCCGCTAGCATCGATTAAGGAAATCAACGATTTGATTAAGAAATAGGTTATTCACGCAAGCGAGGTTCGCGAATTCTCGGTTACGACCTGCATGCGTAAATATACAAAATGAAGCCAGATTTTGATGAAAGGAGCACATATGAAACAACACACATCAAAATTATTAGTAGCCTTGCTCGGCGTCGCCTTCTTGGCCGGATGCACGACGAGCAGCTCGAGCGAGCCGCCGGTTTCCAGTAGCCAGCCACCCGTTTCTTCGAGCAGTTCTTCTGAAACCACGTCTTCCTCGGAATCATCGGTTCCGTCTTCAAGCGAAGATTTGGGCACTCCGTTAAGCAGAGGGTTCTCCGCACAAGCCGTCGCCAATCCCGGCGTCGTGTTTTACGCCAATGAACCATCGACGGTCACCGTCGACTCCGCTTACGTCGACGAAGGCGTCAGCACCATCCGCTATACGGTGGGCACCGGCGCCGTCTACAACGATATGCAATTTTATCTTGAAAACGAAAACGCAGTGACTGGCACTCGTTATTCGTTGACGTTCACGCTTAACGCCGGCGTCGCTTTCAGTGGCATCGTCAATGGTGAAACTATCGACTTCGTCAGAGGCGATAACGCCGTGACTTCACACTTTGAAGAAACCGATGAAGCCTCGCTGCACATCATCGCCGCGACCAGCGAGACCACGCTTGTTTCCAACACCATCGCTTTAAGCGGATTCACCTTCACCGAGAAAGTTTATGATCCGATTGAAGACGTCGTCATTGACGGTTCATTGGAAGATTGGATTGACGTTCGTGCCTATGAACGCCCCATCGGCGTGACAGGCGTGACTCCCGACACCGATCACAAGAGCGTGACGTTCTATGCCGCGCTTGGAAACGACGGTTTGTATTTATTCGCCCATGCTTTCCATGACATCTACACGACCACGGCAGGTGAATGGTGGCAAAACACCAACTTTGAATTTTTCATCAAAGGCGGAAACCAATACTGGGTATCAGCCGGACCATCATTTACCCATTCGAAAGTAACTTCGGCCATCGTATCTAGTGAATATAGTGGCGAAGCCAACTATGAAACGAAGATTGAAGCATTTGTCGCTAACGCCGATCTTCCCGAAGGCGCCATCGTTGCCGGACAAGTCCGCGTCGGTTTTGCCTGGAAGACGATTGGTGATCAAAACACCGGTGGCGAAGCTGCAGGTGGCGGTTATGACGATTACTGGGTTCCCGCGGGCACTTGGGTCAATAACGCTGACCAAACGTTTGTCACCAACCACGGCATTTTCCTCGATGATCAAGTCAACATTCCGCCGACAACACTCGATGTTGACGGAGACATATCTGATTGGGCAACCTACGCTGCCTATACAACCAACTATGCCGAACTCATCGGAACCGATACCACGTCACACAAGAGCGTGCGTTTCTTTGCGATGGTCGCCAGCGATGGTTTGTACCTAGCCGCCCTTGCTTATCATGATGGTTACATCAACGATGCGGGATTGTGGTGGCAAAACACGAACTTTGAAGTATTCGTCAATGGCGGCACGCAATATTACGTCGCTGCTAACGGAGCGGTGGCTACGGGCACTGGAGCAATGCACACGGAAGCCTATGAAGGAACAGCGAATTACGTTACTGTCGCCGAACTATTCATTCCCGCGCCATATTTTGCCGCGGCCGATTACCAACGCGTTGGCTTTGCTTGGAAAACCCCGGGCGATGACATCACCGGCGGTGCTGCCAATGGTGGTAATGCCGACTCCTATTGGGTTATCCCAGGTCACTGGCCGAACAATGCTGCGGAACAATTTTACGTTAATGCCGACGGCATCTTCGCCAGTATTGGCTAAATTATTATTTCTAGTCGTATAATATAAACTTATAATTACCGGTCCGGTCGTCATGGCCAGACGATCGGATCGGTATCCTTTATCGACACTTTGAAAGGAATGCCAATGAAAAAAAGCGAGCATATTTCCACGGTGCGCCGCGCCCGGCTAAAAGATATCGCCGAACGCGCTGGTATCACAATGACATCGGTTTCCCGCGCCCTCAAAGGTTGTTCCAACATTTCACAAGCGACGCAGGAACGAGTCCGGCAAATCGCCCTGGACATGGGATATATTTCCAATCCCCATGCGCAATCGCTTCGTAATGGCCATTTTCCCGTCATTGCTATTGTTTACGATAATTTTAAAAACCCATTTTATTCGATCGTTACGGGGATGATTGATGCCTACATTCGCGAACGCAATTACCGTTCGATGGTGTTTAACGAATTCAATCAAGATGCGCGCCTCGGTTTGGCTGCCGCTCAAGAAATAACGGCATTCAATTTATCGGGGGTGATTACGTTTTTGGTCCCGACGCAAGAAGCCATCGAATTATTCAAACGCCACTCGGTTCCTTTAATTATTATTGGCCGAGATGGCTCGGAGATGAATATCGATTCTGTCTCATCAAACGATTTTCAAGGTGGCTATTTAGCTGGGAAAGAATTATTGAAAACGGGAAGACGTCATTTTCTTTACATCGGCGCTTATGAAAATTTGCCGATCAACCGCAACCGCTATCAAGGATTCCTTAAAGCTTTAAGTGAAGAAAACATCAATCCAATTGCTAAATTTAACAACGAAAACATCGCTGCCGACGCCCTTGTCGAAGCGGCGTTTATTGAAGATACTCATATCGATGGCATCTTTTGTTTTAACGATTTGATGGCCTTTGAAGTCGTCAACTACTTGATGGAACACAAACGCCGGATTCCTAAAGAAACAGCGGTAATCGGGTATGATAACCTCCAACGATATATCAATTATCCGTTCCGTTTGACAACGATTGACGCTGACATGCAAACGACAGCCAAACTAGTCGTGGATTCAATATTTATGCAACTTAAAGACCCAAGCAGACAACCAGTCAATCAAGTCGTCGATGTGTCCATTATGATTGGAAAAACTTCCTAATCCTGATTTTATACACAATTTGGAATCACAAGTAGTCATATATATATGACTATTTTTCGTTTCTAGTAAAATCATCAATGGTTAGCACTCATTGCTTGACAGTGCCAAATTATGTGCTAAAATATGATTGCGCAAGAAAAATGGCGCTAAAAATATATGGAGGTACATATGATGATCAACAAAAAATTCGACCTACTTAATCCCGGCACTTTGTTCGAGGATTTATTCCCCCTCGATCCATTCCGGGTCCATCGCAGTGGCAACTGGATGAACCAGGGCTTACAAACAGACATTAAGGAAACCGACAAGGAATACGAACTGTCAATCAACGTCCCGGGCATTCCCAAGGAACACATCGACATCGCGCTTGAAAACGGGTATTTGACGATTACCGCTGAACAAAGGGAAGAACGCGATGAAGATAACGCCAACTATGTGCGTCGCGAGCGTTTCTACCGCTCGGCCTGCCGTAGTTTCTATGTTGGAGAAGAAGTTAAACAAACCGACATCAAAGCGAAAGTCGAAGATGGCGTGTTGCGCCTCAGCGTTCCCAAAATCATCGAAAAGCCTGAAGAAACAAAACACAAAATCACGATTGAATAACGGCTATTTTGTTTCCAATGAAGCGCCTGCGGGCGCTTTTTCTTTTGAAAAGTAACTAGATAGGTAGAATGATATTTTCTTTATTGTGTAAAAGGCATACAATAATGCGGAATGGCACTAAAAGATTTTTTTAAACGATATATCGGCGACAAAGCCTTTTACCGCGAAATGTTTTTTGTGGCGTTCCCAATCGCATTGCAGCAGTTAATTTCCGCTAGTGTCAATATCGTCGATTCGGCGATGATTGGTCGCTGGGGCAATCTTGCGTTTGGTCCCGGAGGTAGCGAGGTATCGTCGGCCGCGGTCATGATTGCCGGACGTTATATGACAACGTTCGAGAACATCATGATTTTGTTAGCCATCTCATGTACGATTTTTATCGCCCAATACTTCGGCGCTCGTAACAAAGAAGCGATGCGAAAAGTGTTTGGACTATGTATGAAGCTGACGATTGGTTTCGGTCTGGGCGCACTGATATTAGGATTTTTCTTCCGTCAGGAAATCGTGCTGTTCTTTTCCACGGGTGTCGGTTCGGGCATGGAGATGTTGACGCTTGGACGTAGTTACTTAGCAATTGTCGCCTGGACATTTATCCCTTACTCGTTAAGCGTTGCTTTATCATTTTGCCTTAGAGCAATCAAGAAGACGAAAATACCGCTTCTATCCAGTGGCGCGGCGGCGATTTTCAATCTGGTGATGAATTACATCTTGATTTATCCCTTAGGCATGGGCGTCATTGGCGCGGCCATTGCCACTTTGTTGGCCCGCTTCGTTGAATTAGGCATTTTAGTTTATTACTATTTCCGACACAAACCAGAATTTTACGGGCCTTTTGCAGAGGTATTTGAAATCCCGCGCGCTTTTGCCGTTAATATTTTACGTAAAGGTTGGCCGATGGTAATTGCCCAAGCGTTGACCGAGGGTTTGGCGATGTTTATGTTTTTCGCATATTCGCGCGTTGAACTTGGTAACGCCACCAACATTGCGGCCATCAATTTATCGACGCGTGTCGTTGAACTGATTTTTGCATTTGTCGGAGGAATGGGAACGGCGGCCGCGATTATGGTGGGCTCGCGTTTAGGGGCTGGAAAAATCGAAGAGGCCAAACGTAACGCCAGATGGCAAATAAGCTATATTTTGATGATGTCAATGGCCACGGTTTTGATCATGATTGGACTGATTCCCGTCATCCAAATTCTTTTCTCCTACGATGTCGCGGGCAACCAATTGTTGGCTGTGGCGATGGTGCTACAAGCCTTGGCGCTACCATTCTTATTTTATTCGAGCAACGTCATTTTCATCACCCGAGCTGGTGGTTATACGAAAGCGCCGATTTTTATTACCAACATCCCCTACATTTTAATCAAAGCCCCACTCGTGTCCTTATTCGTGTTCGTGTATCCTGGCGTGATTGAAAATAGTCCTTGGTTACAAACCACTTTTGCGGCACTGGGACTTCCCGTCAACCTCGTCATCTTTGTGTTTATCATCGATCGCTTTATTGAAGTCGTGCGAGCCATCATCGCTTACATTGTCTATCACCGCGCCGACTGGCAAAAAGATATCACGCGTCAAACCTCGCGTTCCTTGAAAAAGAAACCCGAGATTGCGACAACATAATATCGCGATGGATCCATCGATTACAAAATTTGATAAAGCGCGCAAAAAGACATGATTTCAGTTTGTTTTATTCACGCTGATGAGTTTATTGACGACGCTTGTCGATCTAGGGACCTTCGCGTTATTTAATTATTTGATTTTTACATCTTTGTCATCAATTAGCTTCCAGTGGTGGCTGTTTGATTATTCACTAGCAAATGGCGGCTTGACTGCCTTTCTGGCATTTGCACTTTCGTTTATCATTTCACAAACATTCAACTTTTTCTTGCAAAGAAAGGTGACGTTTCAAGCTACTAATAATGTTTTATTAAGCGGAATCCTTTATGCAGTGATGGTATTGGTCGTCTTCTTTTTGCAACTGTGGGTACCGACGCTTGTCAGAACTCCCTTGGCGGACGCAATTGGCGAGGGCTGGGCTGATTTGATTATCAAAAACGTCAACATGACCGTTTCGTTTTTAATCCAATTTCCCGTTAGTAAGTACGTTATCATGCGTGTTGGGCATAGGAAAACGGCATAAAATTGTTTTATTTTACTAGATGGGCCTACTAATAAACGGTAAAAACGCATAAAATTATTACCGATTCATTTTTTTAACATTTCATTGATGGGAGCATGTTTATGGAAGCTGTTCTAGAAGTAAAAAATCTCGTTAAGACGTTTAGTCTGAGCGTCAAGCAACAAAAAACCTTAAATTTACCAACGGCACATATCAAGGCGCTTAACGGTGTCTCGTTACACGTTAACAAAGGACAAATATACGGCCTGCTTGGACCTAACGGTGCGGGAAAGACGACAGCGTTACGGATTATTGCAACTTTAATTAAAGCTGATGCGGGTGACGCGTTCGTATTTGGTCATTCGGTCAGCAAAGAACCGGACACCGTTCGTGGCAAAATCGGTTTTTTGACAAGTGAATTAAAACTTGAAGATTTCTTTACTCCAAGTTATTTATTCGATTTCTTCTCGAAACTTCATCAAGTCCCCAATGATATTGCCTCGGCGCGCAAAAAAGATTTATTCGCCCGTTTCGGGATTGATGATTTCAGCGAAGTCAAGGTCAGTAATTTATCGACGGGTATGAAACAAAAAGCCTCGCTGGCGATTTCGCTTGTTCACGATCCCGATTTCATTATTTTTGATGAACCGACGAACGGGTTGGACGTATTGACCGCGAAAGTAGTGACCGATTTTCTTTTGGAACTAAAGCAGCGCGGCAAAACGATTATCGTTTCAACGCACATCTTTAGCCTTGTCGAAAAAATTTGCACCGACGTAGGTATTATCATCGAAGGACGCCTCATTAAAGAAGGAACGCTCGCGCAGGTTAAGGGCGACAAAGCTTTGGAAGATGTGTTCTTCGACTTATATGAGCAAGAAGTGGGGGCTGTTTCATGAAAAACATCATGACGATCATCAAAAAAGAATTAGCCCGTTTCTTTAAAGACGCACGTCTTGTGATTACCACGCTACTTTTCCCTGGACTAATGATTTTTGGCATTTACTCAATCATGGGCGATGCCATGGGCAATATGCTAAGCGGCGATCCCGATTATGTTCCGATTGTTAAAGTCGTCAACATGCCCGACAGCATCAATGCTTTGATTAGCGCTAATGAGATCGAGGTCGAAATTCAAGATTTGACGCTTGCTGAAATCGAGCAGGCCAAGACATCAATCATTGACAAAGATACGGACTTATTGCTCATTTTCCCACTAGATTTTGATAGCCTTGTCGATGAAGCGCTCAATAACGGCGGACTCGCTCCTGAAATAAGCATGTACTACAATTCGACGAAACCCGAATCTTCGTCAGTCTATTACCTGTTCGCGACCTTGTTTGATGGATACGAAATGAGTCTAAGCAATATCATTACGCTCAATGGCGATGTTGAGGAAGCCTACGATTTGGCGAGTGATCAAGACACATTAGGCATGGTCTTGTCGATGATTTTGCCGTTTTTGATATTGTCGCTACTATTTTCTGGATGTTTAGCGGTTACGCCCGAATCGATTGCCGGAGAAAAAGAACGAGGCACGATTGCCACGCTATTGGTCACTCCGATCAAGCGCCACGAGCTTGCTGTCGGCAAGATTATATCACTATCCATCCTTGCTTCCTTAGCGGCCTTATCGAGTTTTACCGGCACGATTTTGTCACTACCAAAAATCATCGGGATGCAAGGTGGAGAAACGGCCGATGCGCTATCCAACTTTTTGATTACCGACTACTTAGCCATTATTTTCGTCATCGTTTCGATTGTCTTGTTCATCGTTTCGTTTTTGGCTATTTTATCAGCCTATGCCCGTTCTGTTAAAGAAGCCAATGCTTTGGCGATGCCGTTTATGATTATGACCTTACTAGTTGGTATCTTGACGATGTTTGGCGGTGGTTCATCGCTCAATCTCGCGTTGTATCTGATTCCCATTTACGGGCCGACGCAAGCGCTTGTCGGTATATTCTCGTTTGCGACGGATTGGACACACATAGCACTGGCCGGCATTTCATCGATTTTTTATGCGGCGTTATGTGGTTTGCTGCTTATCAGAATGTTTAACAGCGAACGCGTCATGTTCAAACGTTAGTCATCCTAGCACTCATTACTTGACAGTGCCAATTTTTATGTTAAAATATCGTCCGGATAGGAGTTTTCAATATGGCAGAAACAAGACAATTCAAAACTGAATCAAAACGATTACTTGAACTGATGGTGCATTCGATTTACACCAACCGTGAAATCTTTTTACGCGAACTGATTTCCAATTCTTCCGATGCGATCGACAAATATCATGTGCTCTCACTCACGGATGAAAAATTGGAAAAGCGCAACGATTATGAAATCTTTCTAAGCGTCAACAAGAAGAAACGTTGGCTCAAAATCACCGATAACGGCATCGGCATGACCTATGACGAACTCAATGACAATCTAGGCACGATTGCCGCCAGTGGCTCGCGTGAATTTTTAAAGAAAATCACCGATGAAAAACTTAAAAGCGAAGCGGAACTAATCGGCCAATTCGGCGTCGGATTCTATTCTTCGTTCATGGTGGCTAAAAAAGTCGTGGTCGAGACCAAATCGCCACTATCTGACAAAGCATATCGTTTTACGTCCGATGGCACTGAAAGCTACACGCTTGAAGAAATCAGCAAAGATAAAGTAGGCACGGACATCACTTTGTATTTACGCGATAACAAAGATGAGGATAAATATGACGAATTTTTAGAATCTTACAGAATTCGCAACCTCGTCAAAAAGTATTCCGATTACATTCGCTATCCCATCAAAATGGAAGATGAAAAAGAAATCGCGAAACTCGATAAAGACGGCAAGCCAATCGAAGGAAAATACGTTAAGAAAACCGTCGTCGAAACGCTGAATTCGATGATTCCGCTATGGCGTAAAAGCAAAACAGAAGTAACCGAAGAGGCGATGGCGGATTTTTACAAGAACAAATTCTCCGATTACGAAGGACCGTTAAAAAGTTTCTTCGTCAGCGTCGAAGGACTCATATCATACAACGCGTTATTATTCATTCCCAATCACGCTCCATATAACTTGTATGATGAATCATATGAACGCGGTTTGAAGCTTTATGCAAAAGGCGTCTTCATCATGGATCCGTGCAAAGAGTTGATTCCAAGCTATCTTCGCTTTATGAAAGGACTTGTTGATTCGCCCGATTTGTCGCTCAACATTTCACGCGAGATGGTCCAGCAAAACAAACAAGTCGGCAAGATCGCTGAAGCGCTTGAGAAGAAGATTTTAGGCGAACTTGAAAAGTTAAAAACGAACGATTACGACAAATATCTCGCATTCTTTAAACTTTACGGCATTAACTTAAAATATGGGCTTTATGAGTTGTTTGGAATCAAGAAAGACTCGCTTAAAGATTTGCTCGTGTACACGAGTATGAATGAAGAGAAACCGATTACGCTTAAAAAGTATGTCGAAGCGATGAAAAAAGACCAAAAATTCATCTACTTTGCATCGGCAAAAACCAAAGACGCGATTCGGGCGATGCCGCAGATGGATCGGATTAAGAAGCAAGGTTATGACGTGCTGGTGCTCACTGATGACATCGATGAGTTTGCGTTATCGATTCTTGACGAATTTGACGGCAAAAAATTCAAATCGATTAATCAGGGTGAATTCGATGAACTGAGCAAAGACGAGCAGAAAACATATAACGAACTTAAAGAACAAAAGAAGTCGTTGCTCGAAAAGATCAAAGAAATGCTTCAAGGCAAAGTCGCCGATGTCGTCATCTCTAAGCGTTTGGCCGATTCGCCCGTGTGTCTAGTCAGCGGCGAAGGACTCTCGTTTGAGATGGAAAAAGTGCTGCAGCAAACGCAACAAGAAGAAAAACCCAAAGCGCAACGAATTTTGGAAATCAATCCCCATCACGACCTGTTCAAAGCTTTGGAACGGCTCTATCTCAAAGACCCGCTGAAGTTAGCAAAGTATGCCGAACTATTATATTCGCAAGCATTGCTGATCGAAGGCTTCCCGCTTGAAAACCCGCTTGAGTTTTCCAATACGATGATTGAGCTGATGATTGAATCAACGCCGAAAGAATAATGTGCTAAATGGACGCAATTTGCGTCCATTTTTTCATTTACAAATGTGAAAATAAGCATAAGTTTAAATAATTACTACGTCTTAGATTGTTGATTATTGTCGAGTTGTCCTGCCAATGTATGTTCCAATAAAATAATAATGTAAACATTGATTGATATATTTTCGCACATTTTTGTAAGCGGTTTCTGATAAATAAACAGCGGTACAAACGATAAAGGCTAAAAATCGCTTCTGGAAACGAAAATATATCGTTATCAAGGCAAAATCTCGCTTTTTTAAAGCATATGGAAAATAATGCTCGATTTTCTATTTCGCTTTGTAGTATAATCGTGCTAATCGGTCTCGAGATAAATGGTGGTTTTTATGGCTTCTGACGGGCAAAATTGGCCGTCTCTTTAAATAATTACACGTGCGCGATTTATTGACATTGAAAAATAAACTGACTACACTTAAACTACAATAATCATATTGTATGAAGAAAGGAGCACATTTATGATTAAACGCAAGTCGCCCTTACTGTTAGCGTTTGGAGCCTTGGTGCTAGTGGCATGCGGAAGCAGCTCGCTTACCCCATCATCAAGTTCTTCAAGCAGTCTACCACCTTCGAGCACTTCGGTTTCGTCCGAAGACCCGAACCCCGACTTACCGTTAGCCAACGGCTTATACAACTATACTGCCGCTGACTACGATGATAAGGCGGAAATTTTGGGACAACTCGAAAAATGGGCCCAAGACGAATTCTTGGCTGGCATCCCGATGTATGATAGCGGCGGTAACGTCCTGTACAACGGCCGACTCACCATCCCAAGTGACGTCTTCATTCCTAACTATGGCTTTGGCGTTGGCGAAGGCACGATCAACTATCCGATGACCGCCGCCCAAGAACCGAACGCAGCCTATCGTAGTTATTTCCACACCTGGACTCAAAATGAGCCAACTACACTTAACTACATGGATGCGCAGGATTCTGTCACTGCCGATTTCTACGGATTATTTAACTCCGCTTACTATGGCACGAAATTTACGGAAGACAAAACCGCCTACGAATGGTATCCATCACTCGCGACGGGCTTCCCAGTTGCCCTTAACCTTAATGCGACGACCGGTATGGCCACGCGCTGGAGAGTCCCTGTTCGCACGGACGCCGCCATGGTTTACTCAACCTTGTCAACCGTTCCCGCCGTTGCTGCTTTCAATGGCCGACGTGTCGCTTTAGAAGACTACCTGACTCCGTTCCAATTGATGCTTGACAACCAATGGTTCCGGGCGACCGACCTTGGCTCAGCAACAACCGGTTTCAAAGGTGTTAGTGCTTACTCTCGTAACATCGCCGCCGGAAGACCAGCCGATTGGGCTTCTGTTGGTATTCAACTCAATGTCGCTGAAAATGCGATCGATTTCGAGTTCAACGTTCCAAAGACTGCTTTCTACGCGATGTACAACTTATCAACCACGTTATTCTCACCAATTCCAGAAGACTTTATCGATGCGATTGGTGGACCGACCGAATTTGGTAAGAAAAATATCGACAGTGTTCTGTCTTTAGGTATCTACACACTTGAAGAATGGCAAAGCAATTTGCAAGCTGTTTTCAAAAAGAACACAGCCTTCTTTGAAGCTAGCCGTTACAACTACGCTGGTTATAAATACAAATTTATCGCTGGCTCAACCGCTTCCTTAATCGCCTTTGACGAATTCTTAAGTGGCAACCTCGATGCCGTTGGCGTCCCGTCAGCCCGTATTAAAGAATTCAAGTCAGATCCACGCCGTCGCGTGACGTTTGGCGATACCGTCTTCAAACTACAAACCAACGCCACGACGCAAGAACGTTGGGAAGAACTATTCGGTGAAAATGGTAGTATTATTCAAACCGCTCCCGAAAACTACTGGGATGTCAAACCAGTCATGTCGAACAAGAACTTCTTAAATGGTCTCTATTTTGCTATCGACCGTATTAGTCTTGCCGATCAACTTGGTCGTAACCCAGCTCAAGCCTTCTTATCAGATTCCTACATGATTGACCCAGAAAATGGTGTCTCCTTCCGTTCAAGCGACGCTGGCAAAGCCGCGATTGCTGATCGGTTACCAGAGACCAAAGGTTATTCTGAAGAGTTAGCTAAGGCTTTATTTGTCGAAGCGATGAATGAAGAAGTTGCTGCGGGAAATTACGTCCGTGGTACCACGGCTAGCCCAACGGTCATTACGATTAAGATTCACTGGCAGACCGCTGTCTCAGCGACGACCGATGGCGCGATTATCAAATCGTTCTTCGAAGACACGTTCAATGAAGCCGTCGAAGGTTTCCAACTTGTCGTCGATAACTTCGCCACTGCCAACTGGTACGATGTGTACTACAACTCCATGATGACAGGTCAATTTGACTTCGCCATGGGCGCGATTTCCGGCAACGCGCTTGATCCGCTCAACTTCATGGAAGTCTTGATTTCAGACAACCGCTCCGGCTTCACCCTTTCATGGGGCGCTGACACTGGCGTCGCGACTCAAGATATCCGTTACGACGGACACGCTTGGTCATACAACGCGCTATTCTCCGCCGCCAATGGTGGTACTGTTGCCGAAGATGGCGAACCGGCCGTCCTATTAACATTAGAGACTCGTCCGGAAGATGCCGACCTAGTATATGCTGGGGAACTCTATCCCGAACTCGATGAAGTTACTGGTACTTATGATGTCAACCTCGTTGGTACTTACTTCAACGAAATGCCCAATGATGTCATTATCGATTTCTTTGGCGTCAGCATTTACGACTACTGGAACGATGTCTACGTCGCCGACTTTGATGCCGCTGACGTAATCGTCAAGAACAACGATGGCACATTTACTGTGACGCTCGAAGATCTTGAAATTCCGTGGTCAAATCCGTATCCAGCCGACTACTATGGCTTCATTTGTGAAGTTGCCTACACCGTGACGATCCAAGGCGTTACCACTCCGTTCGTGGCTTCCGTCTGGTTCTACTCACCGTTAGCCCCAACTGCTTAATAGGCAATTTCCTTCTATCCGATGAATTAGCTTTAGATACAACATGTGTCTAGGGGAACATTGCCGGCCTAAAAACCGGCAATGTTTATTTCTAAAATTGAGCTATCCTATACTTATTAAAGAGAGGTTGCATATGACCAGATATATTTTAAAAAGAATCGGTTTAATCTTCTTTACCGCATTCATCATATTGTCATTGACCTTCATTTTGATGAAAAGCTTACCCTCCGACCTGCCAGCGGGCACGGTCGACGCCCGGATTGCTTTTTATGAAAATCAAGTTCGACTCGGCTATTATTTCCGAGTCGATTCAGCCCAAATTCATTTGGCTGAAGTCATCATTATCCGAGGCACGGAACGCTACATGTACGCCGAATACCCAGTCATGGCGCAATACTTACGTTGGATCGGCAACATCGTCAGGGAGTGGGATTGGGGCACATCAACCCGAATTTCCCTTAACGAATCAGCAATCGAAATTATTGCCAAGCGTATTCCTTATACGATTAGATTGAATCTGATCGCCCTATTTATCGCGGTTCCGCTCGGTTTCGTGTTTGGAATCTGGGCCGCACTGAAGAAGAATAAAGCAACCGATCATATTATCTCGACGTTTGTTATGTTATTTATTTCGATTCCAAGTTTTGTCGTTATTTCTTATCTGATGGCTTTCTTTGCTTACGGACTAGGTTGGCTACCATCACAGTGGCCGGCTGATAATAACCCGACCAATGTCAAGGTGCTAGGATATATCATTCCTGTCGCCGCCTTATGTTTTGGCACGATTGCCGGTTTTGCGCGTTACACCCGCGCGGAATTAACAGAGGTTATGTCGAGCGAATTCTTACTGCTGGCGCGAACCAAGGGTTTGACGCGTCGACAAACGGTCATCCGCCATGCGATGCGTAACTCAATGGTTCCGATCGTTCCGATGATTATCGGTCAGTTCATCGGTATTTTATCGGGTTCGGTCGTTCTTGAAAGTTTGTACGGCATTCCGGGTATCGGTAATTTATTCGTCACGGCATTGACCCAAAAAGACTATAACGTGATCATGGTCGATATGGCGATTTTTACCCTCATCGGTTTATTTGCCGCGTTATTGGTCGACTTATCATATGGCATTGTCGATCCGCGTATTAGAATGGGGGCACGAAAATAATGGCCAAGGAAAAAAATCCAAAACTCAGTGGCATTTCTCCAACGCCACTAGAAAATGTCGATGCGAACGATTTTAAGTTTGTCCAAATGGACAAAACGTTGCACGATATCAAATTTCAAACGAAACCGACGACGTTCTTTAAGGATGCCGTAATTCGTTTTTCCAAAAACAAATCTTCGGTAGTCGCCGGCATTCTAATCGGGATCCTGATTGTAATGGCGATTTTCGTACCGATTTTTAACACGTCAAATCTAAGTAGTCCGGTTCCCGATATTCGCTTCTTACCTCCCAAGTGGCATGGTTTTGAGAATGCTGAAATATTCAATGGTTACCGTGATTATAAAAACATCGTGCTTGACGTGAGTGATCCTGAAAATCCGATTCCCGTCGGTTATGACGCCTCTTCCGTCGTTGGTGAAATCGATGTGTATGAAAGCACAACCAACTCGCCTAGCGAGTTTGCCTATGGTGGCGCTGTGGCTTTACGTCCCGACACTAGATTAGGACCAGTCTCGCTCATATCCCAAAATATTTTCTTAAATAAGTTGAACACTTATGATTTCACGATTGAATTCACCAATCGTAATACGGAATTGACGCCTGTGCCTGTTTATGGGCTATTCCTTGATGTCATCTTTTCAGGTTCGACTTACACTTCAATTGAGCTTCAAGCTAAATCTTCGACTTTCGGCGTTATTTCGATAACCGATGTCGCCACGCGACTCGTGAATGAAATTCCGGTTGGAAATGACAGTTTTTCGTTCCAATCAAGATTTAGGATTGAACTGGACACGGTCGCCGAGGGTTCTTATCCCGCATTATTCATCAAATCCTTTGTGGCGAACAATTCCTTAAACGCCGACGATGACACGTTTGACGAAATTAATTTCACTGACGCCAATGAAATGCTCATGCGTGATAAACGCGATGATAAAGTCGCTGGTCGGTGGAATACCCTTGGCAGTGGTTCGAAAACACTATTTGAAGGAATTTTGATGCGTGGAAACTTCACGTACAATCCTTATAACGAAGTGTTTGGAGACAAGGAACGCATCATCGGCGAAACCAGAATGCTCACTTATATCCAACAAGGATATATCGAATACGATTTTGCGGTCGGACCCGATTCATTCGTTTTATTAGATGATCGTTCACCGATTCGTGACGTCATCTCGCAGCGCAGCATCAGCGGCGGCGGTCTTACCGTGCGTGAAGTCAATGCCGTTGTCTCGATGTACCGTTTCTACGGTTTTGAAACGATGCCATATTACACATTTGGCACGAACCAATACGGCTATGACTATTTCAAACAAGTGTTCTCAGGCTTACGGACATCACTGATTATTGGTTTTGTCGGGGCGATGATTAACATTACGATCGGTTTGATTTGGGGTTCCATTTCCGGTTATTTCGGCGGCAATGTCGATTTGGTGATGGAACGGCTCATTGAAATTCTTGGTGGTATTCCCTGGATCGTCTTGATGACGATGGTCATCCTACATCTTGGTAACTCGCTAACATCATTCCTCATTGCTGTGACCTTGACTGGTTGGTTGGGGGTGTCAGGCATTACTAGATCGCAATTCTATCGATATAAGCGGCGCGAGTATGTCTTAGCGTCGCGGACGCTAGGCGCAAAAGATGGACGGCTGATTTTCCGTCATATTTTGCCCAACTCGATTGGTCCAATCGTCACGAGCTCCGTGCTCATGATTCCGGGCATCATCTTCGCGGAAGCAACTATCTCATACCTTGGTCTTGGTCTTCAAGGATTACCAAGTCTGGGCGTCGCCTTAAGCGAAGCGCAAACATATTTATCAACCTCTCCATTCCTTGTCTTATGGGGTTCGGTCATCATTTCGATTTTAATGATTTCGTTTAACCTGTTCGGCAATGGTTTGCGTGATGCCTTCAACCCGTCACTGAAAGGGATTGCTGAATAATGGAAAAACAAGTTAAAAACAAAGAAGTCGTCATCAGTGTGCGCGACTTAAAGTTATCTTTCTACACTGACAAAGGCCGTGTCAAAGCACTGCGCGGTGTGTCTTTCGATGTTTACAAAGGCGAAGTTCTTTGCATCGTTGGCGAATCCGGTTCTGGCAAATCAGTAACCGCGAAAACGATTATGGGCATTCTGCCAGGCAACGGCCGCGTCGATGGTGGGTCAATCATCTACCAAGGCGAAGACCTTACCAAGGTGTCAGAAGAAGACTTCCACCAAATCAGGGGTAAGAAAATCGGCATGATTTTCCAAGATCCGCTGTCGAGTCTTAACCCGATCATGCGCATCGGTCGTCAAATTACCGAGGCGATGATTATCAATGGCGATAAAATCAAACGTCGTTACGAAGCGTTGATTCTTGAGGATTTGATTGCCTACAAAAATGCCGTTTCCCGCAAAAAAGCAATCATTGAACAAATGAAGTCGAATCGTGATTTGCTCATCGATGAATTTAAGGACGAAATCAAGGCCGTCAAACAAGATGCCGCTTTATCCGATGACGTCAAAAAAGAGCGAATTGCCGCTATTCATCAAAAAATTAGCAAAGCCAAAAGCGACACCAAAACTCAAATTGACGCGACTAAGGTTGAGTACGCTCCTAAAATCGCCGCCACCAAAGCGGCACTAAAAGACAAATCCAAACAAGCGAAAGTCGAAGTCAAGGCTTATAAAGCGAGCCTAGTTGCCGAGCGCAATAAAAAACTCAAAGATTTAAATGCGCAACTTAAGATGGCGGTGGGCGATGCCAAACAACCGATTAAAGACGAAATTGAAAAAGTTAAGCTCGACTTTATCAATTCCGTAAAATTGACACATGCCGAAGCCAAAAAGCAAGCCATTAAAGTTATGGAGGAAGTCGGGATTCCCCAAGCAGCACGTCGCTTCCGGCAATATCCGTTTGAATTCTCAGGCGGGATGCGCCAACGCATCGTTATCGCGATTGCCCTGACGCAAAATCCCGACATTTTGATTCTCGATGAACCGACGACCGCGCTTGACGTGACGATTCAAGCCCAAATACTTGACCTTGTCAATAAACTCAAACGTGAACGACAACTATCGTGTATCTTTATTACCCACGATCTTGGTGTCGTCGCCAACATGGCCGACCGTATCGCCGTCATGTATGCCGGAAAAATCGTTGAATACGGACTTTCAGAAGAAGTATTCTACGATCCGCGCCACCCCTATACTTGGGCGCTCCTCTCTTCGATTCCCGATGTCGATACCAAAGAAAAACTCGAATCGATTCCGGGTACTCCTCCCAATATGATTTATCCTCCAAAAGGCGACGCATTCGCTTTGCGGAGCAAATACGCGATGGCTATTGATTTTAAGGAAGAACCACCTTTCTTCAAATTGAGCGACACGCACTATGCGGCGACTTGGCTGCTCGATCCACGAGCCCCACAAGCCCAAATGCCGAAAATCGTGTCCGAGCGCATTCGCATCTCGCTTGAAAAGGCAGGTATCAAACATGGCGCATAAACCGAAAACAAAATTCAGACAAGAACTCGTCGATAACGACGTCGTGTTATCGGTCCGCCATCTAAAGCAGTACTTTAAAGTCGGATTCCAAGCGCGCAAATTCATTACCAAAGCTGTCCATGACATTTCGTTTGACATTAAACGGGGCGAAGTTTTCGGACTTGTAGGCGAATCTGGCTGTGGCAAAACGACGACTGGCCGCTCGATTATCCGTCTTTACGACATCACTTCTGGCAGCGTCTATTTCCAAGGCTATCGCATTAACGCCGGCAGCCGCTGGAATGAAAAAGAAATCAAATGGAAACGCATCCGCGCCAAGAAGAAAATTGCCGAACTGCGGCAACTTGAAAAAGACGAACTAGCCGAAGAACGTAGCGACGCCCAAGAGATCAACGATCAAGTGCTCGATGCGATTCGCGCTAAATATGCGAAACAAATCCAAGACATTCGCGACGAAGTTAATGAAATCGTCCGTGTTCAAAAGCAAAAGATCCGCGAAATCAAATACGATAATAAACACGTCGACCCACGCTTAATGTCGAAAATCCAAATGATTTTCCAAGACCCGGTCGACTCACTCGATCCGCGCATGACCGTTGAAGATATCATTCAAGAAGGCTTACACATTCAAGGTTTTAAGAATAAAGCCGAAAATTCCAAGAAAGTCGTCGAGGTCCTCGAACGCGTCGGCCTCATCGCTGAATACGCATCGCGGTATCCCCATGAATTCTCCGGCGGGCAACGACAACGTATCGGTATTGCCCGGGCGATCATCATGAATCCAGAACTATTAATTTGCGACGAACCGATTTCGGCGCTCGACGTATCGATTCGCGCCCAAATCATCAATTTGCTCAATGATTTAAAAGAACAATATCAATTGACGATGCTATTCATCGCCCATGATTTGTCGGTCGTCAAATATTTCTGCGACCGGATCGCCGTTATGTATTATGGCGAAATCGTTGAAATGGCATCAAGCGACGATTTGTTCAAGCACCCGCTCCATCCATATACCAAGGCCCTGTTAAGTGCGATTCCGAAACCCGATCCGCTATCGGAAAAGAAACGGAAACGGATTCCCTACAATCCGGTCACTGATCACGATTACACGACTGAGAAGCCAACGCTGCGGGAAATTTATCCGGGTCACTTTATCTTGGCCAATAGCCCCGAATACGAGAAGTACCAACAAGAAATCGCCACGATTGACGCCGATTCGGCTTCCTAAGATTAATCTTTAGACGATGGAAAAAAAGCGAGCGACCTTCACACTAAAAACGAAACTATGGACGTGGGGCGGCGTCTCGCTTTTTGCGTTAGTTCTTTTTGCTTTGTTATTTTTTCCAAGCGGAGTGTATACCTGGTTTCGGGCCTCGGACGCATCGTTTATCCCCGGCATGATTTTGCTTGGTTTTTCGGGATTGTTGTTTATTGGCCGCTCGGGCACGTTCGATGTCGTCAATTATGGCTTCTTCCGGCTTGGCGAATCGTTTCGCAAAGAAAAAACCAAAGCATTCGCCGATGCGTATGAATACTCGAATCATCGCCGCGAATTACGCGATAAAACACCGATTTACTTTGTTCCGTTTTTATTTTTTGGTGCGTTATTCATCGGTCTGGGACTCGTGTTCATGATGCTTGGTCTTAACGCCATCGTTTAATGCTTGACTGAAAGGTAATTATTATAAAGCAACATGATAATTCATGTTGTTTTTTAATTGTTATATCCTTAAACGACTCAAAAAAATGCATTTCATAATCGTTTCTATTGTTATCTAAAAAACAAAGGTATTATGATAAATCATAAGGAGATTATCACCTATGAAACCAAGAGCCATACTCGCCATCGCCATTCCCTCAATTGTCGCTTTGACATTCGGTATCATGACCTGGGCCAATTATAACGGACTGGTCACCGAATCGAAACAAGTCGATCTCAAACAAGCAAACATCCTGACGGCACTTAACGCTCGCAATTCATTGATTAACCAGCTCATCGTTGCCGCCGACGCCTATCTCGATCATGAATCGGATGTCTATGAAATGATCACCGATGCTCGCGCTGCCTATGCCGATGCTGTCGCCAGTGGTAACTATGACGATCTCGTCTTTTCCGATGCGACGACATCCGTGGCATTGACGGGTTTACTCGTGGTCGTTGAAGACACACCTGAATTACAAGCCAGTACTGTCATCCGCGATTTGATGGCGACGATGGAAACCCAAGAATGGACGCTTAAAAACGCTCGTGAAGCCTACAATACCGCGGCAACCGATTTTAATACTTCGATTGAACTATTCCCGCGTGTTCTATTCGCAAAAATGTTTAACTATGACGAACCGCGTCCCTTGTGGATGATGACCACGGGCGAAGAAATAACCGTCTCATTCCCATCCTCGAATGCTTAAGTTTGCCATGCGAGCGATACTGGCGATCAGTTCGCTCGTTTTTTTAATCATTTTCGGCGTTAGGAGCTGCGCTAGTTATGAATACCCACGGCCCAGCGAAGCTTTTTATGTGAACGATTATGCCGATATGTTTGGACCAACGTTGGAGAATTTCTTAATCGGGGAGTCCGAGGCCCTTTATGAAACTTATAAAGACGAGCCCGATGTCGGAGGTGTCCAAATCGTTTTTGCGACGTTTGCACTCGAAACCGAATCGCAACTTGGAGCATACAATAAAACAAAATTGTTCAACGAATGGCAGATTGGTAAAAACGACATGGGCGTGCTCGTCGCTTTGTTTTTTGTCCCACTTGAACCAGCCGAAAACGGTAATTTTAGTTTGACGGACGTTCAAGTAGAGACCGGCGACCAATTTGCTGAATATTTGGCGACGATTGGATTGAACGCCATAATTGATGCCACAATCGATTATCATCTACCGGAAGAACAAGCGACTTATAGCTATGATTACGATTTAGGCATGGGCGTTGCTAGTTTCATGAATGAGTTACTTAATGTTGCTTATGGAGACATCTATGGTAACGCTGAGAGTGTCGTGCCCCAAGACGAGTTCGAACTATGGTATGAGGATTACTTTGATAACTATTCCGGTGGCGCTTCAATCAACACGACGAGTCCGATGTCGATTTTTTCTTATTTCTTCTCATCGTTTGGAAACGTATATGACAAATTTTTGTTTGGAACTTTCCTCGTCGCTTTTACGCTGATGACCGGCACGGCGATCAAAGGTGGGGGCGGGTCAAGCAGCGGCGCGGGCATATTCCGTCATCGTCGTTAATAAAGGAGCAATTATGAAAATTAGCGACGTCGTGATGGCGACGCCTACGCAAATCGAAGGCATGAGCAAATTCGATATGAACGAGATGCCACGCAAGGCCAAATGGTATTTGAGACCTCTAGCTTGGTTATTAGCATACCCAGAAACATACAAGCATCACGCTAAGATTCGCAAACACGGCGTAAAAGGCTTGAAACCGCCGTATATACTTCTTTGCAATCACAATAGCTTTTACGACTTTAAAGTGGCGACACGGGCGTTATTTCCCCATATGGCCAACTATATCGTGGCGATTGACGGATTTATTAACCGCGAGAAGCTATTACGCGACGTCGGTTGCATCTTGAAACGCAAATTCGTACCCGATGCCCCGCTGATTAAAAAGATCAAGCATAGTCTATTCGTCAATAAGTACATATGCGCGATTTATCCAGAGGCTAGATACTCGCTCGTAGGTACGACGGCGATTTTACCGGAAAGCCTCGGCAAGATGGCCAAAATGCTGAAAGTTCCTGTTGTGACGCTTATATGTCATGGCCATCATCTGCAGCAACCGGTGTGGAATCTTAAAAAGCGCAATGTGCGCACCAGCGCCGATTTTTCGCTGATTCTTACTCCGGAACAACTTGAAGAAAAATCAGTCGCCGAAATCAATCAAATCATCGAACAAGCGTTTTTCTACGATGATTATCAATACCAGATTGATAACGATATTCACGTTAAAGAGAAATGGCGCGCCGAAGGACTTCACAAAGTCTTGTACCAGTGCCCTAGTTGCCAAAAAGAAAACACGATGCAAACTTCTGGAACTACCATCAAATGCGATTCCTGCGGCAAAAGCTATGATATGGATGAATTAGGACGACTCAAAGCTGATGATGGCCTGACTGAGTTTGAGCATATTCCCGATTGGTATGAATGGGAGCGATCCCAAGTTCGGCATCAAATCATCAATAATGAATATCAGATTGATACGGAAGTATACGTCGATGTACTCCAAAACGAATCCGGATATTATCGATTGGGAACGGCGAGGCTACGACACGACGCGAACGGCTTTGATCTATCGGGCGAGTTTGATGGAAAACCATTCAATGTCAAAAAAGGGCCACTAGAAAACTATAGCGTCCATATCGAATATAATTATTTTGGCAAAGGCGATGGCGTTTCCATTTCCACGCTGCACGACACATATTATCTTTACGCGGTCGATCAATCAATTAGCGTCACGAAGATTCACTTTGCCGTCGAAGAGTTGTATAAATTAAAGGTGAAAGAAGGCGCTGCTCATGTTGAAGAAGCTAGCTAGAAAACATCTTGGGAAAATTCGCCACCGTAAAAGCGAAACCAACAAATACGATTACGGCAATGTTTTCATTTTTGGCGGAAGCGTGGGATATTTTGGGGCGCCATTATTAAGCGCTAAAGCCGCCTATCGGTGCGGATCGGGGCTCGTCCATATTTTGGTTCCCAACGATCTATATGAAAAGTTTCCGCAAACATTCCCGGAAGTCATGGTGCATCCATATCACAAGATTGATGATGTTGGCGCGTTACTTTATAAAATGGATGCCGTCCTATTTGGGCCAGGATTGAATCCATATGACAGCCGCCAGTTAGAAATACTCAATCTATTGCTCTCACTCAAAAAACCGCTAGTCATCGACGCATCCGGTCTTGATTTTCTTAAACAAATATTGCCCGTTCTCGATGATGGTTCTTTTATCGTGGCCACACCGCACACGGGCGAAGCCGAACGTTTACTGGATACCGACAAACCCGAGCGCCATCTGGACATGCTATTTGACAAGAAAATGACGGTCGTGCTTAAAGATAGCGAAGTGCTGATTGCCCAACGCCATCATTCATTCATCGCCATTAACGGCAATCCAGGCATGGCCACGGCCGGAACCGGCGATGTGCTCGCCGGGATGATATTAAGTTACTTAGGCCAAGGATATAAACCGCTTGAAGCATGCAAGATGGCGGTTTTCCTCCATCAAAAAGCGGCTTCGCTTGCCGAAGATAAATACGGTGAAGATAGTATGATGGCGTCTGATATTATCGAATCGTTGCCCGACGCCATCAAATCAATCAAATAAAAATCAACTGAATATATCGTCTGGATCGCGCTTTTTCGTGGCGCCTTTAAAGATGAAAAAGAATAGGATCAACGCGCCAACGAGTGCGCCAGCTCCCGCAAAAAGAATTAAAAACCCAAAAAACAGCAACGTAAAGGCATCACCGAAAGTATCGGCGATTTGCGATAGTCCAATCATCGCACCGGCCACTACCAATAAGACGACGGGAACCGAAAAAACCCAGATTGGTTTTCGTTTGAAGATTGGACGCCCGATAAATATCGTTAAGATGCTAACAATGAGGGAGAAGATGGCGATTGGAATCCAGTTTTCTCCTGGGGAATTTGTTAGATGTAACATATGCCGCCTCCATTATTTGTAAAGTTAGTTTAAATAGTGGTCGGCATCGATGCAACAAAAGTGATAAGCGCTTCAATAGACAAAGGGAATGAAGCGATAACTCTTCTTTAGATAATCGGTATATTTGGCGCCAAATTTCAATTGCAACATCCGTTCCTCATGAATCATGCGCCAGTTCAAAAGCATGGAAAGCGTGACAAAGGCGAAAATAAAGATTAACCAATTGCCAATATAAAGAGGGACTCCGATTACAAGCAACAACAAACCGACATAAAGTGGATGCCGAAAGATGCGATAGGGACCGATGATAATCAGTTGATGATCGGTTTGGATTCGGACATGGGTCGAGAAATAGCGCCCCAAGTAAAAGCGCGACACATACCGAAGCGTTAGACCTAAAAAATAACTAGCAAGGCCAATCAGTCGTATGCTTTGACGTATTGAGGTAGGAAACACGAACAAGTCATAACGAGTCAAAATGATCGTGGCGATGATTGAAATGATAATTGTCAAAGCGAGGATGACAAAACTTTGGCGTTCCTCATAATCAATCGATTGTTGCTTAATACGTACCAAAAACACTTCGAGCAACCAAAGCAGGGTCATAGCATAGAAAGCGATGTTTTGGAAGTTTGGTATTAAAAATATTTCCATTGAAACAATTATAGCCCAAAAGGTTTTATGCAAAAGAAAAAGGTGCCGAGGCACCTTAATCATCATTGCGGCAATTTGATTATTTCGCGGTGACGCGAAGCATCCAAAGTGTCTTTTCGAATTCGCCAATCGTTCCAATCGCCAGATCGGCGGTGGCTTCATCAGCTTCTTCTTGGGCGGCGACGGTCAGTTCTTTAAGGCTGACGACGATCGCTTCCATGTCTTTAATAAGCGAGAGCACCATTTCTTTGGCACTGACTTCGCCGGCGGCTTCTTTAATCGTGGCTTTTTCAAGGTAGGCTTTCATCGTGGAGCTGGGACGACCGCCAATGGTGATGAGCCGTTCCGCGAAAGCGTCGTAAACTTCGTTGATGTGATCGTAGAGTTCTTCGAATTTAGCGTGGAGCGCAAAAAATTGCGGTCCATCGACGAACCAGTGGAAGTGGTGCAGTTTCGTGAACAAAACCGAGAAGTTCGCGACTTGCAAGTCTAATAAGGTGTGTAATTTTTTCATATATTTAATCTCCTTTTCTTGATTATTATATCACAAATGGGCTTTTTCTCAATTCATGTGCTCGTTTATCTATGGTCATTGAGCATGGTTTCGTAAAACTTTTCCCACATAGCCAAGATGCTTGATTTATTGTAAAATTCGCGGTTGTAGGCGCTATGGGCGACGGCTTGCTCATAAAATTTCTCATCGTTTGCCAAGCGTTTAATCGTTTGTGTAAATCCATCGACGTCATGGGCTTTCACATAATGACCGTCGAAGATTGGCTCATATAAATCAAGGTCACGAACCAAAAACGGCAAATCGAGTTGAATCGATTCGAGAATGCTCATCGGGAATAGTTCGTTGAATGAAGGCAAAAACATCACATCGGCGATGTTGTACACCTCATTCATTTTTTCGCGCGGAATGATACCAAGAAATTTAACATTTTTGGGTGCCGTTTCCATCGCTTCTTTGAGTTCCTTGTAACCATCGGTGATGCCTTTAAACGAAAAGCCGCCGGCCCAAACGAATGACATATCTGGTAATCGCCTGGCCGTTTCGATGAAATCGAGCACGCCTTTACGCGTTTGGACTTGACCAACGCCTAAAACCGTGAAACCAGTAACCCCATATGTTGCCTTCAACTCGTCGCGATTTGCCAATATGTGAAAGTCTTTTTGATCGACATAGTTGGGAATGTAGACGATGCGTTCACGCTTAACGCCATATTTAACCAGCGGTTCGATAAAAATCGGATTAACGACGACGAGCCAATCGGCTTTCTGGTAAAAGCGTACGACATAGCGTTTAAACAATCTAAAGATTAGCTTTGGCAGTTTGATGGACCCATCAAGCGTTTCCGGTAGCAAGTGACAATATACGACCGAGGGTGTCTTTTGATTAAGTCTCAAGTAATAGCGTAAGTTAAGCGAGTGGACATGAACGATATCGGCTTTCACTTTCGCGTTGATTAATACTTTGAATTTATCCGATTCCTTGACCAGTGCCACTTGTTCAAGAAAGGCCGAACCGACGCCTTGACCGGGCACAGTGTCGGCTTGCGACAACATGTTGATGACGATTATATTGTTTTCCATTAAAAAACCTCAATCAATAATATAACTTATTTTTGAGGTTTCGTTAGGTGTTTATAGCTGTTTGACGCTTTTGCTTGAAAAGAAGATAATCGAACCGATCACAAAACCGACGGCACTGATTAAGTATAATTCGGGCACTGAACGATATTCTAGGAATAAACCGCCTAAAGCGATGGAAATGGGTGCTAGACCGGAAACGAGCGTATTCAGCATCGAATTGACGCGGCCAAGCATCTCGCGCGGGACGTATTTTTGGAAAGCGACTCCAATCGGGGTGTTGACGAACACGGAGATGTTGCCATCTAGGAAAGCAATCGCAATGCTAATGCCAAAGAAGAGCCAAAATCCAATCACGCCGGAGACGACAAGATAAATAAGAATCGCTTGGGATAAAATCAGCGGAATCCAAGCAAGCAGCCCCCATGATATGAATTTGAACATGCGATCACGTTGCTTAATCAGCGTAAAGATGATCGACATTACAATTGTACCAACGGAAGCCAAAACACCAATCAGCGAAAAGTATATCGGTTCCGTTTTTAACACCTGATTATATAAGTAGGGCAAGCCGATTGCGTAAACTGGGGCACTGAAAAAGTTCAAGATGATGGCTACGATTGTGAAAACGAACAAACCACGGCTTTTAAACAAATAACTGAGGCCTTGTCCCATATCGACAAACACTTGTTTGACAGTAAGTTGCGAATCGACATCTTCCTTGGTTTTTACATTGATGAAAATTTCGGAAACGGCAGAACCAATGTAAGCGACACCATTGATGATGAAAATCCAACCGATGCCAAGCGAGGCATATAATGCCGCGGCGGTCACCGTTCCGGCAATGTTGATTAGCGCGTTTTGAGCATGTAATGAAGCATTGGCTTTTTGCAATTGCTCCTTGCCAACGATAAAGGGTGTCAATGTCGTGACTGCGGGATTAAATAACGCACCATTAACTGAGATGATAAACGCTGTAATGTATAAAATGACGATTTTAAATGTATCGGACCCAAAATCGATTGTTAGACCACCAAGCGTGAAGGTACCGTTATACATAATGACCAGGCCTGCTAAAACAATCGATGTACCACGGATAAAATCTGTAATATAAACAATCTTAACGCGGTCCCAACGATCAGACAGCACGCCGCCAAATGGCGTGAGTACTAAAAACACAATCGCGCCGAATGCCATGTAGGCCGCTGCTTGCGCTGGCGATTGTGTCAACGACAAAATAAACCAACCAATGGCGAAGTTGTAGAAGATGTTGCCGAAGTTAGAGACGAGTCGTCCTAAATACAGCAGGATGAAGTTTTTGTTTTTTAAAAGTGATGTTTCCATAATGCCCATATTTTAATGGTGGCGCCTTGGTTGCCACCAGCATGTTTGCTTGTCGGTTTGTCGAATATAGGTTGCGTTGCCCTAAATGATCTTTTCAAAGGCAATCCGGCGTTTAAAATTCGTCAATAACACAGCGCCAATCCGCGTATAACCACATTTTTCAAGCAAGCGCACCATCGGGGTGTTTCGATGATGCGTATCGAGTCGCACCGAAACGATATGTTTTGCTTTGGCGATGTTTTCTGCTTGCTTCAGCATCTGAGCCCCCAAACCGCGACCGTGATGTTGCTTAGCGACAGCCAGTCGATGGATGACTAGGTATGGTCCGCTACTAATCCAAGCTCCTTCAAGAGGTTGGTCATAATCGGGTTCATAACCAAGTAGCGCCATTCCGGCCAGCACGCATCCATTTTCTTCAATCACATAGTAATTAGATGATTCAATATCGTGGGCAATCGTTTCTTTGCGCGGATGCTGGTCTTGCCACTGACCCGAGTTTTGTGACGCCATGAAAACTTTGGCATCTTTGATGATGGCCATGATTTGATCAAGATCATCGAGCCGTGCAAGGCGGAATCGAGCGGTTTCCATACTTTATCAATTATATGATTAAATCGGAAAATTGCTTATCAACTTGAAAGAATTTTTGCAAAACATTTTCGATAACTAGCATAATTAATATTATGTGAGGTTCATTCATGCAAAATCATGGCAAATGGTGGCATCAACGTGTCATCTATCAAATCTACCCACGCAGTTTCTGTGACAGTAACGGCGATGGCATCGGTGATATCGAGGGCATCATCAGCAAACTCGATTATTTAAAGCAACTGGGGGTTGGAGCACTGTGGCTATCTCCGGTGTACAAATCGCCCAACGCCGATAATGGCTATGACATTGCCGATTACATCGACATCAATCCTGAATATGGGACGCTGGATGACATGAAGCGATTACTCAAAGAAGCGGATATCCGCGATATAAAAATCATCATGGATCTTGTTATTAACCACACCTCCGACGAGCACCGCTGGTTCACCCAAAGCATCGACCCATCATCGCCATATCATGACTACTATATATGGCGCCAAGGTATCGTCAAAGACGGTAAAGAATATCCCCCTAACAACTGGGAGAGTCACTTTACCGGCAGTGCTTGGAGTAAACATCCAGATAATGGATTATATTATTTACACCTATTTGCTGCTAAACAACCCGATTTGAACTATCACAACCCCAAAGTGGTTGAAGAAGTAAAACGATTGATGAAGTTTTGGCTTGATTTAGGCGTGGCGGGGTTTCGCTGCGACGTCATCAATATGATTTTTAAGACTAGTCTCGCTAACGGTAAGAAGCGGTTATATGCGATTGGCAAAGAACATTACCTTTCACAAGCGGGCAGCCATCTAATTTTGAAACAATTTCACGATGAAGTTTGGCAAAAATACGACGCGTACACGGTTGGCGAAACGGTTGGACTAGATGGCATCAAGGCGCAAGCGTATACCGACGGCCAATTGGAAACCGTTTTTCAGTTTGACCATACGGCGGTCGATCAATTGTTTCTGCCACTGTTTAGAAAGAGATATTGTCCGGCACTGATGCGTAAAACGCTACAAAAATGGCAGCAAATTTTGCCTTGGAACACGCTCTTCTTTGAAAATCACGACATTCCCCGAAGCATTTCTAGATTTGGTGACGAGGGTAAATATTACTATCAAAGCGCGACGATGTTGGCCACGATTTTGATGACCCTCAGAGGTACTCCGTTTATTTATCAAGGGCAAGAAATCGGATGTATTAATACGAACTTCAATACGATTGATGAGATTGATGACGTCTCGAGTCGCAATGTTTATGATTTAGTACAACAACGTTTTCGCTTGTCCAAGAAAATGGCGTTTCGTCTCGTGATGAATTTTTGTCGCGACCATGCCCGGACACCGCTTCCATGGAATTCCGACGCCAATGGGGGATTTACGACCGGAACGCCGTGGTTACGATTATCGGATTCGTACCAGTGTATCAACGTTTTGGCAAATTTGAACGACAGTAAGTCGATTTGGCACTACTACCAAAATATCATTGCTTTAAGAAACAGTAGCCCAATGCTACAAACGGGAGCCATAACATTTATCAAGCAGCATCGTGATGTTTTGGCCTTTTCACGGCAACTTGCGCACAAACATTGGACGATTTATATCAATTTATCTTCTTGTTGGAGGAAGATTAATAAGCCAATCACAGGCAAAATAATCATTGATAACTATCATGACACGGGCCTTTTTTCGCAAAAGCGATTGGCGCCATACCAAGCACTAATTATTGAGGGCTAATTAATCGATTATCTTTATTTTTGACGCAGTAATGTTATAATTTACCTTGGTTTTTTATGAAGTGAGGTAAGTTTATGAAATCATTATTATATTTCCAATCGGGTGGTCCCACACCCGTTATCAATACGTCGTTATACGGTGTTATCAAGGAAGCCAAACTCCATCCTGAGATCAAAGGAATCTATGGTAGTCTTTACGGCATCGAAGGCGTTTTAAACGATAATCTAATCGATCTGCGTCAAGAAGATGACCAGCAAATCGAATTACTGAAACAGACCCCGGGCGCTATTTTGGGCACGACGCGCTACAAGCTAAGCGACGATTTGGGCCACCCCGACTATTACAAAATTCTTATAACCCTTAAAAAGCACGATATTGGCTATTTGCTCGTTAATGGCGGTAACGACTCAATGGATACTTGCCACAAGTTATCCCAGTTCATGAAGCGGGCCGAATACGATTGCGCCGTTATTGGCATTCCTAAAACGATAGACAACGATTTGAACTATACCGATCACTGCCTCGGATTCCCTTCGGCAGCTAAATACGTCGTTCAATCGCTCCAAGATATCGCCATCGACAATATGTGCTATAACAAAGGCAAAATCGCCATTGTTGAAGTGATGGGTCGCAATGCCGGTTGGTTGACTGCCGCAGCAGCGTTACTTCAAGGAGATTTGAAGCCGGACCGCATCTATCTGCCGGAAGAAAACTTCCATCTAGATGAATTTCTTGAAGAAATAAAACGGCTCTATGCTTTAAAGAAAAAGGCGTTCATCGTCATTTCCGAAGGCGTCGCTCCATTCCTGTCCTCAGCGTTTGCCACGGTTGACTCATTCAACCATGCGCAACTTGGCGGCATCGCGAACATCTTAGGCGATCACATTAAGGAAAAGCTTGGTTTCCCGGTGCGGGCGATTGAGTTTAGTCTAATGCAACGAGCCGCGGCAACTTTTATTTCCAAAGCCGATCAAACGGAAGCGATTAAGGTATCGCAAATCGCCGTGCGTAACGTCGTCAAGGGAAGAACGGGCTATATGGTCATCATCACGCGGTTACCGGGCGATAAATACAAAGTCAAATACCAAATGAAAAATCTCCGTCATATTGCCAATGTTGAACGTAAGATGACCAAGGAGTTGCTCGAAGACGTCCACGGTAGCGGCAAACTGATGCGTGAATATTTGATTCCACTAATCGAAGGCGGCGTCAAATTCGTGTACAAAGACGGGGCGCTAGCGCATACCGTACTAAAAAAAGTCAAAGTAAAATAACACAAATAAAAAAGGCATCGTGATTCGATGCCTTTTCATTACTGGAATGATTTGATTAGTCGACGAGGATGGTTGGCTTTTTGTTGAGGATGATCGTAATCAGGTCAATGATCCATAAAATCGCTGCCCCGGCTAAGATCCAAATGGCGCCGACAATGATTAAAACAGTGTTCTTTTTGTCGATTCCTTTAAGTAAACGATAGATGCCCCACAGGAAGTCCAGACCGGGCAAGGCGAAGATAACTTTGAGGATGAATGGCAGATCGTCGAATGTCTTGATGAATGATTTCATATGCTTTCTCTCCTTTTTGTATATGACCATTATAGCACTCTCGCTTAAAAGCGATAGCAAAACGCCGATATTTTTTCAGTTACCTTATTTCAAGAACTTTTTGATAATGTTTTGCTTTAATTTGGTGTATGGCTGATAGCGAACGAACAAATCAGGCCAATTCGCTTTTTTATGAATGCTTTTATAATGTGTGAAAGTGTCGAATCCTTGTTTGCCATGATAACTGCCCATGCCCGATTCTCCGACTCCGCCAAATGGCATGTGCGTCGTGGCGATGTGGACAATCGTATCATTGACGCAACCGCCACCGAAAGGAATGTATGACAGGATTTGTTTTTCGCGCACGGGATCTTTGGTAAACAAATAAAGCGCGAGAGGCGTCGGATGCTGATCGATGATTGCAAAAATGTCTTCGGTCGTTTCAAATGTCAGAATCGGGAGTATCGGTCCGAATATCTCTTCACCCATCGCTTTAGAATCGAGTGTTGCCTCACCAAGTATCGTCGGTTCAATCTTGAGTTGGTCGCCAATGGTTTGGCCTCCAAACGAGATTGGTTCGTCTTGGTATAAACCTATCAAGCGTTCATAGTGCTTTTCGTTGATAATTTTGCCAAAGCGACCGGCTTTAAGCGGGTCATCGCCATATTGCCGTTTGATTTCTTTAATGAGCAGCTCAATGAACTGGTCCTTGACGAATTTATGGACGATGACATAATCGGGGGCGATGCATGTTTGACCACAGTTGATTAATTTACCAAAGACGATTCTTCGAGCGGCAATGGCCAAATCAGCACTGATGTCGACGATAGATGGTGACTTACCGCCCAATTCCAATGTAACGGGCGTCAAATGCTTGGCAGCTTTCTCCATCACCGTGCGTCCCACACTCGTCGATCCGGTAAAGAAAATGTAATCAAATTTTTGATCAAGCAGTGCTTGATTTTCTTGCCGACCGCCGAGGACAACGGCAACGTATTTTGATTCAAACGTGGCTTCAATCAATTTTTGGATGACGAACCCGGTGGCTTGGGCATATGAACCGGGCTTGATAATCACGGTATTACCTGCGGCTAGCGCATCGATGGTTGGACCCATCGCGAGTAAAAACGGATAATTCCAGGGGCTCATGATCAAGACAGTTCCATGAGGAACGGGACGCCGGAAGCTTTTGCCATAAAAATGGACAAGGGGCGTGCGGACGCGTTTGTCCTTGGCGAATTGGCGGACGTGTTTGATCATGAACGATAATTCTTCGTAGACCATGCCAATTTCTGTCAAATATGCCTCTTCGGGGCTCTTGCCTAAATCGATGCGAAGCGCATCTTGGATATCGCGTTCATGCAGTTTGATTTTATCTTTGAGCTTCTTTAACGCTTCAATGCGGAAATTAATATCATAGGTAACATTCGTTTTGAAATAACTTCGTTGTTGGGCGACTAATTGATTGATTTCCATGATTAAGATCCTTTTAAAAGCATTATACCATCCTCGGCCAGTCGCTCCCTCGTGATATAATTATGAAATGGATATTGATGATAAAAACATCGGCATCGCACTTGGTGGTGGTGGCTCGCTTGGCGCCTACGAGATGGGTGTTTGGGATGCGCTTCGCGCATTAGACATCACGCCAAGTGTTATTTCAGGCACCTCGATCGGAGCACTGATTGGGGCATTTATGGCTGCGGATAAGTATGACGCCGCCGATGCTTTATGGCACGATGTTTCTCCAGAAAAAGTAATGCGCGATGGTCTCGATTTCGAGTGGGGCGCCTTCCGCAAAACGTTTCTTAAAGATCGTCAACGGATTATGACGTTCACGAAACGATACATTAAAAATCGCGGAGCCGACATTACCCCATTAATCGATTCGATAAAATCGAGCATTAGCATTTCTGAAATTAGGCAAGCGATTCCGAGGTTTGGTGTCGTCGCCGTCGAACTGCCACTACTCATACAGCGAAATGTGGAACTAAAAACAGTACCAGACGAGCAGGTTTATGACTGGTTGTTCGCCTCAAGCGCCGTATGGCCCCTTTTCCCCGTGCGGACAATTGGCAAGAAGACATACATTGATGGTGGTTACAAAGATTCACTACCGATTCAATTTGCCTTCGACATGGGTGCCAAGCGTGTGATTGCCGTCAACCTTTTTTATAAAATTGCATGGCATCCATTGCTGAACAAACGTAGCGATGTCATCAACATTGAACCGTCGTGGAATTTAGGGGTGCCATTTAATTTCAATCAAACGACGATCGATCGCAATCGTAAGTTAGGTTATAACGACGCGATGAAGAAATTGGGATCTTTAGTCGGATATCGCTACACGTTCGTTCATAACGATAAAATAAGGGATCTAGAGCAAAAGATGCTGTCGCTTCTAGAAACTGATTTTAAGAGTAATCAGCATGCCGTCAATCGCATCCTCAAGCGACATACAAGTGGCAAGCTCTTACCGGGACATCTTTTTATCCGTGGCTTGGAAGTGATTGCTGAAACGCTTGGCATTGATCCGACACCGGTATATGAGATTGACCAATTGGCGGAACATATCAATACAAGTCTCAGATCCCGATTCGAAAGCAAAGATGTCGTCGCTATCTTGAAGAAAGTGCGTTCCCGCAAAACATTGACCAAAAAAGAGCAGCGAACGGCGATGGACGCAATCAAATACGTCCTCGAAAAACATTTTCACACCAATGATATTTTCCACTGGCTTTCATCGCAAGCAAAATACGTTTTGACTTATGTAATGTTATTATTAATACATAATTCGTCATTTAAGTGATTAATTATTAATTTTTGTCATAGGAGGTAAATAGCATGAAACTCGGATTAGCGCTTGGAAGTGGCGGCTCCAAAGGAGCGTATCAAGTCGGTTTTTTCCAAGCTCTTAAGGAACTTAAAATGCCCTATCACGTGATTACGGGAGCCTCCATTGGCGCGCTCAACGGGGCGATTATGGCCGGAGGCGATTTGCCGATGCTTGAAAAACTTTGGCACAATCTCGAAGTCAAGAAAGTCATGAAGCACGGCATCAATCTCGACCTTGACGAAATATTGCGCAGCGATAAAAAAGAACTACTTAAATTCATCGCTTCATATATCAAGAACAAAGGCATGGATATCAGTCCTTTCAAATCGTTGATTGCCGAGCATCTTGACATCGACAAACTGCTGAAGGCACCTGTTGATTTTGCCATCACCGTAGCCACTTACCCCAAAATGGTGGGAAAAGACATCATTATCAAAGACGTCAAACGTGAAGAAATCGCCGATTACTTATTAGCGAGCGCCAGTTGTTATCCGGCGTTCCCCGTCACTAAGATTGGCGAGGAAAATTATATTGATGGCGCCTATTATGATCGCCTTCCAATTGATTTGGCATTTCGACTCGGTTCTGATCACGTGATTGCCGTCGATTTGAACACGGTTGCTTACTCTCACCCTGAATATCTTGATAAAGCCAATGTCACCTACATCCGCAGTTATCACCACCTCGGCCCGTTTTTGATGATCAAACCTGACATCATGGCCCGAAACATGCGACTAGGCTATCTCGACACCATGAAGAAATTCGGCAAATATCTCGGCTTCAAATACACGTTTAAAATTACGGCCGCCTTCGATAAAAAGGCGAGTGAAATCAATCATATTATCGCTAAAGCGGGGATTGAAGAACTTGATTTTTTCCTGACCTCGAAAATCCATGAGACAATGACCGATCGTACGCGCTATTTAAGATTTTTGGAAATCATCGCTGAAGCGGCCGATCTTGATCCTTTAAAGATTTATGAGATTCCGCAACTGACAACCGAAATCGATCAAGCTATTAGCGTTAACATGCATCATAAGAATTGGATTAACAAACGACCAGGCGAGCAACAACTCCGGCTCCAAACGATGAGAAAAGCAGCACGACTCGGTATGATTAAGCAAATCGCGCTTGAAAAATTGGAACTACCGGAGGCAACCAAGACGATGTTGGCCATGCATTTCCCCGAATTATATTTCACCGCCATTTATTATGGTCTTGTAAAGTAGCATGTCTTCGCTCGTCCCCTATCGCAAAAAAATAACCTATGTGGCGTATTTTTTAAAGAATGCTTGGTTTGTTTTGTTATGGAAACTGTTTCGTCGCAAAAAACGCGTCGAACGTTTTTCGGGTATTAAAGGAATCTCGCAAGATTTTAGTAACGAGACGCTGAAGCAAGCCATCAATAGCGGCATTCCTTTCGCCGCGATAAGGTTCGGAGCTACCGAATTAAGCTGTTTGAACAATTATGAAAAGATTCAGATGGGCTGGCGTCACGATTATAAAAAATCGGTCAAATATTCGATGAAAAACAATGCCGGATTTTTTCCGACCACCGATGCCAACTTGACATACTACTGCACGCAGTATCTTAAAGAACTGCCAAAAACAGACATCCTTGGTATTTCTGGCATCCACATGGAAGATTATTTTTTTCGAAAGCATATTCCCCACGCGAAAATCATTCAATACAACGCGTTTGAACCATTGATGGGCGATTGGACTGAGACGCTGAAAGGCAAACGTGTTTTGGTCATTTCTCCATTCGCTAAACTGATCGAATCCCAATATGCCAAGAAAGAAGAAATCATCACCAATCGCCGGGTACTACCTGATTTCAAGCTCATTACGATCGAGGCCGTCCAAACGATCGGCGAACAATACGACGAGCGCTTCCACAACTGGTTTGAGGCGCTTGATTATTTGAAAGTCGAAATCGTTAAGCACGATTTTGACATCGCGCTTGTGGGCGCCGGCGCTTATGGCACGCATCTATGCTGGTTTATCAAAAGCATTGGCAAGCAAGCAATACAAACGGGCGGAGCGACGCAGCTCCTATTTGGTATAATGGGAAAAAGATGGGAAAAGCGATCCCATGTGACGCGTTATGTCACTTCTTCATGGACGCGCCCAAACAATAAACCTCAAGGTGCCGAACAAGTTGAAAAAGGATGTTATTGGTAATGGATAAAATAAAGCTCGTCACATATAAGAAAAAGTATGCTTCACTATTATCGTTTCTGGCCATTGAATTATTGTTGTTCACGAGTCTAAACCTTGCCAACTACGGAATGCTATTCCGATATTTATCAATCCTATTAGCGGTTGGATTAATCCCTATCACGCTGATGTCATACAAAAAGGAAGATTGGCTTAACGTTGGTTTGCTGTTTGGCTTGCCACTATTTGCTTATGGGGCATTCATGGCGTTTTCGCCACTTTACTATTTGCTCCAAAATGTCGTCGACAACATTGTGATGATTTTGTCGATTATGGCATTTTTACTCATTGGTTTAACCTTAGCGCAAACCGAAGACTTTCAAATCGAAAAGGGTTTAGCAGCCATTTTTGCCGGATTAACAATTCTTTTAGCGATCTCGCTAGTGTATACGTTATGGCGTTACACGTTCTTTTATGTGATTCGATATGCCGGACAAACGCTTTATTTTGATGGCGAAGCTTATGCGATATCGAATGAAGCTAAATTCTTGTTCGGGTTCGATTTTAAAGAAGTGACGACAAGTTATTTCGCTTCGTATGCGACGATTTTGGCACCGCTGTCGCTGGGTCTATTTTTTATTCCGTTGAAACAAATCAAGAAGTTTGATTTTATTTGGATTGGCGCGGGTGCGATTGGACTGCTGTCGATTGCATTCTTACCATATGTCAGCGCCATCAAATATCTCGTCCCGGCCCTAGTGTTAACTCTATTCCTTCGTTTTTATCCGAAAGGTGCGAAATGGCGCGCCGCCGCTACTTATGCCATCTATGCGTTTATTGCCATATTTATCGTCGCGGCGATACTATTGTTGCTTTATGCGTTTGAAGTTCCGTTTATGAGTGATCTGGTCGCTTCGAATCCGATTTTCCGTCGCGTATTTGGCAATTCCATCGTCACCGGTTACGCCAAAGTAATTGCCGCCTCATTCGCGCATCCGTTTGGTGGATTACATCCAATCATCGTGGGTAACAGCTTTATCGAATCGACGCGCAGTGCGTTTTTCGACACGTTGTACCAAGGTGGGTTTTTCCCAGTGCTCGGTCTACTCGCCCTCGTCGGCTTTGGTGGCTATTCCCTTGTTATTTATTACAATAAATCAACCGATGCCAAGCATCACAAGATGCTGATAATCGTGTTCCTATTAACTTTTATCGTCAATGCGTTTTTCAATTATGATTACGCGCCATTTGTCCGTGAAGGACAACGTATTTATAAAACGCCGTTTTTCTCCGACCTGACGAGTCTTATGGCACTCTTTTTAATTGGTTATGCGTATCAATCAGGTCTTGCGGGCGCCAAAAAGAAAAGCGAAGCCTTCATCGCGGCTTCGCCAAATGTCGAATAACCAAAAACGCTTATTGCCAAACGCTTTTCGGCAGTAGCATTTCATAAACGAATAATGCCGTTAAATCCGGGTCACTACTCGCTGCAGCAGCATCGAGTATTTGGTATGTGACGCTATAAGCATTAGCGCCTGATAAATTGATGGTTGTGACGTCACTGAAATAAAAACCATAAAATTGCGGGAAATCGGTGCCCCGTAATCCAAACACATCGAATTGAAACACATGTTGTGCGTATTGATTTTCCGCTGTCGGAATGTAAAACGACAAATTGACGCGTACATCGGTAATTTTGACACCGCCAAGATAGGTATCAGCGCCGGCTTTAAGATAAAGCCCGACGTGATCGACGCTAACTAGCGCTTTGGGAAAAACATAGCCGTAACCGCTTGCTTGAAGCTGTAATCGGCTTTTGGAAATGCGTACGGCGTCGGAGCAGTGCAAGATGCCGTCGTAAAGCTTGCTTTCAAAGCCATATTTTACTTCCGGCAACGTCAATGACAATTTGTTAGTGGTCGAGTAAATGTCATCGTTGACCATGGTTGGCGTGCCATTATTATCATAGAAGCGGTCAGCCGTCTTCAAATTGGCAACACCGGTGACTAAATCCTCGGAATCGACGACATGGGTCTGGACGCTGGCGATATGTTGGGATGCCAAACTCGTGCCAAGCACTTCATCGACATACATATTGTCGGAAAAAAGTTGCGTATGATAAAGATTACGGTCGAGGGCCGTGGCTACGTCTTGGCCACAAGATGCCAAGGCAATTAAACTTAATCCAATTAGCAAGTATTGTTTTTTCAATCGTGATGCTCCCTAAAGAAAGTGGCTGATGTCGAGCCAAGCGCCCATTTCATAGTCAACCTTGTCATCGTCTAATAGCAAGGTGCCTTTCGCGGGCGTGAACGTCATTTCGCTAAAAAATATTTTACCATCTATGCAGTACAGGTCAACTCGCACGAATGGAAATGGCGCGGCGACGCGCTCGGCCAAAGCGACCATTTCGTCGAAATTTTCAGGTTTTTGGATCGGTTGATCGGCGCTTTTCCACCCGTTGAACTGGCTGCCGTCAAATCTCGTCCAATCGATATAAAAATTCGTATAGCGAATGTCTTTTCCGCGTCCGGTGACGACGTATAGGCTTTTGGCTTTTCCGTTGAAGACATGAATTTTATACTCGATTGGCAGTTCTTGCGCGGTGCCTAGAAACCGTTCAATCAAAATGCGGGGTTTAATCGGGCTGTAGTGACGTTCAATCGTCAGTTTGCCGTAATCGGTTTGCAACCATTTGTCGAATTGTTTTTTTGTGGTCGGAACGTCAAGTTGGTTTTTATAGATGACTATCGTATTGTAGGCGCATGCGTGTGAGCATTTAATGACGAACGAACTTGGAAGGCTGGCGAAGTCGATATCGTCAAAACGTTGGTAAACACCCTCACTCGGTATCAAATAACGCGAGAGACCCAAATCCGATAGGTAGTCGCGGACCCCGATGCGATCAGAACAGTGAATCGCCAACTGATCAAAGGGATATACATACAAGCGTAGATACTGAAGTTTCTCAGTATAGCGCACCGGATGTTTTAAATTGAGACGATGGCGTGTCAAATAGCGATATTGCCAACGGACGAGCGTTACGGGGAAAACCGTGCGCATTAAAGCACGCACTGGCTCGAACAGCGCTTTTTGGAATGGCTTGAGTTTGCGAAATTTCGAATTCATGATTATTTATTATCAATCAGAGACATGATGATTACAAATAATAACAAAATAAAAAGGTCGGGGTCTGCCCCAACCTTGGAGTTTGATTCACAAAATGGTTATAACTTGATTTTTTTACCGTCTTTATCGGTAAAGCTCCCCAATATGATCATAATAAAGTCAATCAGTACCCAAATGCCGAATCCACCTAGCGTAAATAGCTGTAGCAATCCGGTGCCGATTTTCCCGACATAGAAGCGGTGCATGCCCAATGTCCCTAAAAAGAAACAGAGTAATAAGGTCACTAAGCCGGTCTTTTCACTGTATTCCATCGTTATTCTCCTTTTTCTTTTAAGATAACAAACAATGACGCTTAAGTGCTGTTTTATCTCATAAAAATGCAATTATTAATGAAAACTTTAACGAAAAACAACAAACTCAGTTACAATTAATGCGATTATGAGAATATTCGCCGTTTGTCAATTCTATCATCCTGAAAATTTCACGATTACGCCACTGATGCGGCAACTCGTGGCATTGGGGCATGAAGTCACAATCGTGACTGGTCGCCCTAACGCCGGTTTTGGTCACATTCTAAACGAATATAAAAAAGTTAAATTCGAGATTATCGATGGTGTAAAAGTACATCGATTGCCAATTATTGCGCGACGCCAAAACAAAATATCACTAATAATCAATTACTTTTCTTATTATTTTTTGGCGCGCAGCTTCGTCAAAAAGCACCGAGGTGAGTACGATGTCGTGTTCACAATGAGTTTGTCACCGGTCATTTCGATGGTTCCCGCAATCGATTTTGCGAGAAAACATAAGTTACCGTTATTGATGTATTGCGTTGACATTTGGCCCGAATCGGTCGTTTTTACTAATAACATCGCCAACAATTCACTTGGTTATCGCTACTTGAAAAATTGGTCGAAACGCATCTACCAAGCCGCCGACCGCATTTTGGTCGGTTCACCGACTTATCAAACCTACATGCATGAAGAACATGGAATCCAGTATCGAAAAATGGCGACACTTGTCCAGCCATCGTTAGCGAGTGGTCTCCAAGGCGCGCCACGGCAATTCGAAGCCAAGCATAACCTGGTTTACATCGGCAACTTTGGACAAGTTCAATTACTCGATGAATTGCTTGAAGTTTTACTCGATTACAAGAATAGCGATTTGCACGTACACCTAATCGGTTATGGCACGGCGCTTCCTCGATTATTGTCGTTTATCGATACCAATGGTTTATCGCAAATCGTTAAATATTACGGAACCCTATCAAGCGATGTGGCGGCGACGTTTATTCCTAACGCCGATGCCTTACTCGTTCCGCTTAAAGCGGGCGGATATGTCGGAGCGACCGTTCCCAACAAGCTAATTTTGTATCTAGGCTATGGCCGACCAATCATCGGCGCGCTCGTTGGCGATGGCCGAAACATCCTACAAGAAGCTGGAGGCGGTCTGTTGGTTACTCCTTCCAAGGATGGTCTGAAACAGGGCATCGAATGGATGCTACGATTGTCAGAACAAGAAAAAATCGCGCTGGGAGCGCGAAATATCGCCTATTTCAATGAAAATCATACACTAGAAATAACGGCCAAACGGCTCGAGTCTTATTTAAGCGAATTGATAAATTGAACGAGACTGGCACCTACGGCTTGAATCCCGTATTCCGATAACACGACTTCTTTCGATTTTTTCGCTAAACGGTCTTTACCAGAAAGCGTCATATTCATAAATTCGACGATAGCCATCCGCAAATCGGAAAGCGATCCTTTGCCCGCCCAAATGGCCAGTTTGGGGTATTTTGACGTCAAAAAATCGTGTTCGGTCGACATCGTCGGGGCCCCGGAGGTCATGTATTCAAAAAACTTCGAAGGCACCGAGTAGGCATTCAGCATTTTTTCATAGGGACGGGGATTGACGTTAATGAGCGCACCGGCTTCATATTTGAATGTTTCAAGTTGTGATAATTGACCCAAAAATTTGATGCGCGGATCTTTTTTTAGCGCTTCTTTGACAAAATGGTCGGGACCATGACCGGCAATGACCAAATCAACGTCATAGGTCGTCGACATAAAAGCATTGATGAGCGTGTGGACGCCGTATCGTTCGTGCAAAGCTCCTGCAAAAAAGATGTAGGGACGTTGATAACTGGAAAAGGCGCTACGAACTTCTGCAATGCCAGGAAGGTTTAGGTGCGGTTTGTGGTGGGGATTGACGAGCACGTCAAGTGCTTCGGTCAGCGGTATGTAATAATCAAATGATTGCATGTCTTTGATGCTGGCGCTAGCTTGTCGCTTCTTGGCTCCGGTCAATAACAGCGGATGGTCGGTGACGACGGCCAGCGTTTTTAAATGATATTTAGCCGATGCCTTCTTTGCCAATCTTCTTAAAGTGCCATTCATGGCATCGACGACTAGTAATGGTTTATCACCTTGGCGCCGATTGGTCAGTTCGCTGATGAGTTTCAAGCCCTCATCGATAATTTTGGTTTGCTTAACGAACTTCTTATTATGAATTGGCAAATAGTGGTAATAGATTTTGTTTTTTTTCTTCCATTCATATGGTAAAAACGGCGGATCGTTATAAGCTGCCAGCGGCCGATATGAGATAACGGTGACCGGATAAGATATCGCAAAGGCGCGAATCAAGCGATGGTGAAAGTTTTGATTGCTCGGATTGGCTTTATGTTTGACGCTGGCGTTAAGGTCGTCGAAATCTTCCGGAAGCATCGAGTTGGTCAAATAGATGATTTTCATACTGCGATGCGATCAAATGCCTTGAGATGGTGGGCGACCATTTGTTCGAAAGTGTTTGTTTTGGAAGTGGCAACACAAGCAGGGAACATATCGGCTTTACTTAAGTTAGAAATCGCTTGTAAAATCTCGTCATCATCATCTAAATCAACAAGGTAACCATTGACACCGTCAACCACAAGATGCAGGGCGGCCATTACGTGGCGCGAACTAATGACGGGAACTCCTTGTGACAGCGCTTCGTTGATGACGTGACCATAAATGTCTTCTTTGCTCAAAATGATGAATCCATCGGCGTGTCGTGTCAATTCCAACAGGCGTTCGCGTTTTTGGTACGGGAGGATGGAAACGTTTTTTAAATCGTGCTCACTTATATAACGCCGATATTTGGCTTCATCAGGTCCTGACCCAATCAGCAGCAATTGATTCGATTTTGGTCGTTTTGACCAAAGCTGTAGCACGCGCATGTTGTTTTTGCGATCGACGAACTGACCGGCGCTAATAAACACCGGACCTTTTTTAATTTGCAATTTTTTCCAAAAAGCCGCTTTGGCTTCCATCGTCAGCGGTTGCTTGGCGATGTCTTTTTCATATATCGTCGCATAAGGGTAGTGCAATATTCGCTCGGAATTTGCTCCATAATGGATTAGGTAAGGATCGACGTAAGTGGTGGGTGAAAAATAATATGACGCCCCTTTAACGAGCTTTGTTTTCAATTGTTTGCGCCACTTCGGGTCTTCATGGATGACGCCGCCATTGACATATAGCACATAGGGAATTTTTTTCCGTTGCAAGAACCGAATCGTTAAGATTTCGGTAATTGATGAATATCCGTTCATGATGATCAGATCATACCTATTTTTCCGTAGATGAGCGATGAGTTCAAACGAGATGTGATTTTCAGCCCCGAGCGAAATACCACGCAAAAATATCGTGCGAAAATCATATCGGGTGCGGTCATAAAAAAACGGATGGCGAAATCCGCTGCTATGACGTTCGAAAACGACGGTCAAATCCACATGGGGCGCCAAGCCGTTAAACAAATCGATTTTATAAGGCGCCGGATGGGCGAAAACGAAGAGAACTTTCATGTTTTAATGCCAATACATTATACATTATGTTTCTGGACAATTACATTGTAAAATGTAGATATTATGAAATGTAACTATACAATTGATGTGAAACATGAAGCCTGAATAAAAAAGGCAACCACTC
>DAOSDC010000011.1:0-38432 GCA_035361955.1 Bacilli bacterium
TTGGTTTTGGACAAATTTGGGGTATCCCGTTCCCAATTGATACGACGGTGGTTAACGATCTAGAAAACTTTCTCATTTACATGGCGATAGGTTATTTGCTTGTATTCGTCGCCACTTCTATTATTAATTTCATTGCGATGATGGTCAAAAACATGGCGGGAGTTATCGTATTGTCAATCGTGTTCATGGTATTCGTACTCGTGTTCGCGCTGTTATTGGAATCGTTACTGAAATTTTGGCTCGTGTATAATCGCTATGATTTATCCACCCAAGCGCAGCAAGCGCAAGACGCGCTTGATAGACTACAGGGCGTATTAGATTACTTCTATATTTTCCAAGCGCTTAAGTATTCGACTTCACTATTTAATCCCACCGATTTTACAAATTTCTATTCCGATGAAGGACGCATTTACCTGTTTAAAGTGTTAGGCACGAATTTCGGTCTGCTGGCACTGCTAAACCTCGGTGGAGCGTATCTATTTAGCCGGACTGACCTCAAATAAAAAGACTTGTCTTACCCCGCGATGTTTGCTATATTATATAGGCGCCTGAAAAGGCAGTTACATCGCGGGGTAGAGCAGTCTGGTAGCTCGTCGGGCTCATAACCCGGAGGTCGTTGGTTCAAATCCTTCCCCCGCAACCAAGATAATATAAGCCCTAACGGGCTTTTTTCTTTTATAGACTTTAATTAACCTTGGCAAACACTTATAATCTCATATAGATAGGAGTCATATCATGGAACTAAAAGGAAGCAAGACAGAAGCTAATTTAATGGCAGCGTTCGCTGGCGAATCGCAAGCCCACACGAAGTACCTTTTCTATGCCAAGGCGGCAAAGAAACAGGGTTATGAACAAATCGCAGCGCTATTTGAAGAAACAGCGCTAAACGAAAAGGAACACGCCAAATTGTTCTTTAAGGAACTTCATGGCGGGGATATCCCCCTCACGGATGTTAATCTAGCCGATTGCGTCGCTGGTGAAAACTATGAATGGACCGAAATGTATCAAAAGATGGCTGAGGAAGCACTTACTGAAGGCTTTCCCAAGATTGCTAACCTATTCCGCAATATTGCAAAAATCGAAAAGGATCACGAAGAACGATACCAAAAATTACTTAATAATCTAAAGACTGACCATGTCTTCATTAAAGAAGACGTCGTAATTTGGAAATGTCGCGTTTGCGGTCATATCCATGTTGGTAAAGTCGCTCCCAAGCTATGCCCAGTTTGCCTGCATCCGCAGTCACACTACGAGATTAAAGCCGAAAACTATTAACCAAACTTCTAAGCGCGGGTCAGGCGCAAAATATTATTGATTTTTACCTCGATTTCCTCGATAATGATTAGGCGTAACTGCTGGATCAGTGGTGTAGCGGTTAACATGCCTCCCTGTCACGGAGGAGATCGCGGGTTCGATCCCCGTCTGATCCGCCATGAGGTGGCCCGATAGCTCAGTTGGTAGAGCAACGGACTGAAAATCCGTGTGTCGCCGGTTCAAGCCCGGCTTGGGCCACCATCTCTATACGTAGTATAGAGGCCGAAAATATCGGCCTCTTTTTTTATTAACATTTTACACGGCCATGCAATCCGTGTGTCGAACACTATGCGAAGATTATAGGAAAGTAATCTATACCAGCAGAAGCGTGCTTACAAGTGTTGTAACCAACTATAAACAAACATATTGGTTACTAATGCCACTTTCTTAAAACGAATTGATTTATGGCATCCAAACAAGTCGTTGATTGATTGAATAAAAACTAGAAGATATAAAAAGTACTTGGTTAATAAATAGATTCTATGTCATGGGAAGGAATATGCTATTTACTTGCTAGACAGTCAATTCATTCTTACAACACTGAGTTTGTGAATCAGTACTTCAAATGTATTAATGTCCCACATATGGACAATATTTTAATCTAATGTTAAATTAAAAACGCAACGTAATATTAAAAAACAGATTAAATAGATGGAGTCTGCCTATGAACAATTGATGGTTATTGTTAGTGTTACTGTTAACTAATTGTTTCTCTAATCAACCTGAAACCCCAAAAGATAATGAGAGAATATATTTTTCGCCAAATCCGTTAGAACATCTTGAACCATATGAAGACCCAGGTAGTTTTGACCCAGAATTAACTATAGAAGGAATACGCAAAAATAATATTGATTATTATTCAAAACTTACTCACAACATCGGAAATAACACATTTGGTTCATGCGGATATGTCGGTATTTCGATGATTTTGTCATACTACGATACATTTCTAAGTGATGATATCATCTTAGACGATGATAACAATGATCAAACCGAAATGTACGATATCGTGGGAACAACCGATAGTTCGCTGAATTCTGTGTTATCTCCTGGCGTTCTTTTTGAAACAGGCTTCAACGGAAATTTAGTTGATGTAACCGAATACGGGAATCTTAATGACATTTTTAATGGATTACCAAATGTCGATTTGCTTGCGAGAACAAGAGATCAACTGATTACACACTATGAGTATTTTATAAATGTGCCTGGCGATCCAATAATAATTAGTTTAGCAAACATGCTCCTAAATGCATTTGTTGATTCTATTGCTTTTTTTCCCCAAAGTATTCGAAATGTAGAATTCTCAATTAGTAAAGTCAACCAATCATTTAATTATCTATTTTCTAGACTATTATATATATGGTCATACTATGAATCTAGTTTTCATATAAAATTACAAATAGATTTTAAAACTAATATTTATTACAATCCGGAAACTTATGGAGAGGGTCAGCATACACCAGCAGAATTAGCCCTTAATGGAGGGATAGGGTACTCTGGTATAAGTCATTGTCTAAACTGGTACTTAAGTGATTACTTGGGTTTATCTGAAAACGACTTCTCTATTATCCAGTATTCGGGTGAATCTGAAGCCGTTAGAGATTTCATCATTCAAAATGTTAGTGAAGGATTTCCCGTTATTGTAGGAGTTCCCGGCCATATTATGGTTGCCTACGAATATACTAGTGCTAATACTATATTTGGTCACACTGGTTGGTATGGAGCATTCAATCCAATGAATGCATATCGAAATTTTGATACTTTGTATTCACCATCTACAATATACACAGACGCAACAGTCTTAATCCTCGACCAAGAATTTGAATTTCCTCTTAATTACATGTCTCCAAGCGGAATGTTAATTAGTCAAAGAAGTCTCAACAACTTTTCCTACGAATAAAGGAGGCAATACATGAAGAAAGTATTACTAATTTGCCTAACCCCATTGCTTTTGGTGATTGGGTGTAATTCCAGTGAAATCACTAGTACGTCATCAAGCAGTGAAATCAGTGGTGGTCCAATTTCTTATGGAGATGGAAGAAGACATGAATATGAAACACTTGATGACTTAATGACGGATTTCCCGGTGGATTTTAGCGTTGATGATTACCAGTATGCCATTCCCATATTTGATGAGCCAAATCAAGATCACCCAGGATTGCCTTATTATGTCGCTGATTGTTATGCCTATTATGATACCTCGGAGCAAAAGCAATATACTAAGCCTGAATTTAGAGGATCCGGCTTCATAAACTCATTATTCGGTACACGACAATTAGGATTTTATACGAAGGATTCAATAGGATTTGATGTCGACTTTTCATCGGACTTTTATATTGAAGTGAAAATCAGCGATAATTGGATTGACATCTATTATTATTCTTATAGTGTTTTCATCATTAAAATAGAGACAATGGATGATAATTCTGGAATTAGTGTGTCTATGCTAAACGAGTTTATTCATAACCATGTCATTATGATAAGTAGCTCAGTCAATTAGAAAAGACAGAATTGATTTATCAAGATATTCTTCCCCATATTCGTTTATACGTACTTTATATTATAAGTGTAATACTGGTTCAATCCCAGCTTGGGCCACCATGTCTATACCTAGTATAGAGGCTGTAAATATCGACCTATTTATTTATTGTCATTTTACACGGCTGAAAATCCGTGTGTCGCCGGTTCAAGCCCGGCTTGGGCCACCATCTTTATAAAAGCAATGCATCATGCATTGTTTTTTTTAGCACGCCTTTTATAAAAAGTATGTGACTTCTCATAGTAAAGTCCGTTAGTTATGAAATGATGTCATTAACAATATTAATTGCAGAAACCAGATGAAAAAGCAGCAATAAGGTTGCAAAAAGTTACGATAATGAGTCCATGTTTGCAACCTAAAAATAACAATGTAATTGCCGTTTCTTAGACTAATTGCGTTTCCGATTAAGCCGGTTGTATTTGGTTAATTATTCGAAGAGCTTTTTGAAAATGGCGTGACCATAAACGCGTTCAAACGCCTCGCGAGGCGTGGCCCCATCAAGTGAAGCGACGCGCGTATTGATGAGGGCGAGATTGATGGACTTGACATCATCTTTGGTCAGATGATCAATCGAAGATCCCTTCTTGCAAAACTTGCGTATTTGCTTGTTCATGTTTTCGACATAGGGTTTCTGGGTCGAACGAAACGAGTCACAGTAGAAGAGATGGCTGCGTTGCTCACCGGTGTTCGGCGAGAATTCGATGCCGAGGAAATCAGAGAAACATGGGTCGCGGTCGGTCAAGATGATGGGAAACACATGTTTGAAGTGATCAATGCCAAGTCGCTGTTCGAGTTCGTTAAAGACGGTGACGATTTTCATCGCGTCTTTGTTAGTGATGCGAAAAAGCAGCACGAATTGTAAATCAGGGATGGTTATTGTTAAAATGGAGTTGACGTCTGACCGGATTGTTCCGGGGAAGTCCATTTGAACGGGGAATACATTCGGGTGGCCTCTGCGGAAAGCCAGATAGTCAAGGAATGTACGATTGCTACGGTCAATTTTATTGCCGGTGTAGTCGTACATTTTGTTTTGTCTTCGTTTCTTATAGGCAACCGCATACGGCAAATCGATGCGTTTAGTCGTCAATAACCCCTTGTTGATATAGCGATAAACCGTTGGAACGGCGACATTCAGATCAGGTTGGCTTTTGACGATATGGTAAATTGATTGTTTGTTATCGATGCCGTGTTTGACAATCGTGTCCAGTTTCGAAAACTCGTCAGGCGATAAATCGATGCCAATCCGTGATGTTTTAAGGCGATAATCAGCGAACTCTTGGGCTTTTTCGGCCTCATATCGATATTGAGTGAATGGGCAAAGCGAATATTTCTTTTGACAGAAGTTGCACACATATGGGTATCTAATTGTATGCTTACATACCTTGTTGACAGTACCATAAGATTTCTTTGTCATTAATCGATTGCGTTTTATTTCCTTGGCAATCGATGTGGCATCGACATTGAGCAAATCAGATATTTTGCATAATTTGCTCGCACGAGACAAGAGTCGAGCGATGAGTTTTCGTTGCTCAAGATTAAGATGTTTCCAGGCTTTCATATGAGCCTCCTTTCCCGGCCTAAGGAAAACATCTATATTTTATCGTTTCTCACACTTATTACCGTTATATATTTAAAAACGGACTTTCGGTTGTGAATTCACACTTTTATAAAAAGTAGCGTTTACAATCTAGGAAATTTATTGCCATGAATCTATAATGAAGCATATAGTTCATTCAGTTTTTAATAATAATTGTTTCCAATTTATTTTAAAAAGAAGGTGACAATGTGGCTTATTGTCCTCGTTGCCTACGCGAACTTCCTCCATGGAGTGTCGCATTTTGTCCAAATTGCGGGATAAAACTGCAAGAAGTAATGAGCAATTCATCAACTAATGAAGGCACTCATGCAACATTTAAATCTAACAGTGTCAACCCTTCGTCCATCTCCCCGACACCAGTGACGCCAACTCCAATTAATCCAACGACTATTAATCCGACATCAATTTCTCCTACCTCTATCAACCCTACATCAATAAATCCTACTCCAATCGAGCCAACACCAATTAATCCAACTCCCATACAACCAACTTCAATTGTTTCAAAGTTTTTTGGCACGAGCCGAACGGTCCAATCGATGAAACAATTCAAACTTAGTAATATTGTCAATTATTTATTGCTAAGTATTTCATGTTTTATCGCAATGGCTATCGCTTCGAATTTTCCTATGTATGATCTAGGATGGATAGTTATGCTAATGTTTGGCATTTTTGGGATAGCAGGATTAATCGGCATTATTGAGGAGATTTTGAAGTTACCATTAAGCCAAGCATTCATTGATGCTTTGAATGCAAAGGCAAGATCCGGGCAACCACTCATAAATTTGCATAAATTGAATCTATTCCAAAAAATTATTTACCGACTTCAATCAGCCTCAGGTAGCATCAAGATTATTCCATCGATGGCTATAGTAACTTCGATTTTGTCAGGCATACTATCGACTGGTTCAATTGTGATTGGCGGCAACATCGCCATATTTAACACGTCGATAACTGGCAGGTGGGCGCATGAAATGGGGACGTCCGGAAACTTCGAAGGTATTTGGATTATGAATATCACAATGTGGCAAATGACTGGTGATGAAACAGGCTTTTTATATATGAATGTTGCTGAAAATGGCAATTTTAACATTGAATATGCGAGCGCTTTACTCGTTAATGGTACATGGGAACAAGATGGAGAAGTGTATGATTTTCTTCATCATGATCCAGATCAAATTTTGATGTCATATTACGAGCATTATGATATTAGAGGTAACACTATATACGCAGATGGCGGAAACATCCCCATGTTTATAAAAGTGCAGTAATGAAGCTAATGATCACAAGAAATCACAATTGGTGGCGGAATCACAACTCCATAGACAACAAATAAAAATCATATAATCTACCTATTACTATTTTGATAATTCCTAATCATCTATGCAACTAGATGTCAAGAAACACCCATGTGTGCCATAAATTATCGATATGGCTATAAAATGAAATCACGGTCTTTTAAAAAAATCGATAACGTTTAGACTCTTTTTAACTAATTAATTACTTATTGTAAGACAGTGTTGAAATATCGTTATTTAGAATCACGTAATTTGTAAAAATACAGTGATGCATAAGAGCAGTAAGGCGAATATCTCTTTCGTAATTGCTCAAATCGATATTTACTAAGTGTTTTGAATTCGAGATGGGCACGCATAATTCCATATTTAAGGGCAACATCGTGAATACTAAAGATATTCTCACGGCCAAGAGTGAACAGGGCAATCATTTCTGCGGTCCAAACGCCGATGCCGTCAACCTTTGTCAGATAATCGACGACTTCCTTATCCGATCGTTGCGATAAATTTTTAAAATCAATTTGATGATTAGCATACATCTTAGCAAAGTTCTTAATGTATTTGATTTTTGCATAAGATGTGCCACACGCTCGAAGCGTTTCGATGTCAGATCCTATCACAGTTTCTGGAGTGACTTCCTTAAGCACTGTAACGATTCTTCCATAGATCGTTGAAGCTGCTTTGTTTGATAGCATTTGTCCCACAATTGTGAAAACAATCGATTCAAATATTGTGCTTTCTTCTTCGTATTCGATTAAGCCAAACTTATCGTAAAGCAATTGAAAACACGCATCCTGCCTTATAAGAAAATCAATAATTTTCTGTGTTGTCCGAATTGCCATGATTATTATTAATATACTATCCAATGAGTTTATATACTCATACGATGTGTAAATTTAATAAGGAAATTGGAACCTAAAACACTCATTGTTTCTTGGAAATGATGACATTTATACCATATAATGGTATAATAAATTAAATAAAGGCTATTCATCATGAAATACTATTTCGCTTATGGCTCCAATCTTTCACTTCGTCAAATGAACCAACGTTGTCCAAGGTCCAGACTCATGGGAAGCGGCTTCATAAGCGATTACTCATTAGAATTCAAGACAGCTTTTGGCAATAACGCATATGCAACGCTAGAAGAAAAACAGGGCGCTCAAGTTCCAATTGCCATTTATGAAATACAAACTGAAGACGAGCAAAGCCTTGATCGATATGAAGGAGTGGCCGGGGGACATTACTACAAAGCGATACTAACCGCGCAATTTAATGGTGAACAAATCAATGGTTTGGTCTACCTCATACGAAAACAGGCTACGCATAAAGTTCCTCATCCAGATTACATCGCCATCATTAGGGAAGGTTATGCCACGCACAACTTCGATTTCAAGATTGTCAATGATGCCTACGACCGAGCATCGGGGGAGTAAAATATGGCCAAAATACACTTAAAAAGAATCACACCAACTAATGTTTTTGACATTATCAAGCTTTCAGAAACATTGACCGAATACCAGAAGAAATGCGTTGCCCATAACGCCGTGTCGCTGGCCCAGGCTTACACCGAAAAAAAGCGGGCCTGGCCACGCGCCATTTATTTAGGCAATAAACCAATCGGATTCGTAATGGTCGCCCTATGGGACGACGATATTCCCAAAGAAGATTGGCCCAGCTATTATTTATGGCGGATGATGATCGCCAAAAATTTTCAGGGTCAAGGGCATGGTACTAAAGTCCTCGACATGATCGTGGCTAAATGTCGTGAAGATGGCATAAAGACCTTGTATGTCTCATGCGAAACCGAACAAGAACAACCGTACAAATTTTATATCGATTACGGCTTCATCGATACTGGTCGCAATGATGGGGAACAAATATTGAAAATGAGTTTGCAAGGACTCCATTAAGTTGCCCTTTTACACAAATATTCTAGCCTTTCACGATAATTGTTTGCCCGACTGATTAAATGTGTATCATTTAATACTCGTTAGTGATAAGTTATTGCTATGAAAAATCGATCTATTTTAATTTCTGCTCTTGCCACGTTATCGCTATTATTCACAAGTTGTGGCGATGAAGGTTTTTCATACGATTATGGATGGGGCGCTGTCGTTATCGAGTTATCAGGTATGAAGCTGGTTGTTAAGAATAATTACCAATTCTTAGATAAAGATCAACCTATCGTCTGGGGTCGCTATCTCGAATACGAGGCTACCTATACCAACATCGCTTATTACTGGCAAGAATTACCGCATCATCATTATTACTTCGAACGCATTCCGTCAAAAGAAACGAGCGCCTATCTCAATGGGTTTGTCGACATCACATGCGACGCTCCGACGATTGAAAAGGACGCGACCGTACACTGTTCCTACATTGCTTTGGTCAGTCAAAGCCAAAGTTACTCCTTCGAAGGTGACATGAACATTTTTGTGACCAATGCCAAATTGGAACGCCTATTTTATATCACTGCTCAAATAAGCAATAACAAGATTTCGCTTCGCGAATAGAAAGAGACATTATGAAACTAGCAATTATCACCGATTCTGGCGCCAACCTTGACGCTACCTATGTGGCAAAAAAACCATGCCTTCGCGTTATACCGCTGATGATTGTCGTCGGTGGAAAAAGCTACCGCGATCAAATCGAAATCACGCCTGCGGAAGTTTACGCTCAGATTGATCATGAAAAAATTACCACGAGTTTACCGGAATTAGCCGATGTCGAGCAGCTGCTTGATATTTTGAAGAGCGAAGGCTACACCGATGTTTTATCGATTAGCATTTCGAGCGGCTTGAGCGGGACATATAACGCCTTAAAATTGTTTTTTGACCAATACCAAGGCTTGGCGATAACCGCTTATGATTCACGGACGCTGGCAGGTGCTCAGGGACAGTTAGTGGCCAAGGCTGTTGCCTTTGCCGAACAAGGACTCGCATCGAGTGACATCGTGCCGCTATTAGACAAAATGCGCCATCAAGATAGCGCCGCCTATTATACGATTAACACACTGAAGTACTTAAAACGTGGCGGTCGTATCGGAAAAGTCGAAGGCACGATTGGCGATATTCTTCACATCAAACCGGTGATTACCGTCAACGACAGCGGGGTCTACATGACTGCGTCAAAGTCGTTTGGGTTCAACCGGGCGTTGATTTTCATCCGTAAGGAATTAGTTGCGAAATTCAATGATCATCTTATCAACGTCACGATTCATTATGGTGAAGACAAAACAGGTGCCGAACAACTCGCCAATAAACTTAAAAACGAACTTAACATCAATGAGTTGATTATCAATCCTTTGACACCCGTCCTCGGCATTCATACCGGCCCCCAAATGATGGCCGTGATTGCTTCGTTGGCTTAACCCAGATTTATTTCCATGTGAACCGTGTCGTTTTATCATTTATAATGATAAAGAGATGCTTACGTCTCTACTTATAAGGAGAGACACTATCATGGAACGACATTTAATAAAAATCGACATCGACATCGCGCCCACGCCACTTTACGATTACGTGCGGCGTTTTGTTTTACGGGGCATCGACGAGATCGTCAATGATGATCCTCACGTCGAATCAATGATGAAACATCAATCGTTTTGTTATGACATCTACCAGGCGATTAACGAGTTTTACATCGATGATTGGCAGCTATCCGATATCGCGCTTGATGAATCCGAGTATGAGATTAAAGCCGTGGTCTTGACGCGCAAAAGCCCGACGCAAGGGTGTTTTTACAAAATCGCAGTCACTGCTGAGCGACCTCATCGTCTCATCGATGTCGGTTCCTTTGGTAAAGGGGCGCTCTTCAAACGGTATTCTGCTCATAAATACGAAGTAGCAACGATTAGCCGAATCTATACGCACCGGCTCCGCTATATGGATAATAGCTATCGTCCGACCAGATTCCTGCCCTTGACGCGCTTAATCGATGAGGCCGATCAAGTAAATTTTCTCGTCAACCATCCTTCGATCTTTTTAAAGCTCTATGGCCCAAAATCATTATTTTCATATGTCAAAAACTCGCTTGACAAATCAAAACTCGCCTATGAATCGATTAAAGCACGTCTTTTGACACTTAACCCGTCACGCGAGAATGAGTACGGGCAACAATTGGCGTCGCTCGATTATCATGAGTGGTTCATCGAAAGTATTGGCGTTACGCCCGCGTTGGATATCGACTACATCATGATGGCTCATGCCAGCGATCTTGATTTGCGAATGCTGCTAAACCGTGACTTAAAAGTTGTTGATATATTTAACGATCAGCTCGTTTATCCTGATCTGGCCACGCTTAAAGATCCGAAATTTTATCAAGCTGTCGCCACACATTACCGCAAGTTGTTGCTTGTTAAGTTTCCGCAGGCATCTGTCTCGTGTACGCAAACGATTGCCGATGCGAATCCGGAAACGGAGGCGACTGACCCATTTGCGGCTTTTCGCGGATACTTTACAACCGGGAAAATTCTTATCGTTGGCCAATCGTTACTAGACATTCAAGACATGGAAAAAGTCGCCTATGAACTCGGATTACCCAAAGGCATAATTGATTACTCAAACGGCGGTTATGACAAACTCAAGGGCACGAGTTTATCTCATATAAAAACCAATCCAGGTCGATTTTTGGGCATTGTGCTCGGACCGATGCCTCATAAAATCAAAGATTTGGGCGACTATGCCAGTTTGTCGAGCAAACTGCGTTCGGAACCAGGTTTTCCTTTCACCGTCGAAGCGACACCGCTGACGATTGGTAAGAATCTTAAAATCACAAAGACGAGTCTCAAGAGTGCGCTGTTTAAAATCATGTGTCACCATCTTGACCGTGTCGAAGATGCTGTTTTTGCCTGAAATCGCAAAAAAACATGTCGTCGCGACGATGCTTAGATTAAAATGATGGCGAGGCACTCATGGACCAACAATTATTAGAACAACTCGACGAGTATTTGGCGCTCAATTTCATCCAAATGGACTCAAGCGCTTATTATGAATATCTGAACACTGAAGAAGTGATGCGCCGCTTACGTATCCAAGCGCGGTTGCGGCTCAAACGCACGATGGCGATTACCGAGTTCGGCACCGACCAAGGAACGTTTGGTTTTCTCGTACGCTCCTATAATAAAAAACGTATCCCGCTGGATACGATTTGGATCAAGAGCAAAGCTCCAAATGCTATTGTAGAAAAACTCAAAACGGATGCTGGATTTAAGCCTCCGATCCCGGTTTTGATGCGCGTGTTATTAGCGTTGCAGTTGTCGGAAATGGATGCTAATAACTTATTAAGCGAAGCCGAGATGTCATTTCGTCCTTACGAATATTTGGATTTGATTATCGCCTTTGCATTGCGACATCGTATCTATGAACTTGATGATGTCAATCAGCTACTAAATCATAAAGGCGTTAATTCATTATAATGAAAATTTCCTTTTTAGCTATTACTGCGTTACAGGTGATAATGACATTTTTTTATCATATCTTTCCGCAACTATTTCCCGCATGGGCACTGGCCATGTTTTATGGATTATCATCTTTTGCGCTTATTTTGACGAATAAACAATCTTCGCAAGCAAACCGGATGCACATCATCGGATTAATTATTGCTTCATTAGGATTGGCGGCCGTGATGATTTATAGCCCAATCATTCGCTACATCGGCTATGGTATCACATTAACGGGATTCATCTTTATGTTGTGGTCGTTATTTATGGCGCGAAATCAAAAGAACAATCATATCCGCGTGATGATATTCATTTTGGTCACAATCGTCAGTGGCACACTCGGGTTAGTAATCGTGCCACCGCCACCGCTGAATTGGCCGGCGCTATTCAGTTTTATGATTGCCGGAGCGCTACTCGCCTTACTAGTGTATAGCATGCTTGGAAAATTGTTACCGACTCGGTTGCTGACCATCGTTTTATTGGCTGCAGCGTTTCTATTCTCCGGATTGGAAGTCGTGCTCACTGATTCCGACTACGAATCGGTGTTAGTCACCATCGTGCAATCACGTCTTCATCTTGGTGTCATCGCCTTGATGTTTGCCCATGTGGTCCCAAATCTTGACGAATATGGCTTCAAACGAACAAAAAATCATCACCTATAAAAAGATTCGTCATGTATGGCGCTTTCTAGGTGCTCTAACACTACCACTTGCCGTGACGTTTTGGATTATTCCAAATCTCGCACCATTCGCAATTTTATGTTCAATCTTGACTTTACTTTTCATTGCGGCTTACTTCATGATGTCAGCATTAATAAGAAAGAATCGGGAAGCAATAAAAAAAGCGCCACAACCACGCATTGGCCACCAAGGGGAACCAGGAGCCTGGCGCTGCGATTGCGGACGCTATAACACGGCTTATCGTTCAGTCTGCCTTAGTTGCGGTGCGAAAAAACCGCAGCGCTTGTTTGATTAACCTTGTTTGTATTTTTGATATACTTCGATGCGATTAAGCGCACGTGATAATGCCGCTTCCGCACGACGGACGTCGACTTCGCCACTTTGGGATTTAAGCAGCGCTTCGGCCCGTTTTTTGGCTTCTTCAGCACGTTTGATGTCAATATCTTCGGGTCTTTCAATCGTTTCCAGCAGCAATACGAGCTTGTCGTGATCAATTGAAACAACGCCGCCAGATGTCGCAAAATAGTGCGTTTTGTCACCGATGATAATATGAAGAATGCCTGTTTTGATGACAGAAATCAGTGGATGATGCTCGGGTAGTATTCCGATTTCTCCGGCGATGGTCACCAAATTAACGAGGGCGACGTCGCCTTCATAAAACTTCTTGCGTGGCGTTAAAATCACGAGTTTCATTATTTATTGGCTTCAGCTTTCTCAAACGCCTCTTCGATGGATCCGACGTAGAGGAAGGCGCTCTCGGGTAAGGCATCGGCTCCGCCTTCGATAATCTTTTTAACGCTGCGGACAGTATCTTCGATTTTTACGAACTTTCCAGGGAAGCCGTTAAAATGTTCAGCCACGAAAAACGGTTGCGAGAAGAAGTTGCGGAGTCGTCGCGCTCGGGCGACCGTCTGCTTTTCTTCCTCGCTTAACTCGTCGATACCTAAAATTGCAATAATGTCTTGGAGGTCTTTGTAGCGTTGTAATATTTTTTGCGCACCGCGAGCGACTTCATAATGTTCTTTACCGACGATATTGGGGTCAAGCGCTTGCGAGTTGGATGCGAGCGGATCAACGGCGGGATATAAACCAAGGGCGGCGATTTGGTTGTCGAGCACCGTTTTTGCGTCAAGGTGGGCGAATGTCGCAGCCGGAGCGGGGTCGGTCAAATCGTTAGCAGGCACATAAATCGCTTGGACTGAGGTAATCGATCCGTTTTTGGTCGAGGTAATCCGTTCTTGGAGTTGACCCATTTCCGTCGCCAAAGTCGGCTGATAGCCGACGGCAGAAGGCATCCGGCCCAGTAGCGCTGATACTTCGCTGCCTGCTTGTGAGAAACGGAAGATGTTATCGATAAATAAGAGCACGTCTTGTTTTTTATCGTCGCGGAAGTATTCAGCCAAAGTCAAAGCCGTCAGACCCACGCGCATTCTAGCGCCCGGGGGTTCATTCATCTGACCGAACACTAATGCTGTTTGTGGCAAGACGTTACTGGAAACCATTTCCCGATATAAGTCGTTACCTTCACGTGATCGTTCGCCAACACCGGCGAATACCGAAATGCCTTTTTGTTCATAGGCAATGTTGTGAATCAATTCTTGGATGAGTACCGTTTTGCCGACGCCGGCGCCTCCGAATAATCCGACTTTACCACCTTTGATGTAAGGACAAAGTAAGTCGATGATCTTAATGCCGGTTTCCAAAATTGCTTTGCTCGTCGCCTGATCGGCGAATAGCGGTGGCTCGCGATGAATCGGTCGGTGCGGGGCATCTTCAAAATCATTGGGTAAGTTATCGATCGGCCGGCCGAGCACGTCAAACATCCGTCCAAGCGTCTTTTCACCAACGGGTACCGTGATCGGGGCTTCGGTGTTAATCACGTCCATGCCCCGGGTCAATCCTTCGGTCGGACCCATGGCAACGGCGCGCACGATGTCGTCGCCGATATGTTGGGCGACTTCAACGATAAGTGAATCGCCTTGTTCCCGTTTGATTTCAAGCGCGGTAAGTAGCGGCGGCAACGCTTTTTCTGAAAAGCGGGCGTCAATAATCGGTCCGATGATTTGGACAATCGTTCCTGTTAATAATTGTTTGTTCATGGTGCCTCCTATTGGCCTGATCCGCCGATGATTTCGGCGATTTCTTGGGTGATTGCGGCTTGGCGCATTTTGTTGTAGACAAGTTCGAGTTCTTCGATTAAATCGTCGGCGTTATCGCTGGCTTTCTCCATCGCTGTACGTCTGGCCGATTGCTCGGATACCATTGATTCGGTCAATGTGGCGAATAACACATTGTTCAAATAAAATGGCAACAGCGCTTCGATGACTTCGATGGCACTTGGTTCGATCAGCGGGCCATAGCCCATTTGATCGTTGTTGTCGTGGGGTGCTAACGGCAGCAGCGTTAGGCTGGTTGGCTCCGCTTGCAAGCTATTGATGAATCGTGTGTAGACGACATTGACGTTGCGATATTGCTTTTCCTTAAATGACTCAATAATGAATTTCGATAAGTGGCGAATGTCGGCTTCATTCATCTTGCCGAGTTGCACATGACCGGTTTTCAGCCTACGATTCGAGCGCCGATAATGGCGGAGCCCTTTTTCGCCGATAATGACGATTTCATCTTCAAGCGGAATGTTTTTATCGATGTATTGGTAAATGTTGTAATTATAGCTACCGCATAAACCTAAACTAGAAGTAATCACGACATGAAGGCTGACCGGTGCGTCATTTTCGCTAAAAAGTGGCAATTCTTTTGTGTCTTTGGTCACCAAGTGATGACGAACCACCGCTAAAAGAGCTTCAGTGTAAAGCCGTGTCTGGCCCATGATGTCTTTCCATACTTTTAGTCTCGTCGTTGCAATCATTTCCATCGCTTTGGTGACTTTCTTCGTCGCCTTGATGGAATTGATGCGTCGTTTGAGTACAGGCAGTCCTTTTGGCATGACTGATTAGGCTCCGATTGAGAAATATTCGCGCGCTGATGTCTTTAATAAATCAAGCGTGGCATCGCTCATCTTTTTCTTTTCGACGATTTCTTTGATAATCGACTCGTGTTTTAGACGGATATGATCATAAAAACCTTGCAGAACCGGTTTGATTTTATCAATCGGGGTGTCGGTCAAAAACTTATTTTGCACGGCGAATAACTCGATAATTTGACGGTCGACGCTTTTCGGTTCGTATTGGTTTTGACGTAGTAATTCCATTAAGGTAGCGCCATGAGCCAAAACCTTGCGCGTGGAGGCGTCAAGATCACTACCGAATTGGGCAAACGATTGCAGTTCGCGATAGTTTGCCAGTTCGATTTTAAGAGCGCGAGAAACTTGCTTCATTGCCCCAATTTGAGCAGCGCCGCCGACCCGCGAAACCGACTGTCCACTATCGATGCTTGGGCGCTGACCGGCATTGAACAAATCGGTCAATAAGAAAATTTGGCCATCTGTGATTGAAATCACATTAGTGGGAATGTAAGCCGAGTTATCGCCGGCTTGCGTTTCGATGATTGGTAAAGCCGTAATTGAACCCCCACCATATTCAGGAGCTAGCTTACATGCTCGTTCTAATAAGCGTGAGTGGAGATAGAAGATATCGCCAGGATAAGCTTCACGTCCGGGTGATCGACGAAGTAGTAGCGACAAAGTACGGTAAGCGACAGCGTGTTTGCTTAAATCGTCATAGACAATCAGTACGTCTTTGCCTTTTTCCATCCATTCTTCAGCCATGGCGCAACCACTATATGGAGCTAACCATTGCAAAGCCGCTAACTCGCTTGCCGAGGCGCTGACCACAGTCGTGTAAGCCATCGCACCGGCATCTTTAAGCTTGGCCACAATATTGGCAAGCGTGGAATTTTTCTGGCCGATGGCGACGTAAACGCAAATGACATTTTCATGTTTTTGATTCAATATCGTATCGATGGCGATGGCCGTTTTTCCGGTTTGGCGGTCGCCGATCAAGAGTTCGCGCTGACCGCGTCCGATTGGAATCATGGCATCGATGGCCATAATGCCCGTCTGAAGCGGGACATTGACAGGTTCGCGTGTCATGACGCCAGGAGCGATGCGCTCAACTGGGCGTTTTTTGTCAGTCTTAATTGGACCGAGATTGTCAATAGGTTGCCCTAAAGCGTTGACGACGCGACTTAATAGGGCGTCGCCGACGGGAACCTCGACGCCCATGCGCGTACGTTTGACGATGTCGCCTTCTTTGATCGTGACATCGCTACCTAACAACACAGCGCCAACATGTTCTTCTTCAAGGTTAAGCACCATGCCATAAATATCGCCAGGGAACAGCAGCAGTTCATTAAGCATCGCTTTTTCAAGTCCGTAAATCAATGCGATGCCATCACCGACACTGATGACTTTGCCGATGTCTTCGGCTTTATGTTCATGATGGTAATTTTTTATTTGCTCTTTGATGAGCGATGAAATCTCGTTGGCGTTAATGCGCATGTTTGTCACCTCTTTCCAACATCGTCTGGCCGAGTTTGGCTAAGCGATTGTTAAGCGAATAGTCGAATATCTGTCCTTGTACGATGACTTTGAAGCCACCGAGCAGTGATTTGTCGATTTGAATGCGCAATTCGACTTCGCAACCGATTAAAGCGCCGATTTTTTTGCAAATGGCAGCAAGTTGCGGTGGTTCGATTGTCAAAGGCGTATAAATCACGCCTTCCTTGATTCCTAAATCGATATTGGCAAGGCGTACGAATTCTTTTTTAATAGCATGAAAATAATTGATGCGTTTTTTCGCAACTAGTAGTTTCAAGAAATTGCCGGCGTATTCAAAGGAGGAAGGATTGATTTTATCAACTAACGCCTCCTTTTGGGCAACCGAGATGAATTCCGAAGTCAAAAACGTTTTGAATTGTTCGTTTGACTCGAGGATATCGTCAAAAACGAGCATCCAATCTTTGTATGCCCGTATGGCGTCATCAGCGCGAGCAAGGCTAAGTAAGCCCGACGCGTACCTGGTCGCAATGCCTTCCATCAGTGCGATTGACCTCGAATGAAGTCTTCGACCACTTTGTCGTGATCATCTTGGGAAAGTTCGCGTTCCAACACCCGTTTCGACGCTTCAAGGGCAACGGCGACGATTTCCTTACGGATGTCGTCTTTGGCTTGTTCTTGGGCAAGCAGGATGTCTTCGTCGGCTTGTAGTTTCAAACGCCGGATTTGGTCCTTTGTTTCTTCTAAGGCTTCAGCCCGTGAGGCGCTGATTTCTTCCTGAGTTGAACTAACGAGTCGCTGCGATTCGATTTTTGCCTGCTGCATCTTACGGTCGGCTTCGTGTAATTTCGTTTGCGCGAGTTTTTGATCGCGTAGCGATTCATCGATGTTGCGTTTAATGAACGTTGCCCGTTTGTCGAGCAGCTGCCGTACCGGCTGATAAGCAAGTTTATAGACGATGATAAAAAGAACGATTGTCGTCAACAACTGGGTGATTAACGGCCATATGCCGTTGGGAATCAGTTTGTTGATGACATCCTCGGGCGAAAACGGATTTGTGAATGTAATCAGGTTGTGAGGCATTCGTGCCGGTCCTTACATGCCCAGGAAGAAAATGAGCAAAATAGCGACTAAAAGACCATAAATACCCGTCGTTTCGTCAAGGGCGCATCCAAGAATCATCGCTGAGCGCAGTTGGTTGCTCGCCTCGGGATTGCGGGCCATACCTTCGATCGCTTTGGCACAAATTTGGCCTTCCCCGATGCCCGATCCGGCCCCAGTCAATACGGCGATGCCGGCGCCAATGGCCACGAGACCGACGTTATTATCGGCTGCGGCCGACATCAAATTAAGAAACTGTAGAAGCATATTCATTCTCCTTTACCCTTTCGCCATTTGTGGCTGTTTGTTTGGATTCTATGAGCTCATACGGCACTTCTTGGCCGATGAAAATCATCGAGAGTGTTAAGAAGACCATCGTTTGGATAAACGCGGCGATTAAATCGAAATATAAATGAAGCCAAGAGGCAACCAGTGGCGCAATAAAAACGGTGTTAAGCCCCGCAGGCAAAAAACTGAAGATAGCCGCGGACAATCCTTGGAGGGCGTTATAAACGATGGCCATCAAAACCCATCCAGACAATGCGTTTCCAAATAAACGGAAACTTAGCGAGAGAAGCGGCGACCACATTGTGACCATGTTGATTGGCAAAAAGAATGCGACCGGAGCCGTATAACGCTTGAAATATTTCCATCTTTGATAGTAGATGGCCGTGGCGTGAATCATGATGAACGATGTCAAACCTAATAAGAAAGGCACCATGTAATACGTAATCGGTGTTGGGAGGCCTAATAACCCAAAAATAAAACCAATGAATAAATACATGGCAATCGCCGTGAAATAGCTTCCTAAAAAAGATAGTCCCGGACCCATGTAGTTTTTCACCATGCCATCGATTGTCGATACGAGCAGTTCCGCTAAATGGATGATGCCTTTCGGTTTTTGAAGTGGATCGGTGCGTTTGGCTTTGATGTAGACAATCAAACAAATGATGAAAATGACAAGAACGACCAAAATCGAGGAATATATTTCCCCAGGCATCCCTTCAAGCGTTGAAGATACCAACTGCCTCATTTAGAAGGCGCTCCCGGCTTAGGAAAATACAAGCCTGATAAAAAAATAACGGCAGAGATGACCAAATATGCGCCGAATGTCGTGAAAATATTGAAATAGTCAAGGCCGTTATTGTGCAAAATGCCAACGGTAACCAATCCGGCAACGTAAAGTCCGAAACGCAAAAAATACATGAGGGGAATGAAAAAAGAGGAGGCGCTGGCACCATCGGCAATCCGCTTCAGCATGTGTGATTGATAGATAATTAAACCATAGTTAATCAAATTAATGACCATGCCGAGCAACCATCCCGTCAACAAATAATACCAGCCATTGAAAAATACGAATGGGAAAAAGACGATAATCCCAAGTCCATAAACGAACAAACCGAGGACGAGTGAACGTTTTTCCGGCGTCATGTTTTTGAGCTGTTTCACCGCTTATTAATATTCCTTATTAACCTTTAATAAATATACCACAGGCGCATTTCCTTTTGTCGAGTTTTCGTTTGGTCTTCAAAGATGGTTATATGGCTCACAAGTATGCTCTCTATATCAATTAGACGCCTACATCGTGCCGTCATTAAGGGCTTCATTCAAGCCCTAACAGCGACTAATACACATATTGCTCCCGATGTGTTATGTTTATTATGCAATAAGGTAAGGACAACCATGAACCGTAAAGTAATGATCTTCTCACTCACGTCATCAAAACGTTTGGCCGATCAAGTCGCGTTTAACCTTGGACTGCCGATTAGCGCTGTCGAAGTCATGCATTTTGCCGATGGTGAAATCATGGTTCGCTCACTTGAATCGGTTCGTGACGCCAATGTCTATATCATCCAAAGCACATGTCCGCCGGTGACGGAAAACCTTATGGAGGTGTTGATTTTTACCGATGCGCTGAAACGTTCCTCGGCTCACGAAATTAACGTCGTGATCCCTTATTTTGGCTATGCCAGACAAGATCGTATGGCGCGTCCGCGCGAACCAATCACTGCCAAGCTCATCGCCGATTTATTGACCGCAGCCGGCATCAAACGCATTATCACGGTCGATGTCCACACGCTGCAAATCCAAGGATTTTTCTCGGTCCCCGTGGAAATCATGTCGGTGCTGCCAATGTTTGGACATCATCTTCGGCAGCGACTCGAAGAAGAAGGCACGCCATTATCTGATGTCGTCGTCGTATCGCCCGATCACGGTTCGGCGCTACGTGCCCGTGATTTAGCATCGCTATTGCCGAATTCGCAATTCGCGCTCGTCGACAAACGGCGTCCAGCTCCCAACATGGCCGAAGTCAGCGCCCTAATCGGGTCGGTCAAGGATAAAGTCGCCATTATCGTCGACGACATCGTCGATACCGGCGGGACGATGGTCGCCGCCAGCAATCTGTTGCATCAACAAGGTGCGCGACGCATCATTGGATGCGCTACACATGGCGTGTTCTCGCGTGATGCTTTGACGCTCTTGAAACAATCGCCAATTGAACTATTGACGATTACCGACACAATTGAACATCAAAAGATTGAGGGTATCGAAATCATTTCCGTCGCCCCAATGCTTGCCCAAGTCATCGATCATATCGAAAAAGGGTTGCCACTCTCGCCGATCTACGATGCCTATAACCTCTAGGTTATGACGCTTTAGAAATATTGTCGTATAATAAAAATATGGAAATTTCATTCGATTCCAAAACGATTTTTTTGGTCACCGGCGCTTTTGGGCATTTGGGCAACGTCGTCGTGCGCAATTTGCTTGCCAAAGGAGCGCGTATCCGGGCTTTGATTCATCCACGCGATTTGACCGACGAGCGTTTTTCATTTCCAATCGAATTAGTGCGCGGCGATTTGACCAACATTGAGAGTTTCAAGGCGGCTTTTGACCATCAAGACGATGAAACAATCGTCGTCATTCACATGGCTTCGATTATATCGACGATGCTCGGAGGCTTTAAACGATTGTATCGAACCAACGTCGTTGGGACGAAAAATCTTTTATCGCTGGCACTTGAAGCCAACGTTAAGCGCTTTGTCTATGTCAGCAGCGTTCATGCCCTAACCGAGTCACCCAAAGGCAGCGTTAATAAGGAACGAACTGATTTCGACCCGCGCCAAGTCGTAGGCACCTATGCCAAATCCAAAGCCATCGCTTCAAAACTCGTTTTATCATATGCTAATCGCCTCGATGTCGTGATTGTGCATCCCTCGGGCATCATCGGTCCGTTTGACTACGCCTATTCGCAAACCAATCAAGTCTTTTACGATTATCTAAGAGGAAAATTACCAGCCATCATTAAAGGGGGGTATGACTTCGTCGATGTACGCGATGTGTCCGAAGGCATCATCAAGGCTTTAACTATGGGGCGTTCTGGTCATACTTATTTATTGACTGGACGCTATATCAGCGTTAAGGACATGATTTCGATCATGGCCCGACTCTCAGGTAGGAAAATGCCGAAAACACTGCCTTTATGGATTGCCAAAGCCGTTAGTCCATTCGTTGAAGCATTTGCGAAAATGACCCATACGCGCCCGCTGTTTACTCCTTATTCACTTTATACCACCGGTTCCAATGGCCAATTCTCGCATCAAAAAGCACAGACTGAACTTGGGTATCGACCTCGTCCAATCGAAGACACGATTAAGGATATTCATCAATGGTTTTTTGATACGGTCAGTCCCGCCATCACCATGAAGAAACATCAAAGGAAGAAGTATTTGTAGCATGAATATTTTTAAACGCATTTTTGCTCGCGCATTCCAAACGATTATGCGGGGCGCCAGTTATTTTTTGGATTTTCGCCGCCCAACGACATTGATCAGTGACGATGCCGGCACCGCCATTTTACAAATTTGTTATGCAAAAAAAATATCGAACGTGTTATTAGTGACCGACTTAGGCATCATGAAACTCGGTCTCGCAGCTGAATTGATTGAACGATTGAGTGGCGCGAATATCGATGTGGCCGTGTTTGACGAGACCGTTGCCAATCCGACGATTTCCAATATCGAGGATGCCTTGCGCATGTACAAAGCCAATCGCTGTAGCGCCATCATCGGATTTGGCGGTGGTTCTCCAATCGATTGCGCCAAAGGTGTGGCCGCACGGTTGGCTCGCCCCAAAACATCGATTACAAAGCTGCGCGGCTTACTTAAAGTTTGGCGTCGCCAGACAATTTTGATTGCCGTCCCCACAACCGCAGGAACCGGTTCGGAAGCAACGCTAGCCGCCGTCATCACCGATGCCGCCACCCACGAAAAATACGCGATTAACGATCCACATCTTATTCCAAAATATGCCGTATTAGACGCCAAATTGACTTTTCAATTGCCAAAGCACATCACGGCGACCACCGGCATGGATGCCTTGACGCATGCGACTGAGGCCTACATCGGTCATGCCAATACAAGAAAAACGAAGCAAGCGGCACAACTGGCAATTTCACTCATCAATAGTCACTTACTGACAGCCTATGAACACCCCGATGATTTAGTCGCTCGCAAGAATATGCAACTGGCAGCGCTTGAAGCCGGCGTCGCTTTTACACGGGCATATATCGGTCATGTTCACGCTATTGCCCACCAATTGGGTGGAATGTATGGAGTAGCCCACGGTTTGGCCAATGCCGTGATTTTGCCACTCGTACTCAAGGAATTACTTCCGTATTCACATAAGAAATTAGCGCAATTAGCCCGAACAATCGGTTTGGTCGACGCCTCGGTTTCATCAATCAAAGCCGGGCAAGCGTTTATCACGTGGATCGAAGGGCTCAATGCTAAAATGAACATAACGAACAGTTTCGGTCACCTGATTCGCTCACAAGATATTCCGGTAATGGCAAAACGTGCCTACAAAGAAGCGTTTCCTCTTTATCCGGTTCCACAATTGTGGGATGAAGGAAAGTACCGCGACATGTATCGCCAATTGCTAAAGGAGTAATCACATCATGTCAATTTACGCGATTTCAGTCAAAAACATAAAAGGAGAGATGGTCAGTCTCGAAAAATACCGTGGCAAAGTTTTTCTTATCGTCAACACGGCAACGCACTGTGGCTTCACAAAACAGTATGAAGGCCTCCAGAAACTATATGAAAAATATCATGACCAAGGGTTTGAAATTCTTGATTTTCCCTGCAATCAATTCGCAGGTCAAGCACCTGAAAGCGATGAAGAAATCGCTGCTTTTTGCTCGCTGAAGTACCATACTACGTTTGAAACGTTTAGCAAAATCGATGTCAATGGCGCCAAAGCTAGTCCACTTTATCAATATTTGAAGGCCGGACATCCAAATATTTCGACCGCACGGATTCGCTGGAACTTCACCAAATTCTTGATTGGCCGCGACGGAACCGTGCTTGCTCGCTTTGATTCCGCCGTCACTCCCGAAAAACTGGTCGAAGAAGTCGCCCGCGTTTTATAGATTCCGTCCATTATTTTTGGTAAAATCTTCCTATATAGATAGGAGGTATTTTTATGATTTTGTTTACGTCCAATCTTGATGGCATCGTCCCAATCATCGTCATTGTCATCGCCGCCGTGTCAGTATTGACATTAGGATTACTCATCGCCGTTTTTATCCTTCAAAACATCGTCAGCGGTTATTTCTCAAGTAAAAAGTTCGCGGTTAAAAGCAAACACAAAGTCGAACCGCTTACCGGTGAAGAAAAATTCGAGCTGATGGTGTTCAACAACAACGTCAACGAAGCACGAATTCTTAGTTTTGGATTCTTGTACCGCAGCAATTCGGTCGATTTCTTCGATACTTTCATTGAGAACGAATTATTACCTAAAGACACCAAAGTCATAATTACTTCGCGTGATTTCATTAAACTGGAAATCGAGGCCAAACACCTCCAAGACATTATTCGTAAACATAATGACGGCAAAGTACGCGTCGACCCTGTCTATGCTTACGTTACCGACATTGGCGGCAACATCATTAAGTATCCGGCACGCGAAGTTCGTCGCATCGTTTTTCGCCATTTCAAAGCAATAGACGATGAGCGGAAAGCCACTGAAAAAGCCGCGAAACAAGAAGCAACGCGCATCAAGCGCGAAGCGGCTCAGGCGGCGCGCACCAAAGCATGGTCGGAATTCACCGATAAATTAGCAAAAAAACCAAAGGCCGAACCGAAGCCGGAACCAAAGCCGGAGAAGGAAGCGCCTAAAGCCGACGAAAAACAAGCCGAATAGAAAGGATGAAACCAGGGCTTCCCTGGTTTTTGTTATGCCATGAAAATTGATATTGTCCCATTAAACATTGACAAAGCCGTGCTATGCACGCTACAAAATGACCACGGTCTGAAATTGACATTAACCAATTTCGGAGCAGCCATCGTTAGCCTCTATGCGCCTGATCGGGCCGGAACTAGCGAAAACGTCACGCTGACATATGCCAATCTTGATGATTTTTTTCATTCGACACAGTTTTTTGGCAAAACGGTCGGACGTACCGCGGGCCGGATACCCAATTCCATAATTAAAATCGGGCATGAAACATATGCGCTTGAAAGCGCGTTTGGACGACACACGCTCCATGGCGGCGTGCATTCGTTTGCCTTTAAACTTTTTACGTTTAAATTGCTCGAATTTGGCGAAAAGACGACTGTCCAGTTTCGTTATATTTCCCCATTTGGTGAAGGCGGATTTCCCGGCCAAGCACGTATTGACGTTTTTTACACTTTGTTTGAAAACCGTAACGAAGTATTGATCGAATACGAGGCGACGACCGATTTCCCAACGCCGATTAACCTTACCAACCATACCTATTTCAATCTGTCGGGCTTTGCCAAGCGCGATGTTTTAGATCACGAACTGCAAATGAATACGCCGCTTTTCTTTGAAATTGACGAAGAATTGATTTTAACGCAACAAATGCCCGTTAATCGCGTGATGGACTTTCGAAAACCCAAGCAAATTGGAGAAGACATTGAAGACGAAAAACTACAACGATCGAAAGCTTTTGGTTACGACCATACGTTTAAGACAAATGGCGATGATCTTGCCGTTGTGCTGTCTGATGCGACATCTGGTCGTCGTTTGAAGATGTTTGCCAATTATCCGGCCGTCAATATTTATACCGATAACTATCATAGCGGTAAAATACTCGACCAAGGTCAAAGCGATCGGCGCTACTCGGGCATCGCCATCGAGCCGGAATTTGTTCCGATTGAGCTTGATACCTATATATTGCAACCAGAAGATACTTATCGCCGGCATATCAAACTTGTGTTTGACATCACCGACAAATAGACGAATACCTGTTCGCGATTTATGGTAAAATCTAGTCATGAACGCGATTGTTGACAAATTATTGGCATATGCCACGATCCATCTTGATCTTCGGGAAGAGGATGTCGTTTTTTTCCGTAATCGCATCTTGGAAACTTTAAAATTGAATGACTACGAACCGCAGCAAGTCGATCTTGACGCGATTCGGCGCATGAGCGTTCCCGATGTGCTCGTCAATGAACTTTGCGCCTATATCGAAGATCGGCAAATCACACAAGATGATGATATCCAACGGATGGCGGGGTCGATTATCGGGGCATTGACGCCATTACCGAGCGTGGTCAACGATCGGTTCAAAACGCTTTACGCAATCAACCCGCATCAAGCTACCGATTATTTATACAACCTCCAAATAAAAAACGACTATATCAAGAAAACGTTCGTCGATACAAATATCCACTGGATTGCCAATTTTAACGACAATTTTTTGGAGATTACCATTAACATGTCAAAACCCGAGAAGCGGAATGAAGACATCGCTAGATTAGTCACCGCGGCACCATCTGGCTATCCTAAATGCGTGTTATGCCAAGATAACGTCGGATATTACGGGCATAGTTCCCATCCCAATCGCACAAATCTGCGTACGATTGATCTTGATTTGGACGATGAACCGTGGTTTTTCCAGTATTCACCTTATGTTTATTACGATCGTCATTGTATCGTCATCGACAAAGACCATCGTCCGATGGAAATATCCGATCGCAATTTGCGCAAATTATTGGCTTTCATCGATCAATTTCCACATTTCTTCATCGGATCAAATAGTGATTTACCGATTGTCGGGGGCTCGATTTTAAACCACGAGCACTTTCAAGGCGGCGCCCATTTGATGCCGCTGATGTATGCTCGTACCAATCAAGAAATTACACTAAATAAATTTCCAGGCGTTAGTTGTCACACGCTTAAGTGGTACAACACCGCATTTTTATTCCAAAGTGGTGATAAAGAAGCCCTTATTGCCGCAATCAATCACATGTACGCTTGTTGGAAAGATTATAGCGATGAGTCCGTCGATGTCATCGCCAAAACGACGAGTCGCCATAATACGGCGACGATCTTGGCGCGTATGAGCGAAGGACAATATCTCGTTTACGTTATTTTGCGCAATAACCGCGCCGATAAAACTTATCCTGGCGGTATTTTTCATGCCCATCCTGAGCATTATCACATAAAATCTGAAGGAATCGGTTTGATTGAGGCCAGTGGTTTGTTCATCTTGCCATCACGGCTCAAGCGCCAATTGGCAACGATCGAAGAATGCTTAAAAGACCGTTTCACACCTGAGGTAATAGTGAAGATGAATCCTGATCTGTCGATTCATCAGTGCATGATTGAGCATTTATACGCCCATCCCGAAACCGATATCAAAAAACAAATCGTCACTTACGTCAATAACGTGTGTCGGTCTATCTTGGTGAATACCGCCGTTTTCAAACATGACGAAAGTGGCCAACAAGCGCTGCATCGTTTTATCAAGGTGTTCACTCGATGATGGGGCGAGTTCAACGCGTGAAGCAGACATTTATCGCGTCATTTCAAAACGAACCGACGCATTATTTTCAAAGTTCCGGTCGAGCCGAAATTTTAGGTAATCACACCGACCACCAAGGCGGTGCCGTTTTGGTGGCGGCCATTGATTTGACGATGATTGCTGCTGTCGCGCCCCGAGGTGATGGGAAAATCGTGCTCATGTCAGAAGGCTATCCGAAAATCGAAGTTGCCATCGCTGATTTGGCCGTACGTCCATATGAATTCAGTAAAACCAGTGGCATAATGCGTGGCGTTAGTGCCCGTTTATTACAGTTAGGATATCAAATCGGTGGCTTTTCTATTGCCCTTAATTCCACCATAAGACCCGGTTCGGGAGTTAGTAGCAGCGCCTCGATCGAATTGATGATCGCTAAAGTGCACTCCGTGCTTTATAACGATGATCGGCTCGATGCCGTCACGATGGCCAAGATTGCCCAATACGCCGAAAATACATATTTTGGAAAACCATCGGGACTGCTCGATCAAATGGGCATTGCTCTAGGAGGAATCAATTACATCGAGTTCGATAACATTGAAGCGCCTTACCATGAAGCGGTTCCTTATCCGTTTAACGATTTGCGTTTTCTTATTATCAACACCGGCGGAAGCCATACCGACTTGACTGAACATTACGCTGCGGTCAAAGATGATATGCGACAAATCGCCACTTTTTACGGCAAACGTCGCCTGATTGAAATTTCGCCAACCAAGTTTCAAGCCGATATTGTCACACTGGTGCGGTCTTATGGCGTGCGAGCTGTCAATCGCGCCCTGCATTTTTTCGGGGAATGCGATAATGTCAAAGCCGCTAAATACGCCTTGCTCAAAGGCGATCGCGTCGAATTTTTGAAATACATTAACAAAAGCGGTCTTAGCAGCGAGCAATTGCTGGAGAACATTACTTATCAAGGAGATGTCGATAAAAAACTGCTAAAAGCGCTTAATTTTGCCCGTTCCATCATCTCAAAAGGCGCTGTACGCGTTCATGGTGGCGGCTTTGCCGGCACGATATTGTGTATTATTCCCGACGATGAATATGGATCATTCATCGAAGCGGCGGAACCTTATTTCAGCACCGACAACATTAGCGAAGTCCGCATCATCGATCAAGGTATCATGGAGCTTGACGTCGGTAACCTTAACATTGCGTGATATAATATCAAATTAGGAGCGGATATGAGCAAAGACAAAATCGGCGAACGACGCGAAGTGCCCATGTGGGTTGGCGAATCGAATGAGAAAACCTTTATCGGCATCGTCAGTGCCTTACTGGTGATTGCCTTGTTAGTGCTGGGTTTGTTCATCTGGCTCGGCTATCCCGGATAATACAAGAATAAGTAAGCCAGCAGGCTTATTTTTTTTATTGGCTTATTAATTCGTTTGACTAATGACTTATAGTCATTTAATGTTTTGTTAGCATATGAACAAGCATGTTAAACAAAAGAACTTAATCGTCGGTGCCTGTGGCCATCTAAGCGACCTTGACATCGGCCAATCCGCGAAAGTAATCGCCCTGCATGGCGATGACAAGGCACGTCGCCAACGTTTGCTGGATATGGGCATCACTAGCGGCGTCATCATCAAAATTAAAAGAATTGCACCGCTTGGCGACCCCGTCGGTGTATTTTTGCGCGGTTATGAGCTGTTGCTTCGTCGTGAAGATATGGCCAACATCGATATCGAGGTCGTCGCATGAGAATCGCCCTCGCCGGTAATCCAAACAGCGGTAAAACGACACTGTTCAACCTTCTGTGCGGCACCAATCAAAAAATCGGTAATTGGCCGGGAGTCACCATTGAGAAGAAAGCCGGTATTTGGCGGGGCACCGACATCGAGATTCTCGATTTGCCCGGTATCTATTCGCTAGCACCGCATAGCGCTGACGAAGAAGTATCGCGCAAAGCACTTTTTACCGAACAACTCGATTTGATTATCAATATTGTTGATGCCACTTCGCTCGAGCGCAGTTTGTATTTGACGACGCAGTTACTGGAACTTGACACTGATATCCTCGTGGTTTTGAACATGGAAGACAATCTTGTGAAAAAAGGTCTTCAAGTCAATCATGCGATGCTTGGAAAACTGCTCGGCGTCTCCGTTTTGCCACTTTCGGCACTGAAAGAAACTGGTTTACGACAACTTGAAACAATCGTAAAGACGCAATCTTATCTGAAAAAAGAAACCAATAAAAAGATTTTCCCAGCCCCGATTGAAGATGAGTTGGCGACAGTCATGGCGCAAATAGAAAGCAAACATCAACGGTTTGTGGCCGTTAAATTAATTGAAAACGATCGGTTGTTCCAGTATATCCATCCATCAGGATTAAGCGAGACCATCGAGAAACTGGCCGATAAATACCAAGTCGATGCCATCGAGATGTTCGCCAATTGCCGGTATCGCTACATTGAAGGTTTGCGGGCTAACGTCGTGACCGCGGTTCCGATTCACCATACGCTATCGGAAAAACTTGATCGTGTGTTCTTGCACAAAATATTCGCTTTGCCGATTTTTGGCGTCGTCATGTTCCTTACCTATTTTTTAAGCGTCGGGCTCGTCGGTAGTTTCACCGCCGATTTCATCGATTCGTCATTTGCAAATCTAACCGCTCTTATTACTACTCAATTGACGAATTGGGGTGCCAGCGTCTGGGCGACGTCGCTTGTTGGCGATGGTGTTTTGGCTGGAGTCACCACTTTGCTTATATTTGTTCCACAGTTGATCATGCTGTTTTTATTAATTGGCTTACTAGAAACCACCGGTTATATTGCTCGGATTTCGTTTTTCCTTGATAAAGTATTCGTCCGACTCGGGCTCAGCGGTCGCAGTTTAATTCCTTTCATCGTTGGCAGTGGCTGTTCGGTCCCGGCAATTTTATCAAGCCGCGCGATTGAAAACGAACAAGAGCGCAAGATGACGATTATGTTGACGCCTTTTGTCCCATGTTCGGCCAAATTGCCGATTATTGCCTTGTTTGCGGGTTTCTTTTTCCCCAACCATTCCGGCATCGTCTCGTTTTTGATGTATGCCTTGTCAGTGCTGGTCATCGTTTTATCGGCATTGTTCTTAAAACGATTTTTCTTTAAAGGAAGACCAGGTTCATATATTAGCGAATTACCAGATTACCATTTGCCCAATCCCAAATATTTAGCGATTGACGTGTTCGAGAAAACATGGGAATTCGTGCGTCGGGCAGGATCGATTATCATTTTAAGCAGTATCGCTATTTGGCTGTTGGCCTCATTTGATTGGCGCTTCAACTACGGAATTGACCCATCTGATTCGATGTTGGCCGGTATTGGTAATTTATTCGCCTGGCTGTTTTATCCGATGCTGGGCGGCAATATGTCCTGGGGTGCGGCCGTGGCTGCTTTCCAGGGTTTGATTGCTAAAGAAAACGTCGTCGCTTCAATGGCCGTAATCGCCGGACTTTCTAGCGATACAGGCAGCGGTCAGCTGATTTTCGCTCCCGATGGCTTGTTTGCATTTTTTACGCCGGTAACATCGATTGCTTTCATTGCTTTCAACTTATTTAGCGCTCCATGCATCGCTTCGATTGCGGCCATGCGCCGTGAATTCGGGACCAAACGCATGATGGGATATGCGATACTGTATCAAACACTGTTTGCTTGGCTAATTGCTTCGTTAATTGGCGGAGTTGGCACACTGATTATGATGGGGATAAATTCATGACATTGATCGATGGCGTCATATTGACGTTTGTGATAGTAATTATTGGGCTCCTTATTTGGTATTTGGCGTCCGTGAAAACAAGCGGTGGCGCTTGCGCATCGTGCAGCGCGCGTAGCAGCAAACGTTTTTCAAGTAAGAAAAACCAATCACGGATGGTCGATGCCTATCGAGAAACTTATCACAAAAGTCGCTTATAGACCGTATAATGAAGGATATATTATGGATAAATCATTGCTAAAAATACCTGATGAAATCAAAAGAGATTGGCGTTTGCCCGTTTATTTGCTCGCCGTCAGCGTAATTTTATTCGTTTCATTGGTCATGAATCTATTTCCGTCATTCCAAGTGTTTGACGCAATCACAGGCGCAATCACCGATAATGTCAGTGGTTTCGTGGCAAATTTCGGCGGGATGTCGCTTGATACTTATTATCCGCTATTGTTTGGCATATCCGCGCAAGCGTTTGTTATTATCGGCGCCATATCCGCGCTGGCGTTTTCGCTTTTGCTGAAACTACGTCGGACTGATGGTGTGCGCCGCTTTAGTCTGATTATCATCTCGTTATCAGCAAATCTTTTGGCGCTTGTGATGCTATTCATTTCGCTAATCCAATTCAAGGAAGTTAATGGTCTTGCCCTTGCTGGTCTTGACGCTCGCTATCATTATGGCCTTGTGTTGCAAGCAATGCTTTTATTCACGGCCGGATACATCCAATGGTTTTTCTTCATCAAGATTCGCCATTACATCAAATAACGTTAGGAGAACACTATGTCCGATAACATTCGATGGAAGACGATATTCGTTGCTTTAATCGGCGTGATGACGCTGGCCGCCTGCGGCAAATCATCGAGCATATCTAGTTCGGGCAGCACCTCGAGTAGTACCACTTCAACTAGTTTAGTTTCGGTATCCGAAGGTTCCAGCGTCGATAACGAAGACTATGAAGCATCCATGAGTTGGAGTCAGCCCAACCATTTATACATTCACTACAAGCGGATCGTCGACACGATGGACGAATATTCAGCTTGGACAATTTGGGCATGGCAAAAAGCCCCCTACGACCTTGGCGGCCTCCAAATCGAGTGGACGCTGAAAGATCAAAGCGGCGTGATTGCAGCACTCGATTTCTCAGGCGCGACGGTAGAAAACGAAGGCCATTTATACCAAAGCGGTCAAGCCATGAATCAAATCACGCGCTTGGGTTTCCTCATCGTTTTACGATCATCGATGCAACCGGGTAGTCCGGGCATGTGGACGAGCGATGGTGGGACCGACATCTACATTAACGATTTCAACACGCACATCCGACCCGATGGTAGCATTCATATTTTTGCGGTCCAAGGCGCGGTCTCCGATTTTGAGTTTTCATATACCGGTACCGAAGCCAGCGATCCTTACGCGAACGACACTGGGCAACTCGAAAGCATTTCCAATGTCAATTCAAGTCAATCGAGCTTTGCTCGAGCAAAGACTTCGCCTGATTTTTATGGTCAAGTCGGGTCTGGATATCAAATTTTCGTTCGTAGTTTCGCTGATAGCGACGGCGATGGCGAGGGCGACATTCGCGGCATCACTCAAAAACTCGATTATATCGAAGCGCTTGGCGTCAAAGCTTTGTGGCTGACGCCAGTTCATAAATCGGAAACATACCACGGTTATGATGTGACCGATTTTTACATGATTGACCCCTCGATTGGGACCCTGACCGATTACGCTGAACTCATATATGAGGCTCATGCCCGTGATATCCGCGTCGTGATGGACTTAGTCGTCAACCATACCTCGACACAAAATGTTTGGTTCCAAAAGTCGATTAATTTGAAAACAGGTACCGATAGTGCCGGCAACGAAATTGATTATCGACACTTTTACCATTGGCGCTACGACCCAACCCACGCCCTGCAAGCGCCGTGGCATCGGTTTGGCACGACTAATTATTACTATTACGGCAAATTTGCGACCGGCATGCCTGAGCTTAATTACGATTACCAAGGCACGAGAGATGCGATGGTCGACGTCGCCAAGTATTGGGCCGCGTTTGGTGTCGATGGTTTTAGAATCGACGCCGTCAAGCACATATACATGGCCGATGAAGCTACTGGTAGTCAAGGCGATATCATCGTCGAAGATTACGACGCCAATACCGATACCGACTACAGCAGCAATCGCACCAAAAACGTCAATTTCTTTAAAGAATTCAACTTCCGCATCAAATCGGTGTATCCCGACATGTTTCTCGTGGGGGAAAACTTCGATGGCTGGGATGCGCGCATGGCACCTTATTATGAAGGCATGGATTCGCAATTTGACTTCCATAACTATTATCACCTTGTCAACATGATGCACGGTATTGAATCGGGGTCGCCCCAAGCTGAAGCCGCCGTGTATGCGACAAAGTACAATACCCACTTTAAAACGTATCGCAATCAACCAATCAACAGCCCCTTCACAAGTAACCACGACTTGCCACGTGTGCTCAATCACGTCATGGGTGACAAGATCAATGCCAGTGAAGTAAAGGCCGCGCAGACAGTCAGCGCCATCACCTATCAGACAGCATTAAACAAGGCGCTGGCCTTTAACGCGACAACGCTGTTATTGCCAGGTACTTCGTGGATCTATTATGGCGATGAACTGGGCATGACCGGCAATTGGGTGCTTAACGACGATACGACTAGTTATCCAGGTACTGACTATCACGTCGATCGGTGGTATCGGCAACCGATGAAATGGGCGAATACCCCAACATCGTTTGACACCGGTTACATGTTCGAGGGTTATACCGTCATGCACGATGGTGTCAATTCCACGAACACGGTTCAAGGAGCAACCGAACAAATGGCCAATGCCGATTCGATGTTCAGCCGCTTAAAAGCAATCAATGATTATAAGCATCAAAACACAACACTGATCAATGGGACCTATGGAGCGATTTCCACGGGCAGAAGCGACATATTCTCGTTCCAGGTCCAAGGAGATGGCGGCACTTATTATATTTACGTCAACTTTGGTTCAACAACGCAAAACGGGTATCGTAACGGCGGTTCCACACTCGGTTTATCAATTAACGGGGCGACGACTGACAGCCTGCCTGGCTACAGTGCTGTCGTGCTGCGGTAGGAGGTAGTGACCATGACACGCATGATTAATCGATTGTTGTTCATTGCCGGATTCGCATTATTAGGATTTTCCGGAATTTCGAATCAACCGCATCCGGTTTCCGGCGCGGAAGTAACCGTCAAACTCGTTTTGGGTAAAGACGCCACACTCACGGGTCATACCGCGAGCGATGATCCATCGATTTTCCACGAAAACGTCGTTACTTTTACCGCTAATAGCGGCTCACCGCTACCGACGCCTGAAAAAACGGGCACGACATTCGTCAGTTGGGTTTATGCTCAAAATTCAGAATTAGTGCGCGTATCGGTCATGCCCCTAACTAGCGGGGCTGTCTATTTTGCATATTGGAACGGCGATGGTTCACTCGCAACCGAAGGCAGTTCGTCGGAGCCGATTCCCACTGACCCAGTCACGCTTTATCTAGACACCGGCGGGGCGAGTCTTTGGAATCAAGCCGGGGCTCGGTTCTTTGTTTATACATTTAATCAAGAGACGGCAGGAGCTTGGCCCGGCACTGAAATGACGCTGGTTTCCGGCAATATTTTCACAATTACCGTCGATGGTGGTTTTTCGAGCCTCATCTTCGTGCGTCGTAATTCCACAAATACGGAAACTTGGAATCAAACCGCTGATTTATCGTATTCGCCTTCATTCAATTTGTATACGATAACCGGATGGGATAGCGGTCAGTGGGGCACTTATTCCATTTAGCGAGTTTGTAATTATATCCATGAAGCGGCCTATGTGGCCGCTTTTCTTTTGCGCGTCCCTTGACATGAAAGAATACCATCCTATAATATATTTGGCACTTGAATAATAAGAGTGCTAAACGAGGTGATACTATGGAAATGCCAATTGATTATAGCAAAGACGAACAAATACTCGAAAAGTTCGGTCGCGATATTACGACTGACGCTAAAAGTGGCAAAATCGATCCTGTCATTGGTCGTGATGATGAAATCAGAAAGATTATCCAAATACTGGCGCGCAAGACGAAGAACAATGTCATTCTTTTAGGTGAACCAGGTGTCGGCAAGACGGCAATTCTTGAAGGGCTTGCCCAGCGCATCGTTAAAAACGATGTGCCGACAACGTTAAAAGACAAAACGATTTATGAGCTCGACATGGGTGCACTCGTGGCCGGTGCTAAGTATCGGGGCGAATTCGAAGAACGTTTGAAGGCGGTGCTTAATAAAATTAAGCAAAGCGAAGGTAAAATCATTCTTTTCATCGACGAAATACATCTAATCGTAGGAGCAGGCAAAGCCGAAGGGGCGCTTGATGCCGGCAATATGCTGAAACCATTACTAGCCCGAGGCGAGATCGATTGTATCGGAGCGACGACTTTAGCCGAATACCGTCAATACATCGAAAAAGACCGAGCACTCGAACGCCGGTTTCAACCGGTGCTCGTCAATGAACCGTCAGTCGCCGATACGATATCAATTCTACGTGGACTTAAACAGCGTTATGAGAGTTTCCATGGCGTAAAAATCACCGATGAAGCGCTCGTGGCCGCCGCAACTTTGTCACATCGTTATTTGACAAGTAGGTTCTTGCCGGATAAAGCCATCGATCTTGTTGATGAAGCATGTGCCTCGATCCGTGTCCAAATCGAGTCGCTACCGGAAGAACTTGACGAAATCGATCGCAAGATTCGCCAATTGGAAATCGAAAAAGTAGCCTTAGCGAAAGAAAGCGATGCTAGCAGCAAAACACGTCTTGAAAAAGTTAAACAGGAGTTAACGCAACTAAATAGTGAAAACGCCGCGCTTAGAAAAAGGTGGAGTGACGAAAAAGAAACAATCAATAACATCAAAGCGGTGAAGAAAGAGCTTGAAAGGGCACGATTCGAACTTGATTCGGCGTTTAATCGCGGTGAGTACCAAAGAGCAAGTCAATTGCAGTATCAAGACATTCCGCAGCTCGAAAAGCGATTGCAAACATATGAGGCAAAGATTCCGAATGCGAAGATGCTGTCTGAAATCGTGACTGAAGATGAAATTGCCTATATCATTTCAAAAAACACAAACATCCCCGTCTCCAAAATCCTCAAAGGTGACAAAGAGAAAGTTTTAGCGCTTAAGGACACTTTAAAACGTCGTGTTATTGGTCAAGATGAAGCGATTGACTTGGTTAGCGATGCCATTTTAAGACAACGAGCGGGTATTAAAGATGAACGCCGACCAATCGGGAGTTTCATGTTTCTTGGTCCCACGGGCGTTGGTAAGACAGAAGTAGCCCGTTCACTCGCAGAGGCTTTGTTCGATAATGAAAACAACATTATTAGAATCGACATGAGCGAATACATGGAGAAATTTTCGGTTAGTCGTCTGATTGGGGCGCCCCCTGGCTATATCGGTTACGAAGAAGGCGGGCAGTTGACGGAAAAAGTGCGTCGCGCTCCTTATAGCATCGTGCTATTTGATGAGGTTGAGAAGGCTCATCCGGAAGTATTCAACTTGTTGTTGCAAGTTATTGATGATGGGCGACTGACCGATTCTCAAGGTCGCGTCGTCGACTTTAAAAATACCATCATTATCATGACGAGCAATCTCGGCAGCGAATATTTACTGCATGGTGAACGTGAGAAAGTAAATGACATTTTACATGCGACGTTCCGACCCGAATTTCTCAACCGCATTGATGAAATCGTTTATTTCAAACCATTGCCACATGATGTGCAACTCCAAATAGTTAGCAAGATGCTAAGCGAATTGGCCCAACGACTTGCGCAGCAATACATCAGTGTCGATTTTTCGGTAAATGTCAAACAACATATTATTGATACCGCCTATTCGTTTGAATATGGTGCCCGTCCCATTAAACGTTTTATTCAACGCGACATCGAAACTTTGCTTGCCCGTGCGATTATCTCCGGCACGATTGATACTCTAAGAAAGTATATCATCGACTACGATGGCACAAGTTTAATCATTAAATAAATGTAACCCACCTTTAGGTGGGTTTTTCATTGTGGCACGCTAAATGATGCGTGTTATACTTAATCTATGCGTAAACAAACCTGCTATGGCATATTAGTTACCACTTTAACGGTCATTTCTGGTTGTGCCTCCTCATCGCTAGAGCCGAGTAGCCAATTACCATTAAGCTCGGTTGATTCATCGCAAGTAACAAGCACGACTATGAGTAGTTCGCTTATTTCCTCGTCAAGCGAGGTGACTATTTCCAGTTCGTCTTCAAGCGAAACGATCGTTAGTAGCTCATCATTTAACGATTATAACTATACCTTTCCAACTGAACCGTACACCGGCTACTATGAACCGATTTCCATCGATTCAGTCGGCAATGCGCTACGCCTGGAACTTTATAATTTGATGCAGGCGACGCAACATACCAACGTCTCGTATGATTCGCATCGATATCACTATCAGGTGACCGACCGCGATCCAGATATACCTGGCAACATTATCTTGTTTTACACGGGGACAAGCCGTCCTTTCAATGGAACGTTTGGGTCTACAGTTGGCACGACCAACCGCGAACACGTTTGGCCGCAATCGAAATTCAACTATGTGACATCGGGACCTTATTCGGATTTACACCATGTACGACCATGTGATGTGTCACTGAATAGCACACGCCAAAACATGGATTTTGGCACGCTGACGTCGGGTACCATTCCTAACGAAGGCGTCCCCGGTGGAACAAGAGTGCCGACTGACGCGTTGTATGCAGGTGGCAAATTTTATCCCGGACCACTATTTCGGGGCCCGGCCGCTCGCATCATTTTTTATGTGGCGATGCGCTATGGGCCGGAATCGGCGTTCAATCTATCTTTGCTTGATGCCGCCTCTCCTAATCCCGGCACCAAATTCGCTTTTATTGCCGATATGCTAGCTTGGAACCTTGTATACCCCGTTAACGATTATGAGTCGCTTCGTAACGAAGAAACGGCGACAATTCAAGGTAATCGTAACCCGTTTATCGATCATCCTGACCTGGCTTGTCGCCTCTGGGGTGACTACAGTGAGAAAACTATCGATTTATGCGGTCTTTTATAACTAGATATCATTTGACAAGAGCAACATCCTATAATAATATTTATTAGCGATTGGCCTCCTTAGTTAAGTGGTATAACAAATCCATGGTAAGGATTAGTTGCTAGTTCGATTCTGGCAGGAGGCACCAGTTAGTGAAAAAAGCATGTTGTAGACGTGCTTTTTTAGTTTATCAATCCATTTGGGTATGAAAAGGGTATGAAAAAGTTCAATTGCTTCCTTCGATGACATTCAATCTACTGATTTTTTTGATTAATTCTTAATCATTGATTCATTGTTTAGGCACTTCAATGGATGGTAAACTGAAAACACATGGCAGTTGATATTGATCACAAGATAGCTG
>DAOSDC010000012.1:0-37939 GCA_035361955.1 Bacilli bacterium
CGTACACGCCCGCAAACGGGACCGCGGCGAGGGGCCGACTCGTTCATGCGTATTAAAATTGGGTTCATGGATGCGATTAAGGGAAAACGCGTCACGATTCCGATTACCTATGACGAACAATGTACGCGCTGTGGCGGTACAGGCGCTCATTCAAGTTCTGACGTCCATACATGCGCGACTTGCCACGGTTCGGGCACGGTCAAGACGAGACAACAAACGATTTTGGGCACGATGGAAACACAAAATACGTGTCCGACATGTGGCGGTAAAGGAAAGACGATTACCCGAGCTTGCGACGCCTGTGGTGGCAAGGGTTATAACCGCGTGCGCACCGACATTGAAGTCAACATTCCCGCCGGCATTAATTCCGGCCAACAAATTCGGATTGGCTCCAAAGGCGAACGTGGGCACGATGGCGGGCCTAACGGCGACTTATTCATCGAAGTCGCAATTCAAAGCCACGAACATTTCCAACGCGATGGTAACGACATTCACCTCGAGGTACCCATCTCGTTTGTCGATGCCGCGCTGGGAACCGATATTGAAGTACCGACCGTCTATGGTGACGTGACACTCAAGGTACCCGCAGGTACCCAGCCCGATAAGGTATTGAAGCTAAAGGGCAAAGGGGTCGTTGATTTACGCGGCGGGAGTCCCGGTGATCAATACGTCCATTTAAAAGTTTCGACACCAAACAATTTATCGAAACGACAACGGGAACTGCTTGAAGAATTCAAGAAAGAAAACCCGAAAAGCGAGTCGATGTTCGATCGCTTCAAAAATTTCTTTAAAGCCTAACTAATTGAAGTGCTCGCTTGAGCACTTTTAATTTACTTAAATGAATAAATCGTAAATAATAGTATCGAAGTAGGTGATGACATGCTGACTTGCAAAAAATGTGGCACTCCGCTTGAGAAGCAGTTGCCCGAATGTCCAATTTGCCATGAACCCAATCCTGCCGGAGCTCCGGTGAACATGGCAGGACAAGATTTTACCGAAACATACGATCCCGTCGCTTCTGATTTTGAATTGATTCGGCAGAAAAGCCGCAAGATCGCCGCTTTACTAGCTTTCATAGTCGGCTTTACCGGCGCACCGCTATTTTACCTTGGCTATAAGAAAACCGGTCTATGGTGGGTTGTCACGGTCATTATCCTTGTTGGCGTTGCCATCTTAGGACCACTTCCAATCATTATTGCCGGAGTCGCCGGCACGATTGTGATCTCTCAAGTCATTTTAGGTTTGTACATTTCGTTCTCCAGCAATCTTAAAGACGCCCGGAACGAACTATTGAAGTAATATGACGCGTTATTTTGCCCGTGTATCCGGCGAACACGCGCTTTTGTCATCTTCTGATGAGCATCATTTGCTCCATGTTTTAAGAGCGCGTGTCGGCACCAAAATCGAAGTCGTGCACCAAGCGGGATTATATTTGTGCGAAGTCGTAGCCATCAAGCCGCTTTTAATCGAAATTCGCGAGCACCATGAAACCTCGGAAGCCCAGTTCAAGCTAACATTGATTTATGGGCTACCAAAAGGTGAAAAAATTGATTTTGTCATTCAAAAAGCGACCGAACTTGGTGTCCACCATATCGTATTGGTGCGCACAGCCCGCTCAATCGTCAAATGGGCCGATGCCGATGTCGCCCGGAAATTGGCGCGCTATGAAACAATTATTAAAGCATCCGCCGAGCAAAGCCGGCGTCATGTTTTACCAGAATTGTCGTTTGCGTCCTCGCTTAGTGAAATCTGGCAGTTCGAATTTGACAAAAAATTGATTGCCAGTGAATACGAAGTTGGTAAACAACCAGTTGACGTTTGTTTAAACGCCTTTAAAAACATTGCGATTCTTGTCGGTCCCGAAGGTGGATTTGACAAGACCGAAATCGAATCAGCTATCGCCAATGGTTATCAACCGATTTCGCTTGGTCGCAACATTTTACGGAGCGAAACGGCGGCGATTGCCGCCCTCGCGATGATTGGATACATTAAAGAACATGCGATTGCTTGAATTATTAAAACAAGAGCAGAAGGACAAACGACTTCATGACAGTGAGGAATTTCGTTTCTTTATCGCTAATCGGCATTTGTTGACCGATTGTAACTGCTTTCTCGATTTATACAATATTGAAGACGACTTTGCGCTGGTCAAGGCTAATATCGTTTTAAAAAGCATTCTCAATAAAATGGCAATTGAAGCTAGGTTACAAGACCTCTCCGAGCAATCGCTCCGCACCTTCGGACGCATCCGTCACCACGATATTCGTAGCAAAATGCTCGACCAACCACTGAATCTACCCTACTGCCTCGATAACGATACTAGAATCTACGTGCCCATTTTCAATCGGGCGATGAACTACATTTATGCCCACGAACCTGATAAACTATGCGATTTCCCCTACAAGAAACTAGCCGAAGAATTCACGGCTTCGATTATCAATCCATTTGAAACGTATCACTTCTTTTTGTTCGACTCAAATTTTACGAGGCTGATTAAAATTGCCAGCGACCGGACCTCGACGGCGTTTTATCATCTTGATTTCCGCAATATCTTGATTATCAATGCCCAGGGCGGACTTGATCTTAAAATCGCTTTGTTTGACCGGTTTATGAAAGATCCCGACTACGAGGGCATTATCGACCGCATTAAACCGGTCGTCGCCGCCTTATTCGCCAATGATCGTGACATGATGGTTAATCATCTGCTCGACAACCGACTGGTGAGCTCGACAATCGTTGACAAATGGCTCGACGCCCTGACGAAGTCCGAACGAAAAAAATATCGACTATGAAGTCATTTTCGGTTTATACATTAGGTTGTAAAGTCAATAGTTACGAATCCGAGGCTATCAAACTTTTGATGTTGGACAAAGGATATCGGCTTGATGATGAGAAACCGGATATCGCGATCATCAATACATGTTCAGTCACTTCGATGAGCGAGAAGAAGTCACGACAGGCGATTCGCCGTTTTTATCATGACCATCCGCTGATTACGATTGCGATTATGGGCTGCTATTCGCAGTTAGACGAACATCTTACGACGCTTGAGGGCGTCAAAGTTGTTGTCGGAACGCTTAATCGACACACGATTCCCGATTTGCTCGACGCATATTTTCAAACAGGCAAACCGCAGTATCATTTTGAAGCGGCGGTAAAAAAATGGGATTATGAAGAACTGGAAGTAACGACATATAGCGACCGCACGCGCGCTTATGTAAAAATACAAGACGGATGTGATAATTACTGCTCGTATTGCATTATCCCGTACGCAAGAGGTCGACTCCGCTCTCGCAAAAAGGAAGATGTGCTCCACGAGATCGGCAAACTGATTACCGCTGGCTTCCGCGAAATCGTTCTCACCGGCATTCATACGGCCGGCTATGGACGCGATTTCTCTAATTACGCATTTGACGATTTAATCGCCGATATCCTAACCTTGTATCCGTCTTTGTATCGATTGCGCATTTCAAGCATTGAAGCAAGCGAAATCACGCCGCGCTTTTTAAAAATGATGCAAAGCGAACCTCGCTTGGCTCGCCATTTACACATACCCTTGCAAGCCGGTAGTGATACGGTGCTTGCCCGGATGAATCGCCATTATACGGTCGCTCAATTTCAAACCAAAATCGAAGAAATATACCAAATGATGCCCGATGTCGCCATCACGACGGATATTATCGTCGGTTTTCCAGGAGAGAGCGCGGCGTTATTCGCCCAGACATACGATTTGGCACGCCACCTTAAATTTTCGAAAATCCACGTGTTTCCTTATTCTCCACGGCAAGGAACGGCAGCGGCTTCTTTTACTGAAGAAATCACAAGTGAAGAAAAGAAGCGACGCGTGAAGCGATTGCTTGACCTATCACACGAACTCGAAACTTCGTATGCGGCCCGTTTCATCGATCATCGACTCGACATCATTATTGAGCAATTTAATCACCAGATTGGGGCCTACGAAGGTCATAGTTCGAACTACCTTAAGGTCTTTGTCAGTGGCAACCATATCGAAAAAGGACAAGTCGTTACCATTAAATATCGCGGTGGCGACACGATTAGCGAATTGGTCGAAACAGTGCCTAGATAATGTAAAAAAAACATTGACAAAATGCGTTAACATCAGTATTATTTAGCAGGTAACAAAGGAGAAACATTATGGCAGTACCTTTCAGACGAACGTCAAAAACTAAAAAAAGAATGCGTCGGACGCATTTTAAGCTCGAAGTCAGTGGACTCGTGACTTGCTCACACTGCGGTGCGATGATTAAATCGCACACCGTGTGCCCCGAATGTGGCTATTACGATGGTAAACCCGTCATCGCCAAACAAACCAAGACCGCACCGGTCAAGGAAGAAGCCAAGAAGAAAGCCAAACCAGCGAAGACCAAAGAAGCAAAACCGGTCGAATCCAAAGAAGTTAAGCCGACCAAAGCCGTGAAGACCAAATCTAAATTAGCGATTGAAAAAGGCAAAACGGGCGAAAAATAATATCCGAGGAGGATGTAATCATGGCCTATAACAAACTAATCGATCATACGCTGCTTAAGGCTGATGCCAAGTACGAAGATGTGCAAAAACTTTGTGAGGAAGCGCGCCAATTCGATTTTATGAGCGTTTGCGTCAATCCCCACTTCATTTCTACATGTAAGAAACTGCTTAAAGGTAGCGATGTCAAAGTATGCACGGTAATCGGTTTCCCACTCGGTCAAACGTTAACAAGCGTCAAAATTTACGAGACGGAACAGGCGATTAAAGCCGGTGCCGATGAAATCGACATGGTCATCAACATCTCAAATCTCAAAGCCGGCCGGGATGATTTGATCAAAGAGGAAATCGCTGGCATTAAACGGGCTTGCGATGGCCGCATCTTGAAAGTAATCATCGAAACATGTTTGTTGACCGATGAGGAAAAAGAACGCGTTTGTCGCATTGCCGTAAGCGCAGGAGCCGACTTTGTCAAAACATCAACCGGATTCTCGACTGGCGGAGCGACCGAAGCTGATGTCTCCTTGATGCGCAAAGTAGTCGGGCCCCATATCGGCGTCAAAGCAAGTGGCGGCGTCCGCTCACTCGAAGATGTTGAAAAGATGGTTAAAGCCGGAGCGACCAGAATTGGAACCTCTGGTGGTGTCAAGATTATGTCGGGCGAACAACTCGCGCCTGGAAAATACTAAAAACATTGCTATTACATATCTTTATGAATATAATTCATAGTGCGATTTAACTACGAAGGAGGTGAATCTCATGGCCAAAACCCAAGTCCGCGAAAACGAATCGTTAGACGAAGCCCTGCGCCGTTTCAAACGTCAGGTTAACAAGTCCGGCGTTTTAAAGGAAGCTCGGAAGCGTGAGTTTTATCTCAAGCCCGGTGTCAAACGCAAGATGAAGATCAAAGAAGCTCGCAAAAACCGCTACTAGAATTGAAGGTCCGATCGTTCGGACCTTTTTTCTTTCCTGTCCTCTATTAGTTAATGAGGGCATATGATTTATTTAACTCAAACGAATCACCAAAGTTGCGGCGATGTGGCATTGCGCCATTTGTTGATGTTGGCATTCCGCAACGAAAAATACCTATTATTAAATGAAAGATTGGCAGACAATGCTTCGATGTACGATCTCAAAATAGCAGCGAAAAAGTATGGTGTAACGCTGTCTGGCTATCGTATCAACGATGTTAATTCGTTAAAATCAATCAGATTACCGTGTATCGCGTTAGTAAGCTTAAATAACAAAAAACACTACATAGTTATATATAAGTATATATTTGGTAAATTTATAGTCTATAGTGGCCATTCAGATCCGACTTCTGTCAATTTGGGCGATCCGATGTTTCAAAATACATTTGAAATCTTGACGATTGAGTCGATTAACAAGTCAGTAATTATCCCATGTCATCTAATTGATTTGTCGTTCAAGTCTAGATTCATCAATATACTGGTACACGTTATCGCCACGATGACGTTTGTTAGCGGATTGTATCTTATCAATGTTGAATCGCGCTTTGAATGGCCGCTATCGCTATTCGCACTTGGAGTGATTTTGTATCTACTGAAACAAAAACTGATTAATCGAAGCATGCAATCATTTGACGTAATTGCTGGCAAACATCTGGCTAAAATAGTTAATCGTCAGGATTTGTTCGATCTATTCCAATTGAAGGTGCTCTCTATCAAACGGCCTCTGGCGTTTCTTAACTGCATATTAATCGGCGCGATTGCCTCCGCTTTGCTTATAATTGATCAACCACAACAATTATTCGCGATCTCGTTTGTAATCACTATTACCTTCGCCTACTGCTATCTAGATAATAGATTGACGAACAAAAACATTAAACGTCTTAACCAGGCTGAAACCGATTTGTTAGATAGTGGACAAAACAATCAAGAAATCTTTACACGAATCAATCGTTTGAGTTATTTGATTTCGCATCAAAAGATTGTTCTTAAGGCTATTTATTTGTTCTTACTTGCAACCTGTTCACTAACGATGTCGGCGCTTTTAGGAACGGTTTATCTGAATTTCTTCCTGTTCGAATTTGGTAGCCTCTATCTAATCGGATCACAAATTCAATCTTTAATTGAAAGTGGCGACCAGCGACGGCAATATTATCAATTGATCTATCGTTTTTTCATTGCATGATGGCATTGCAAATTGTGATAAAATAAATACGCTAATGCGTATTGAATTTGAATTTATCAACGAAGTTGACCCCTCATACGATGAATATGAGTCGTTATTTAAAAAATTGCTTAAACAGGCAATGCTCCATCTGGGGATTGTTAAAGACATAATTCTTGAAACCACATTAGTTAATAATCAAACGATTGCCGCTTTCAATAAGCAATATCGCGGCATCGATAAAGCAACCGACGTGCTCAGTTTTGCTTTTCAAGACGAAGTGATCGGAGAACGGCGTATTAATGATTTGCCGTTTCTGGATCTGGGGACGATTATCATCTCCATCGACAAAGCCATCGAGCAAGCTGAAAGCTTGGGCCATGGCATTAAACGCGAAATGTCATTTCTGTTTATTCATGGTCTATTGCATTTGTTTGGATATGACCACCAAGACGAAAACGATGAAAAGAAGATGTTGGAGTTACAAGACGCCATCATCGGAAAGAGGACTTTAAAATGAAAAAAGGCGATTTGATTATCGAAGCCGGCGTAGCGCGCGACCGCGCCTATGCCCCCTATTCCAAATTTAAGGTTGGAGCAGCTGTTTTTACCAAGGATGGTAAGGTATTCCATGGTGCCAACATCGAAAACGCCAGTTATGGCTTATCCATGTGTGCCGAACGAAACGCACTATACCATGCCATGATGAACGGCTACAAAAAAGACGACTTCGTGGGCTTGGCCGTCATCGGCGACACCAAAAAACCGGTCAGTCCTTGTGGCGCTTGTCGCCAAGTCATTAGTGAGTTATTTCCTCGCGATGGCGTCATTTTACTTGCTAATTTAAAGGGCGATGTCGTCGAACGTAGCGTCGACTCGCTTTTGCCCGAAGCGTTTGACAAACAGGACTTGTAACAATATGAAATCCGGATTCGTTTCGATCATCGGTCGGCCTAACGTTGGCAAATCGACGCTTATCAACGCCCTAATTGGACGCAAAGTGTCGATTATTACCCCGAAACCACAAACTACGCGGATGGCTATTCAAGGCATTTTGCATCAGGAGGGTCTCCAAATTGTGTTCGTAGACACACCCGGGATCCATAAGCCACGACAAAAGCTTGGTGAAGCCATGAACAAAATGGCATATGCCGCGCTTAAGGATATCGATGCGATGCTATTAGTAGTCGATAGCGGGGTCCCATTTGGCCCGGGTGACGCCTATTTACTTGAAAAAATAAAAGACCATCAACATGTTGTGATCGTCTTCAATAAGATCGACACGACCACTTATCCGATGATGGTAAAACTTAAGGAAACATATCATAAATGGTTGCCTAACGCCAAACAGATCGAAATATCCGCGATTAGGCTCGCCAATTTGGAAGAAATTATCGCCACATTGAAGGACATGCTGCCAGAAGGTCCGCCATATTTTCCCGAAGATGTGTACACTAATTTCCCCGAAGCATTTCAAATGGGAGAAATCATTCGCGAAAAGGTGATGTTGCTGACCAAACAAGAATTGCCTCACGTTATCGCCGTACAGATTGAAAAAATCCAAGACAAAGGTCATACTCGCCACGTTAACGCCACGATTGTCGTCGAAAAAGATAGTCAAAAAGGTATCATCATCGGCCAAGGCGGACAATTGATTAAACGGATCGGAACGATGGCTAGGCATGACCTCGAATTTGAATATGGCAAACACTTTAACCTCGAACTTTTTGTCCGCGTTGAAGATCAGTGGCGCGATTCACTGTTAAGATTGAAAGAATTTGGCTTTAGTAACTAATGGAAATCGATGGAATTGTCATCGAGCTGATTCCCATTAAAGAAGAAGACGCGATGATCCGAATGTTATCAAGCACCGGCATCGTATCTTTTTTTGGTCGGCGCGTCATGAATCAGAAAAACACATACTTCGCACCGATGCAACCATTCGCCAAATCACATGTGTGGCTAGGCGAAGGCCCACAAGGCGGTCTGATGCTCAAACAAGCGCGCTTGATCACGTACATGGCGCAAAACTACCAAACGCTTTATCAATTCGCATTGCTCGATTTAATCAAAGAAACATTGGCTCAACTAGCGCCAACGGATGACTACGAGGCACTTTATTCGCTCGTCGAGAGCACTTTGAAACTAACTGATTATTCACAGCAGGCCCCGTTGGCCGCGCTCATCTATCTGCACCAATTGCTGACGATTTTAGGTTGGGGCCTCGAGTTATCTGGATGTATCGCTTGTAACACAAAGACTGATATTGTCGGCATTGATTTATCACTTGGCGGATTTGTGTGTCGCAAACACTATCGGACAACCGATAGTCTAGCTTTATCACATGACCAACTAACTATCGTCGCGATGCTGCGAAATGTCGATATCACGAAGTTAAAGATAGCTGAATACAATATCGCCACAGTCAAGGCAATCATAATGATTATGGGGCAACATTATGAGAATATGACGGGCTATTCTTTAAAAAGCCTTAAATTATTCAAATAATTTGATATATACCAACACTTATAGTTGGTTGACAGTTATAATCAATCATAAGATAATAGCGTCCGTGCACGCTTTTTGCTTTAAGGAGTACATTTATGAGTATTGTTAAGTTTGAAGACCTCGTCAATCACTTTCAGACGTATGGTTTTGTTTATCAAGGTTCCGAATTATATGGTGGTCTATCCAATAGTTGGGATTACGGTCCCCTAGGTGTCGAGCTTATCAACAATCTGAAACGCGTGTGGTGGAAGAAGTTTGTCCAAGAAAGTCCGACAAACGTTGGCATCGACGCCGCGATTTTAATGAATCCCAAAGTTTGGGAAGCAACCGGTCACGTTTCAACATTCAACGATCCGCTGATCGACTGCAAATCTTGCAAGGCACGCCATCGCGCCGACAAACTCATCAAAGATGCATACCCCGATATCGACACTGGTGTCATGGATCAAAAATCTTTAATGGAATTCATTAAGGAACATAAGATACCTTGTTCACAATGCGGCGAACATAACTTCACGGATATTCGGCAGTTCAACATGATGTTTAAGACACATATCGGCGTTACCGATGATAGCCAATCGTTAGTCTATCTACGGCCAGAAACAGCGCAGGGCGTCATTATCAACTTCAAAAACATCCTGAGAACAACACGTCGTAAGCTTCCGTTGGGCGTCGCTAGCGTTGGCAAAGCCTTTCGAAACGAAATCACACCGGGTAATTTCACGTTCCGGACGCGCGAATTCTCGCAACTCGAACTCGAATTTTTCTGTCAACCAGGCACCAATTTGAAGTGGTTCACTTACTGGAAAGATTATGCGATGCATTTTCTCAAATCGCTTGGTGTCAAAGATGCTAATTTGCGTTTTCGCGACCACAGTCAAAAAGAGTTGGCATTCTATTCGAAAGCGACTAGTGACATCGAATACAAATTCCCGTTCGGTTGGGGTGAGGTTTGGGGCATTGCTGACCGAGGCGACTACGATTTGACGCGCCATCAACAATATTCAGGCAAGGCGCTCGATTATCTTGATCCAGAAACAAACGAAAAATATGTGCCCTGCATCGTTGAACCATCATTGGGCCTCGATCGTTTGGCACTGATGGTTTTAACTGATTCCTATGAAGAAGAAACACTTGAAAAAGACACGCGCATTGTGATGCATCTACATCCATCAATTGCCCCTTATCAAATTGCGGTATTACCTCTTAGCAAACAACTAGGCGCAAAAGCTGAAGAAATCTTGGCAATCCTTAACCCACATTTTTCGACTGTTTATGATGAAACCGGTAGTATCGGCAAACGATATCGGCGTCAAGACGCGATTGGCACACCCTATTGCGTGACTATCGATTTTGAGACGGCCACCGATCAATCAGTCACCGTTAGAGACCGGGACACGATGAAACAAATCAGATTACCAATTGATGAATTAATTAAGTATTTCCGTGTCAAAGTCTTTTATTAGTAGATATATGGTTTATAAATAGAGGTATACTAATGGCATATGACCGTGGCATGATTGATGATTTGATTAAGCGTTCCGATATCGTGAACGTTATTTCAAACTACATCAACGTTACGAAGAAAGGCCGAAGTTTTGTGGCCTTATGTCCATTCCACGACGACAAGAATCCGTCACTGCAAATAAGTCGCGATAAGCAAATCTTCAAATGTTTCGTCTGTGGGCAAGGCGGCAACGCCATCCAATTCGTCCAGGCGTATGAAAAGATTCAGTTTATGGACGCCGCGCGAAAAGTGGCTGATCTTGTTGGTTTCACCGATGAACGGCTCAGCGCCCGCAGCTATGCCCAAACTTCCAATCCGGAGTTAAAACCGTATTACGAGTGCATGGTAGATGCTTTGACGTTTTATAAATTCTCGCTAACCACCGAGGCTGGTGAAGCCGGGCTCAAATACCTTGAATCGCGGCATATTAGTGAAGCGCTGCGCAATAAGTTTGAGATTGGCTATAGTTTGCCCGACGGCAAAGGGACGATCCAATATTTGCTTGGCAAAGGTCATTCGCGTTCGACGATGGAGCATCTTGGTATCATCACGATGAATCAAGATCCGCTTGATCGACTCGCAGGACGCATCATTTTCCCGATTTTCGACCGTTACGGGCGGCCAGTTGGTTTCTCAGGCAGAAAAAGCGGTGATGGCGAAGGTGCCAAATACATAAACTCCCCTGAATCGAAGATATTTATAAAGAGCAATATCTTATATAACTACCATCACGCTCGCGACGCCGCGCGACAAGCGACTTACATGTACGTTGTCGAAGGGTTTATGGATGTAATTGCCCTATATCGCGCCGGTATCGAAGCGGCTGTTGCCATCATGGGGACGGCGTTTACCAAACCGCATTTGGCGATGCTACGATTACCTGATGTCGAGTTGCGCATTTGCCTCGATGGTGATACCGCCGGACAAGCGGCCATGATGAAAATGATTGCCCCGCTTGATGCCAGTCGTATCAAATATCGTTTTATCCTTAATGCTGGTGATCAGCGCGATACCGATGAGATATTAAACCAAGAAGGACCTGAGGCTTTAAAGAAATACCTCCAAAATCTTGTCAATCGGCTTGAATTCGCCCTGGAATACTATGGCAAGACACGTCCGCTTAAAACCTCGGAGCAACGGCAAGATTTAGTTAAGGTCATGATTCCACTGCTAGCAGCATCCACAAGCGAACTCGAGCTTGAGGAATACGTCAAGAAACTAAGCGGAATCACCAACTTCACGAGACAAGCGATTGAAGACATGGTCAAAGGTTACCGGGCTCAAAAAGGCGAGATTGATGTCGAACGGCTTTATGCGCAGTTCCGGCCCGAAGCCAAACACTTGCGTCGATTCCAAAAAGCTGAACGGCAACTGCTCTACTTTATGCTCAATGACGCGCGAGCGATTGATTTCTATAAGACCAAAATCGAATACTTCTACGATGAAGTGTATCGAGCAATTGCCAACTTCATCATCGAACGCTCTAGCGAAGAAGAAGTTCCCTCGCTTAATAGCCTGCTATCGGACATCAATGAATTGGAGTCTGATAAGAAAGACGCGCTCGTTAAGGAAGTGACCGCGCTTGCGCTTGAAAAAGATTATCCCAAATGCGACGAGACGTTATTAGGAGAAATCCATGACGTGATCACGCTCGAACGGGAAGTCTACTATTACAAGCAGCGACTCGCCAAAGCCTTAGAGGGCAAAGACGAACTAGAAAAAGCGCGCATTGTCACCGAATACAACAAAATCATGAAGAAATACACGAAACTGAAGGATACGAAAGGGGAATAACTATGCCAAAAGGAAAGAAAGCAACTACCGATGGGACCGAGGTCTTGTTAAGCAAAATTAACGATGATGGAGTCATCGAAGAGGAAGAGGAAATCGAAACACTCGATTCAATCAAAAAACGGTTTCAAAAGAAAGCCGAAGCCGAAGGGTTCATCAGTCAAGACGAGCTTTTCGATTCGATCGAACACCTCGATTTGAACGACGAAGAAACCGAGAAGCTGTTGCTTTTCTTTAAAGGCAAAGGCATTGAAGTCATTGTCGAAGAGGAAGAATCGATCGATGACATCGACGTCGATGAAACAAAAATCAAGGAAGTCGAAACAGCCGACTTTGTCGAAGGCGATTTGTTTGAATCGGTTTATGACGAAGAAGAGGAAGTCGAAGAAGACATCGATATCAATCGCATCGACGCGTTTACCTCCGGTGACATTAAAGTCAACGATTCGGTCAAAATGTATCTTAAAGAGATTGGCAAAGTCGACTTATTAAAGCCAAGCGAGGAAATCGAGATTGCCAAAGCGATTGTCGCCGGCGATGAAGAGGCCAAGACGCGTTTGATTAACTCTAACCTTAGGTTGGTCGTCAACCTTGCCAAGCACTACGTGGGTCGGGGCATGCTGTTCCTCGATTTGATTCAAGAGGGCAACTTGGGGCTTATCAAAGCGGTCGAAAAATTCGATTACACCAAAGGTTTTAAATTCTCAACTTACGCGACCTGGTGGATTCGTCAAGCGATTACCCGGGCCATCGCCGATCAGGCACGCACGATTCGCATTCCGGTCCATATGGTTGAAACGATCAATAAAATGACCCGCGTGCAACGCCAACTCGTTCAAGAACTCGGACGGGAACCGACCGCCGAAGAAATATCGCTGAAACTCAATGGTGAAATGAGTCCCGAACGCATTCGCGAAATCCAGCGCATCGCGCTTGAACCAGTCAGCCTTGAAACGCCGATTGGCGAAGAAGATGATTCTCATTTAGGCGACTTTATCGAAGACAAAGAAGCCACTAGTCCAACTGAACATACAACATCAGTACTGCTTAAAGAAGAATTATACAAAATCATGCAAGATTTAACCGATCGCGAAGAGCGTGTGTTACGCCTTCGTTACGGACTTGATGACAACCGGCCACGTACGCTTGAAGAAGTCGGACACGAATTTGGCGTCACCCGCGAACGTATTCGTCAAATCGAAGCCAAAGCGATTCGCAAACTACGCCATCCGACCCGCGCCAAACGCTTAGGCGATTATCGCGATATTTAGTATGGTTAACATCGGTCGGCGTCTTCAAACGATCGCTCAATGCATTCCCAAAGGATCAATTGTGGCCGATATCGGGTCTGACCACGGCCTCTTGCTTGAATATTGCCTATCACAAGGAATTATTGAAAAAGGATATGCTTCCGATAATAAACTCGGCCCCTACCAACGGCTTTTGAAGCGGTTTGGCCATCATTCCCACGTTGGCGTCTATTTAGCTGACGGCTTAGCCAAACTGCCTCCAGACGTCGATACAATTGTGATTGCAGGCATGGGAGGCAAACTTATTTCGCGTATTATATCTGTCAAAGTCGATCGTTTGGCGCAAATAAGGCACATCATCGTCAGTCCTCATCAACAAGTTGAGGAATTGCGCTTAACCATGATGAATCTAGGCTATGGCATAAATGATGAAACAATCGTATCCGAAGATCACAAATACTATGACATCATTTCATTTTCCCGAGGTAGTGCCCAGTATTCGCATGAACAATTAAAGTATGGGCCACTCAATCTATTGAGGCGGCCGCAGGCGCTACTTGACAAAATGGCTGACCGCATTGATGAAATACAACGCATCTTGACTCATGACCTACCGATGTCTAAGCGCATTGAATTATCAAAAGAATTGGAGTGGCTGACTCATTATGATCAAAACAAATAGTCTTTTAGCTAAATTGGCAAAAAAATTCCCGAAACGATTCGCCAAACAATATCACGATTACGTTGGGTTGATGGTCGGACGTTTGCCTGAATATGTCAAGACAATTTATCTAGCGCTTGATTTTGAACCATGTTTATTCGATGAAGCCATGACAATAAAGCCTGATTTAATCATCACCCACCACCCATTTGTTTATGGGTCTCGGGCCAAGATTCGCAAAACCGACCCGCAAAAATACGCATTCATAGAACAAGTAGCCAATGCCGGATTAGTCGTTTATAGCCTCCATACCAATTTTGATCGTGGTCAAGACGGCATGAACGATGCCCTTGCCCAGGCATTGGGGTTAGAAAATATTCAGCCACTACAAAAAGAACCGATGGCTCGTGGCGGCAAGTTACCGCATCCAATGAGCATCCAACAATTTAGCGAATACGCCAAAACCAAATTGCATGCAAGTTATGGCTTGCTCCTTCCTTATGGCAAGCAGGTCGTGGAAACGGCCGCCATTATCGGGGGTGGCGGCGCGCCTGAGTATAAAATCGCTCAAGAAGAAGGCTACGATGTCTATATTTCCGGAGATATGCGTCATCACATTCGTCGCGCAATCATTAACGATGGATATAACTATCTTGACCTGCCTCATGAAATTGAATCAATCTTTGTCCCACAAATGGAAAAAATACTTTTGTCGTTCGATAAAGACCTAATTATCAAAAAAGCGCCGCTTCAGCAAGAGGCGCTCGTCATTTAAATTTTTCGTAAATAAGCGATAATCTCTTCAGTCAATTCGGGTGGGGTCGAAGCACCGGCGCCTACAGCCACGAGTTTTTTATTGACGAGATCTGATTGATGGATGTCATCAACGTTATTGATGCGGTAAACTTGAGCGCGCGGATGCGATTTTTTCGCGACTTCGACGAGTTTTTCGGTATTACTCGAATAACTGCTCCCAACAATGTAGATTAAGTCGGCGTGCGCCGGAATGTCGAGGACAGCCTGTTGCCGTAGCCGCGTCGCCGAGCAAATTTCTTCATTAATCGTGATGTGTGGGAAGACGCGTAGCAAATCTTGATGAATTGGCTTCAACTCCAAAAATGAAAGTGTCGTTTGGTTTAACACGAATGTTTCCTTTGCCAAATCGAGCCCTTGATATTTGAATTTGTCCTTGATGTCGTGCAAGATGATACTTTTATCGATGGAAATGGCGGCCGTTGTCTCGGGATGTCCCCGTTTTCCGATGAATATGACTTGCTTGCCTTCTTGAAGCGCTTCCCTAATCAAATCGTGATTGCGAGTGACGCGTGAACAAGTGGCGTCAACAAACGTCAAGCCACGGGCTTTGGCAATGTCTTCGAGTTCTACGACATGTCCATGAGCCGAAAATACGACAATCGTGGCCGGATTGATGTCTTGGAGCAATTCTTTGTGGCTCCTCGTTGTGTCATAAATCGTAAAGATACCTTTTTTCTGGAGGCGCTCGATTACTTCTTCGTTATGGACAAGCATTCCTAAAATGGCGACGGGCCGATGTGGGTTTTCGAATTTGGTCCGCTCCGCTATTTTAATGGCATTGACGACTCCCATGCAGTAACCATGGGGATTAGTGACGTAAACGTTCATACGCGCTAATTGTATCATAAGAAAAATGGGTCTGCATTGTGTATAATAAGGCGAAGGTATTCTATGGGATCATTTAAGAGTTTCGCACTGTCTGACCAACTCGTTCAAGCTTTAAAAAAGCTTGGCTATGTTTCACCCACGCCAATTCAAGAAGATGTGATTCCAAAAGTGCTCCGTGGCGAAAGTTTGATTGCCAAAGCCGAAACCGGTAGTGGCAAAACCCATGCTTTTCTCGTACCTTTAATCGACAAAATCGATTTAGAAGCCGGCCTTCAAGTCATCATTTTGTCGCCGACGCGAGAATTAGCGCGTCAAACTTACGACTTTGCGCGTCAAATCGCGCCGACATTCCCAAAATTGAAGGTCACGTTGGCGACTGGTGGTCGCGAAATCGAAATTTTAACACGTGCAAATACCCCTCATATATTGATTACGACGCCTGGCCGATTAGTGAAACTCGCCGAGAATAGTTCGGTCAACATTTACCGCGTGTCAACAATCGTACTAGATGAAGCGGATATGTTAGTTGATGCCGGTTTTTTACCTATTATCGACCAATATATTACTAAAGTTGAAAAACCGCGTATTTTAGCTTTCTCAGCTACATTCCCTAAATCATTAGAACCGTTCATTAAAAAATTCATTAATCCCGACTTTATCGTCGATCAAAGCGAAGGAAACGTGGCCCCGCTTCGTGTCAGCCACCACTTGGTCGATATTCATTTCAAACCGATTGTCGAACAAGTGGCATCTTTCATCGATGCACGTCAACCTTATTTAATGATGGTGTTCGCTAGCAAAGTCACTTTGGTAAAAGAAATATATGAACATTTGCTTCAGAAAGGCTACAAGGTCGGCGTTATTCACGGCGATTTGACACCACGGCAGCGTAACGGAATGATCAAGCGCATTCGTGCCAACGAATTCCCGATTATTGTGGCATCCGACATGGCAGCGCGCGGTCTTGATATAGACGGCGTCAGCGACATATTAAGCGTCGACTTGCCGCAACAAATTGAATTTTACATGCATCGTGCCGGACGAAGTGGCAGATATCAAGACAAAGGTGATTCATTTTTGTTTTTCTCCCATGATGCTAGTAAAGAACTAGATAAATTGGCCACTTATAAATTGACCTTCGATTATTTCTCATTGAAAAACGGCGAATTGAAGAAAGAGAAACCAAGAACTGCTCGAAGGTTCAACAAAGTTGAAGAAGTAGCACTTAATCGCGATATTAAGAAAGCGATACGAAAAACCAAATCTGATGAAGTCAAACCTGGGTATAAGAAGAAAGTCAAACAAGCTGTCGCTAAAGTTAAAGCGCGACATCGCCGTTTAGCTATTAAAGGCAAAGTTCGCGAACAATTGAAGAGTGTCTATCGAAACAAAAATAAGGAGACTGGCCATGAGTAAACTTTGGATTGGCAGCCATGTCGGCATGAATGCCCCCGATTATTATGTGGGAGCGATAAAAGAAGCGCTTAGCTATGAATCAAACACGTTTATGTTTTATACCGGAGCACCGCAAAATTCATATCGCAAACCACTTGAGGAACTAAATATCGAAGAGGGGAAAGCTTTAATCGCTCAAAACGACATTGATCCAAGCAAGATCGTCGTTCATGCGCCCTATCTCATCAATCTTGGCAATACGCTAAAACCAGACACGTTTGATTTAGGGGTGCAGTTTTTGATTACCGAACTACAACGCGTCGCCGCTTTTGGGCTGTCGATTTTGGTGCTTCACCCTGGCGCCCATGTCGGAGCGGGTGATGAAGTAGGGATGGCTAAAGTCGTCGAAGGACTTGATTTAGTGCTTTCACAAGATGGCACAAACGTCAAAATCGCGCTCGAGACGATGGCGGGTAAAGGTTCAGAAGTCGGTCGTACCTTTGAACAAATCCGTTATTTCATCGATCACTGTAAATATCCAGAGCGCCTCGGCGTATGTATGGATACATGTCATATCAACGATGCTGGTTACGATGTTCACGACGTCGACGGCGTCTTAAATGAATTTGACCGCATCGTGGGACTCGACAAGCTGCTTGTTTTGCACGTCAACGACTCAAAAAACGTTAAAGGTGCGCAAAAAGACCGCCACGAAAACCTTGGTTATGGTGAGATTGGTTTCTTAACTCTTAATCGTTATGTGCATCACCCACGCCTTGCCCATGTTCCTAAAATTTTAGAAACACCCTGGATTGGCGATAAGCCACCATACAAAGAAGAGATCGCCATGTTGCGATCTCAAACATTGATTGAAGGTTGGAAAGATAACTTTTAAAACAAATCGATTTGTTCCTTCAGCGCATCGTAAGCTTCTGATGCGCTGACTGTTTTGATGATTTTTCCATGTTTGAATAAAATCCAATGTTGCCGCCCTCCGGCTAAACCAAGGTCGGCATTTTTTGATTCACCGGGACCATTGACGATACAGCCCATGACAGCAACAGTAATTGGTTTGTTAACGTATTCAAGATAAGCCATCACGCGATTGGCCATTTCCATGACGTTTACTTCGGTCCGCCCACACGTTGGACATGAAACGAGCGTTGGATAATTGGGATAAAGTCCGATGTCATGCAGTAATCGTTTAGCGGCGATGATTTCTTCTTTCGGGTCATCGGTTAGCGAAATGCGAATAGTATCACCAATCCCGTCAAGAAGAAGTGGTGCTAGTCCGGCCACGGAGCGGATGATGCCAATATCTTTGATGCCGGCTTCGGTGATGCCTAAATGAAGCGGATAGGGAAATGTTTGACTGGCAAGGCGATATGCTGCCAGGGTTTCAAGCACCGAACTGGCTTTAAGCGATATCACAATGTCGTAAAATCCAAGATCTTCGAGAATTTTTACGTGTTTTTGCGCGGATGCAACGAGTTTTTCGGCCGTATAGTGTTCATCATATTGGTGAATCGAGGTGTCAAGTGAACCGGAATTGACCCCGATGCGAATCGGAATCTTTTTTTGCTTGCAGGCGTTGACGACTTGCTCAATCCTGTCGTGGGAACCGATATTGCCCGGATTGATTCTTATTTTATCGATGCCGGACTCGATGGCTGCTAAAGCCAAGCGATAATCAAAATGGATATCGGCTACTAAAGGGATGCGTATTTGCGCCTTGATGTCTTTTATCGCTTTCGCATCATCCATGTCGAGCACGCTGACACGCATTAAATCGGCGCCTAAATCGGTCAATTCATTGATTTGGGCGACTACTTCGGCGACTTTTGATGTTTTAATTGAACACATCGACTGAATTAAAACACGGTTAAGACCACCGAGCTGTAATCCATCGATGAAGACTGGTTTTGTTTGAGTTCGTTTCATGGTTTTTTCCTAGCGCCCATTATACCATCCTGTTAATAGGTTTTTATAGATTGTCGCCTTTATCTATGATAAAATAGGCAAGCGAATATTGGAGGTAGTTATTTATGCGTGACAACTTTTTGCTAAAATGCACCGTTTGCGGTGAAGAAAACTACTTGGGCAGCAAAAACAAAAAGAACCATCCCGATCGGATGGAGATTAAGAAATTCTGCTCGCGTTGTAACAAAATGACGATTCATAAGGAAAAGAAATAACCTTAATCGATGATGCGGGTGGAAACGGTCAGCTATCCGACCAATTTTGCCAATACTTACTTCGTGATTGATGAAGACAGCGTTGTCATTATCGATCCGGGCAGTGACGGCAGTAGCCTTCTCTCACGCATTACTCGCGCGGGTTGGAAACCACTGGCCATCTTGCTAACCCATGGCCACTTTGATCATGTTAACGGAGCCGAGTACTTGCAAAAGCAATTAGCTCTTCCTGTCTATGTCCATCATCTTGATGAAACGATGATTAGCGATCCCCGTCTCAACGGCGCCGATACGTTCGGTTTCGATGGTCGCTACGACATTACCTTATCGACGTTTGGAAGCGATGAAACCATCACTTTTGGCAATATTACCTTTCAAGCAATTCACACCCCATTCCACACACCGGGCTCCGTGAGTTATTATGTGAAAGAGAAGGGGTGGTTATTCAGCGGCGATACGCTGTTTAAAAACAGCATCGGCCGTTCCGACTTACCACTTGGTTCATTCCGCAACATCCACTCGAGTCTCGCCAAACTACAAAACTTAGCACCAGAAACGATCGTTTATCCCGGTCACGGACCGCGAACAACGATTGGTACGGAATTATCGTTCAACCGCTACTTTAAATTGCGGTAGAAAGGAGAACATATGGTTAACGTTACCGAATTACGACCCAGCAACTACTTCATTCATGAAGGGGGACTTTACTCCGTGCTCGACATCGCCCTTAACAAAACAGCGATGCGCAAGATGGTCGTCAAACTCAAAGTCAAGAATGTGCGCACTGGCGCCGTCACTGAAATGAGCTTTTTGGGAGGCACGGCGATTGAGACCGTACGCCTTGACAAACGCCAAATGCAGTATTTGTACGATACTGGGTCACATTTAGTGTTTATGGACCAATCAAGCTATGAGCAAGTCGAAATATCGAAAGATAATCTCGAATGGGAAAAACAATTCCTACGCGGCGATGAAACAGTCGAAATCTTATCATACGAAGAAGAAATCTTAGGTGTCAGCTTACCAGCTAAAGTCGCCTTAAAAATTACCGAAACAGAACCGGCAATCCGTGGTGACACCGTTAACAAAGCGATGAAAGATGCTCTATTAGAAACCGGGTTGAAAGTCCGTGTTCCTTTATTCATTAACGAGGGCGAAACGATCATGGTGCGCACAGATGATGCCACCTATGATGGTCGCGCTTAGAGGAGGTAATAATCATGTTTAATTTAATCATTCTCTCATCAGGCACCGGCTTTGGCTGGGATTCGGTATTATATCTCGCCCTTGGTTTAATCGGCGGTCTTGTCGCTGGTTTCTTTATCTCGCGGTGGTTTTTTAAGCGCGAACTCGCGAAGAACCCGCCCATTAATGAAAAGATGATTCGTGCGATGTTCACATCAATGGGACGCAAACCATCCGAGTCACAAGTGCGTTCAGTCATGAATAGCATCAAAAAACAACAATAGTCCTTAAAATAAAATTAATATAAAAAGCCCTCGACTTGAGGGCTTTTCTGTTGAATGAATAACAATAAGAAGTCTTAAATTATATACTATTTAAATACTATATATTCACTTAACCCATTTAACTTTGGTTTCTTTGTGACTTAGCAACCTCAAGATATTTTCGCGGTGTCGCCAGTAAACGAAAGCTGCTTGGACCGCTAGAAAGATGGTATAAATGAGCCCTGATTCCATCAGCGGATACATTCCAATACGCTCAAAGCCAGGGATGATCAATATCATTGACATCAACACGCACGAAGCCGTGGCGATAATCGATCCAAGGCTCACGTATTTTTTAATAACGATAACAATTATCAAAATCGAGATACCAAGAAGAGCAATCAACCAATTGGTTGTAAACACGAATGAACCAAATGCCGATACGGCTTTACCGCCTTTAAAATTAGCAAAGATTGGAAAACAGTGACCGGTCGTACAACCAAGCGCCGTTATATAGCTTACCCAAGGTGTCCAGGTGTAATCATAAAGATTAAATCCCCAGACAAGTAGCGTAACGGCCCAAATCGGGACCACGGTTTTCAAAATATCGATGATCATGACCATCCAAAAGGCTTTTTTGCCAAATACGCGTCCGGCATTGCTGGCGCCTGTATTGCCTGATCCAAGCAGGCGGATATCCTTTTTGTAAATCGCTTTTGAGATAACGACTCCCGTGGGGAAAGAGGCCATCAAGTACCCGAAAGTGAAGGTGACAATCAATGATGCGAGTTTAATCCAAACCATAAGCGAATAACCTCTTTCTTATAGCCTGTATCATATAATAAATTGGTGTCAAATTCACTATTCATTTGTTATAATTCAAACGGTATTTAACAGCATACGGAGATTTTTATTTTGACCACAGACATCAAAAAAACAACTTATAACGAAGATAGCATCGATGTCCTTGAGGGGCTTTTGGGTGTTCGTAAACGCCCGGCCATGTATATCGGTTCGACCAACCAAACCGGGCTTCACCACCTGGTCTGGGAAGTCGTTGATAACGCGATTGACGAAGCGATGTCGGGCTTTGGCGACCTAATTATTGTCACGATTCACAAAGATGGTTCGATTTCGGTTCAAGACGAAGGCCGGGGCATTCCCACGGGCATTCACAAAACCACGAAAGTATCGGCATTAGAACTCATTTTCACGACGCTTCATAGCGGTGGTAAATTCACAGATAAGTCATATCTATCAGCCGGTGGTCTTCACGGCGTTGGCGCTAGTGTCACGAATGCGTTGTCCGAATACCTCGACGTCGTCGTTCATCGCGATGGATTCGCCCATCATATGCGGTTTGAAGACGGCGGTCACAAGGTCGTCGATCTTGAAGTGGTCGGCAAAAGCAGCAAACATGGCACGCTTGTACGTTTTAAACCAGACGGCAAAATCTTTTCAAACATTGAGTTTAAATGGGAAACGATTTGTAACCATCTTCAAGAATCAGCATTCTTACTGAAGAAAGTCCGCTTTGTCGTCAAAGATGAACGGCAAAACCTTGAACAGCATTTTTATTATGAAGAAGGACTCAAGGAATACATCGAAATACTTAACGCTGAAAAAGACACGTTGAATTCCGTGATTGTGTTCGAAGATAATTCTGGTGAGATTAAGGTCGAGACCGCCTTCCAATACGCGTTTAAAGACTATAACGAAAATGTTTTATCGTATGTAAATAACTTGCGCACCAAAGATGGCGGAACGCATGAAAACGGATTTAGAGCCGGTCTGACGCGCGCCGTTAACGATTATGCCGAGAAAAACGGATTGCTGCGCAACAAAGTCAAACTTGACGGTAGTGATATACGTGAAGGCCTCACCGCCATCATTTCACTAAAAATTCCCGAGACGAAACTCGAGTTCGAAGGTCAAACCAAAGGAAAGCTTGGCACTCCAGACGCCCTTCCGGTCGTCCAATCGATGATTTATAACAAACTGACCTATTATCTTGATGAAAACAAAGAGTTCGCCGTTAACTTAATTAAAAAGTGCGTCGACTCCCAAAACGCACGGATTGCCGCCCGAAAAGCCAAAGATGAAGCCCGTGGTAATAAAAAAGTTAAACAGGAGATGATCCTGTCTGACAAATTAACACCTGCTCAAAGCAAAGATTATCAGCTTAATGAGCTGTTCATCGTAGAAGGTGACTCAGCAGGAGGCACCGCTAAAAGCGGCCGCGATCGACTCCATCAGGCGATTTTGCCCCTGCGTGGAAAACCATTGAATACCGATTCCATTACGATGGAACAAATGTTAAAGAATACTGAATTTGCGACATTGATTAATACGATAGGTGCTGGTGTCGGAGCCAACTTCGACGTCAATGACGCCAAATACGGCAAAATCATCATCATGACCGACGCTGACACTGACGGTGCCCATATCCAAACATTATTACTGACGTTTTTCTATCACTATATGCGCCCACTCATCCAAAAAGGGATGGTCTATGTCGCCGTACCGCCACTATATCGCGTCGCCAAAGAAACCGACATGAGCAAATTCGCTTATGCTTGGAGTGAAGAGGAACTCGAAAAAGCCAAGAAGAAGATTGGAAGTCCTTACCGCATCTCCCGCTTCAAAGGGTTAGGGGAAATGAACGCCAGTCAACTCAAAGAAACAACGATGGATCCCAAAACAAGAACACTCATTCGCATCAACATCGAAGATCCGTTAGTTGTTGAGCGACGGGTATCCATCCTCATGGGCAAAGATTCATCGCTTCGCAAGAAGTGGGTTGAAGAAAATGTCGATTTCACTTTAAAGGATCCTTTTGTCAAGGAGATCAACCATGGCTAAGAAAAAGGAAATCAAACAAGCACCGGCCATCGTTGAAACGATCAATGATTTTCCACTTGAAGAAATCATGGGTGATCGTTATGCCAGCTATGCCAAGTATGTCATTCAAGACCGGGCCATCCCCGATGTTCGCGACGGTCTCAAACCAGTTCAAAGACGCATAATCTATGCCATGTACCGGAGCGGCAATCTCTATAAGAAGCCATACCGTAAATGCGCGACTTCCGTCGGTGAAGTCATGGGTAAATTCCATCCCCATGGCGACGCTTCGATTTACGATGCCCTCGCCCACATGTCACAGCCATGGAAATATCGGCTCCCGCTAATCGATTTTCAAGGCAACAACGGATCGATCGATGGCGATAATCCGGCGGCCCATCGTTATACTGAGGCGCGTTTGGCGGAAATTTCCGATGAACTTACACGTGATTTGGATAAGAACACCGTCGACATGCAGCTCAACTTCGACGATTCGATATTAGAACCGATCGTAATGCCGGCCCGTTTCCCAAATTTATTAGTCAACGGCACGACAGGCATCGCCGTCGCTTTAGCAACCAACATCCCGCCCCATAATCTTAATGAAATTATCGACGCGATTATTTATCGCATCAACCATGTCAAAGTCACGGTTGGCGATTTATTGCAATTCGTTAAAGGTCCCGATTTTCCAACCGGGGCGTTGATGATTGCCGATCAAGGGTTAATCGATATTTACGAAACTGGCCGCGGACGCGTGGAAATCGTCGCCAAAATGGACGTCGTCCATAGCGCCGACATGAGTCAAATCATCATTAGCGAGATCCCTTATAACGTCATCAAGACAAAACTCGTTCGTGATATTGACGAAATTCGCTTTAAAAAGGTCATCGACGGCATTATTGAAGTGCGAGACGAATCCGATCATCGCGGCTTACGCATTGCTATCGATTTGAAAAAGGACGCCAATGCCGAGATTATCAAAACATATTTGATGAATAAAACCGAAGTTAAGTCGGCGTTTAACGCCAACATGGTGGCCATCGTCAACGGCCATCCCCAAACGCTGAACCTGCTCGATTATATCGATGCATATATCGCCCACCAGGTTGAAGTAATTACACGACTTAGCCAATTTGATCTGGACAAGGCCAAAGCGCGCATCCATATCGTCGAAGGCCTGATCAAGGCCATATCAATACTCGATGACATCGTCAAAACGATTCGCCGCAGCACCGATAAGAGCCATGCGATAAGCAATCTCGTTGATTTGTTCGGTTTTTCAACACCACAGGCAGAAGCCATCGTCAATTTGCAGTTATACCGATTGACTAACACCGATGTCACGATTTTAGAAACCGAGCGGTTATCACTACTGAAGACGATAACCGATCTAGAAGCGATTTTAAGTGACCGTAAGAAACTCGATAAGTTGCTCATCACCGAGCTGAAGGCAATCGCCAACAAGTACGGAACGCCACGGATGACGCAGTTACTCGAAGAACCCCTGCCAAATAAGCAAATCGATAAACGCGATTTGATTGCCAAAGAAGAAGTGATGATCGCTTTGACCCGCGACGGATATATCAAACGCTCATCACTGAAAAGTTTTAAAAGTAGCGATACCCCCTACCCCGGATTGAAAGAAGATGATGTCCTAATTGCCGTAGGCAACGCCTCGACGCTTGATTATGTCATCGCCTTTACGAATCTAGGTAATTACGTATTTTTGCCTGTCCATGAGATATTCGACAACAAATGGAAGGAAGAAGGGCGCCATATCAACTATATATGCACGCTCAATCCCGATGAGAAACTGTTAAAAACGTTTGTAATCACTTCGTTTAGAGACGATATCCACGTCGCCATCGTTACCCGTAATGGTCAGATAAAACGAACGAATCTATCGGAATTCTTCGCAATGCGTTATTCGCGACCGCTTGGATGTTATCGCTTGCTACGCGATGATGAGGTGATTGACGTAGTTTTGACCACCGGCAATAGCGACTTGCTCGTAATGACCAAAAAAGGCAACGCCACGTTATTTAACGAAAACGAACTGAAACCAGTGGGCATTAAAGCCGGAGGCATCAAGGCGATTGCTTCCTTAAAAGGCGGCGATCGCGTCGGCGCCCTATTAGCTTATGAACCGGGCGAAAAGGGCAAGATACTAATGGTGACCGATGTCGGCCATTGGCGCATTTTTGATTATAACTATGTTGCCGTGACGGCGCGGCTTGGCAAAGTTCAATACGTTTTTAGGGTGTTTAAATCCGATCCTCACGAACTCGTGTATGTGCGTAAGCTTGCCAAACGCGAAGAAAAAATAACGGTTAAATTCGTGCTCGACAATCACTCTTTGCTTGATTATGAATCCGATGATTTCCACGTCACTCCGATTGATAAATACGCGAAACGCAACTTGCCGCTACCGCGAAACAGCAATATCGTTGGTGTTTATCACGATAACTTTGAAGTCATTGATGAAGACACGAAAACGTATGCACCTCCACTTAGTGACCAGACATCGGAAGAAGAACCCGTCAATAACTACGAGCAAATATCAATTTTTGATGATATGGGCGATTAACGAAACGCTTGATTGTTCCAGCAAGTCTGTCGCCAGCAAATAAATAAGTCCCATCATTACGACGAAACTTAGAATCATCGTGACCATCGCAAATATCTTGACGCCTTGATGTTTTTCGGGCTCAGCTTTCCAAAGTGGATACACAAACGCATATCCTAGTAACGTGACCCAAAAACCGATAATGGGGACGAAAACAGATAGAAATGTGCCAATGACCGGCAAGCCCCAGACTTTCAGTGTCGGCCATTCATTCACAAAATGGGCTTTAATTTTTTCAATCATATCGTCATTATACAAAAAATACATGAAGCCACCACAGTAAATATGTAGAATAATGCGTCGGGCTCACTTAAAATTATTATTAGTAAGGAACTATATGCTCAAAAACTTCATTCCGACTTACCATGCGATATCGGTATATGAAATACCGATTGATTTTTATCGCCTCATCGGCGTCAAAAATATTTTGATTGATCTTGATAATACGCTCGGGTCGTATCGGGATGCTCACCCCAGCCGCCAAGCTAGTGAACTGACCGCGTCACTGCGGGAGGCTGGCTATCGTGTTATTATAATATCGAACAACAAAGGACCACGCGTGTCCGGCTACGCCGATAACCTTAATGTCCCGTTCCTTAATAGCGCCCGTAAGCCATCGCGACGTCGGATCGCATCTTTTTTGGAAGGAAGCGGCTTCCATAAAAAAGATACAATCTTGATTGGCGACCAACTACTGACCGACGTGTTCGTGGCCAATCGGCTCGGCATCCGTGTCATCTTAACTGAAAAGCTTGTCAAAGAAGATCAGTGGACGACGCGATTCAATCGGATGATTGACAAACCGCTGAGACGTTATTTGAAAAAGAAGCAAAAACTAAAATCATGGAGAGAAAACTATGACTGAAATCAGAAAAATCCGTCGTTGTCCCGGTTGCGGGGTCATCCTCCAATCGATTGACGAAACCTTACCAGGCTACGTGCCTGAAAAGCATTTGGCCAAGCACGAAGTCGTTATTTGCCAACGGTGCTTTAAACTACAACATTATGGCGAAGACATCGCTCCCAAAGAACCACGTGTTAACGAAGAATTTTTGCGCATCCTTGATCAAGCAAAAGCTGAAAACGCATTGATTATCTATGTACTTGATTTATTCTCATTCGATAGTTCGTTTTCTCCAGAAATCAATGAAAAAATACAACATCTCGATATTATCGGCGTCGCCAATAAACGCGACTTGTTCCCGAAATCGGTCAAAGACGAGAAACTACGCGAGTATGTGCTAAAACGAACCGAGAAGGCTGGCCTTAAAGTCGATGCCCTCGTCATTGCCAGTCCGCTGAAGAAGTACAACATCGACGAACTGAAAAGCGAAATCGAAGCCCGGCGCCTTGGCCGTAATGTTTACGTCATCGGTGCCACAAGCTCGGGAAAATCGAGTCTCGTCAATGCGTATATGAAGCAATTCATGAACATGACCCAAGTCCCGATTACGACATCCCCATTTCCGGGAACGACGCTACGCGTGATTGAGATACCGCTTGATGATAGTAGCCGCCTATTTGACACGCCTGGGTATGTCATTGATTCATCACTATTAAGTTTGGTCGAACGCGATGTTATTCGCACAATCGTGCCCCGCACCGAAATTAAGCCACGCACCTATCAGTTATCACCCAAGCAAAGCGTAATCGTCGGTGGCTTAGCCCGGTTTGATTTTATGTTGGGCAAAATGACCGGCTTTACCTTCTATGTCTCGAATCTCGTTGAACTTAAGCGAACCGCGCTTGTCAACGCTGATAAAACGTTTGATTCCCTGGTGTCCAAAAATAAGATTCGACCAACATCAAAAATCGTCAAGGGCTTTGGCGACCTCGAAGCGTTTGAAGTCGATATTCTCGACAAAGGCAAACTCGACATCGGTATTGTCGGTCTTGGTTGGGTAACATTTACTGCTTCGAAACAACGAATTCGCATCTTAGCACCCAAAGGCGTGCACATTTTCGTGCAAGCAGCAAAGATTTGAATATGCTGACATCGAAACAGAAGGCTTATCTAAAAAGCCTCGCTCATAAACTAGAATATACTTATCAACTCGGTAAAAATGAAATTACGCCCGAGCTGCTTGATATGCTCTCAAAAGCATTATTAGCTAATGAATTAGTCAAGATTCACGTCTTAAAAGCGTCGCTGACACCGATTCGGGAAACGGCGCTCGATTTAGCGGGAGCGTTACGCGCCGATATCGTGCAAATCATCGGACGCCATGTTGTGCTATACAAACCTAATCTTAAAGATCGGAAAATTAAGTTGCCCCAATGAAACGCATCCTGCTGTTTGGCGGTACGTTTGATCCGATTCACCATGGCCATCTCGGCCTTTTAGACATTGTCAGGCAAAAACTTAACTTGGACGTAGTCTATTTGATACCAACGAAATCACCGCCTTGGAAAACCGACATGGCGCCGATTGAACACCGTTTGAAGATGATTGAGTTGGCTTTGCCAAATGAGGGCTACCATGTTTGTGACTTTGAGATACAGCAGGCTGGTATCAATTACACGATTGATACTATCAAGTATTTTAATCAACAATTCCCCGATTCAGAACTCTATTATCTCATCGGAAGCGATCAAGCCGAAAAATTCCATGAATGGAAAGATGTTGACGAATTATCGAGATTGGCGCACTTCATTGTCTATGCGCGACCAGGCTACGCTTTAGCGCGCCAAAACATCGAGAAATATCACCTGCTGGTCATCGAAGGCCGGCGCTTTGATGTCTCATCGACTTTGATTAGGTCGCTACAATGTCTAGATCTGCCTTGGCAAGTGATTGCCTATATGCTCGAGCATGATTTGTATTTCACGAGGAAGCTTAAGAGTTATTATGACCCCAAGCGCTTTCTTCATGTCGTCAGCGTCTCCAAATTAGCGTATGAGATTGCCCAATCCAATCATTTGGATGCTGGTAAAGCCGCCGTTGCCGCTTTGCTCCACGACATCGCCAAAAATGTCGATCACGATGAAGCAAAGAGGATGGTTGTGGCCTCTGACCCAACCTTAAAAGACGCACCGGCTTTCAGTGTCCACCAATTTATGGGGGCCTTACTTGCTAGTCGCGATTTCGGGATAGAGGATGAAGAAATCCTTGATGCGATACGCTATCATGCCACAGGCAAGCCCAAGATGAAGCCGCTTGGACAGATTTTATACGCCGCTGATAAGATTGAACCACGTCGTGGATTTGATTCGAAACAACTGATTGCAGCCTGTATGAATGACTATCAGCAAGGATTTATCGACGTGTTAAAGGCCAATTACGAGTACCATACCGCAAAAGGCAAACCATTCAAATATTATTTGACCGCGGAAGCGATGTCATATTACCTAGGAGGAAATCAATGAGGAGCGATCCAATCATGAAGGCCATCAAGTTAGCGCTTGAGGAAAAGAAAGCCGAAGACATCATTATCATCGATGTGCGTGAGAAAACGCCACTGAATGATTATCATGTCATTTGTTCGGCTTCTAACCAGCGCAAGATGGCAGCCATCAAAGAAGAAGTCGAGAAACAAATCGAACATGCGGGTGGCAAGCTCCATCACATCGAGGGAACGCCCGAATCAGGATGGATCCTCGTTGATGCATTTGATATTATCGTACACATTTTTTCGCTTGAAGAACGCGACCGGATTAGGCTTGAAGACTTATTCAAACCAAAGAAGGCAACGAAAGCACCTCAGTAAATAAATCAGACCATTTTCATCGATTTATCCTGATTTTTGCTGCTTGTTATATTAAATATAGTAATATAATCACGTTATACGCGATTTGACGCATAGGAAGAGGCACATTTATGTTCAAAGATAAAACATTACTTATCACAGGTGGCACCGGTTCGTTTGGCAACGCCGTTATGAAACGGTTTTTAAATACCGAAATTAAAGAAATTCGCATCTTCTCGCGCGATGAGAAAAAACAAGACGATATGCGAAAACTTTATAAAAACGATAAGTTAAAGTTTTATATCGGAGATGTTCGCGATGTGTCCAGTGTTAAAAACGCGATGCACGGAGTCGATTTCATTTTCCATGCCGCCGCATTGAAACAAGTACCTTCATGCGAATTCTTCCCACTGGAAGCCGTTAAAACCAATGTTTTAGGTACTGATAACGTATTGAATGCCGCGATTGAAATGGGCGTCAAGAAAGTCATCTGTTTATCAACGGATAAAGCCGCTTATCCAATTAACGCCATGGGTATCTCCAAAGCGATGATGGAAAAAGTATTCGTTGCTAAATCGAAAACCGTTGATGCCGATAAGACGCTAATATGCGGAACAAGATATGGTAACGTGATGGCATCACGCGGGTCGGTAATCCCGCTATTCATCGATCAAATAAAGCAAGGAAAGCCGCTAACAATCACTGATCCGAGCATGACAAGGTTTTTAATGAGTCTTGAAGAAGCGGTCGAACTTGTGTTATTTGCATTTGAAAACGCCGAAGCGGGCGACATCATGGTCCAAAAAGCCCCCGCTTCAACAATCGGCGATCTTGCTCAGGCGATTAAAGAACTGTTTAACGCTGATAATGAAATTAAGATTATTGGCACACGTCATGGTGAAAAATTATTTGAGACACTACTGACAAAAGAAGAATATGCGATTGCCACCGATTTAGGCAATTTTTATAAAGTCCCGGCTGACAAACGCGACCTTAACTACGATAAATATTTCGTCGAAGGTTATGAAGATCATACACTTAATCAAGAATATACCTCCCATAACACGACTAGACTCAATGTTGAACAAATCAAAGCTAAGCTTTTAACGCTTGATTATGTGAAAGAGCAATTAGCGTCTTGGAAGAAGTAATGAAGATATTAGTTACCGGTGCCAATGGATTTATCGGCAAGAATCTGATTGTCGAATTAAAAAATCGTCACTATGACGATATTTTGCCATATGATATCGATACTGATCCTTGTCTATTAGATGAATATTGCCGTAGTGCAAGTTTTGTTTTTCATCTGGCCGGGGTAAATCGACCTGAAAATCCATCCCAGTTCATGGTAGGTAACTTTGGTTTTACATCTACATTACTGGACAAACTAAAAAAGCATCATAACAATTGCCCAATCATGCTTTCATCATCGATTCAAGCCGCACTTAATAATCCATATGGCGAAAGTAAAAAAGCAGGAGAAGATTTACTATTTGCTCACGGAAGAGAAGTTGGGGCAAATGTTCTTGTATATAGATTTCCCAATGTTTTTGGCAAATGGTGCCGGCCTAACTACAATAGTGCGATTGCCACATTTTGCCACAATATCGCCCACGACTTGCCGATTAAGGTAAATGATCCTGATGTCACGATGAATCTTGTCTACATCGATGATGTCGTCGATGAGTTAATCAAAGCACTTGAAGGTAAACCAACCCAAGAGGGTCAATTCTGCGCGGTTCCCGTGACATATAATATTCGCCTTGGTAATATCGTTGACCTGATCATTTCATTTAAAAATAGTCGCCAAGACCGTTATATCCCGAATATGGCGGATCCCTTTACCAAAAAGCTATACAGCACCTATCTTAGCTATCTACCAAGCGATAAGTTCACTTATCCTTTAAAGATGAATATCGATGAGCGCGGGTCGTTCACCGAAATATTCAAAACATTGGAACGAGGTCAAGTATCCGTCAATGTTACAAAACCTGGCATCACTAAAGGAAATCATTGGCATCATACGAAAAATGAAAAGTTCTTAGTCGTATCTGGCCAAGGCATCATTAGATTCCGCCATGTGCATAGTGAAGAAGTGATTGAATATCACGTCAGCGGCGACAAAATGGAAGTTGTTGATATTCCAGTTGGCTATACCCATAACATTGAAAACATCGGTGCGATTGATTTAGTGACCATCATGTGGGCGAACGAACCATTTGATCCTAATAAACCGGACACGAACTTTTTAAAAGTATAATAGGTTAGTTCAAGACGTAACAAAATATCTATTTTTACAATTGAAAAGTATCTATCTTTACAATTGAATATTTTAGTTCTAGCATTTTTGTAAATAAATCGATCTATTTTTAATTAATAAAGGTACCTTCACTTTGACGATTTAGATTAAATCCTGGTGCAAACCGACAAGATATTGGAATTTGATAAATTTTTATGCGCTTTAATTCCATTATCTTTTTTTTATTGTAATATTAATTAAATATTTGTCTTATAATGAGTTTGGGGTAATCTATGAATCGCGCAGGAAAATATGTTAAAAATTTATTAGGAATTGCTAGTTACGATTCATTTCAACCATCACCGCTACCACCTGTTCCCGCAATTGAAATGGATGGTGAGTTAAGCAATCTAATCAAAAAGGCATATCTTTTACTTGGAGAACTTAACGGCATTTCTAATAATATACCGAATATCGATTTGTTCATCGCCATGTACATTCGCAAAGAAGCTTTATTATCAAGCCAAATTGAAGGAACACAAGCAACGCTTGATGATATTTTCGATCCTCGGATTGAAGCCAATAGCAATTTAGATGTTGAAGAGGTGCTTCATTACATTAAATCTTTTAATTACGCTAAAGAGCGCATTTTCGAATTACCAATTTCCATTCGTTTGATTAAAGAAGTTCATAAAATTCTCCTCGATGGTCGACGTGGCGAAGACAAACAGCCTGGGGAACTACGACAATCCCAAAATTGGATTGGACCGCGTGGTAGCAATCTCAGACACGCTATGTTCATACCGCCAAATGTTGAAGACATGATAAGTGCATTAAATAATTTCGAAAAATTTATTCATGACAGCGACAACATCGATCCTTTGATTAAAATCGCTTTGATTCATTATCAATTTGAAACGATACATCCATTCCTGGATGGTAATGGAAGAATTGGACGTTTGCTAATCGCTTTACTATTGAAATATTACGATTTAATTCAAACAGATGTTATTTATGTTTCCTACTATTTAAAGATGCATCAATTAGAGTATTACGCGCGTTTGAACGAAGTACGACAAAGTGGCGATTATGAACAGTGGATCAAGTTTTTCCTTAAAGCCATCATCGGATCGGCGCAACATTCAATGAATACAATTAAGGAGTTAACAAAACTCCATCAAACAAATGTAAGTTTACTAGAAGGCTTCGACAAGCGGCGCAGACGAACAGTGGAAGAGATCATTGATTACATGAGCAGCTATCCCATAACAGATATTGCAAGTATTGTGAAACATACAAGCCGAACTTTTACCACAATCTCAAACGCTATATACGATTTAATTGATCAAGGTATACTGGTTCAGCTAGATGAAAAGAAGAGTCACCGAATTTATTGTTACGAGCCTTATTTAGCCATTCTTCGTGAAGGAACAGAACTTAGATAATCTTTATATCGTCGTCTTTTTTATATTCATACTGCAAATGCTATTAAGCTTTTCTATATGCTTAATTACAAAATTCATATATTCAGTTCAATCTAATTAATCAGCAAATATTTTACATAGCGCTTTATTATATGCGTGTTTGTATTTATATATAAGTATTATCGTGTTAGTATTAAAGCAAAGAAGGTGACACAATGAAGGGTTATCAAGAGTTGGCGCAAAAAATAGTCTTTAATTTCAATGATGCATTTAATATTTTTAAAAACAAAACTACAACATATGGAGCTCTTAGTCGTTTGGAAAAACAAGATCTCATAAAAAAAGTTCGCAACAACTTATATGTGAGCATTAATCCCTCGACTGGAAATGCTTTTGCCACTAAATATCAAATTGGTTCGTCTATCAATAATTATGCATATATCAGTCATTCAAGTGCTTTAGAGTATTACGGATATCAAAACCAAGTAGGCAATATATGCTATGTCTCATCTTATAAACGTTTCAATTCATTTGAATATGAGGGAGTTATTTATAAACATGTTCCTATCAAGTCAAACAAAGGGGTGACTCATCCATCATATACTGAATTGATTAAAATCACGGACATCGAGAAAACAGTAATCGATGCGATTCAAGCGCTTGATTCAATCATCAGCTTAGAGGAACTAATAAATAGCCTTGAGATGATTTCAAGATTAGATCAACACAAGATTATGAACTATTTAGATGACTACTCCATTCAAGCACTCTATCAAAGGACAGGTTATTTACTAATGCTATTCAATGAAACTTTAAAATTCAGTGAATCATTTTTTGAGAATATTAAAGAGAAGATTAATAAGAGTGTTTCATACATATCAAACGAAGCCAAATATAATGGTAAATTTATCAAAGAATATCAAATAATCGTGCCTGAATGGTTAGAAGGAAAGGCGAAACTTCATGAGATATGATCCCATCGTTTTGTCAAAACTAGCCAATAAAATAGGTGTTGTAAGAAACACACTAGAAAAAGTTATTCGCTTAGTAGAAATTTTGAGAATTATCAATAATAATGACATTCTAATAAATAAACTAGCCTTAAAGGGTGGCACGGCAATCAATCTTCTATACAGTGATATGCCGAGATTATCTGTTGATATTGATTTAGATTTTGCACTAAATCTAGACAAGAATGACATGCTTCAGATTAGAGAATCAATTAAACAAGAATTGATCACTCAATTAACGAGCGAAGGTTACATATTGTCAAAAAACTCGAGGTACTCGTACGCATTAGATTCGTTCGTGATTACATATACGCCAAGTGGTGGAGGTTCAGATAACATTAAAGTTGAGATTAACTATGCGATGAGAGGGCACTTATTGCCTTTTGAATACAAAAGACTAGATTTAGGTGTGATTGAGAATCCGTTTTCAGTATTAACCGTATCAAAAATTGAAATATACGCAGGAAAGATTAATGCCCTTATTTCTAGAAATCAGATTAGAGACCTTTACGATGTGTATCAAATGATTAATAAGAATATTCTAGACACTAGTGAGATTAATGTCTTTAAAAATATCGTGCTATTTTATCGGTTTATACAAAATGAAACTCTAGAATATAATGATGATTTTAATAGTAAATTCACGCGCAGAAGTTATGTTAGAGATTTGCTACCAGTTATTAAGAAGGAAGACTCATTCAATCTAGTTGTGGCAATAGAGACAGTTACGACGTTCATAAAATCAATCACAAGTTATGATGAAGACCCGAAAAGTTTCATTCGTTCGGTTAGGACCGGATCACCACGATTTGATTTTCTTTTTAAAGATGAAGCGATGCAAAATAACGCTATTAAGCATCCCTTGACGCAATGGAAGAAATAACGAAATAAGTAATAATATAAAATATTTCAACCACGCAAAGACTAAAAACGATGTCATGATGTCAGCTAGCGGGTTCCTGTTGTCAATAGGAAGCCTCGTTCACAAAGACGATTAACGGCCGGCATGTACAGGGTGGATCACGGGGAGCATGGTTAATCCATGCCCCAGACCTACTCGGCAATGGAACACGTGGTTAGCATTGCCCCACGTGTCAATGTGTCTGTGTCACGTTAACATAATAGGTATGATGTGTCTGTGTCAAAGTAGAGGAAATGTCTGTGTTTTAATTAATAAAGCACTTCGCATAATGTGTCCAGTTTATGTCAATTAACCGAAAAGTGCGACACAGAGCACGAAATAACCCCGATACGGGGATTGACATAATAGGTGTTATGCGTAAGTAAGTATATCGGCGACGAGCACAACGGGCGATATTGACATTAGGCAATAGACCGAATAGGCTGACACAGGCCCTAGACGGCCCCTACATTATCATTTACATACGCCGGATACCCAATCAGCCGACACTTCGGTCGTAGGTTCCTGATGTCAATAGTAAGCCCCGCTCGTATAGACGATAGACGGCCGGGTGATGCTTCGGAAGCACCTATCCTATCTGACTGACAATTAGCCTTCCTGCTACATGTTAGCAGGTTGGCTAAGTCAAGAAGAAGGATTAGCGACGAAGCAGTCAAACAGGGGGTTGCTCCACGCTATAACCCCCCCTTGTAGTAGTAGTAGCAAAAATTGACAAATTAGGCACTTCGCATAACATTTATTATGTTAATATAAATACAATTATTACGTTATAGACGTCATATTTCGATGTAGTTGTATCGACCATTAATAGAAAACCCGTCATACCTGCGGTAGTTATCCACATATAACGGGTTATAATTATATACTATATTATTACTATTATATTACTTTTCGAATATCTCGCTAACTAGTTCGCCGATTAGTTCTGGTCCTTTTTGCAGTTCAAAGTTGGCTAAAGCCGTGATCCCGATGTCCGCGAAAGCTCGTCGATCGTCAAGGTGACGACCTTCGCTGAAGTCACTATTATAAACGAGTAACGGGACCATTTCCCGCGTATGGTCTGTTCCCGTATGTAACGGGTCATTCCCATGGTCGGCGGTTACCATAATCAAATCGTCAGGTCGTGCAAGCTTTAAGACTTCGCCTAGTAATACATCAAACTCTTCAATCGCTTTACCGTAACCGTGCGGATCGCGGCGGTGACCAAACTCAGAATCGAAATCAACGAGGTTGATAAAACACATACCTTCAAAATCGTGGGATTTGATTTCCTCTATCGTTTTAAGCATCCCATCGCGATTACTGATTGTCTTTTGCGTCTTAGTAACGCCTTTACCATTGAAGATATCGCCGATCTTACCAACGCAGCTTGTCATGAATCCGTTTTGTTTGATAATATCCATCACCGTATCGCTTGGAGGCGACAAGGCATAGTCATGGCGATTCGGCGTCCGTTTGAATGAGTTGCGGTCTTCGCCGATGAATGGCCGGGCGATAATGCGTCCTAATAGGTATTCAGGCCGATTGCAGATTTCACGAGCGATTTCACAATACCGATATAACTCGGGTACGGGAATCGTTTCTTCATGGGCGGCGATTTGTAGCACGCTATCGGCGGATGTATAAACAATCAGCGATCCTTCGCGCTTTTGCTGTTCGCCCAGGTCACGGATGATGTCGGTGCCGCTGGCGGCGATGTTTCCAATGAGTTTGCGTCCAGTTCTTTCTGATAGTTCTTTCATCAATGCTTCAGGGAATCCAGTGTCGGTAAATGTTTTAAATGGCTTTGTCGTCAAGATGCCCATCATTTCCCAATGACCGGTCATCGTGTCTTTGCCTTTGCTAGCTTCCAAGAGCCGCATCGAATAGCTTTGGGGGTGGTTGATAATGCTCGCGCCTTTGATGGGGGCTAAATCACCAATTCCTAGTTTGTTAAGATTGGGGATGTGCAGGCCTCCGCAAGCATCGGCTGTATGCACAAACGTATTGGCGCCTTCATCGCCGAAATCTCGTGCATCGGGCATTGCTCCAATGCCGACTGAATCCATCACAATCACAAAGACGCGTTTGAATTTTCTTGCCATGAATATACTCCTAATAACTAATCGATATTTTATCTTACTTACGCTTACTATACAAATCGAAGGCGCTTAAGATCCGTTTTTGAGAGA
>DAOSDC010000013.1:0-36833 GCA_035361955.1 Bacilli bacterium
GTGGAACTATTGCTGGGGCTCACAGTATTTAACTTAGGAGATTCCTTATTCAAGAATATTACATTACAATTAGTTTTGTCATTTAGATGAACAATTGTAAGTACTGCAATTGGGTAGTAAATTTTTATAAGTCGAAAGAGAGGTTATTATGATTGAATCGGAAGAATTGATAAAATGGAGAAATATTTCGTTACCGGCAGCACTTCACACTGGCTTATTTCTTGTTACTTTTCTGTTTGGTGTGCAGTACCAAAATAATGGAGATATATTATTACTTATTGTGTGTTTTGCTTTTATTATCATATCCATAGTGTCTTTAGTGATTTCATTTTTTACTTGGAATAGATTCATTTACTTAAACGTGGAAAAGTTTTGGAAAAGAAAGAAAAATAAAATGATTGAGTGGAAAATAGAAAACATTAATTCTTGTCGTGTAATAAGATGGCCATGCTGGACATCTATTTTCAGCGTTGAGATTACTTCAAGTGATAATCCAAAAAAACTCATTTTTGAATATAATGCAAAAGTTGAACGAATTCTTATGCAGATAACCAAGAATAAACCTAACAGAGATATTTTTGAAAAAGCATTTAAATAAATATATGATTTTCTATTGTATCAAGCAACCATGCATTTCGTGATTATGAGAAATCCAATGTATCAGCTTAAACAAAAAAACATACAATTCTTTTTCATATTTGTCGTAAGTGGTTACAAGAGCATGCCATCAAATCATGTCTACCACGCATTTTAACAATAATTACCGTGTTTATGCAAACAATAACAAAACTCGACTGAGAAATCTCGCTTCCTGCAACATGAAAACAAAATATGCCGTCCTAGACGGCACCTTTTTCCGTTAGGCGATGATTTTAGCCATAAATAAGGTATCAAAAATGCTAAAAAACCTTTCATTTATATTTTCATAGATCTTTCATATATGACTTAAAGACATTACACGTGGTACTTACAGTGGACAAGACGAACTCATCTCGGGCATCACTTACAGTTGAGAAGGTAAGAACCTTACCTATTACCCCAATAGCGAAACCCAAAAAGAAATTACCTATACCTATAATGATGCTAATCTGCGCATCAGTAAGACCGTCAATAGTGTTATCACCTCAAATACCAATGAAGACGATCGACTCGTTGTTGAGCAAAGCGGCACCAAGACGAAACGGTTCAAAAAGGAAGTTTTGATGGTATCATGGTTGCAACTATTTCGGGTATGAGAATACACCACCAATACACCACGATATATCAGTATTTATCTCTTATGGAATTTTTGATTTTCTGATTTATCTGTTTCTATCAGTATTTATTAGAACATATCACTTATTATCATCACTGCAGAGAATTCTGGCAGGAGGCACCATGATGAAATAAACGCGTCATTGACGCGTTTTTATTTTATTTATTTTTGTATCGAATCGGTTGATAACGTCTATATGACCAATGGAAACTGGGTTGATAAATAGTTTAAGTTATAACTAGATATCAAAACAACATCGAATAGACTTAATGGACTAAACAAATGTGTCGCTGATGTATTATAATCAATTCTATGAAAAATCAACGAAAAACAACATCATCAAAGACTATTTTTAAGACATCCATTCTCAGCTTCCAGCATATGTTCGCAATGCTAGGGGCGACCGTCGTTGTGCCAATATTGGCTAATCTAAGTATTCCTATTACCTTAATTACTGCAGGTATCGGCACGGTCATATTTTATTTTGCGACAAAAAGAAAGGTTCCGGTTTTCCTTGGGTCTTCGTTTGCTTATTTACCGGCGATGATGGCTATCGTCGGTCATGACAAACCGCTTGGATCAAGCGCCTGGCAACAAGCGATGGGCGGCCTGGTCATCGCCATTTTTCTGACAGGCCTCGTTTATATTCTTTTTGCCATCATCGTCAAACTAATTGGCGTTGAAAAGGTCAGAAGGATATTCCCGCCACGCGTAGTCGGACCGGTTATCATCGTACTCGGCATGCTTTTGGTGCCAAGCATATTATGGAATAACATCGTCGCCAACTACGCGCTTTCAAGCAATGGTTCACTCGCTTGGAAAGAGTGGACAACGGCCATCATTACTTTACTGAGCATTATCTTGATTAGCGCGTTTTCAAAGCCAAAATCGTTTTTTAAGGCCGCGCCAATATTGCTTGGTTTCATGATTGGTTACCTCTACGCGCTTATTATCGGACTAGTCGATTTTTCAGCGATTCAAAATAGCGACATCGTCGTGTTCCAATCGCTGGGGTCCTTACTCGGATTTTATAAGTACCTGCACTTTGATTGGGGTGCGATCGTCATGATGGTTCCATTGGCATTTGTAACATTGATGGAACATATCGGCGACATCAGTGCTAACTCCACCGTTTGCAAAAAGGATTTCTTCGTCGATCCCGGCATCGATAAGACGCTTGGAGGCGATGGCTTAGCCATCATGGCCGCGGCCACGTTGGGCGGACCACCACAAACTACTTACGGAGAGAATACCGCTGTTTTAGTTATTACCGAAAACTATGAACCAAAGAACATTTTCATCGCAGCGCTATTAGCGATCTTTTTTGGGATCTTCTCACTATTCGGCGCCGTTATCGCCACGATTCCGGGCGCGGTCATCGGTGGGGCGTCTATCGTCTTATTCGGCATGATTAGTGCCTCGGGATTACGAATGTTGATTGAACACAAAGCCGATATAGGACGCACCAAAGACTTAATTGTCGTATCGGTTACACTTGCGGTTGGCCTTGGCCTTGGGGCGCTTAGCGTCGCTAGTGACATCATCGGCGCTGTTACCAATTACACGGTTGATGCTAGCTTCTTGAAGGTGATGATTGGCACGGTTCAAATATCACCATTAGCGCTAGCTACACTCGTAGCCATCATCCTTAATATCGTGATTCCGGAACCAAAAAACGAAACTATTTAACGTTTATACCTTTCACAACAAACAAACTCACAGAAATTTTTGTTAATAGTGCTAACGCTCGATTACTCCAATTCTTAGCATCAAACACAATTTCATAATACTTTGTATTATGATATAATTATTTCAACTCATAAACGATTGGATTGATGGCAAGCATGGTTAAAGTATTTGTTTATGGAACGCTCAAACATGGCTATGGAAACCATCGGGTGATGGAACGGGCGCAAGGCCGATTTATCGGCCGTGATAAGATACGCAATTTTGCCTGCATCAATACCTCGAGTTTCCCATATGCAATAAGGCGCGATGGAGCAACAATCATCGGGGAAGTATATGAATTGGATGCGGACAATCTATATCATCTTGATATGCTAGAAGGATATCCCCATCATTACCAGCGCCAATTAGTGGCCACCAAATATGGCAAGGCATGGATTTATTACAGTCCCAAAGATCTTCAAGATCTGGTTGATCGATATGGGCTTGTCGAGGAATGGATTTGAAACATTCCTCAATACCACAATGCATCGAGATGTTATGCTTAACATAGAAATATCGAGGGATTGATTATGAAGAAAATCAAAGTAAAGGTCCAAAATAAAACGACACTGGTTTTAGAAGAACCGGGCGCGATTGGTGACACCATCGATTTAAGCGAACTCGTCACGATTGACCAAAACCCGATTATTGAAGCCATCAAACGAGGAACCGATGATGTCTACGCCCGTTATTTTAGCGAGCAGAAGCGTTCCATCGATATCCAACATAGCGCTGAACTATTAAGAACAAAGCAAGAAGTCATTAATCAAGCAAAAGCCGAATCCGACAATCTCAAAGAGCAACTAGGCTTAATTATCCAAAAACAAAGAGAAGAATTAGCCGCCATCAAAGCAACACAACAAGAGAAGATAGAAACCGAGAAACAGCGTATTCATAATCAAAAGCAACAAGAGCTCTTTGACAAGCAACAACGAATCGCCACACTTGAACACAAGATTGTTTCGCTTGAAGAGAAAATGCAACTGGAAATCGAAAACGAGCGGAAGACACAACTCCTGTTGCTCAACAAGAAAGAGAGCGAACTGCACAGCCAGATTGAAAGACTTAAAACCGAGAATGAACAACTGACGCGCGAACGGAATACGCGCAATGTTAAAAAGATTGGCGAGAATCTTGAGAAGTGGTGCCTTGAAAAATATTTGGAAATCAATGCCTTTGCATTCAACACCAGCACGTTTGAGAAAGATAACGAAGCCATCAAAGACGAAGCTGATGGCAAAGGAACCAAAGGTGATTATATTTTCAAGGTTTTCACCGACGCCAACCATGAATTGCTCCTGACAAGCGCCATGTGCGAGATGAAGTCAGAGGCGCTTGAATCCGATAACAAAAAGCGCAATAGCGACCACTATGCCAAACTTGATCGTGACCGCAATAAAAAAGGCCTTGAATACGCAATTTTAATTAGCGAACTTGAATACAATCAAGAATCCGACGCCCCATTATTCCGCGTGCCTGGCTACGAAAAGATGTATGTCGTACGACCAGCGTACTTCATCACGTTATTAGGCATCATCGAATCGATCGGCATGAAATACGCTGATTTGTTGAAGGCAAGGCAATTGGAAAAGATTTCTTTCAAAGAATCAGAACAAATCCTCGCCGATTTCGAAGCGTTTAAAGAAAATATTATTAGTAACTCACTCCGACATATTGCTACGCAACTTGATGACATTAAGAAGCGGGCGCAATCGATTATAAGCGATGGCAATGCCATCCTTGGGGCAGTCAATCTAATCGTCGACACCCATCTCGAAACTGTGAAAAATAAGATTAATGGATTTGCGATTAGATCAATTACAAAACGTATCGATAATATCGCTTAAGTCAATCCAACAAATCGAATTCCCGATTTATGATCGGGTTTTCTTTTGAATTGACAACAAATCAGATGTACGTTATTATGTACATATATCAATCGGAGGTGACATTCAATGACAAATACTAACATTACCAATGCGAGAGCCGAACTATTCAAGCTCGTAGCATCGTGTATTAAATACAATGACGTCATCAACATCAATACCAAAGAAGGAAACGTCATCATGATTAGCGAAGAAGATTATAATTCGTTGATTGAATCGCTTTATCTCGCCGGCATTCCTGGCATGTATGAAAGCATTGTCGAAGGAGCAAACACCAGTTTAGACGAGACGATTAAAATCAAATGGAAGTAGTTTTCACAAAACAAGCGCTCAAGGATTTCGAACGTATCAAGGAGCATAAATTGTTATATCATAAAGTCATTTCGTTATTAAATCTCATCGAACGCAATCCATTCGAAAAGCCACCTTCTTATGAAAAACTGATTGGCATCGCCAACACGTACTCGCGTCGCATCAATCTACAGCATCGACTCATTTATCAAATCTACGAGCAAGAACAGGTTATCAAGATTATTCGAATGTGGACTCATTATGAGTAACTGGTAAATGAATATGGCCACAGATAAACAATTCATCGAATATGCAGCCGAGCAATTGCGTGACAATGGGGTTGTAACCTATAAGAAAATGTTTGGCGAATACATGATTTACATTGATGCTAAACCGATATTTCTTGTCTGCGACAACGCCGTCTACATTAAAATGCACGAAGCACTTAAGCCTCTGCTTGGAAGCGGTGAAACTGGTTATCCCTATCCTGGATCAAAACTTTATTACCTCGTCGATATCGATGATAGTCGGGTACTTGAAGAAGTCGTGAAATTGGCTTTGCCATTAATCAGCGTCAAGAAACGTTAATGATTTTCGATTCGACAAGTCCGATTAAATATCGCAATAAAGTGATGGCTACCATCTGGTAGATTGATATAATAACTGTGAGTTGTGAACTTGCAGTCTAACAATATGGGGTGGGTTCAAAAATAAAAATGTAGAAGTACAGCATTACACATCCTATATAGCACACAGGAATTAGAGCCTTAGTAATAGGGCTCTTTTTCTATATATCGGCACCTATTAGAGCCCAAGTTTAGCCTGATAGGTACATTGATTTGGCATTCTCTCCACGCTGGATTTTCGATAATGAGGCGAGGCTGGGGATTGTGTGTACTAAAGAAGATGGCAGTGTGTAGAGGATGACAAATGTTGTAGAAGTGCAGTACTACATAGCCTGTATAGCACACAGAATTGAGAGCCTGTTAGTCGGGCTCTTTTTTCTATTTAGGCACCTATTAGAATGCAAGTTTATCCTCATGCACACATTGATTTTGCATTCTCTCCACGCTGGATACTGTCTTAATTGGCGAGGCTGGGGATTGTGTGTACTAAAGAAGATGACCAGCGTGGAAGAATGACACAATGACTATTCGATATCTCAAGTTTTATATACATAAAAGTGATTATAACAGAGATTAAGAGTGATTAAACCTTATCGAAAAGTGATTATTTTCTTATTTTAATCATTTGAAAGGAGGATTTATGAGAAACATGCGCACTCGTTCTAAGTGATCAACGACAGCAACAATACGCATTTAGTGGCGTTCAAACTCGCTAAAAATTCTTATTCGATCTGCGTCAATTCTCCTTTTTTCAGCGTTGGCGCGTATTAGTTGTACAGTGCGGGAGTTTCGCCGATGCGACGAGTACGACTGATGGTTTATATCAAGGCGGAGTTTATACTCTGGGAACTCAAGTTGCCAGCCGGACTTTTTCAACCTCCAATGTTCATTACTCAACCGGCGTTGGCGGAGGTGGTGGCGAACCTCGTTAATTGATCTGCCTTTGATTGAAGGAACGCTTTCGCAATCACAAAGGCGTTTTTATTTACGATTCGATTCTATGATTCGGATTGATTTGCCGATGCTTTCCGAACCGGGCCAACACGCCTTTGTCGAACAGAGCAATCAAAGGTGGCAAAAGAAAGATCGTCAGCACGATGGCAATCGCCATCCCTTGGGCCAGCGTCAATAAGACCGAAGAGATGACTGGATCGGTCGAGATGAAACTGACTGCGAGAGTGACCATAATCAAAACCAGAGATGAAGTCATGATCGTTGACATTGATCCTTGATAAGCTTTAAGAAGCGACTGGCGTATATTATCGGTTTGACGGGCGTTTCGATAGTAACTAGTAAACAAGATAGCATAATCAATTGCCGCTCCCATAAGAATGGCCTGCACGATAATGATTGCTAAAAAATAGAGTCCGCTGCCGGTTATTAACGAAATCGACATCGTTAGATAGATCGAAGTTTGAATGAATAACACCAATAACAACGGGATGAACAAAGATCTAAAAGCCAAGGCGACGACGATAAATATTACTAGAGCCGTTAAAATGGTGATTTTGTTCAAATCGGTCCGGAAGGTACTATTCATTTCCCGGGCCATGGCCAAGGTTCCGACCAGAGAATAATCAATGTCATGAAAATCGAGCAGACCAGCCACTTCATCAAGGTAAGCCAATGAGTCTTGATCGGCATGGGCAAAGGAAGTCGTCAAGACCATGCGACTATGATCAGAACCGATTAACGAAGCTTTGGCCGATTGAACGAGATGGTAGCTTTCCTGTAATTGTCCGATTGAACTTGAGTCCAAGAGAGAGCCATAGGTTTCATTCACAATAAAATCGGTCACTAAATAAGTGAGAAATTGGTCGATGGAAAGCGTCCAGCCGTCTTGATAACCTGCATTGCCAAAGTAAAGCAGATAAACCATGTCGAGGTAATTCGCCTCAAGATTGGTTGTCAGTGATGATAAGAATAACGCCATTTCTTCGCTGGAATAATTTACTTCATTTTGGGCCGAATCCATGAGGCCATAAAGCATTTGAAGTTGGTAAATTGATGCCTCGTCAAACATGGAAGCATACATGGGATCTTGGCTCAAAACCAGCGTGTAGGCGACGAAATCATATAATGACATCAAAGAATCGACTGGGAGCCCATGCTCAAGGTTGGCCATCGCCATGATATTGGAAACCGTAGCGACATCCATGCCAGTGAATGCAGCGATGGTTGAGGCATCATAAGGCGTGGAAATCGTCACCATGTCAGTATAGGTAATCATCATCGATAATAGGTCGATAATTTCGGGGGTAAAATTGGATGAGAAATATGGATTATCGGCCATGTCATTGACGATAAAATTGGCTAATTGATGCAAGGTCAGATTAGAGATTTCACCATCATGATAATCGTATAGCAATCCCTTAATCACCATTTCATCCATCGCCACCGCCAGCGTCAGTTCCTGTACATCCATTTGATGACCGATGCTCGTGGCGTAAGCGTCGAGAGATATCGTGTCTTCAAGAGCGAGCACTTCCTCGGCAAAAGAAGCCATCGCTCCTTCATCATCGTTATCATAGACGATGACGACTTGACTTTCACTCGGGAAAGTCGCCTCAATCAGCTTGTAATCTTTGGTGGCCGGAATCATGACGTAACTAATCGGCGTTTGATAGCTTAAATAGGTGGCTCCCGCCATTAAAACGATGAAAAGCCCGATGACGACATGGCGGGCTTTATAACCCAAGTCAGCGACTTTGCCCATTTTATAAGTTAAGGTTTTCTTCTTTGATTTATCGATTAACTTTTCAAAAAGCAGAATTAATGTCGGCAAGACCGTAAATGAGGTAATTAAACTAAACAAGATCCCTTTGGCCAAAACGAGGCCGATATCAAGCCCGAAGGTAAAACTCATGAACACGAGACAGAGGAGACTCATAATCGTGGTGAATGAGGAAGAAAAAATCGATTGTGCCCCTTTGCTTAAGGCCAGCTTCATCGCCGTCAGTGAATCGTTGTTGACTTTTTCCTGGCGGTAGCGATCCATTAACATGATGAAATAATCCATCGATAGGACTAATTGAAGCACCGCGGCAATGCTGAAAGTAATATTGGAAACGGAGGAAAAAATGATGTTGGTTCCCATGTTTAAAACCACAGCCAAGCCAATCGTGAACATAAACACAAATGGCTCCACCCAGGAGTGGCTTAATAGCAGCAAGCCAATGAACAATATAATGACTCCGATTAGAGCCATGATCACAATGTAGTTGCTCTGGGCTTCCACTACGTCGCCGGCATAATGGGTTTCATAGTCTTTTAAGACGATTTCGATTTGCTCATAGACTTCTTTGGCCAGTGGCGAATAAGCATCAGACGGAACGGTGACGTAGTAAAGGGTGTAATCGCCGGAGTTGTAAATGTCATTATCGAGTTCATATGTCACCGTCGTTCCATAACCAAGGTCGTTCAACAAGTCATAAACATCAGTTTTTTGGTCGTATTCTAGCCCCGTCACCATAATTTTGATGGTGCTTTTATCATCGTCGGCAAATTCATCTTCCATGATCGTCAAGCCGACATTCATGGCGGAATTATTCGGAAGATAAGCGGTCAAATCGTAATTAATATTGACTTTCGTAATTAGGTAACCACTAATGGCTGTCAGCATTAAGATAATGCCTAAAAACCAGTAGCGATACTTAACGAGTAGGTGAGCAAGTTTTTTCATAATGACATTCTCCAATGTAAGTATCGATTTGCAATACATAAAGAATTATAATAGACATATGTTGGAGAACAATCCGTTGGTGGCGGATGATTTATCTGGGTTTGGCTCGATGCGCAACATTGACTAAGCCGATGTTGAATTCATGAACAAACGCAACAAAGAATGTCGGAGGTAGACAGATGGCAAAAGAAGATCAACGGACGATGTTGACGAAGCGACTATTGAAAGACAGTTTGATAAAACTATTAAAAGAAAAGAACATTTACAAAATCACCGTCAGGGAACTTTGCGAAATTGCTGACATCAATCGATCGACTTTTTACCGTTATTATGAGAATCAATTTTCACTGCTTGGGGAAATGGAAGAAGAAATTCTCAACCATATCTATACCAATCTTGATTCAATGAAAGGGACGGGGCGTCAAGATAATCTCGATGTTTTGGTCGTCATCATGTCGATGCTAGAAGAAAATGTCGAATTTTCGCGTCTTCTAGTTAACAATAGCGTCGATCCGGAATTTCCCAAACGCTTGCTCAACTCGCCACAATTGAAAGATTATGTCGAAAACCAACTCAAAGGGACGCGCAGTCCGGCTGAAATCGAGTATTTATCGCTATTTTTAACATTTGGTTGTTTTAGGATGGTGCTGGCTTGGATTAACAAAAAACACCGGGAGCCAGTCAAGGATGTAGCTATGATGATGAATACTTTCATCGGAAGACTTGTAAGATAATCGGTTAGTTTTTATTCTTGTTTGATTAAGCGAGGTCGATATGTATCAATCAACGCAATCATTAATCAGCGTCAAGAAACGTTAATACTTGCTATTTATCGTCATTGCGAGTATCCTAATTATGGTTTTGATATCAATGTGATATTGAAATAAGTATTTAGCTCGTGCAAGAGTGGGTCGTGATCCACTCTTTGTCTTTTAAGGGGAGCGTTTATGAATCTGATTGACGACATCGAAAAGTTGCTGAAACCACCGCTAGAGCACATTGGGGCCTCGATTTACGAGATTAGCCTCAAGCTCGAGCAAGGCACCCATGTGCTACATGTTGCCTTAATGCGGGAAGTTGGGCCAATCGACCTCGACTATATCGTCAAGGCGACGGAACTAATCTCGCCGATCCTCGACGGTTCCAAACTCATCGATCATCGCTATGTGCTTGATGTCAGTAGCGCCGGCATTGAGAAACCGATACCCATCGAACACCTCGCCGATTATATTGGAGCCTACATAGCCGTCCACCTTCGGAAACCATTCCGCGGTGAAAATGTGCTTGAAACCTCGTTGACTAGCGTCGATAACGACAAGATTACCATCGAGGGATTCATCAAAGGTCGAAAATACAAAACAGAAATTTCGATAGCGGACATCGATAAAGTCCGTGAAGCCATAAAATTTTAGGAGCCACTTATGATTAACGCCAAAGAATTCGTCCTCGCGCTTGAGGAAATCGAACAACAAAAAGGCATTAGCAAACAATCAATTATCGACGCCCTTAAGGAAGCGATGGAAAAAGCTTACCGGAAACAGTTGGGAGCATCCGAAGATGCGCTCGTGCGCGTCGACATCGACGGTGACAAAGGCACGATCGCCATGTACCAACTCAAAAACGTCGTCGAAGACGTCGTTGATGATTTTTTAGAAATTAGCGTCGAAGACGTCAAGCGACTTGGTTTGTCGCTACAAGTTGGTGATGTGTATCAAATCGAGGCTTCGATTGAAGATTTAAGCAAACTGGCGGCTATCAACGTCAAAAACATATTGCGTCAAAAATTGGCAGAAGCCGAAAAGATGGCGCTATATGAAGTTTATAAAGACAAAATTGGTGAAATGATTATCGGCGTAGTCGAAAAAGTCGATGAACGTTCGGCCATTGTCAATATCGGTAAAACATCAGTCTTTTTGCCGGGTTCACACCGCATTCCTGGTGAAGTATTCAAGGTCGGCGATCGCATTAAGTTGTATGTCATCGACGTTGTATCGACACCCAAAGGCGCGCAAATCGCTGTCAGCCGTACCGATGCCGGATTCTTACGACGGCTGTTTGAAGAAGAAATTCATGAAATCTATGAAGGCACGGTTATCATCAAAAATATCGCCCGTGAAGCTGGCGAACGTAGCAAAGTCGCCGTCTATAGCCTCGATCCCAACGTCGATCCCGCCGGTGCTTGTATCGGTCCTAATGGTACGCGCATTCAAAAAATCGTCGGTCAACTCGGTTCTTCAAAAGAAAAAGAGAAAATCGATATCATCACCTACAATTCGATCCCCGGCATCTTCGTGATGGAGGCGCTTAAACCGGCGCAAGTCATCGGCGTCATCATGGATGAGGCCAAGCATGCTGCCGTGGCTGTTGTCGCCAACAACCAATCGTCACTAGCCATCGGAAAACGGGGCGTTAACGCTCGTTTGGCCGTCAAACTTACAGGTTGGGACATCGATATCAAAGAGCAAGACGAAGCGCTGTCAATGGGTTTAAAATACATGACTGCTGATGAACTGCGCCGTGAAGATGAAATCAAACGCTATGAAGCGGAAATCGCCCGTCGCGAGGCCGAACGGCAAGCGGCCATCGATGCGATTGCCCCGACACCGAAAGATGACATTCCTTCCGTGGTTCCAGCAACTCCAACCCCTGACGCCGAAGTTCATATCGATGTCGTCGTGAAACCGACTCCTGTCGTCGAGGAGAAAAAACCCGAACCGAAACCGGAGCGTCGCACCATCGTGCGTACGACCAAGACACTCGAAGATTTGGAACGTGAACTCGAACGTGAAAAAGCCCGCGAACAAGCGAAAGCCGCTGCACCGAAGAAGAAACCTTACAAGAAGTTTGAAAAACGCGATGAACCGGTCATCGAAAAGCCGGCTGCGCCTAGTTTGACGCCAACGACATACATGGACATTTACTCCGAAGAGGAAATCGAAGAACTTGAAAACGAAGAAATCGAACACGAAGAAGAAGATATCGATTTCGAGGAATTCGAAGACTACTACGATACTGAGGAATAGGCATGAAGAAAATCCCGATGCGCCGCTGCCTAGTCAGTGGTGAAACACTCCCTAAAAAAGAATTGCTTCGCATCGTGAAAACGCCCGATGGTATTTTGAAAGTCGATCCCAGCGGCAAACTAAACGGTCATGGTGGTTATATTAAAAAAGACATTGGCGTGCTGGAAACAGCTATTAAGAAGAAAACGCTTGAAAAAGCGTTTGCGATGGACATTGATCCATCATTATACGAGGATATCAAACGATATTTATGAAATATGAGCGTATCAACGGTTATCTTGGACTAGCCAGGCGCGCCAACCGCATTGCTCTTGGCGAAACGGCCCTGTATCAGTGCCGGATGGGAAAAGTCAGCCTCTTGCTGATTGCTCAAGATGCCAGTGACAACACGCGTGACCTGGCGATTCGCACCGCCATCACTCACAAAGTCGCTCATAAAATATACTTGACGAAGACCGAACTCGGGAGCCTAATCGGCAAAGGGTCGGTCGCCTTGCTCGGATTGCTCGATCGTGGGCTCTCAGCGCAGGTCATACACGAAATGGAGGAATAAACTATGGCCAATAACAAACCTAACTACAACAATCGCAACAGTGGGAACCGTTCTCGTCAGACTAACGTCGGCAGCACGCTCTCACGCGGCGAGAAAACGAAGGTCAGCGGTGGCGTTTTCGTGTATACCGGAGAAATCGGATTAAGTGAACTGTCCGAGAAAATCAATGTGCCCGTCAATGAAATCATGAAATTTTTGTTTTTAAACCGTAAGATGATTACGATCAATTCCAAACTCGACGATGAATGCGTCGGGATGGTCTGTCTCCAATTCGGTTTCGATTTCAAGAAAGAAAAAGCCGTCGAAGAAGAAAACATCGAGGAATACGACATCGTCGATGATGCAAAAAGCCTCAAAGAACGGCCACCGGTCGTCACTGTCATGGGTCACGTTGACCATGGCAAAACGACACTAATCGATGCCATTCGCTCCAGTAATCTGGTCGCGGGCGAATTCGGTGGCATCTCCCAAGCCATCGGCGCTTACCAACGCGATTTTAAAGGCAAAAAGATTACGTTCATCGACACTCCTGGTCATGAGGCATTCACGGCGATGCGTTCCCGCGGGGCATCGGTCACCGATATCATTATCTTGGTCGTCGCCGCCGATGACGGCGTTATGCCGCAAACGCGCGAAGCGATTGATCACGCCAAAGCAGCCAAAGTCCCACTAATCGTCGCCATTAACAAAATGGATAAGCCAGGCGCCAATCCCAAACGCGTCAAAGACGAATTGACACAACTCGGCATCATTCCCGAGGAATTTGGTGGCGATACAATCTTTTTGGAAATATCCGCGAAGTTTAATAAAGGAATCGATGAATTACTCGAAAACATTTTGACATTGGCCGAAGTCATGGAGCTTAAAGCAAATCCGGACCGTTATGCGCTTGGTACCGTGCTTGAGGCGGTACTCGATAAGGGCGAAGGCCCCAAAGCAACGCTACTTGTTCAAAACGGAACGTTGAAAAACTCGGATTATGTCGTCGTCGGCAGCACATATGGCAAAGTCCGCCGGATGACCAATGAATATCAAAAAATCGTCAAAGCGGCCCCACCTTCAACTCCTGTGGCCATCATTGGCTTAAGCGAAGTCCCAGCAGCCGGTGACCATTTCATGGCGTTTGATAACGAAAAGCAAGCGAAAGAAATCGCCAATAAACGGCGTCTGAAAAAGGAAGCGGCTTCTCGTAGCGGTAACGCTGCCATTAGTCTTGACGACCTCAACCAACGCTTTGCCAAAGGCGAAGTTCAAGACCTGAACATCGTGATCAAAGCCGACAATTCAGGTTCAGCCGAAGCCGTTAAATCGTCGCTTGAAAAAATTAACGTCAAAGGCATTAATCTTAATATCATTCGATCATCAGCCGGTGCCATCACCGAAAGCGACATCATCCTCGCCAGCGCTAGCAATGCCATCGTCTATGGCTTTAACGTTAGGCCAAGCGCCAACGTCCGCGCCAAAGCCGATGAAGAAAAAGTCGATATTCGCTTACACCGCATCATTTATGCGCTAATCGAAGAAATCGAAGCGGCGTGCCAAGGAATGTTGAAACCGGTCCAAGTCGAAAAAGTGACGGGACAAGCGGAAGTACGCCAAATATTCAAAGTGTCAAAAGTCGGAACGATTGCCGGATCAATGATCACCAGTGGTCTGATCAAAGCCAATAACCCGATTCGATTGCTTCGTGATGGTGTCATCGTTTACGAGGGCAAGATCTCCTCGATGAAACGCTATCAAGCCGACGTTAAAGAAGCGGCGATGGGCTTCGAATGCGGCATCATGTTGGAAAACTACAATGACCAAAAGGAAGGCGACATCATCGAAGGGTACGAACTCGTCGAAGTGCCGACCAAATAGCCATGAACCATCGCAAGACACGAATCGGCGCGCTCGTCGTGCGCTACATTAGCGAAATTATTCAATTTGAACTGAAGAATCCCAAACTTGGATTCGTGACGATAACTGGGGGTAAAGTCAGTGCTGATAACTCGTTCGTCAAGATTTTCGTTTCGTTTATCGATGGCAAAAACATTGAGGCAAGGATGGAAGAGTTAGCTAAAAGCAAAGGGTTTGTCCGCAGTGAACTGGCCAAACGCTTAAGCATCTATAAAGTTCCTGACATCGCCTTTGTCTACGACGATAGTCATGATAAAGCCAAACGCGTCGAAGATGCGCTGGCTAAAGAAAAAGCGTGGTTAGAAAATAAGTAAGGAGTGTTAACACTCCTTTTTACTTTAATGTTACGGTCATTTTATAGTGACGGATACCTGCTTCAAGAAATTCTTCGCCCTCGACTTGGTATCCGAACTTTTCGTAAAAACTACGTAAATAGGATTGGGCGTGAATCGTGATAAAAGCGGGATTGTAACGTTCGTAAATATGATTGTGAAGCCACCGCATCATGGCGATACCATATCCGTGGCCTCGGTGTTGTTCAACAATGGCGACCCGACCAATATGAAACTCGTGAGGTCCATCAATCAGATAACGAATCGTTCCAATCGCCTCGCCATTTTTAATTAGTAAAAAGCTCCTAGCGTGTTGATCACTACCATCGAACTCTTCCGCGACTGGCACGTTTTGACCTTGGACGAACACGACTTGACGAATGTAGGCGGCTTTCATGCCATCGATGGCACTGGTAACCGGTCGCATTGATAGACTCGTGCCTTCGATTTGATAATTAATTTCGTCGAACCACAAATCAGATTGCTCGTAATTTGATAGCATTGTCAAAAAATTCGTTTTGGCGGTAGGATATTTTTTATATAAATCATTCAAGAGATTTTTTAAGTCTTCTCGTGTCGTTTCCCCATCGCTCGGGCAAGGGCTTGCGGTGACCGGAAGTGCCAGCTCTTTGACGGCTCTAATGATGTCATTTTCGCGGACATGAATAAATGGGCGTATGAAGGTGACATCGGCACGTTCTAAATGCATTTTTGGGGCGAAAGTGGCGACGCGACCGCCGAAAATGGCATTCATCGCCAACGTTTCGATGGCGTCATCACCATGATGGGCAAAGGCGACCTTATTAAAGCCTAAATCACTGGCCACCTTGTTAATGGAAGCCTTTTTCATGCGTGAACAAATCGAACAAGGCAGGTGGTGCGCGCCTTTTTGCTGCGCCATCAAGATTGGGTAAACTTCTTTAGCGGGCTTAACGAGCAAACTCAAGCCGAGACTTTCAACGAATGTTTTCGTGAGGCTAGGATCAAAACCGGGAAAACCCAAATCGAGCATGACCGGCTGCATCATAAAGTTTTTGTGGGCGAATTTACGATAAAGACTAAGCGCGTACACCAGAAGCAGCGAGTCTTTGCCACCAGAAACCCCGACGACGATTTTATCGTCGCCGTTAATTAGATCATACTGTTTGTCAGCGGCGCGCAGTGCCGCTAAGACGATGCGTATTGCTTTCATATTTCAATATTAATTAGGGGGTAAAACTATTATAATATACACGAAACGGGGACAAATGGTAATGGATGGTTTTATATTAATCGACAAACCGCAAGGAGTGACATCGCGTGATGTGGTCGATGCGCTAACAAAACGGTTTGGCATGAAGAAGATTGGTCACACGGGGAGCCTCGATCCGTTTGCGACCGGATTGCTCGTAGTAACGTTGGGTAAAGGCACGAAAGCCGGCCCTTACTTGGAAGCGCTTGAAAAGACTTACATCGCCACGATTAAACTCGGGACGCAAACCGATAGCGGTGATTTAACTGGTAAAGTGATCGCCACGAGCGAGATTCATCCCCTGTTTGATTATTATGTTCAAGAAGCACTCGAAATGTTTTTAGGTGATTCACTGCAAACGCCACCGATGCACTCAGCGCTAAAAGTTGATGGTGTCCCATTATACAAGCTTGCTCACAAAGGTGAGACGATTGAACGAAAGCCACGGCCAATCCATGTTTTCGACATTAAACTCGAAAAGCTTACAGCCGATGAAATTACCTTTTCAGCCACGGTCTCCAAAGGGACTTATATGCGGACCTTAGGAGAAGATATCGCCAAAAAGCTTGGCATGGTCGGCCACCTTTGCAGTTTGCGTCGCCTTAAAGTCGGCAATTTCCTCGTCAGCGACGCCGTCACACCAACTGACGTGTCGCCCAAAGCGGTGCGTTCTATCTATGAAGGACTAGCGTTCATGCCACAAATTACCGTTAGCGGCGAAGTCGTCAAACATATCAAAGACGGTAAACCGCAACTATTTAATTCGATTGAGGAAACTTTGCTTGTCATCTCCGACAAACGCGAAGTACTTGCCGTTTACAAGAAGCGGGAGCACGGATTATATTACAGCGAACGGGGTTTATTTTAGCTTTGAAAGTCGTCATTACCAACCTGATTGACCTAAAACCTTTTGAACGAGACACCGCTTTGTGCCTCGGTTTTTTTGATGGTGTCCATCGCGGACATCGGGCGCTTATTGAAACGGCGCAGGCAAGCGGACTTGACCTTGCCGTGCTTACTTTTGACCGCTCACCTAAGGCCGCGATCGGATCCGCGCTATTATCGACGGTTGAAGATCGGCTTGCCATCTTCAAATCCATGGGCGTCACGACGACATTGCTCGTTATTTTTGATGAAACAGTCAAATCGTTGAGTGCCGAAAAGTTCATTGAAACATTGAATCGACTTAATGTTAAAAAAGTTTTTTGCGGACCGGATTTCCGCTTTGGGCATAAAGCGATGGGCGATAGTAAGATGCTTAAATACGGACTGGGTCGCCACTTTATAACGACAATCGTCGACGAAGTAGAAGAAGATCATGCCAAAATCTCCAGTTCCCGCATCGTTAAGCACCTTCAATATGGAAACATTAACGCCGCCAACAAAATGCTTGGTCGTCCATATTCAATTAAAGGGAGCGTCGTCAAAGGAAAAGGTAATGGTCGAAAATTGGGATATCCGACTGCCAATTTGTCATTATCGGCCAACTATGTCTTGCCGCTAAATGGCGTTTACGCCACAGCGATAACCGTTCAGGGCCAACGGTTCTATTCGATGACGAGCGTCGGTTATCATCCCACGATTGCCCCTCTCGAGAAACCGCTCGTGGAAGTGCATATATTCGACTTTAAGAAAAACATTTACAAGCAAGACGTCAATGTTGAATTTCTTCAATTCATGCGTCCGGAGATAGCATTTGCCACGATTGGAGAGCTCGTCGTTAAAATGCGTGAGGACGAGCGAGAAATACTCGCTCTTAAAAATGGCTTATTTAAGTAAAAATCATTGCTTTTATCACCAAATCATATAAAATATACAAGCAACCGTCACTACGACTAGCGCAACTCCGTCGCTTTCCGTGGGACGTGTCAAGAATCAGTGAAGGAGGAACAACACATGGCTTTAACTAAAGAACGGGTCGCCGAACTCGTCAAGCAATTTGGGGCCGACGAAAAGGATACTGGCTCAGCCGCTGTCCAAATCGCCTTGATGACCGAACAAATCAACGAATTGACCGGACATCTACGCACCCATCAAAAAGACCACCATGGCCGGCGCGGCTTATTGGTGCTCGTGGGTAAACGCCGGGGTCTACTCGACTACCTGGCCAAAACCAATCGCCCACAATACCTTGAAGTTCTTGAAAAGCTTAACTTACGTAAGTAACCGAAGAAGACCAGTAATGGTCTTTTTTTGTTGTATCGCCTCCCATTTCTATGGCGTTCTATTATAAAATAATCAATTAGGAGTGCACATTATGACATTGTTAGAACGTTTTCTTAGTTACGTTAAAATTGATACCCAATCCGATGAAAATAGCACGTCGAGTCCATCAAGCGTTAAGCAATTGGATTTGCAGCGTTTGCTAGTTAAGCAACTTAACGAATTGGGTTTACAAAAAGTACGGCTTGATCGTTATGGTACCGTTTATGCCGAACTGCCTGGCAACGTCGAAGCAACCCACCCGATTATCGGTTTAGTCGCTCATGTAGACACGGCGCTAGAAATGCCGGGAGCTAATGTTAAACCGCGTGTTATATCAAGTTATGACGGCAAGTCGATTGTCCTCAATCAGGAGTTGGGCATCGTACTTGATGTCAACGACTTTCCTCATATGACGGAGTTTGCTGGCCAAACGCTGATCGTGACCGATGGGACGACGCTTTTAGGTGCCGATGACAAGGCTGGCGTGGCCATCATCATGAGCTTGTTGCAACATTTATTTGATCATCCCGAGGTCAAGCATTTGCCACTTCGTGTCGCCTTTACTCCCGATGAAGAAATCGGACGAGGCGTTGACCACTTTGACGTCAAAGCATTCGGAGCCGACTTCGCTTACACGCTTGATGGTGGCGATATTCGGGAAATGAATTACGAAAATTTCAATGCGTCGACGGCGTTCGTTCAATTCATTGGCCAATCGATTCATCCGGGCTATGCCAAAGGACGGATGATCAACGCCCAGCTCGTCGCCATGGAATTTTTCAGTCTGTTACCTTCGCGAATGCTACCACATTTAACCGACAAGTATGAAGGATTTCACCATCTCGTCCATTCAAAGGGCAGTGTTGAAGCGGCGCAAGCCCAATACATCCTGCGCAACCACGATGAGAAAATATTGCGTCAGCAGGAAGAAAATTTTAGAAAGGCCGCCGATGTTCTCAATAAGAAATACGGACGCACGGTCGTCGAAGTGACGATTAAACCCGGATATCGAAACATGCGTCCAATCATTGAACAGTACCCCGAAATTCTCAAGCGCGTATTCGATGCTTACAATGCCGTTGGAATTCCCGTGCGCACTTCGCCAATTCGGGGAGGCACCGACGGGGCTAACCTCACTTACAAAGGTTTGCCCTGCCCTAATTTGGGAACGGGCGGTTATCATGGCCATGGCAAATATGAATTCGCAATTCTTGAACAAATGGAAAGCATGGTCTCCATCTTGCTTCACATCATCAAGTAATTAAATACTCATTATAATTACATACTTTAACTCTGATTTTGCTATAATGTAGCAGTTAAAAGATAGAAAGAGGTAAAGTATGTCTAAACACACATTCGAACTGGAGTTCGAAGGCCGGCGGTTCGTCATTGAGACGGGCGAAATCGCCAAGCAGGCCGATGGCGCGGTGATCGTACGGTATGGAGATACCGTCATTTTGTCAACTGCCGTAGCCAGCAAATTGCCGAAAGACGGGGATTTTTTCCCGCTGACGGTCGTCTATGAAGAAAAACAATATGCCCTTGGAAAGATTCCTGGCTCGTTCTTGCGCCGCGAAGGTCGTCCAGGCGAACACGCCACCTTGTCGGCGCGTATGATCGATCGGCCGATTCGGCCACTGTTCTCGGATGGATTCCGTAACGAAGTTCAAATCGTCAACACGGTGCTTAGCGTCGATCTTGACAACACCCCGGAAATGAGCGCACTGCTTGGTTCATCGTTGGCACTTTGCGTTTCCAACATTCCCTTCGATGGTCCGGTGGCCGGCGTTTACGTTGGACGAGTTGACGGACAATACATCATTAATCCCACGATCGAACAAAACGCTAATAGCGACATTCATTTAGCTATCGCCGGTACAGCCGACGCCATCAACATGGTTGAAGCCGGGGCCAAGGAAGTTGACGAGCAATCGATGCTTGAAGCGATGATGTTCGGCCATGCCGCCATCAAGAAACTGTGCGCCTTCCAAGTCGAAGTCGCTAAAGCCGTCGGCGCTCCCAAACGCGATATCGCTTTGTATAAAATTGACGACAAACTTGAAAAAGAAGTCCGCGAAGCTGCACAAGCGCGTCTTATCAAAGCAATTTCCATTTTTGATAAACTCGAACGTCAAAACGCAATTGAAGATATTCAAACGGAAGTAATTGCCAACTATGAAGCAAAAACCTACGTTGATGAGAAGAGCAAGGACCTATGTGTCAAACAAGTCAAAGAAGTATTGGAACTCATTGTTTCCGATGAAGTGCGCCGTTTAATTACCGAAGAGAAAATTCGTCCTGACGGTCGTCGTGTCGATGAAATTCGCCCGATCGACTGTCAAGTCGATTTATTACCACGTGTTCATGGATCCGCCATGTTCACGCGCGGTCAAACCCAAGTTATTTCTGTGGCCACTCTCGCGTCGCTAAACGATGTGCAAATCATTGATAATTTATCGCTTGAAGATAGCAAACGTTTTATGCACCATTATAACTTCCCGCCATTTTCGGTCGGCGAAGTCGGTCGCATGGGCTCACCTGGTCGCCGCGAAATCGGTCATGGCGCCCTTGGCGAACGGGCGCTGAGTTATGTGATTCCAAGCGAGGAAGCCTTCCCATACACCATCCGCCTCGTCAGCGAAGTCGTTGAAAGTAACGGTTCATCCTCGCAAGCGAGTATTTGCGCCTCCTCAATGGCACTAATGGCCGCCGGCGTTCCGATTAAAGATACCGTCAGTGGCATCGCCATGGGTTTGATTACATCGGGACCACTCGATGGTAAACACCCGTATACGATTCTGACCGATATTCAAGGTCTCGAAGATCATTTCGGCGACATGGACTTCAAAGTCGCTGGCACGAAGATGGGCATTACCGCGCTGCAAATGGATATCAAGATTCGCGGTATTACCCGCGATGTCCTCCAAGAAGCGCTTGCCCAAGCCCACGATGCGAGAATGAAGATTCTCGATAAGATGAACGCTGCGATTGCCGCACCTCGACCAGAGGTTGGCAAGTATGCACCTAAATTGACGCAAATTCGCATCTCAATCGACAAAATTCGCGATGTCATCGGTCCCGGCGGCAAAATTATTAACGACATCATCGAAAAATGCGACAATGTCAAAATCGACATCGAGCAAGATGGTCGCGTCATGATTTACCATCAAGAACGCGAACCAATCGACCGCGCCGTCAAAATGATTGAGGCACTGACAAAAGAAGCCAAAATCGGAGAAATTTACGAAGGACGCGTCGTTCGTATCGAAGCCTATGGTTGCTTCGTCAACTTGTTTGGTGATGTCGATGGCATGGTCCATGTCTCTCGATTAGCCCATACGCGCGTCGAGCATCCAAAGGATGTCGTCAAACTCGGACAAACCTTGAAAGTTCGCGTCGTGGAAATCGACGAAAAAGGCCGCGTTGCCTTGTCACACAAGGAATTTACGGAGAAAAAAGTCTAAGATGAATCAGGTTAGCCACGGCTAACCTTTTTTATTTATAAATAAAAAGATGAGTGCTAATATCTTTATTAGAGGTATTTTTTAATGCATGACATTGTTATTCTGGGAGCCGGCGTCATCGGAGCGTTCATCGCCCGAGAACTTTCCCGATTCCAACTCGATATTTTAGTGCTCGACCAAGAAAACGACGTCGGCAATTTTACCTCGATGGCCAACTCGGCTTTAATCCATAGCGGTTACGACCCCGAACCCGGGACGCTTAAAGCTTTACTTAATGTAGCCGGCAACGCCATGTATGATGAAGTTTGCGAACAACTCGACGTGCCGTTTCGCCGCATCGGCAGCCTGACGGTCACGACTAAAGAAGCGGAACTCGCGATTTTAAAACAACTGCAACAACGCGGTCATCAAAATGGCGTTGAGACCTTCATCATTGGTGCTGATGAAATTCTTCAAAGGGAACCACAATTATCTAGCGATGTCAAATATGCATTGTATGCTCCTAGCGCCGGCATCATCGACCCGTTCGAACTCGTCGTCAATTGCATGGAAAATGCCATTGATAATGGTGTTAAGTTATCACTTAACGAAAAAGTAACCGCAATTAATCGAGTGACTGAAGGTTATCAAGTAGTTACATCCAAAGCGATCCATCATGGCAAAATAATTATCAATGCGACCGGTGTCAACGCCGATTTGATATCCGAAATGGTCGCTCCTAACACATTTTCGATTAAACCGCGCAAAGGCTCCTATTTTGTTTTCGACCATTTTGACGATAATTTTCTGAAACACATTATATTTCCAGTCCCCGACGAACGCGGCAAAGGCATCGTCGTGACTTCCTCATATTCTTACAATTACCTAGTTGGCCCGAACAGCAACTACATTGACGACCGCGAGGATTTAGGGACCGACCGCGAGACGATGGAATTTATTAAGCAATCGGCGCTTCGGTTAGTGCCGAAACTGCCGTTTGATAAAGTAATTCGAACCTTTTCAGGTTTACGGGCGACACCGAACACCGGTGATTTCATCATTGGACCGATGGCTGACCATCCCCATTTCATCAATGTCGCCGGTATCGAGTCACCGGGGCTAGCCTCTGCTCCCGCCATCGGGGAATACGTCGTTAGACAATATGTTTCTAAATTGATTGAATTAAAACCAAAGATCGATTTTAATCCACGCATTCGGCCGTTGTACCGTTTTTCACGCATGAGCGAACAACAGATTAATGAACTAATTGAAAAAGACAAACGATTCGGCCACCTAGTGTGTCGGTGCGAAATGGTGTCTGAAGGTCACATTATCGATGCATTGTCAAGAAGTTGCCCGCCTCATTCAATCAAGGCTGTCAAGAAACGGACACGCGCCGGATTTGGCCGTTGTCAAGGCGGTTTTTGCCAACCGCTCGTCTTGAAATTGCTCGCCGATTATTATGGTGTTAGCGAGCAAGAAGTTTTGTATGATGCCGAGAGTACCTTCGTTCTCTTCGCTCCCTCCAAAGGAGAAAAGCCTCATGAATAAAGTCGATTTATTAGTTATCGGCGGTGGATCTGCCGGGCTTGCGGCCGCTATTGGTGCTTATGACGCTGGTGTCAAAGATATTCTTATACTAGAAAAAGATCGCTTCCTTGGCGGCATTCTTAATCAGTGTATCCATCCCGGTTTTGGACTGACCGAATTCAAGGAGCAACTGACGGGTCCCGAGTATGCCGAACGTTTTATTAATGAGGTTGAACGACGAGGAATCCGTTATGAGCTGGATACAATGGTCATTACAATGACGCCTGATAAACAAGTTACATATTCTAACGCTAAGCAAGGACTCGTCAAAGTAAAGGCAACGACCGTCGTGTTAGCAACTGGCTGTTATGAACGTAATGCCGGATCAATCGCCTTGCCAGGCGATCGTCCCAGTGGTGTGATTACCGCTGGGCTGGCGCAGCGTTACCTGAATATTGACGGATATCTAGTCGGTAAGCGTGTGTTCATTCTTGGATCGGGTGATATTGGTCTTATCATGGCCCGGCGCATGACGCTTGAAGGTGCTAAAGTTTTAGGTGTTGCTGAAATTATGCCCTATAGTAACGGATTAAATCGCAATATCGTGCAGTGTCTCGTCGATTATGATATTCCCTTGTATCTTTCGCACACGGTCACGCGCATCATCGGTAAACGCAAACTGGAAAAGATCATCATCAGTCAAGTCGACGAAAAGTTCATGCCGATTCCCGGTACAGAACTCGAATTTACGGTCGATACACTCCTTTTGTCGGTTGGATTGATTCCCTCAAATGAACTGCTCGACAAATTGGGCGTTCCCACCGATAAAACGAGGGGCGCCATCGTTGATCAAAACTTACAAACGGCGATTCCAGGTGTATATAGTTGTGGTAACGTCCTTCATGTGCACGATTTGGTCGACTTTGTGTCTGCCGAAGGTAAAATCGCCGGCAAAATGGCAGCGAAATTCATTAATGAGCCGATTCTCGACATCGAGAACCAAATCAAAGTGATACCGCAAAACGGTATATCATATGTGGTACCGCAACGTGTTGATGTCAACCGCATTTATGGTACGATCGAGTTTAAGTTTCGCGTCAGCAAACCACGAACTAACGTGTTTTTCGTCATATCTCAAGCTGACACCATCCTTAAACGGGCGTTCCATCAAGTGGCAATTCCTTCAGAAATGATTAACATCGTGCTCCCGATGACGACAAAAATCGACCCCAGTATCGCCATTACTGTGGCAATTAAGGAGCGCCAATGAACAAAGTTCACGAATTGATTTGCATCGTATGCCCAAAGGGATGTCATCTGCATGTGGATGACGATTTAAACGTCACCGGACATGGATGTCCCCGTGGCATCGTCTATGGTAAAGCCGAGCTACTTAATCCAACGCGCCTCGTCTCCTCGACCGTTAAACTTGTCAGCGCCGATTTGTCACGACTGCCCGTGGTCACCTCGGGTGAAGTTCCAAAGGGTAAAATATTTGAAGTGATGGAAGTTATTAACGGACTTACTATCACGGCGCCGGTGACCTTGCGGCAATTGCTCGTCAAAAACATATTGGGACTAGGCGTCGATTTGATTGCGACGCGAAGTGTCAAACGATGACTGAAAAAGAACGATTGTTACAAGGGCATTTATACCACAGCTCCGATGCTGAACTTGAACAAATGCATCTAACGGCCCGGCGAGCGCTTGATCGAATCAATGCTACGAGCCATGAAGACTTTCAAGGCCGTTATCAAATCCTCAAAGAAATATGCCATTCGATCGGTAAACAGGTGATTATCAACAAGCCGTTTTATTTCGATTATGGTGCGCATATTAGCATCGGTGATCGCTTTTACGCTAATTACGATTGCCTGTTATTGGATGCCAATCACATTATAATCGGTAATGATGTCCAATTCGGTCCCAAAGTCAGTCTTCTGACGGCGGGGCATCCACTCGACGCTTCGATTCGACACACGGGACTTGAATTTGCTAAGCGCATTGTGATTGAAGATGGCGTCTGGCTTGGCGCTAATGTTATCGTTAATCCGGGCATTACCATCGGAAGTAACTCTGTGATCGGATCGGGTGCCGTGGTTACCAAGGACATACCTCCGAATTGCTTGGCTTATGGCAATCCATGCCGTGTGATCCGGCAAATAACGTCTGCTGACCGTCAAATCTACGCCATTGAGGCGTCAAACCATCCGATCAATCAAACCAAATAAACGGCAAATGGATACTAATTTGCATCATTTATTTTCATGTTTGTATGCTAATAGGTTGCTAAATCATTCATAATAAGTATAATAATTACGAATTTAACAACATAAACAACCGATAATCTTTTTTTTGGAGGAAACTATATGTCGCAACGTATTCGCGTGTTTGCTTTGGGCGGACTCGACGAAAATGGCAAATGTCTATTCGTGTTTGAACTTGGTAACGATTTGTTCGTGGTCGAAGCTGGTTTGAAATATCCCGATACTACCCATCCTGGTATCGATGCCATCATCCCCAATTACGATTATTTGATTCAAAACAAAAAGCGCGTCCGTGCATACATCATCACGCATGGACACGATGATCAAATGGGGGCCCTCCCATACATTTACCGAGAAGTCCCGGCACCGATTTATGCATCGAGTGCCACGATCGCGCTGATTCAGCAGTTTTCCGCCAAATTTAAACCAATGCCTAATTATGAATTCAAAGCGATCAAACCAACTGATAAAGTCGAAATAGCTGGTTATCAGTTCGAATTTTTCCAAACCGTCCACGCGATTATGGATACGTCGGGCTTCGCCATCATCACCCCCTACGGCAATATCGTTTATTCTGGCGATTTCATCATTGAACATAATGCCAACAAAAACTACAAGCACGATTTCAACGCATTGGCCAAGATTGCCGAGCGGGATACTCTGCTCCTGTTGACCGAAAGCGGCGGTGCCGAAAAACCCGGCTATACTTCACCGACACACCGATTGATGCCGCATTTGTCGCTGCCATTCCAAGAGGCAACCGGCCGTATTTTTATCGCTTTATACAACCAATCCGTTTATAACTTGGAAGAAGCGCTCGAATTCGCCATTTCTCAAGGTAAGAAAATATTATTTTACGATAAAGAAACCGAAGATTACATTCGCACATTCCAAAATTTCGGTGCTTTAATACTTCCAAAAGACCGCGTCGTGCATCGTGAAAACCATTTGCGCACGCCTCCCCAAGATCAAGTCATCGTCATGATGGCTCCCGGCGAAGAGATTTATAAAAAAATCGGCGTATTAGCTATTGGTGAAAATGAAGATAAAACGATGAAAATCGGTCCTGGTGACACATTCATCGCCGCAGCCCCGAGCGCACCGGCTATCGAAGTGTTAGCAACCGACGCCATCGATGAGCTTTATCGTAGTGGCGCCACAGTTGTCAATATCACCCGCAAGAAAATTAGTGGCATGCATGCTCAAGAAGAAGATCTAAAAACGCTAATATCGCTTTTGAAGCCAAAATATTACATGCCTGTCAAAGGCGAATACGTCGAATTGGTCGCTAATGCCAAACTGGCGGTGTCAATGGGCATCGGACTCAACCACATGAACACATTTTTGATGGACAATGGCATGGTGCTTGAAATAAACGAGGGCAAAGCCCGAGTTTTGACACAAGCACTCGACTTAATTCAAACCGGCGATGTGCTGATTGACGGACTCGGCGTGGGCGACGTCCGTAAGGACGTGATTGCCGAACGGCAACAATTGGCCGATGACGGCGTCATTGTCATGGGCATCACCATTTCCAAGAAAAATCGACAAATAATTGCCGGACCCGATATTCAAATGCGTGGTTTCGTATTCGTCAAGGATTCCGAAAACGTCTTGAAAGAACTTATCGCCATCTACAAAGAGGCGATTCAAGAATACTTATCAAAACCTTACGCTAACATCGACGAAACACGAACGCTGATTATCGACAAATCACTGCGTTTCATCCGGCGTGAAACCGGGAAACGGCCACTAGTAATACCGATTATCATCGATAGCGACGCCAATTGAACAAAAACCGCCATAACGGCGGTTTTTTACTTGGCTTTGTTGTCTCCACCTATTTCGTCATGTAAAAGATGAAAAAGGCGCCGATAATCGTCAATACCATGAATAAAACGCTTAAAGCACGGTAAATCTTTTTGACGGGACCATTCGAAGGCACGAGATAGAAATAACCGATTGAAAATGGTGCAAGCATGATTATGAGGGCGTCCTTTAGCTTAATGCGACGCGTCACTACTTCAATCAAACGAAGTAAAAACAATACAGTCGGAGTGGCAAATAACGCGATTAAAAACGAAATAACCGACAAGCCAATCATGAGCTCAAACATGGCGTCGCCCTCCAATCATCACAAAAACCAAAGCAAGCGCTGGTAGGATGGCCATCCAGTAGAAGCGCCAGAAAAACACGGCGACGACGAACCAGAAAAGTGTCATGAACAAGACAATCAGTCGATCGAACAATTTCATAGGCCGACCTCCTGATCGAGGACGAGGTAAGACGTAAGATTACCTAATTCGTCAACTTCGATAATCCGCGCACCGCGTTCGATCTGCCCATAGCCGTTATAGCCACTTGTTTGGCCGTAAGCGAGCAAGATGCCATCTTTTAAGAAACTGAAGTTCGATAAATGATCATGGCCGGCAAATACGCCTTTGGACACACCATGGGCGACCATCTCGTCAAAAAATCCCGTTTCTTGTCCTTGTGGATAAACGCGATCTTCACCCATTTGCCCATCGATCAAATCATAGTTGATATATTCTTCGTATTGTAGCAATGGAATGTGCATATAAACGCTAGAAGTGACGTCTAATAGGGCGTCGGCGGCGGCATGGCTACCATACCAATCGACTTGCGCTTCGGAGAGCCAATCATAATCGTTAAGACCGCCATTTTCATTTTTAGTATCGAGCATGTATAGATTGTGGAAAGCGGCACTTTGATAGCGTGCTTGAATGATAAAATTGCCAAAGCCGCCTTCCATAAGTTCTGGTCCGACTTTAAATAGTAAATGTTCGGGTTTGGCAGCGGCCACCGCGTCGAGGTTCTTCTTATAGGAGTTAAAGTCGTTATCGTGGTTACCAAAGATGAATGTCCAGGGGATACCGATTTTATCGACGCGTCGCGTCAGTTGCCGATATAGTGAAGGGGCCAATGGTGACATCGTCAAATCACCGGTCAAGACGATAATATCCGGTTGTGTGTGTTCCGCCAGTTTTTCGATTAACTCATATGTTTTTTGATCGTTGGCGTCGAATCCATACGTTAGATGCAAATCGGTTACTTGCATCACGCGAAGTGACGGACTTTCAAGATTCAAAATCAGCGGGGTGTCATCGGTGAACTCGATGTCTAAATCGCTTGCGCACGATGTCAGCGTCAGGGCGAATAAAGGTAACACGATTCCCCAATATTTATTCAAACGAACCACGCTCCTTGCTTTATGTTTTTCCATTATAGCACGGCGCCTCCGCGACGCGTGTGCATCAAAGATGAAAATAAATGTTACTCGGTAAAATAAGAAGTTGTTTGTTATAATTACTGTTAGTTATGGCCCCCACCGATCAAAATATCAAAACGCGGCTACCGCGCAACAACCCACGAGTAAATCATGATCTTGAAGCTGTCTTACTCGGCATCTTGTTCGTCCTTTTAGGCGCATTGTGTTTTACTAATGTCACCATCGTCAGCGGCTTGCTGAATTTTCTCCCGACAATCTTTCTTGGAAAACTTAATTTCATCGCCTTCCTTTACCTGATTACGCTCGGCTTTTATCGGATCTTCATGCGTAAGCCGCTGCATTTATCATTCAATTTCACATTGATAGGCACCATCATCGTATTACTCGCAGCTTCGGGACTCCTGACGCATTACACAATCAGCGAACTGGGAGCGACACCGACGACACTAATGACATTTTTTTCCGATTTTTTAAAACATCTTCCGGCTTTATCGGAACTGCCCTCATCGTATGAGCCACTGGTCGGGGGCGGACTGCTCGGTTATTTGCTTTTAGGTATTTCCAACTCATTAGCGGGCGATAGCGGCCACCTGCTTTTATATGTTCTATTTGCCACAGGATTGCTGTTGATTGGTGCGCCGCTTTGGGTATTATTCTTCAAATGGGCACGAAAACATCGGGCTGAAAAACGACTTGAAGCCGCACGCATTAAGGCGGCCCGTGGCCAGGTAATCGATGAACAACAAGAGTTACCACCAGTGGAAACCCCAATACCACAACCGAAGCCACGACCTTCAGTTTCGTTCGTTCCCAAAGTTAGCAACAAACCAACCTACTCCAAACCTCTCGTCAGCGAAATGCCGACTTCTGGTTTGCGCAAAGTAACTTATCGACGTGATGTTAACAAACAGCCAGCCCCACTGAAACCATCTACTTCTCAAGATGAATACCAAACCCCGTCAACGATGAGTGCGCAACAAGGCGGTCATCATCAAACAACGAGTGTCCGTAAACTAGAACCAGAGTTACATTCTGTCAAGATTGAGCCGCCAAGGAAAACCGACATCAATCCAATCGACGAGATTCGGTCGCTGATTCCCGATATTGAACCATCCGAACACGTACTCACGCGCCCAATCATCGCCAATAAATCATATCGTTTTCCAAGTATTGATTTGCTCGACGACGTACCTGAAGAAACCGATACTGAATATAACGAAGAAGTGGCCATCCACCGCATGGGCGTTATTAATCAAACGTTTGTCGATCTTGGAGTTAAAGCCCAGGCCGTCTCATTTCAAGTCGGACCATCGTTTACTTCGTTTGACATCCAATTGGATCGGGGGACGCTCGTTAAATCAGTGGCTACCGTTATCAACGAAATATCGATTCGATTAGGTGGCATGCCAGCGCTTTTCACGGAAGTCGTGCCTGGAAAAACGACATCGACGCTTGAGGTTCCCAACGAAAAAATAAGCATCGTCAGCTTTAAGGAAATCATTAAAGACATCGACCGTAAACCCGAATTTCAAAATCGCGTCGTGCTTCCGTTTGGAAAAAATATCTTAGGTCAGTTGGAATTATTGCCGCTTAAAGACATCATCCATATGCTGGTAGCCGGTACGACCGGCAGTGGCAAATCGGTGTTCATGCACACGCTCATCATGACGATTTTGATGCGTTCGCATCCCGATGACATTAAATTGATTATCATCGATCCAAAACGGGTTGAGATGATTCGCTATGAAGGAATCCCGCATTTATTAGCTCCGATTATTAATGAATATAGTCAAGCGAAAGTCGCCCTTACCAGACTGCTTGAGGAAATGCAAAAACGCTACGACATGTTCCAAAACGTCGGCATTTCCAGTATTGACGCTTATAACCGCTATGCCCGTGATAACGGACAACAACCATTGCCGTTAATTGCGACAATTATTGACGAATATGCCGATTTGGTCGAAGGAATTCCTTCAATTAGCGATATCGTCGAACGCTTGGCGGCCATGGCGCGCGCTTCTGGTATTCATATGATTATCGCCACCCAACGACCCATCACCCGAATTGTCTCGGGCAACATCAAAAACAACATCATCACGAAAGTAGCTTTACAAATGAACGCCCAAGTCGATTCGGTGACCGTGCTCGGTCATGCCGGCGCCGAGAAGCTTTTAGGTAACGGTGATATGATTGTCAGCTGCCCGAAACTTTCGCGTTATGGCGAGTTGCGACTACAAGGTGCATTTGTCAGCGAGGACGACACTTTGCGGGTCACCCGATTCATTAAAGACAATAGCGAACCATCGTATCATCCTAATTTTCTCAACCTTGTCGACATTACGGCAATGGGACCGCAATTTCCTGGCAACAGCGTCGAAGAGCCACTTGATGAGCGGTATGAAGACATTAAACTATTCACGATGCGTAACGAATACATGTCATCCAGTCGCATCATGCGCGAGTTCAATATGGGTTTCAATCGCACGCTACGCATCATCAAGCAATTGCAAATCGATGGTGTGCTCGCCGCCGGTCCCGCCAATCCACAATCGAACAAGGGGATACCCGTTTTGATTCGAATTGATGATGAAGAAAACAACCACACCCCCTAGAAAGGAAACAGTGTATGGCTATTGGAATTGATATCGTGTTAATGTCACGCTTTGAGGGCAAGGAAACGCTTGCCAAACGGATTTTATCGAAAGAAGAGCTGCTCATCTACGAAAAGCGAAGCGATAAAGTCAAGTTCATTGCTGGTCGGTTTGCCGCTAAAGAAGCATTTTTGAAGGCGGTACGCGGTGGCTTTGGACAAATCGCATTTAGCCATGTGTCGGTGCTATATGACCGACTTGGCGTACCCTATCTGATTTATAAAGACCAGACGTATGATGTATCGATTTCTCACGATGGCGATTATGCGGTTGCTGTTGTTTACGTCAAATCAAGCCGAGAAGAAATGGAAAAATAAGGACAACCAATGAAAGATAGTTTTTTATCATGCAAACTAATCGGTCCTCAGCAAATTAAAGCCATGCTGTTTGGACCGCTGAATAAAGAGGAAAAGCATCCTTTTTTGCTCGTAACCGACCATAAGAAGATCGAAACGCTTCGGATTGAAAAAGTGACTCCCGTCACTGGAGGCTGGACATTCGATTTGCGGTCGTATAGCGAGCTGGAACTCGGTCACCAATACGATATCGTGCTTGAAGGTTTCACACGGAGCGCCCTCGATATCGGAAATGCGATTTATTTTCCCGACTTTGACGACAAATACACATATAACGGTAATGATTTAGGGGCCCGCATCAGTGAATTTAATACGACATTTAAATTGTGGGCTCCCCTTGCCAGTAACGTAATCCTGAAATTGGTCGTCGATCATTCGGAGCGATTGATTGCCATGACGCGTTCAAATCAGGGAATATTTGAAACTTCACTCGCTGGTAACCTCGATGGGGCTACTTATGTTTATTTAGTGACCAATAATGGATTGACGGTTGAGGCCACCGATCCGTATGCGTTTGGTTCAACTCTTAACGGAGAAATGTCCGTCGTCGTCGACTTTGCCAAGCTCGATGTGCCGCTTTATCAAGACGAGCTACCAAAGTTTGGCAAGTATACCGACGCCATTATCTATGAAACAAGCGTCCGTGATATTACAAGCGACCCGCTGACGAATATCAAGCACAAAGGCCGGTTCCTAGGCATGATTGAATCAGGCGTTAAGACCGAAAAAGGCCATCCAGTTGGGTTCGATTATTTGACGAGCTTGGGCATTACCCATTTGCAACTATTACCGATTTACGATTTCCAAACGGTCGACGAACGTGATCCGGGCCGTTTTTATAACTGGGGCTACGATCCCCAACAATATTTCGTGCCTGATGGCAGTTTCGCCAGCGATTTATCAGATCCGTATTCGCGAATCAAAGACTTGAAGGCACTAGTCAGTGCGTATCACAAACAAGGAATTCGTATTGTCATGGACGTCGTTTATAACCATGTCTATCATGCGCATTTATCGGTGTTTGAAAAGATTGTGCCCAGTTATTATTTTCGACGTCGCAAAGACGGGCGTTTATCGAATGGCTCTTTCTGTGGAAACGATGTGGCGAGCGAAAGACCGATGGTGCGTAAGCTCATACTCGATTCGGCCGTGCACTGGGTACAAACGTATGGAATTGACGGGTTCCGCTTTGATTTAATGAGCAACATCGATTTGACGACTTCCAAATTGCTTGAAAAGACCATTAAGGCCATCAAACCCGACTTCATGTTTTATGGTGAAGGATGGAATATGCCGACGGAACTTAAAGAAGAAGATCGCAGTTCGATGTATAACTGTGATAAGCTGCCAAACTATGCCTTTTTTAACGATTCGTTCCGTGACATCGTCAAAGGGGCGACGATGGACGACAAACTGAAAGAACGGGGATATTTGCTTGGGGCATCCAGTTACCGACTTGGCTTTAAATTCGCCTGGGTCGGTAGTTGCCTTGATTTGATCTTCCCGGCTAAATTCAAACACGCACACCAATCGATTAATTACGTCGAATGTCACGATAATGGTACGCTGTTTGACAAAATGCTCGTCAGCAATGGGCAAGAACCTTTGGCAGTCAGGCTCAAACGGCTTAAATTGATTAACGCAGCCACGATGTTCGCGTTCGGGATTCCGTTTTTCCACATGGGACAGGAGATTGGTTTATCAAAAGGTGGCGATCTGAACTCCTATAAGTCGGGCGATAAAGTCAATCGTTACGATTACCGTGTGCTCGATGAACGATATGACTTGTATGAATACTTCAAGGATTTAGCGAGACTAAGACGAGATTTGCCGTTTTTACGGCTCGACAAAGCCAATTTAATCGAAAAAATGACCCGATTTGATGATTTAGACGAATCGGGAATCATCATTCATTATGCCGATATCAAAGCGTTGGCACCCTACAAAAGATTTTTTATCATGATTAATCCGAGCATGGAAGACCACTACTATCAACTCGATGAATACATGCTTTTAGTGTTTTCGGATAAAGGTTACGTCGCCAATCGGAATGTGAAAATGAAGGACATTATGATTGAAGCATTGTCGCTATTAATATTCGCAATTTAGCCACTTGGGACTCGATTGGGATTCACGACGAAATTCCTCCGGTAATATATCCATAAGGAGGAACTGCTAAATGTTCACTAATATTGTTGCCGTCGGTTTGATCGATAATCCGATCAAATCAAATGTTCGTCTGTTGAAAGTCGAACGACCCGCTCGCGATTCGGAAGGAATCTTTGTGACCGATGAAATACCGGTCACCTATTGGTCACGCGCCACGAATAATTACTTCATGGGCATGAAAAACGGAACGCTGATACTTGTTAAAGGGAGAATCGAGTATGATGCCGATCACGGTTTGACAATCGTGACTGATCATCTTGAAACATTACTCCCCGTCAAAGACAAGCAAGACGAGTAACCGCCAAAGCGTGACTGGAATGCTATAATATTAAGATAGACAGGTAAAAGTATGTTTAGATATATACGCGCAGTCACGCTTTGCTTCTTCGATATCATTTTTGGCTACTTTACATGGATGGTACCCTTTTCGCGCCATCCCGAACGTTGGCCGCTTGAATATCGGTATGCCAAAATGCGTAAACTCGTTTTAAAAATCGTCAAGCATCTTCATGTGGATTACTATATTACTAACGGCGAAATATTAAGCCAGCCAGGGACATACTTGTTCATTGGCAACCACTATTCAATGTATGATGCGCTGATTACAGTATGTTTATCGGAACGTCCCATCATTTTCGTGGGTAAACACGAAATTTTGAAATGGCCATTTTTCGGTCGCATCATGAAGGGAATTGATTGCGTTTTCATCAAGCGCAACAATTTGCGTCAAGAAATCGAAGTCATGAAAAAGGTCAAAAATTCATTGGCCGAAAAATCGGTCAGTTGGGCGATTTTCCCCGAAGGGACGCGTAATAAAGACATTCGGGGTAAGTTACTACCGTTTAAAGCCGGAACTTTCAAAATGGCGCTCGAAACGAAAACGCCGATTGTTCCGATGACGATTTATGGCACATTCCGGCCACTAAACACCAAATACCACATGAAGCGATTCCCAGTCCAAGTCAAGTTTCTAGAACCAATCATGCCCGAACAATACCAAGGCATGACCTCTGTCGCCGTGTCCGACCTCGTCAGAGGAAGAATGCAAGTGGAAATCGATCAACTACGGGAGACCGACACAAAACTCGTTCCCGTCAAAATATTGGCTAAAGAAAAGAGGCTCCCTTCATGAGAATGATTGATCTAATCATAAAAAAGCGCGATGGTGGACACCACACCGATGCCGAACTTGAATATATCGTCAAGGGCATTAGTGACGGAACGATCCCCGATTATCAAATCGCCGCTTGGCTGATGGCCGTGAAATTCATTGGCATGAATGAGCATGAAACAGCATATTTGACGCATCTCATGATGCATAGCGGCGACACCATCGATCTATCAGCGATTAAAGGAATCACCGTCGATAAACACTCGACAGGTGGCGTCGGTGATAAAACTAGTCTGGCGCTTGGACCGATGGTTGCTGCCTGTGGCGTTAAAGTCGCCAAAATGAGTGGTCGTGGTCTTGGACATACTGGTGGTACGCTTGATAAACTCGAAGCAATTCCGGGTGTTTCCGTTTCAATGAGCCGTGAGGCGTTTATTCGCCAGGTAAATGACATCGGGCTCGCCATCTTGGGACAAACCGGTGCGCTCGTGCCTGCTGACAAAAAACTTTATGCGCTTCGTGACGTGACGGGTACCGTCGAGTCGATGCCACTTATCGCCGGCTCAATCATGAGCAAGAAACTCGCCTCGGGTGCGGATACGATTTTGTTGGACGTCAAATTCGGACAAGGCGCTTTCATGAAGACGCTCGACGATGCACGCGAGCTCGCCAAAACAATGGTTGCCATCGGCAAATCGCTTAAACGCGACACGCGAGCAATTATTACCGACATGCAACAACCATTGGGACTGGCCGTTGGCAATATTCTTGAAGTCAAAGAAGCGATTGCCACACTCCATGGTCACGGACCCGCGGACTTTGTCGAATTGTGTTTGGCAGCCGGATCAATCATGCTACTACAAGCGCATGCGGCCACCTCGATTGAACAAGCTCGATCCAAATTGATTCGAACGATCGAAGATGGCTCGGCTTTCCAAAAACTTTGTGAGATGATTGCATCTCAAGGCGGCGATCTCTCGTATATCAAACAACCAGACAAATTCGATGTGTCACGGCACATAGTTCCGATTCGCGCGGAGCGCGATGGACACATCGCCACAATAAATGCGTTGGCAATTGGCGAAGCGGCGATGAAACTAGGCGCCGGACGCGCTAAAAAAGAAGATGTCATCGATTTTTCCGCGGGCATTGTCTTAAATAAAAAAGTCGCCGATCAAGTTATTACCGGCGACATACTAGCGTATGCCCATACCAATATCGAACAATTTTCCGATGTCTTAGATGAAATCAAGAGCGCTTTTATAATCCAACAAGAACCAGTTACCCCCGGTCCCATCGTTTACGAAATCATCGAATAATTATTCTTTTTTAAGTTTAGATAAAT
>DAOSDC010000014.1:0-34711 GCA_035361955.1 Bacilli bacterium
GGTTCGCGACGTTTTTACACCAAGGAGCAACTGCTGTCGGGAACGTATTTTTCATTGGGCAAACAGGCCGTCGTTTTTTTAATGGAACAATACAAATATTCATATCACATTGCCAAACAAAGATTGCGGCAACTCTTTTTTCTTGAAAATTCGAATGCGAGTTATCCGCGTATCGAGGAACTTAAACAGATCGTTACTTCACTTGAAAATAACGGTCTACTGACAAGGATGAAATTTTTCCCAAATGCGATGAAAGGCAAACGGGCGTTGGCGATTGGATATGATCATGACGTCGAACTAAAAGATCTCGCCGCTTCTTTAGACATCGACTTAACATATTTGCAATACAGTGACGATCAAATGCCGGAAGTGCTAGTATTTAATACCCTCAAGGAAGAAATCCATTATCAGTTTAATCGTATTGCGCTTCTAATCGATTCGGGCATCGCTCCAAGTGATATTTTCATCATTTGCAATGATCCAGAGGCTACGTTCGATTTGAGATTAGCGGCTCGCGAATTCGGAATTCCGCTTAATAATTTTGACACCGAGGCTGTTGGTGGCACCGAAATGTCCATCAATGCCATCAAACAATTAACGGCTTGTCGTGATTTTGCATTGACGAAGACGTTTTTACAGCAAACATATCGACTCGATGACTCCCATCCAATCATTGTTTTAATCGATGATGTCAATAATTTCAACACGACGCTTGAGGTCAAAATTGCTTATTTAACACAATCTATCGGTGAATTGAAATTAAGACAAAATCGCTATATCGCTGGTGTTGAATTTGGCAGTTCCTTGTATCCCAGCCCTTCGAAACATGTGTTCGTCATCGGAGCCAGTCAAGGAATTATTCCCAATATTCATAGCGATACCGATTTCCTATCCGATAAGGAAAAGCGAGTAATAGGCAGCAACGATAGCGCCATCTTGAATAAGATTGAGTCGTCGCGCTGGGAAACATTTTTGCTCAATCAGCCACACCTATGTATTTCATATCATCGCTATGGTTATAAGGTGGAAAAATTTCCTTCGCCACTTTTTGGAAAATTGAATATCACTCCAAAAGAAGCACCGCTACTTGATGTGGATTATGGCCAAGGCCTAGCTTCCATCAAAGCGGCGGCTTTGCTTGATGAGCAACGCGTTTATCAAATTGACCACCAGCAACTAAAAGCTTACCGACCATTAGTAGCTCCAAAATATCGCACATTTGATTATCAGTACCATCCATTTGAATTTGGGCTTGACACCAAACGCATGCAGTTATCATATACGGCGGTTAAGACGTTTTACCAATGCCGGTTTCGCTATTATTTGCAATATCTAATCAAGTTAAACGACGACAGCGATAATTTTTATGCGAAATTCGGCGAGTTTGCCCATGAATTGCTTGAACAAGCCTACAATCCCGATTTCGAGTTTGAAACAGCATTCGAACAGCTGTATGCCAAATATATTTTCTCTCCTAAAGAACAAGTATTACTCGTGCGCTTAAAACAAGATCTAGCGGAAGTAATTAGCTTTAATCGTGACCATGAAGCGAACATGAGCCTCGAATCGATGCTCCACGAGCATACGGTAAAATTCAGACTCGATGACATAACTTCATTCAAAGGGAAAATCGATAAAGTTTGGATTACCAAAGATGCGGATGGACAGCGTTATCTATCTTTGGTCGACTACAAGACGAGCAACGAAGACTTTGATGCTCGCAAATTGCCCTATGGTCATTCGATGCAATTACCAACTTACGCCTTGTTGTTGCACGAAGATGACACATTAAAACAAATCGAAGTGATTGGTTTATACATACAAAACATCATTGCTGGAAAACTCGTACGCCCACTTGGGAAAGATCCCCGTGAATTTTATCGCGACCAATTGCGGTTGGCAGGCTTATCAACCTCCGACACCGCCAAGCTGGCGACGCTTGACAAAGATTATCAGCAAAGCCAATACATCCGCACGATTGGAACAATTAAAAGCGGCGAACTAAAGAAAAGCGCCAAAGTAGCCGATGCCGCGACGTTTGAAAGTTATCGGGAACTGACGCGAACAAAAATCGTTGACGCCGTAAAAGAAATCAGAAGCCACCGTTTTAATATCGATCCCAAGCGCTTCTCAGGCAGCGACCATTCATGTCAATACTGTCCGTTTCGCGATATTTGCTTTCGAAAAGACGATGCCTACATCGATATAAAACTTGGTCAAGAGGATGATGAAGATGAGTCGGCAGCCGAATAAACAACAACAACTCGCCATCGATGCCGAGGGTCGCAATGTCATCGTTTCGGCAGGAGCCGGAAGTGGTAAAACCATGGTATTGACCTCACGTGTCATTCGATTGCTTGAACAGGGCGTCTCCCTTAATCACATGCTTGTGCTAACCTTTACCAATGCGGCCGCCCAGGAAATGAAACAGCGGATACGACAACGATTATTACAGTTGCAGCGACACGATGAAGCGGCGTTGGTGGATGGTAGTCGGATTATGACATTCGACGCCTTTTCGCTATCATTAGTCAGCAAATACCACTACGTGCTTGGCCTTGATCCAAATGTCGGAATCATTGATGAACAAGTTTTAGCGCTTATCAGAAAAAAGACGATTATGGCCATTTTTGAGCGACGTTATGCAGCACGCGATTCCAAATTCGTCAATTTGATTAGCAGTTATGCGGTTCGTGATGACAATGTATTGCAAGCTTACGTCGCCATGATTGATAAGATGGCCGATTTAAAGATCGACAAGAAACATTATCTAAATACATATGTATCCAATCATTTTAGCCCCGCATTCATTGAAGCGGCGTTATCTAGTTACAAAGATATGTTTGACCGAGAACTTGATGCCCTCATTTCCAGCTGTTCCCACTTTATTGATGAAGAGATGGGCACTCTGATTAATAAAGACATGCAAATGCTTCGCGGTATCGATGACCTATCGTTGCAGATGGCGACGATATCCGACTATAAATTTCCCCGCAAAATAACGCGATTGACTGATGAAGATAAGGCGATACATGAAGCAATTAAGGCGCAGTTTAAACCACTGAAGACGTGGGCAAGCGTCGGTAGCGTTGAACAAATCACGACGCGCTACTTGGAAACAAAAGAATTTGTCACGACGTTAATCGAGATAGCCCAGGAACTCGATGAAAGATTGAGTGAATTCAAACAACTCCACCAAAAGTTCAGTTTTTCCGATATTTCTAAATTGGCAATCTCCTTAGCTCAAACCGAGACTATAAACCGCGAATTAAAAGATGAAATCCGTCACATTATGATCGACGAATATCAAGACACAAACGATATTCAAGATTATTTCATTAGTTTACTCGAGAACAATAACGTGTTCATGGTCGGTGACATCAAGCAATCGATTTACCGCTTTAGAAATGCCAATTGTGATTTATTCGCAAAAAAATATGATGATTACGCCGCTGGCATCGATGGTTTGAAAATCGACATGAATATCAATTTTCGCTCGCGTAAGCAAGTACTATCATCAATCAATCGCTTGTTTGGTCGTTTGATGAGTCGTGAAGTCGGAGGCGCTGATTATGCTGCTTCTCACAATATCGACTATGGTAACAAGGAAACTTACGATGATCGAATCGATCAATCAAGCGACATCGGCATGCGCGTTTATGGTTATCGAACAGAAGCTGATCAGACGCCCACGGAAACCGAAATCCATCTGATTGCCCAAGACATTATCAAGAAGATGAGTTCGGGTCACCAAATCGTTGCGGGAGCACAAATGGTTACGGCTGGTTATCAGGATTTTGCAATTCTGATCGATCGGAGATCTTCGTTTGCCGATTTTAAGCGAATATTCCATCAATATGGCATCCCGCTTGATGTCTCAATCAATGAGGATTTTCATAGTGATGACGTGATTAACGTTTTCAAAAATCTGATTAAATTAGTCGCGGGAGCTCGTCGTGATGACTTCCCGCAGAAACATGTCCATGAACTGATGAGCGTATGGCGCAGTTTCTTATTCGAATATACAGATGAGCACATTTATCAGTGTGTTACGAATTTAGACCATTGCTACGATGATCCGCTAATCGACAAGATCAAACAACTATCAGTAGACGTCGCCACGACTAGTTTGGGACAATTGGTAACCAAAATCGCGCTTGAGTTCGACTTGCACAAGCACACGATTAGCCTTGGCGATGTGTTAATGCATCAAGCCAAGATCGAACAATTGATTGGGCTTGCGGAAAGTTTAGAGCAATTATTCTTCACACTTGATGATTTCGTGTCGTATTTTGAGGAATCTGAACTATTTAACGAAAGTCCTTCGTTTGAAAATCCCAAAACGAGTGGACCTGCCGTTCGATTATTGACAATTCATAAATCCAAAGGGTTGGAATTCCCAATCGTTTACTTGCCGGGGCTATTCAAGCAATTCAATCGAAGCGAGAGCAAAACATCATTCATCGCCAGTGGTAAATACGGATTGATTCTTCCTTTAATCGATGAACGCAATGCCTATACGATGTTTCACTATTTGGCACGCCGAAATGAGGACGAGCAATCGTTGTCTGAAGAGATGCGTAAATTTTACGTCGCCTTGACGCGAACGAAGGAATTGGTGGTGTTATTTCATAACGTCATAGACGACAAACCATTATTATCTTTGCAAAAGTCTGCTAGTTTTCGTGATTTCATGCGTTTCAGCGGATTAACCGAACATCTTGATTTATTGAAAACCTCTAGCACGTTCAAACGTGAAAATCTTAATCTTGAGCAAGCGGATGTTCCCATAACATTCAAGCATCTCCATTTGTCATTTGACAAACAAATGGCCACAAGCGCCAGTAAAATGGTGACTCATGCTAGTGAAATGTCAATGCATTATGGGACGATGCTCCATGAAATATTCAGCCAACTACACTATAAGAATCTAGACTTGCAATTCATTGAAGATTCAAAAATTAAACAAGCAATCGAAGCAACGTTGGCGTTACCACCATTCAATCAAGCAAACTCGGCAAACGTCTATCAAGAATATAGTTATTACAATCCGGTCAATGGGATGACTGGCACTATTGATTTGATGCTGGAATTCATTGATGAAATTCGCATCATCGATTTAAAAACGGGTAGTATCGAAGATGTTGATTATGATAGGCAACTACGAACTTACGCGAATTATATCAAGACAGTCAGCGATAAACCGCTTAAACTATATTTGGTTTCACTGACGAGAAATACCTATCGCGCCGTGAAAGATGAGGAATGACAATGCCAAAATTCGAACCGTTGAGTTTGGAAAAATTCCATGAGGTACTCGCGTCATGGAAAATCCCACCTCAATACGACCACCAATATTTATACGATTTACATTTGGAGGCACTTGCGGGTCTTGGCGATTTTCTCGATGCACACCCAAGCAATCCCATCCGTTATGTGAATCCGATTATGCTCACGCTTTACTGTTTCCACGAACATATGTATTTCGCTTCAAAGACGCGCGAAGAATTGCGCGGTAAGCTGCAGCAAGACGACCAATACACGACGCGGATCATTTCCGCGGCCATCGACAAATATTTGACCAACGAACATCTTGAATATCGCGAAGAAGCTGTCAAAAGTCGCTATTATCCACCACTGACGACGCTCAAGCTTTATGTCAACACCATTAATGGGCTCCTAAGTGGTTTCCAATCGCGCCAACCTCAAGAAACGTTATTGACCGATATTACCAAGAAGTGTTTCTCACTTTTGACATGCGTGCTCGATTTGTTAATTTCTGGATTCGAGACCGAAGCTTTTTCGACTTGGCGTACTTTACATGAATCGGAAGCGATTCTGACGATTTTGTACCGCGACCAGATAAAAGCAATTCCCGCCTATTTAAAGCATCTCCAATATGGACTTGCCTTCCATCATTTAATCGAAGACAAAGAAAAAACCGACAAAATGTTTGATGTTATCAAAACAGAAATGCGCGCCCGTGATTTGAAAAGCAAAGATATGAAGAAGTTCATCGAATACGGATGGCTGTTCCATCTTGCCGATCTTGGCGAAGTTCGATTGAATTTCCGTGACGGCATCCAAAAACTCGCGGGATTGTCATCTTATTCGAAAGCCTATGAAATGAGTAGTGAAATCACGCACTCGTCACCGCTACTTATCTATTCAAAACGACAAACTTTTTACAATTTGTCATTAATCTATTCGTATGAAACATTTTTCCGCATCGAAAAAATATTCCATCAGACATTCGTCCCGCAGTTAAAAAAAGAGGCGCAAGCCCAGTATGCGGGCTTACGCCAAGTTTATTATGCGCAATTAATCCAATTTCACAAGATTGAAAGTGGAACGTTAATATCTTCCAACAAGCCTAAATGACATCAGAGTAGCAACTTCCCCCAATAAATTCGCGAATCAGCGAATTGGAAGGCACCCAGCGATCATCCATATCAAGGAAGTATTTAAGCATGCGGATGAGGCGCTCGGCTGTCGGATAGTATGGCGAATCTTTTTCAATGGCCGTTAGTAACGGCATCGCAAAGCGTTTCATCACGCATAATTCATATGACAAAAATGAATTATAGACGTAATTAGCGTTTTCCTGTGTGTCGTAAATCCATGTGAATTCACCGCGCCGGACGCTTGGCCACATCGAAATCGTTTCCTCGGCTGAGGCGTTACGGTATTTCTTGTCGCGGACGATGCGTCGTAGCAATCGCAAATCGGTCAAAGACACGGGATTATGGTTATCAAGGTTAATCTGTGATTGAGGCGATATGTAAATCTTGTATTTTTGATGTTTTGGAATCAGCGATGTCAATTTATCATTGAGCGCGTGAATACCTTCGATAATAATGACCGTATCGTGATTTATTTTCAGCGTGCGGCCTTCGACGCGTTTGCCTTGTTTGAAATCGAATTTCGGTAGTTGCACTTGTTGACCTTGAATCAGATCGAGCATATTTTGGTTAAAATGCTCGATGTCAAGAGCATCGATGCTTTCCAAATCGGCTTCGCCATGCTCGTCTTTGGGGGCCAAATGACGTGGCAAATAATAATCATCGATGGAAATACGGATCGGATTGATGCCGCGTGACAACAATTCAATCCGTAAACGGTTGGCAAACGTTGTTTTACCGGAACTTGATGGACCGGCGATGCAAATCAGGCGAATATCGTCGATTTCTCGTGAAATTTTTTCACCAAGTTCGGCGAGCATCCGGTTATGAAGCGCTTCGGATAAATTGATGAATTCGACGCTCCGCTCTTCCGTGATGTAGGCATTGATGCCGGCGACGGAATCGGCATGGGTGATTTTTGCCCATTTGTGAATTTCTTTGAGCGTATGACCAAATGTCGGAGCATCTTGGAACGGAGGAATCATGCCTCTTGTTTCATAACGCGGGTATTGCACTAAGATGCCGGGGCTATACAAACGGAGCTTCCAATGCTTCAGATAACCGGTCGAGGGTACCATGTGGCCAAACATATAGTTTAAATAACCGGCGCACTCATAAAAGTGTACGGTTTTTTCGGGCCGGAATTTAAGTATTTCGATTTTATCGTGCATGTTGCGCGATGCATAGATTTCCCGCGCTTCGTCTTTGGCGACGATTAGCCGTTTGAAAGGAATGTCGGCTTCGACTATTTTTTGCATTTCCTCTTCAAGTTGCCGAACCATGTAGGGATCGGCTAATTTGTCGGGGTTGAGAAATTCGACAAAAATCGAACGCGAAACATTGTATGAAAAACGAAAGGGAATGTCGGGGAACAAACGATCCCAAGCCATGGCGAACAAATATCGGAGCGATGTTTCATATGTGCGAATCGCGTCTTGGTCTTTGACCGTCAAAAAGGTGACATCGGCATCATAATAAACTTCATATGTCAATTCGCGGATGCGATTGTTGACTTTCGCGCAGATGATGTCGTGATCGTTTCCGACGAGATCGATTAATGCGACTTTTTGGTCGAATGTTTGTTTTTTGTCGTTAATGGTTAATGTAAATGACATAGGCGTACCTCCCAGTAGAATAGAATATCATACCATGATATGGGTGCAATGCAAGCGGTTACATTAATTAAATGTTGCTAAAGAATCGATGTAATATTCAAGCAAATCGGTTTCACTATGATCTACTAGTGAAGCCGTGGAAATAATCGCCCCGTCGATAATTGTAAATAATTCAGGAAGTGTAGTATCAAGTGCAAACTCGCTGACTAGTGCATCTTGCAACAACGGATTAAGACTAACTTCCAGCTGATATAAAGTCGTGTCGTGTTTGACTAGATATGGAAATAATGTTGAGTTATAAAAAGTGCGGACTTGGTTCGATGACCGGTTATATGCAAAATAGATACCGTCTTGATTTGGCAATGATGAAACTAGCGCTTCGTCATGAATTGCCATCACGTTAATGATGTCGGCATAACTTTTCATAATTGGTCGTAGGGTAGCCAGTTCGAACATGCGCGTGTTGCCATCTTGGCGCGTCCGCAGTTCGCCATCTTTGAAAAAATATAGCGATGGTGTCACCGGATACATCGGAAAGACACCGGGATGATTAGTTTGCATCTGTTCATAATCGCTCGCGCTGGCAATATTGTCGTATTTGTAAACTAATAACTCTGTCTCGATGATGTAGCTCAAAAACGCATCTTTGAATGCGAGGCAAGAAGTGCAGTAGTCGTTGCCGACGTAAAGCAAAAACGAAGCTTTGGAATCAATTAACGTTTTTATTTGCGAACCGGAAACGTCAATCATGTAAGCTTCCGATGGTTCATTTTCGTAATTTGTAAGGGGCAGTGGCAAATTGATGTTCTTCGCCAATTTGGGCACGTCCATCGCTTTGCAACCGGATATGAACAACGCGCTCGAGAAAAGCGCTAATGATACAGCAAAATAAGATAAAATCTTTTTCATGGCTGAATTATAGCACTTTTTCAAGGTTCTAAAAGAATGCGCGCTTGCTATAATATCTTGTAGGAGAAAATTGACCTTTATGAATTTATGGCACGATGTTAACCGGAAACGGATTACGCCTGAAAATTTCCTTGTCTGTATCGAAATTTCCAAAGGCAGCAAAACGAAATACGAACTTGATAAAGAGACGGGTGCTCTCATTCTTGATCGCATTCTGTTCACCTCGACTCACTACCCACAAAACTACGGATTCATTCCCAGAACTTACGCCGGTGATTTGGATCCGCTTGACGTGTTGGTGCTCTGTTCGGAACCGATTCAACCGCTCGCGTTGATTGAAGCTTACCCAATCGGCGTTTTTAAGATGATTGATGGGGGCATGATTGATGAAAAGATCATCGCCATTACCAAACATGATCCTGTTTACAGTGCCTATCAAGACATGAAAGATTTGCCCGATCACTTATTTCAAGAAATGCGCCATTTCTTTCAAGTCTATAAAATGCTTGAGGGGAAAGACACGTTCGTTTCCCAAGTTGAAGGAAAAGATGAGGCTATTGCCATCATCGCGGCTTCATTAAAACATTACGAAGAACAATTCGAAGATTAAGTCGCGCTGATGCGCAGCCATTTCATCCGGGCAATCGTCTTATAAATCGACTGTCCGGTCGTTAAAAACATACCCTGAGCCCAGTAGTACCATAAGTAGTCCAAAAAGCGGCAAAAAATCGCAAAATCGCGACGGGGAATGTTTTTTTGTTGATAATAAGCGGCAAGGAAAGCATCGATTGATTGTTGGTCGTCGATGTTATTTTCCGTAATGAAAGACGCCAAATCGAACAAAGGATGGTTGACGCCGGAATATTCATAATCAATCACGTAAACGCGGTGTTGCTTAAATAACAAGTTGCCACGAACCAAGTCGTTATGAGCGAACACCAGCGTATCGCGCGTCAGTAAATCCTTGATGTGACTGAGTATTTGTTCTTCGTGCGGAAATGATGTCTCGAGTTTAGCGGCATCTTTATATAGGCGATATCGTTCAAGTGGATCAAACTTTGACAAATTGGCGGGATGAATTTTGTGGAGCGAGCGTAGGGCTATAGCGACGAGTTCGATTTCATCTTTGGTCACGGGTTTACTTAGAAATTTGGTGTCGGGGATAAACTCGGTCAATTTAACGCCCGAAGTTTGGTCGAAGTGGAGTAACTTGGGCACAAGGCCGGTTGGCGCCGCCAAGCGTTCGGCAACATATTCGTTTTTTGGTGAATAACGAGTATCGATACCTGGCAATTTGATGCGCAAGACCCGGCTACCATCAACGAGGTAATTCATTGAATTAAGGCCCCCATAGAGAGGTTCGATGGTTTTGGCGCGTACGCCGGTTATTTGAAAATATGTTTGACGAACGTCTTTCATATTATAATTTTAACATATTAAGCCGATTATCAAGGGAGTCATCGCTGTGTTGCACATCGTTTTATATCAACCGGAAATTCCTTCCAATGTGGGAAATATCATGCGGACATCAGCTGCGATTGGAGCCGTTTTGCATGTGGTGGGGCCGTTTCCATTTCCGCTATACAATAAAGAGCTGCAACGAGCCGCGCTTGATTATGGCGCGATGCTGCAGCTACATATCTATGACGATTACCAGCAGTTTTTGAATCAGCACGCCCATGGAGAAACGTTCATGGTCACCCGTCATGGCAAACGCATATTCAGCGATGTCAAATATCCGGTAGGCAAACCGGTGTATTTGATGTTTGGGTCGGAATCAAGTGGCATTCCACTCGAGATATTACGAACAAACATTCAACATACCGTCCGCATTCCGATGCGACCGGCCGCTCGCAGCTTAAACCTCGCGAATAGTGTCGCTATTTTGGCTTACGAAGTATATCGCCAGTGGGACTATGAAAACCTCGCACTTACCGAAGTGCTTAAAGGTCCCGATTATTTATGAATAACGTTTGGCATTCTTGATTAATTCGCGTAAATAAGGATCGACGGTCATTAAACGAATCGCCTTATGTTTTTTCACGATGACTTGACCCGATTGTCGCCCCTTTTTGAGTGTATTTACTTTGGCGAATGACACCTCGCCACTTTCCATCCGCGATAACAATAATGCGAGCGATGCCGCGGTTATGATCATCTGCTCATCCGGATTTGGATGATGGCAGATGACATGGGCGCCGGGATGATTCATAACGTGAAAAAACGTATCGTCTTTCGATGCCAGCGAAAACGTTAAATAATCATTTTGGATGGCATTGCGGCCAAATGAATAACCAACGCCATCGCTTATTAGCGTATATGGACGTTTCTGGTTAATGTCAATTTTTCGATCAATCTTATTGACTGGATTGATAACATGAAGGTCGATTAGCTGTTGCCTTAATGTTTCCAATTCATAAAAGGTTCGTGGAACTCCTTGTTGCTCCCATGCGATGAGTCGAATCAACTCGTCTTTTGCTTTAGCTAGTTCTTGCTCAATCGGAGTTTTGGCGAGTCGTGCTTTGCGATATCGTTTGTATAATTGCTTGGCGTTGTCCGATAGCGTAAAGGCTGGATTTAGCTCGTATGTCACATCCTCGTAGGTAATCTCGTCAAGGCGTGTTGATGCGTCGAAATACGTCAAAATGTAGTCGGCGACATCTTTATAAATGAGGCGGTTCGTCCATGTATTTAAATCATTAGTAAGATTTGTAATTTTGTTTTCCAACTGGCGTATGCGTTTTGATAAAGCTTGTCTCAATGGTTGGTAATTAGCGTTCATTACCTCATCTTGAATACGTTGTTCATATAGCAACGCTTCATTGATAAAATCGCGTTTAATACGCGATAACTGGAGTTTCGGCGTTTCATATTTGCCACCGGATAATAGCGGACGCAATTCATCAAGAGCGTGGTATTTAGCGGCCCAAAGTATTTTTTCATTAGCGATTAAGATGAAATTCGGATGGTTCTTGATTAATTCAAACACCAATCGATAGTTGACAAGTTCAAAGTTGTCCGCTTTCTTATGACCGACAAATTCAATAATTAGGTCATTGTTAAGGCGGTTGATCGCATCGATCTTCATTTTGATGACATGATGGCGGAGTGGGGCAATCTCTACCCGCGGCAATTCGGAATAATCAAACGGAATTGCAATGATGGATAATATGGGTCGAGTCGGCGCTAACGAAACTGCTAACAAAATCGATTTGGTTTCCGCAAAGATAAACAAGTAATCCGTTTTCGTTAGAATGCGGATATCTGTAATGTGGAGACCACTTAATTTTTCGCGTAAAATATCGTGGTAACGGTCAAAATCGACATTAAAACCATTCATGGCATTAGTATATCATGAGACCTGTTTTCATTGATTTAGTATAAATACTTAAAATATAATGATTATATGTTTAAGCGGCGCCAACTCCAAAAAGGACTTTTAATCATCATTTCGGGACCAAGCGGTGTCGGCAAGGGTACGGTACGCCGTCAAGTGATGACCGATCGGTCGTTGCGACTTGTGTATTCGGTTTCGATGACAACCAGGCCTCGTCGGCCCCATGAACGCGAAGGGTTCGACTACTTTTTCGTGTCTCGGGCCGAGTTTGATGAAAACTTGGCCAACAACGAATTTCTTGAATGGGCGGAGTTCGTCGGCAATCGTTACGGTACGCCTAGCACCTATGTTGAAAAGCTTCGTAACGAAGGCATGAACGTCATTCTCGAAATCGAGGTAGAAGGGGCCAAGCAAGTGATGGCGAAGATGAAAGGCGACGATATTTTGTCGATTTTCTTAATTCCACCATCATTTGAAGCGCTAAAGCAAAGAATCACTCAACGCAGAACCGAAGCCGAAGAAATCATCAACCAACGACTCGAAAAGGCCAAACGGGAAATGACGCTGCAGGAACATTACGACTTCATCGTGCTAAACGACAACGTGAAACGTGCCGCTCGTGAAATTCAAAAAATTATCCGGAACCGGATTCGTTATCTATTAACTTCTGGAAGTAAATAACATGTGGTTACTCCATGTGTTGATTGAACACGCTTCGCTGCAACTCGATCGCCCTTTTTCATATGTTTATGAAGGTTCGATTAAGCACCGACGCGGTTTTCGCGTATTGGTGACGTTCAACCATCAAAAACTCGTCGGATACGTACTTGATTCAGAACATGTCGACCAGACGATTGCCCAACTTCAAGCAACAACGTCACACCGGTTGCTGCCAATTGACGCGCTATTAGACGAGGAACCGTTATTAAATGAGGAATTGCTGCAGTTGGCGCTTGAATTGGCCCACGACAATTTTTGGCCTCGCATTAGTGTGCTACAAGCGATGCTGCCCCTTAGTCTCAAGCCTAAAAAAACAGCGCTTAAAGGCCCCAAAATTGCTTACGAGACGTTTGTTCGCGTGATTGATGAATGCGAAACTAATCTGACACTGAAACAAATCGAATGGTTGCGCATCATCGCCAATGAACAACCTTTTAATAAACGCGATTGCCGTTCGCCGTCTGTTTTACAGCAATTGCTCGACAAAGGAAAAGTCGATTTTTATCGTCGCGAGAAACGGCGATTGTCAATTGAAGAAAGCCCAGTCGAACGAGCGCCGCAGCTAACAAGCGCGCAACAGGAAGCGATTGCCGCCACCTTGGCTTCCAATGCCGAGGTATATTTGCTTCAAGGCGTGACAGGAAGCGGAAAAACCGAAGTGTATCTCGCCTTGTCGGAACGAGTTATCAGTGCTGGTAAAACGGTGTTGATGATCGTTCCTGAAATTGCGTTAACACCGATGATGGTTGCCTATTTCCTCAAACGTTTCAGCGGAAAAGTGGCCATTTTACACTCTGAACTGACTCCGGGGGAAAAATACGACGAGTATCGGCGCATCGCCCGAGGCGAAGCGACCATCGTCGTCGGTGCCCGTAGCGCGGTGTTTGCCCCGCTGTGCAACATTGGTTTAATCGTACTTGATGAAGAGCATGTCGAAACTTATAAACAAGATACTTTGCCGTTTTATCATGCACGCGACGTGGCGATAAGGCGCGGCAAAACGCATGGTGCCAAGGTCATACTTGGATCGGCCACGCCATCGTTAGAATCGCGTGCCCGAGCTTTAAAGGGCGTTTATATGCATCTGCGGCTACCTGATCGGATTAATGCCATGGCCTTGCCATATACCCATATCGTCGACATGCTCGATCCGCGCAACATCGATCGGGAGTCGTCACTCTTCTCTTTAAAGCTACGGCAGGCGATGAGCGAAACACTGACCAAACAAGAACAAATCGTCTTGCTTATTAATCGCAGAGGCTATGCTCCGACGCTTAGTTGTCGACAGTGTAACCATGTGTTTAAATGTCCGACCTGCGCCATCGCCTTGACATACCATCAACACGATCACATGCTCAAGTGCCACCATTGTGGCTATCTTGAAGCGTATCCGGCTATTTGTCCCGATTGTAACGGAACTTACTTTTTCAAACAAGGGTTTGGCACCGAACGAATCGTCGAGGAAACAAAGCGATTGTTTCCTAGTGCCCGTATATTAAAACTAGATTCCGATTCGAGCAAAGTTAGGCAAACAATTGCTAGAACATTGAAGAAGTTTGCCAATCATGAGGCTGACATTTTGATTGGGACGCAAATGATTGCCAAGGGTCACGATTTTCTCAAGGTCACGTTAGTCGGTCTCGTATTGGCAGACATTGGATTGACGCTTCCAAGCTATCGGTCGAGTGAACGAACGTTTCAGCTGATTACCCAAGCAGTCGGTAGGTCGGGACGCGGTCAAACTCCAGGACGGGCGATTATTCAAACATATGCACCCAATCACTATGCCGTGACCCTAGGCGCCACTCAAGACTACGAGCAATTCTTTAAGACGGAAATGTATCAAAGAAAATTAGCCAATTACCCGCCTTACACCTATTTGATGTTGATGACTTTAAGTGGAAAATCCGAAGATTTGGTCATTCAAGTGGCGGACACCCTCGCCCATATGGTGATTGAGAAACTAGATCGCGATATTGAATTGTTAGGACCAAGCAGCCCTTATATCTCGTTTTTGGGCGGTGTTCATCGCCGCGTAATTTTGATAAAATACAAGCGGTTCGATATAATCGAAGGCCCGATTCGTGAGATCGTTGAGCTGTTGTCGCAAAAGACGCTCGTGCGACTCGCCGTCAATCTTGATCCCTACGACGTATAACTCTGATTGCAACGCTAGCAGTAAGCGAGTATGCTATTCACATTCAGGAGAAGTTTATGATTACAATTTCATTTTTAGGATTAGACCCATACACCAGCCAACATATCAGCAAGGACATCTATACGAAGTTGGCCGCGATTTTTCACTGTGATCCCGAACAGATTCTCGTCTATGCTCCCGAAAGCATGTTATTCCACAACGGCGTTGACCAAACGCTTTGGCAAGCACTGATTCATGTCCATGCCCCCTCTAGTTATCGTACGTTTCAAGCCCAAGTGGCCGATTTTCTTTTAAAGACAGTCAAGACCCACATTATTCACGGAGCAATCGAGTTTTATTATTACGATGCCGCAGACCGCATTGAAAGTTATGATCAGGAGTATCCCCTATTCGTAACCGAATCCAATCTTGTCAATGTCGAAGAGAGTGAGGAACTTGACGAGGAACGTGAAGTGTACCAAGGCGACGTTTTCTCGAAAGTGAATCTTGATTCAATTTATCAAGCGAGTGAAAAAAGCAAGAAAAAATAATCCTCATATTTTATCTACTATTGCCTGCGGATAATTTATACTTTATGGGGAATGCGAGGTAAGCCAATGAAAGCATTCGAACATGCACGCGATATTCTCATTGAGATTATTGAAAACAAACAAAATTTCTCAGCTGCCGTCAGGCAGATATTTTCGCAAAATCAAGTCGAGATGTCGTCGCAACCACTCGTAAGATCACTAACCAGCTGCGAATTGCATCACCATTTATTGCTTGAATACGTCATCAAAAAATACTTTCCGCAACTAAATGATCACGACCGTTTACTCGCCCAAGTCGTGCTTGGAAACATCGTTTTTATTAAACGCGTACCCTATAGTGAAGCCGCTACTTACATCAAAGAGTTGCTCGTTGCCCATCAAGTCGATGACCAAACAATTGAAACGTTTCTTTTAGAAACGGAACCGGGCAAGCAGTTAATTGGTCCTGAAGTCAATCCCCGGTCACCTGAATTTTTGTCACTGAAATTCAATACGCCGGTTTGGTTAGTACATATGTGGCAGAAGCATTTTGGAGTTCCCGACACTTATAAAATCCTAAAATCCAACAATCAAGCCGTGCTTCAAGCTTGTCGTATCAACGATTTCAAAGGATCAGTTGATTACGTTGTCGAACATGATTCGCATTTTATCAAGGGCCCGATTCCCAATACTGTTATCTACCAAGGACGCGAACCATTGAAGCACCGCCCGATGTTCGCGGACAATTATGTGTTCCAACAACGGATGGCGGTAACCGACATTATCAATAAATTCGACTTTACGTCGATGTTTGGCGATGTCTTAATCGTGGAGACGCGTCCCAATGCGTTATACATTGAAATACCGATTGCCACGAACAATCGCAACAAAATTCAAGTGGCTACGAACTCGATTGCCCGTAAACTCGACATTCAAAAAGCGATTGCCCACTTCGGCCTTTCAAGCGTGACCGTATTTGAAAGCACTCCAAAACTATTGATCAGCCATGTTTCCCATCCACAAGATTTCGTCATCGTCGTCAGCAACTGCTCGAAATTCGACCTGATTCGATCGTTGCCTGACTTTTTCTTCCATTTCGATCAAAACGACATCGATCCGTTAATCGAGGAACAAAAGGAAACGCTGCTTGAAAGTTCCAAATTCGTGGCGGAGGGCGGCCTGTTCGCCTATGGCGTCAACACCCTCAACAAAAAAGAAGGCCAACACCTGGTTGCTTGGTTCTTATCCGAACACAAAGATTTCTCGCTCGTTTATGAGAAGCAATATTATCCGTTCGATGAAATGAACACTGCACTATACATGGCGATCATGAGGAAAAAACTTAAAGATAAATGACGAACTTTTACGATTTAACCTATGAAGCATTAAGCGACCAAATGGTCGCTTTAAATCAAAAAAAATACCGGGCGACGCAACTTTTCGATTGGGTCTATGGCCGTCGCATCACCAACATTGATGCGATGAGTGATGTTGCCAAGGCATTTCGCGACATCCTCAAACAGACTTACGAGTTTTCACTACCACCGATTCATGTGCGTCAAGACAGTGCCGACGGAACGATAAAGCTATTGTTGAAACTAACGGATGGTCATCTAATCGAAACCGTGCTCATGCGTTATAACTATGGACAAGTCGTATGTGTCAGTTCCCAGGTCGGTTGCAACATGGGTTGTTCCTTTTGTGCTTCGGGCTTACTGAAGCGACAACGTAATCTTTCGACTTCAGAATTACTCGGGCAAGTGCTGGCAGTCAACAACATCCTGATTGAAGAGGGCCAAGGAAAGCGCGTCACTCACGTCGTAATCATGGGAACGGGCGAACCGTTCGATAATTATGATAACGTGATGTCGTTCATCCGCATCCTAAATCATCCCAAGGCATTGGCTATCGGGGCGCGACATTTGACGGTATCGACTTGTGGTATTCCCGAGCGTATCCGTCAATATGCCCGCGAAGGGCTTCAAATCAATTTGGCCATAAGTTTGCATGCCCCGAATCAACAACTGCGTTCGCAGTTAATGAAAATCAATACCGCCTTTCCGCTTGATGAGCTAATGAGTGCGGTCCGTGAATATGTGGAAGTGGCTGGGCGCCGCGTCACTTTTGAATACATCATGATTGACGAAGTCAACGATTCACTCGAACACGCCGAACAATTAACACGTCTTATCAAAGGAATCTTGGCATACGTCAATCTAATTCCTTATAATGAAGTAATGGAAAACGGCTATCGACGCAGCCGCGATCATCGCGTCAAAGCCTTCCTCGATTATCTGACCCGTAAAGGAGTGACGGCCACGATTCGCAAGGAGTTTGGCGCCGATATCGACGCCGCTTGCGGTCAGCTACGTGCAAAACATCATGAAAAGACGCGGTAATTTCGCCTCCAAATCCGACATCGGCAAAGTCCGAGAAACAAACGAAGACGTCGCCTTAGCGTTATGCAACAAGGGCGGTGACGTCCTTTTGGTCGTATGCGATGGTATGGGCGGACATTCCCGCGGCGATCTTGCCGCAAAAATTGCTGCCGATTATTTAGCGGATTCCTTTAAAGCTAAAAATTCTTTTTTCACGATGGGCACAGCCAGATTATGGCTCACATATCATATCAAACAGGCGAATCGACTTATTTATGACGAAGCGCTTCGCAATCCAAAAGCCAAAGAAATGGGTACGACGCTGACGGTCGCTTTGCTAGTTGACAATCAAGTGGCCATCGCCAATATCGGCGATTCCCGCGCTTACGCGATTGGACAAGATGGACTAAAGCAACTTAGCGAAGACCAAACCTACGTCGATTTCTTGTTCCGCAGTGGCAAAATCAGCAAAGATCAAATGAAGACCCATCCTCAAAAGCACGTGCTGTTAAATGCTTTAGGTTTAAATCCGACGATTACCATTGACATGAAAATATTCGACTATAAAGGCGAACGGTTGCTCGTTTGCTCCGATGGGTTATATAACAACGTCAGCGATATCGAATTGTTGACGACACTACTCTCGGGAGACACGCCGATTCAAAAATGCGATGCCCTGATTCGCATCGCCAACAGTAACGGTGGCACCGACAACATCGCCGTTTCCATTTGGGAACCGCAAAGCGCATGAAAGAAAACGATTTAATCGACGAGCGATATCGCATCATCAATGAGCTCGGCGAGGGTGGCTTCGCCAATGTCTATCAAGCCGAAGATATTATCACTCGGAAACTTTTAGCAGTTAAAATCATCAAAGATGAAGTGCTGAAAAACGAATTGACGCTTGCGCGGTTTGAGCGCGAAGCACGCGCCTGCGCGAGTTTGAACCATCCTAACATCGTTCGTGTCATCAATATCGGCACCCATCACAATCGACCATACATGGCCAATGAACTAATCAAGGGTAAAACCTTGAAGGACGAACTCGACATTCGCGGCAAATTCACGTTTAAGGAAGCCGTCGATATCATGTACCAGTTATGCGAAGCCGTGGCTTTTGCCCATTCGCATTTGGTCGTTCACCGCGACATCAAACCAAATAACGTGTATTTGACGCCCGATGGGACGATTAAACTTGGTGATTTCGGCATTGCCCATTTCGAAAATTCAACGCGTGTCACCAAAAGCGAAGTTATCGTCGGTTCGGTTCATTACATGGCTCCCGAAGTGTCTCAAGGTAAAACACCGACGTTTCAAAGTGATGTTTATGCACTGGGAATTACTTTTTTCGAACTAATTACCGGCAAAGTTCCATTTGACGGTGCTAATCCGATTGCCGTGGCCATGATGCATATCAAAGAACGGTTTCCTAGTCCCCGGAAAGTACTTCCAACAGTTCCAAATGCATTGGACAAAATCATATTGACCGCTGTCAGAAAAAATCCCTTGGATCGCTATCGTTCGGTCATCGAAATGCAAAAAGCGCTTAAAGTCGTGATCGACAATCCGAAATTGATTACACCCCGCCAATCGTTTTTCGCTCGTTTCTTTGGTTTTAAAATGGACGAATGATGCACGGAATCGTCGTCACCAAATCATTTAACAATTTTGTCATTTTGTCGAGTGGCCGCACCTATACGTGCCAGATGCCCAAGACATTGCGCCGCGAGGTGATTCCTTGGCCTGGCGATTTTGTTTTGTTTGACCACAATCGGCTTATGATTGAAGAAGTCGCGCCAAGAAAGTCACTTCTTGCCCGACCCCGGATTGCCAATTTGGAACAGCTTTTTGTCGTCATGAGCGTCAAGGAACCTGAATTCTCATGGCCGCTTGTTTATCGTTATCTAAGTTATGCCATCTATCACGAGGTCAAGCCACTGCTCGTGATTTCCAAAACCGATCGTCTTTCCGATCAAATCGAAACGACACTTTTAAAGCATCTTGAATATTTGACACTACCGGTTTTGTACTTTTCGAAATCAAAACTAATCGGTATTGATCAAATCAAACAGCATCTTCCCAATCGCATATCTGCTTTTGCGGGACAAACCGGAGTTGGGAAATCGACAATCATCAACGCGATATCGCCCGACTATCGTCAGACGATTGGTTCCTACTCACACGCGCTCGGTCGCGGGCGCCATGAGACCAAAAGCGTGACGCTATTCCCGTTTCAAGACGGATATATCGCCGATACACCAGGATTTTCATCGCTTGAGCTTGATTTCGGGCAAGATATGCTGGCGCAGTCGTTCCCAGGTTTCCAAAAAGTTGCCCTGACATGTAAATTTCCTAATTGCTTACACCAATCTGAAGCCGGTTGCGCCATCACTTCATTAGTTAAAAATGGTAAAATACCTAAAGAGGCTTATGATATTTATTTAGAAATGCTAGCCCAATTACCGTTCCGAAAGGACCTATTCTAAATGCGAATCCCAAAAATCGCTCCTTCAATCTTGGCCGCCGATTTCTCTTGTTTGGGTGCCGAAATTCGTCGCATCAGTGAAGCTGGCGCCGATTACCTTCACTTTGACGTGATGGACGGACATTTCGTCGACAACATTTCGTTTGGTCTACCAGTGCTCGAATCGATTGCGGCGACCCACCATTTGATCAATGACGTGCACATCATGGTCGATGATCCAATCAAGTACGCGCCACGATTCGTCAAAGCCGGCGCTCACATCGTGACATTCCATTATGAAGCATGTAAAGACGAAGCTGAAATCCGCCAAGTGATTGCCTCGATCATCGGCATGGGCGGAAAGCCTGGCATGAGCGTTCGTCCTAATACGCCGATTGAGGTACTTGAACCATATTTACCCGATTTGCATTTAGTCCTCGTCATGAGCGTTGAGCCTGGATTTGGAGGACAATCGTTTGACGAAGCGGCCCTCACTCGCATTCAGTATTTACGACAACGCATTGACCAAAAAGAATTGGTGACTCTTATCGAAGTAGACGGAGGCATCAATGCCACGACGGGACCACGCTGCCTTGCCGCGGGTGCCGACATTCTTGTCGCCGGCTCGTATTTGTTCGGGCATGATGATTTGCCAAGACGCTTTCAAGCGCTTATCGGTGAAAAATGAATCCTCCAGTAATGATTGTCGCATTGTTGGCCACGATTGTTTTTGGGGCCACCTTAATCGGATTAGGTTTGGTTTATTATTTAAAAAATACCGGTGTCAAGTATTCGTTTTTGAACCGCTTCATGTTTGAGATAATGCTTGCCTTGACTAGCAATCAAAGACGCCTGATTCAAATTCCGATGGCCCTTTTTTTTACCGCGTTGGCAACGTTTTTCGCCGCGTCTTTTTTAATGCCAGGCATCGTGATGACTTACTTGATTTTTGCCGCGGCCGTATTATCAAGCGGCGTTTACGCGTTTTTGTTTTTCGTTAAGACGACCGTCGTCGATCGCCATGTGCTGGTCGCCTCGCTTGGGATGATGTTAACGCTGCTTCTATCGCTGCTTGTCGGCTATTATTCGTTTTCGACGCCGTTTAACGATACATTTAATGAAGTTTTAAAAATCGGGAGCATTACCATCGCCATGTGGCAACTATTGATAATGATCAATCCTCGCTTAAAAAATTGGGGGCAACTCAGTGAAGTAAAAAACGGAAGCGCCGTTAGATACTCCCGTCCTAAAGTGTTCGTATTGCCGTTGTCGGAATGGCTTAGTCTCTTAAATCTAATCTTATTGCAAATCATCGTGGTCATCTCGGTGATTATATAGAAAAAAAGTTGTCGCTGAGACAACTTTTTATTTGCTAGCTTTGCTAAGGCTGCGATGAGCGCGCGTCGACATGCGCACGGTCACCAGTTTGCCATCGACCATCATTTTGTACGGTTGCAAATTGACATTCCATTTACGGCGCGTCGCGCGTAAACTATGGGAGCGGTTGTTGCCGCTGATTGGGCCTTTGCCACTAGCCGGACATGTACGGGACATACGTCATCACCTCTTTTTCATGCTTATTGATATTACCATCAAATGATGGTTCGTGCAACGATTTTGTTAAAGTTTGATATGCGGATAACGGTTTGAAAAATCTTGCGACGATAACAAGTCAGCATGTTGCTTCGCTAAATCGAAAATTTTACCGTCGTGGTCGAACATCAAATAGTAGACATGTTCCGATTTCGTGACAAAACGCATTGTTTTATGTCTCGCGCTGTAAGGTTCATCGATATAGATAATGTCCTTGTAAGCATACATATAGTCCTTATTGAACCGATGGTGAACGATACCATGTTTTTCGATCACGTAATAATTCGTCTTGACTCCAATCAGGGCATAAATGGCTGTCGTCAGCATCCATGCTCCCAGGATGATGTAGTGAGCGGGAGTCGGTGGAAAGGTAAAACCGGGGATCATGTAGAAGAACACCGATAACACAAGCCCAAATGCAAGATAGAGGCGAATCGTCCGCCAAGCAGGAATCTTTAATTTCATGTTAATGATTATAACATGACGTCGCCATCGCTATAATAAACAAAAACGATGCATATAAATTTATTTATATGATAAAATTATTTGTATTAACGACGAAGGAGGAGCGAACATGAATTTGTTTTCCAGCGTGCCTGAAAACTTTTTTTCAATTTTAGCTAGCAAAAACAAAGACATATACGCGCTTGCCCTCGATGTTTTGTATCAAAGTTTACAATCCGATGAAATGACGATTCGAAAAGACGATTATATCCGGACGCTCCGCGATTCGGCCGCCGAACTCGTTTTGCGGTTTGATTATGAGGGCGAAGACGACGATGTCGATACTTTCGTATCGGCGTCACTGCCATCGAAAGCGGCGTTTATTTGCCGCCGATTGGAAGAGACTGGTTGGATCGACATCGAAATTGACCCGGAAACGTTTGAAGAACAAATCGCACTGCCGAGTTACGCGATTCAATTTTTGACATTAATCCACGAAATCGTCAGCGATTCCGAGAGTCAATACACCAGTTTGGTACACGCCACTTATAGTGAATTGAAACTCGAAGACGAAGAACGCGACGAATTCATGTATGCGACATTACTACGCGTGTATGAAAATACGAGGAAGTTGCGAACCGAACTAGTGACGCTTGGTCACTCGATTAGAATTTATCAACATCGGCTCGGTCAGGTGTTTTCCACCAACAAGGTGCTATCCGATTATTTTGATGACTACAAATCACGCGTTTCCGATCGACTCTATCACCCGTTAAAAACATTCGACTCCGTCGCTAAGTTCAAGCGCCATATCACCAATATCTTGCAATATTGGCTTCGCGATGACGACATTCGCAAACAACTCGTGCAACAATCGCTCATTTATTCACGTCAAAAAGACAGACGTGAAGCAGAGGCCGACGTCATCGAAAAAATTAACTATATTACCGACATGTACGAACAGCTTAATCGCATGGTTGATGAAATCGATGTCAAACATAGCGAATATACCAAAGCCTCGGCGACTAAAATTTTATATTTGAACAACACCGATAAAACGATTAAGGGCCACCTTGAAACGATTTTTAAGCATTACGGTGAAGCAGCGCTTACCGGTGAAGGCGTCTCCGCGATTTTAAATGGTATGGCAAACAGCATCAGCTTGTTTGAGGCCGGCTACATCAATCCCGATTCGTTGACATTGCCAATCGTGCGCCGTTACCGCGAAGAGGGCGAACCGCTGCCAATCGTCGATTTTGAAGACGTGTCACGCATGCTTATGCAAGGATTCCTTGACGAAACTCGCAACCATTTTTCTGATGCCCGTATAGCTTCATTCATGAAAATGGCTTTTGGCGACAAAGACCAATTACATATCGGTGATATCCCCTTGCCGGATTACGATGCGTTTATCTTGTTGATTCTGGCAACGGTTCACAAAGACGATCGCCAATCGTTTTATGATATTCAGACCAGCGGGGGCAAACTCGTCTCCGGACCTTATTTATTACCAGATATCACCTTTATTAGAAGGGGGACACCATCTTAATGTTTGAATCACAATACCAACTTTTGGCCGGGGCCGACCAAACCGAGTTCGCGCGGGTTGTCAATGTCTTACTTTTGAAATCGTTTGTAGTGCGCGATATGTTCGATACACGAGAACGAACCATGAAAATCAACCCCGATTATCGCTTTCTCGAACGGTTTTACGAATTAGTGTCCGATTATTTGAAATTCTCGGGTTGGACGCTTGATAAAGACGTATTAAACGGTGTTTTCTCACTATCAAACAGTTATGAATCCAATCGTTTGCGACTCGATCGGGAAACGAGTTTGCTTCTGTTCACGCTACGACTCATCTATGAAAACGAGAAGAATCAAAGCAATCAAACGGGCGAGTCGATTTACGTGACGACACCATCGCTTATTAAAATGATGCTCGATTATGGCATCACGTTAAGCGGCAAGAAACTAAGCGGCCGTTTGCTCGGTCGCGGCTTACGATTTTTGGCAACCCATAATGTCATCGCCAAAGTCAGCGGTTCCTACGATGAAGGAAATGTAAGTTTTTATATCTTGCCATCGATCATCTACGCGGTCGACAACCAAAAGATCGTTGCCATGGCCGAAGCGCTTGAACAGCTAAAAATGACGGAAGGCGGCGACAACGACTTATGAAATTGCTTCGGAAAATGAAAATCATCAATTGGCATTATTTTTGGAATGAGACGATTACGTTTGAACCAATCGTGTTTTTGACTGGACTTAACGCTTCGGGCAAATCAACGCTGATTGACGCCATGCAACTGATCTTGCTTGGCGACACGACCGGACGTTATTTCAACAAAGCGGCATCGGATAAGTCAACCCGAACGCTAAAGGGATATTTAAAAGGTGAACTCGGTGATGCCGAGGAGGGTGGCTTCAATTATTTGCGCACGGGCCGATTTACTTCTTATTTGGCTATGGAATTTTTCGATGACAAGTCAGAAAAAAGCTTCACGTTTGGATGCGTGTTCGATTGTTATGAAGACGGCAGTGAAGAACATCGCTTTTTCCTGCTTGAAGACAAGATTCCCAGTAATGAATTTATTGATAGCAACGTCCCGATGGAATATAAAGCGCTCAGTCGCTTTTTAAAAGAAAATTATGAAGGTAACTACCGGTTTTTCGATTCCAATCGGCAATATACTGAGATGTTGAAGCGCCGTTTTGGTGGCTTGAAAGACAAATATTTCTCGCTTATTAAGAAGGCTGTTAGTTTTACGCCGATTACCGACATCGAGACATTCATCACCGAATACGTCTGCGATCCACAAGCCAACGTCAATATCGAGCCGATGCAAGAAAACATCTTGCAATACAAGAAGCTGGAGAAAGAAGCCCAAATCATGCAAGTCCGCATCGATCGGCTCGAAGAAATCGAACGGACGTATCAAGCGTTTTCCGGACACAAGGAAAACTTCGATATTTTTTCGTATTTAATTGAAAATGCCGAACTGCAAGTCGAGAAAGACACGCTCGACAGTTACCTCATGCAACTGCAAAAAGCCAAAGAAAGACTCGCGGGTATCGATATCGATTTGGCCGATGTGTCCAGTAATATTTCCGAACTCGAAAAGAAAAAATATCGCCTAATCGGAGAGCGCGTCAATTCCGACGCCTACAAATTGACCGATGAACTTCAGGAAACGAAGAAAACGACCGAGGGCAAGCTCAATGCTTTAAGGGAAGACATAAATGGCATCATCGCCAATTTACGCAAATACGCCGACAGCTATGCCAATATCGGTACGACATTGATTGAAGGATTGGCGAAATTGGATTTCAAACTTCTCGACGATGAACGGGCCGATGATCTAAGAAAACTGCTCGATCATAGCGAAGAAGTCGCCAATACATCGCTTAAAATCCAAGCGCTCGACATCGATCATATTTCGGATTTCGATATCAACGAATTCAATGCTTGGCGCGATGCACTGGCCAAATTCAAGGGCGCAATTTCCGCTAACAGCGTTAATCTGGCGCGCACGATGCTGGCACTTGATCAAGCGACTTCGACACTAAAGCAAGAAGAAACGAACATGCGACAAGGCGGCAAACCCTACGAATTCGCCCTCGTTTCAATCAAGCGCGAACTAAGCGCCAAATTATCAGAATTAACAAAAAAAGATGTCGAAGTGCATATTCTCGCTGATCTAATCGATATCAAGCACCCACTTTGGGCGAATGCCATTGAAGGCTATTTACATAATCAAAAACTGAATTTAATCGTTCCGGAACAATTTTATCTACAAGCTTATGACATCTTTAAAGGATTGTTGGAGAAGTACCGTTACTACGGAACCCAACTCGTCGACATTGGCGCGATTATGGAGCGAAACTATGTTTCCGAGATTAATTCGCTGGCCGAGGAAATCGTCACCGATCACGAAGGGGCGCAAGCTTACGTCAATTTTTTGATTGGGCGCTTGAAAAAGTGCAAAACGCCAACCGAAGCGCGCAATTCCGGAAATGGGATCACGCCCGATACCGATATTTACCGCAATTTTACGATGGGACGACTCCATCCCAATAGTTATAAAATTCATTTCATCGGACGCCGAGTCAGCGAAGAACAAATGGCACTTAAGCAGCAAGAAATCGTCAAGAACATGCGACTTGCCAATGAACTTAAAGAGCTGAATAAAGTGATTAGCTATGCTAACGGACTTGAAATCATTAACACCAACGAGTTAACCTCCTCGATGAACACGCTGGCGCGTTCACGCGAAATTCGCGGACTTGAATCGACGCTTCAATATGTCGAAGGCGAACTTAATAAACACGATTTGAGCCAAATCAAAAGTTATGACCAACGTATCGCCGATATCGATGAGGATATCGCCGGATTGCGCGCCGATCAATCGGCACTCAACGAAGAGAAAGGTCGCCTCGCTAACTCAATCGAAACATTATCGAAAGACAAGATTCCCGCTGTTAAAGCCAAAGTCAGAGAACGGGCCGAACGTTTGGATAATAATTACGATCCGTTCCTAGTCGCCGAAAAAGGATTGCCGCTATTCGAACGATTACGGCTTGAAGGCAAAAGTTATTTGGACATCGTCAGCGAATATCATACGCAATTGAGCAATGTCCAATATCTCGTCAGCAATTTGTTTAACCAACTCGTGCGATTACGCCGTGAATACGTGCGTGACTACCGTTTGACACTTGATACTGAAAGCAGCGAAAACTTGCTCTACGATACCGAACTGGTGGAAATGCGCGACGTGCGCTTGCCGCAGTATCGCGAGAAAATATCCGATGCTTACAATAAAGCGACCAAGCAATTTAAAGACGACTTCATCTCGAAACTTCGTGGGGCGATCGATTCGGTCATCGACCAAATCGACGAACTTAATCTCGCTTTAAAAGAAGCGACGTTTGGAAACGATTCCTACCAGTTTACAGTCAAACCGAGCGCATTGTATCGTCGCTATTACGACATGATTAAAGACGACATGTTGCTGAACATGGGCGAAGACGACACTCCATTTATCGAAAAATATCGCGATGTCATGAATGATTTATTCCGCCAAATCGTCGACGTCGGCAGTGGTGACGTCGATAGCGCCGTACTTGAAAACGTCGCTAAATTCACCGATTATCGCAGTTATCTGGATTTCGATCTAATCGTTTATAACAAAGAAGGCGTCGCACAGCACCTGAGCAAAGTCATTAAGAAAAAATCAGGTGGCGAAACACAAACGCCGTTTTACATTTCAGTGCTGGCCAGTTTCTCACAACTTTACCGCATGAAAGAAAGTGGCGAACTCGCCAATTCGATTCGCCTAATCATTTTTGACGAGGCGTTTTCGAAGATGGACCGTGGCCGGATTCAAGAAGCGGTACGGTTGCTGCGCACCTTTGGGTTCCAAGCGATTTTGTCGGCTCCAAGCGATAAGGTCGCCGATATTTCAGCCCTGGTCGATCAAACGCTTGTTGTCTTGCGCGACAAGAGCGCTTCACGCGTCCACCTGTACGCCGAAGTCGATAAGCTGATAGACCGCCCCGACCTTAAAGTTTAATTTATTGTCTATATGTTACAATCGAATTAATAAGCATTATTACCGCATCGGAGGATCGACTATGGCCAAAGAAATCGTCGCCATGCTACTCGCGGGAGGCAAGGGTACGCGCCTTGAAGCGTTGACGCGGAAAATTGCTAAGCCCGCCGTCAGTTTCGGCGGTAAGTACCGCATTATTGATTTTCCGTTATCTAACTGCGCCAATAGTCGAATCGATACTGTCGGCGTTTTGACGCAGTACGAATCGGTCTTTTTGAACACATATATCGGCAATGGCGAAAAATGGGGTCTTAACGGCGTCCATTCGCTGACGGCGACGCTACCGCCACGCCAAACCGAGGAAGGTGCCGCTTGGTATAAAGGCACAGCTGACGCCATCTATCAAAACATCGATTTTCTTGAGAATCTTAACCCTGAATACGTCTTAATCCTTTCAGGCGACCACATATATAAGATGAATTATCAAGCGATGCTTGACGATCATAAGCGCAACGGCGCTGATTTGACAGTCGCCGTCATCGACGTTCCATTGGCGGAAGCAAGCCGATTCGGCATCATGAGCACCGATGAAAAAATGATGATTACTAAATTTAGCGAAAAGCCAAGCAAACCCTCATCGACGCTAGCCTCGATGGGCATCTATATTTTTACTTATAAAGTTTTAAAGCAAGCGCTAATCGTTGATGCCAAAAACGAAAAATCTGACCATGATTTTGGTAAAAATGTCATTCCTTATTTGCTTGAGAAGAAAAAGAAGTTACTTGCTTATCGCTTCGACGGCTATTGGAAAGACGTCGGCACGATTGCCTCGCTTTGGCAAGCCAACATGGATTTAATCGATGACGAGCAAGCGCTCGATTTGTATTCAAGCGAGGATGACTTAAAAATATTCACTGAAGATACGCATAGCGTTCCTCAATACGTCGGACGCCAAGCCAATCTCGTCAATTCGATGGTCAATCAAGGCGCGATCATTCTTGGAAGCGTCAACCACTCAGTCATATTTAACGAAGTGCTGATTGAGGAAGACTGCGAAATCGTCGATTGCGTCATCTTGCCAGGGGCGACAGTCAAAGCGGGAACCAAGATTCGCCGCGCCATCGTTAGTAACGATATCGTAATCGGAGCTAAACGTGTTATTGACGGAGGCGAGGATATCATCCTTGTCACCAATTAGGAGGAGGGCATATGAAACGCATCATGGGTTTGTGCAATTTGCATGCCCCGACAACGCTCAACGAACTAACGCATTCGCGTCCGATTGCCTCGACCTCATTTTTGGGTCGTTATGCCTTTATTGATTTCACCTTGTCGAATTTTTCCAACTCCGGCATTGACGAAGTCGGCATTTTGGTTAAAAACCATCCACGCTCGATATTAAAACACTTGGGTTCGACCAACGTGTGGAACACGAATACGAAGTTAGGCTATGAGGCAATCATGTATAACGAAAACCATGCCCATTCGCCCAGTTACAATCACGACATTAACAACATTATTGCTAACGACTGGATTTTCTACAACGCCAAGCCCGATATATTCGTGATTGCTCCTGCCCACATATTGTATCCAATCGATTTTCGTGAAGTCATTAAAGCCCATGAAGCAAGCGGCGCAAAACTAACGATTGTCTATTCACGCATCACCAATGGAAAAACTGAATTCGTCGGTGGTGACGAGCTACGGTTCGATGCCCTTGGACGTGTACGGGAATTGACGCTTAACAAAGGGGCCAATGACGAGATTGATGTGAGTCTAGAAACTTATGTCGTGACGCTAGCGGAACTAGCGGCATTGATCGAAAAGGCGCGCCAAACATCGGCATTCTTTGCCCTGCGCGACATTATAGCCAATCAAATCAGTCAAGGAATGGTCGTCAACGGATACCACCACACTGGCTATGTGCGCCACTTCGGCAGTTTAAAACATTATCGCAACCATTCACTGGAATTGCTCAACTATGAAGTGCGCCGCGGACTTTTCCTTGAAGAATGGCCCATCTACACCGTCACCCATGACACACCACCAGCCAAATACGGACCTAACGCCCAAGTCAAAAACAGTTTCGTCGCTAATGGTAGCCGTATCAATGGTAAAGTCATCAACTCGATTATTTCCCGTAACGTCGTGATTGAAGAAGGGGCGATCGTCAAAAACTCAATCGTGTTTACCGACACTAAGATCGGAAAAAACGTGCGCGTGACCGATGCCATCATTGATAAATACGCTCGTGTTCGTGAAGTCAAAGACATCGCTGGCACCGAAATCGATCCACTTTATGTCAAACAAGGGGACCGCATCTAGTGAAAATATTGATGGTTACTAGCGAAGCCAACCCCTACGCCAAAACAGGTGGCTTAGCTGATGTCGTTTACGCTTTAGCGAAGGAATTGACGATTCATGGCGAAGAAGCTTCGATTGTCATGCCCTATTACCAATCAATCGTCAAACGCGTCAATGGAAATGTGAAACTAATTGGCTCATTTGACGTGTTCATGTCATGGCGTAAACAAACAGCCGATTTATACCGCACCTATGTCGATGGCATTACTTATTATTTCATCGGGAACGCTTACTATTTTAACCGTGAGAACATTTACGGTTATTACGATGACATCGAGCGGTTCGCGTTTTTTACTTTAGCCGCGCGCAACATGTTGAAGTTTTTAAAACTGAAACCGCGCATCATCCATATTCACGATTGGCAAGCGGGCATGCTTCCGGCGCTTATAAAAGAGCAAAACGGTGACGATCCGTTCTACGACAATATCCGTTTTGTGACCACGATTCACAACCCGGCGTTTCAGGGGTTGTTCGATCCATTTCTTTTATCGGATTTCTATGGTTTATCTGACGAACTGTTTCGTTCGGGCAAGGTCCGCTTCAAAGGCGCTGTCAGTTCTCTGAAGACGTCAATTATGTATAGCGACAAAATCACCACTGTATCGCCAACCCATGCTGGGGAACTTTTAACTGAAGAAGGCGGTCACGGACTTAATCACGTGCTTCAATACGTCCTTGATGACTTCAAAGGGATTCTCAACGGCATCGACTACGAAGAATGGAATCCGCAAACGGATGGCAAGATTTTTTCTAAATATGGTTATTCCGATTACAAAGTCGGCAAACGCGAGAACAAAGTTAAGTTGCTACAAAGCTTCAACATGAGCAAAACTGATGGTCCTGTGTTTGGACTCGTCTCGCGTCTGACTTGGCAAAAAGGCGTCGAACTCATAACTAACGCCGCCCCCCATATCATTGCCCGAGGTGGGAGCATCATCGTGCTTGGCAGCGGTGAATACGGCGCTGAGCAAGATTTCAACAATTTAATCCAAAGATTTCCAGGAAAAGTCGGCGTTTATATCGGCTATAACGACGAGTTGGCACACCGCATTTATGCGGCGAGTGATTTTTTCCTTATGCCATCTTTATTTGAGCCTTGTGGCATTTCGCAAATGATTTCGCTTCGATATGGCACACTCCCGCTGGTGCGGATAACTGGCGGCTTGCGCGACACGGTATTTCCGTTTACGGGCTCCAACCTTGATACAGCTAATGGATATGGCTTTTACGATTATACGACCGCGGCGCTAATCGACACTGTCTCGTGGGCTATCGATAATTACCACAAGGCCGACATCCATGGGCAACTGATTTATAACGCCTTCAAAAGCGAAAACGACTGGGCGAAGTCAGCGCAAGCCTATCTTGATTTATACGAATCGATTGAATAAACGCTAAGTGCGTGTGCTATAATCTACATATTGACGACGTTCACTAAGAAATGCGATCTTGAAAGCGAGCCTTGAGGGTGCAAGAAGGCAAAGCGTTTCGTCTCACGAACATCACTCGTCACGGCATCTCCGTTATCGGATTCAAGCGCACAAGTTACGACTTGTGAAATAAGGTGGTACCGCGCGGAAGCGTCCTTTACAGGGCGTTTTTATATTTTTGGAGGATTATTTATGATTTACGAGTTTGATAAAATCGACAAGAAATGGCAATCACGTTGGGAAAAAGATGGTGTTTTCAAGACCGATTTGTATGATTTCTCCAAACCGAAATATTATGTGCTCGACATGTTTCCTTATCCATCGGGACAAGGGCTCCATGTTGGACATCCACGCAGTTATACCGCTACCGATATAATCGCTAGAATGAAACGCATGCAAGGATATAACGTTTTGCACCCTATGGGTTGGGATGCGTTCGGACTTCCAGCTGAACAATACGCCTTAAAAACGAATAATCACCCTTCAACTTTTACTAAGCACAACATCGCCACATTTAAAAAACAAATCCAACAATTGGGCCTAAGTTACGACTGGTCGTTGGAATTGGCGACGACCGACCCCGAATATTATCGCTGGACGCAGTGGATCTTTTTGAAGCTGTTCGAACATGGGTTGGCTTATGTTGAGGAAAAACCGGTCAACTATTGCCCAGAACTCGGCACTGTCTTATCAAATGAGGAAGTCGTCGATGGCAAAAGCGAAGTCGGTGGTTTCCCAGTCATCAAAAAATGGATGAAACAGTGGGTGCTAAAAATTACTGCTTATGCCGATAAACTGCTCGATGGACTCGATGGTCTTGATTGGCCCAATAGCACCTTATTGATGCAGCGTAATTGGATCGGGCGCTCCGAAGGGACCGACATCACATTCAAAGTTCAAGGACAAGACCTGACCTTCAATGTTTTTACGACGCGGGCCGACACGTTGTTTGGGTGTACTTATTGCTGCCTTGCCCCGGAGCATCCACTATTGGATAAAATCGTTAGCGATGCACAGCGGCAAGATGTCAAACGTTACGTCGAACTAACTGTCAATAAATCAGACATGGAACGAACGGAACTGAACAAAGAGAAGACCGGCGTGTTTACGGGTGCTTACGCTATTAATCCGATTAACGGCGAAGCGGTGCCGATTTGGACCGCCGATTATGTCTTGGCTAGTTATGGCGGTGGCGCCGTCATGGCGGTACCTGCCCACGACGAACGCGATTACGAATTTGCCAAAAAACATCATTTAGCAATCCGCCAAGTCGTCAGTGGTGACATATCAGAAACCGCCTATGTCGGCGAAGGCATCCATATCAATTCCGACTTCATCAATGGTCTCAATGTTAGCGATGCTAAGAAAAAGGTGACTGAAAGGCTGGTTGAATTAGGCGCCGGCAGTTCGAAAATCCAATACAAATTACGCGATTGGCTCTTTTCCCGACAACGGTATTGGGGGGAACCAATTCCGATTGCCTTCTTAAAAACTGACGGTGAACCACGGGCATTGAAATATTCGGATTTACCGCTGCTTTTACCGGAACTTGAACAATATAAACCAAGTGGAGCTGGGCTTTCACCACTTGCTAACGCCACTGATTGGCTCAACATTACCATCGATGGGCAACCGGCGCTTCGCGAAACGAACACAATGCCACAATGGGCTGGCTCGTGTTGGTATTATCTTCGTTACCTCGATCCCCACAATCATCAAGCCATCGCCGATGAAAAATTGCTGAAACATTGGCTACCGGTCGACTTATATATCGGTGGTGCCGAGCACGCAGTCTTGCATTTGTTATACGCACGATTTTGGCACAAATTCTTATTCGATATCGGTGTTGTACCGACCGAAGAACCATTTAAGCGCATGTTCCATCAAGGGATGATTCTGGGTGAAAATGGCGAGAAAATGTCGAAATCACGCGGAAATGTCGTGAATCCCGACGATATAATCGCCTCAATCGGTACGGATTCGCTTCGTCTATTCGAAATGTTCATGGGACCATTGGAGGCCAGTCTTCCTTGGTCGACAACTGGTCTTGATGGCTCAAAGCGGTTTATCGACCGCGTTGCTAGATTAATGAGCGAACCAGAATTCGTCGCCCTTCACAGTGGTACCAATAGCCACGAACTCGATTATGTTTACCATTACACGGTTAAGAAAGTCACCCGCGACATCGATTCATTGCAACTCAACACGGCCATATCGCAACTGATGATTTTCATTAATGAAGCGTATCGAGCTAAGTCGCTATATCGTCCATACCTGATTGGTTTTATAAAAATGTTCGGAGTGTTTTGCCCGCATATCGGCGAGGAATTGTTCGAAGTGCTCGGACACACGGATTATCTATCGAGATCGAGCTGGCCGACATACGACGAGAAAATGTTGGTGCTTGATGAACTCGAAATTGCCGTGCAAGTCAATGGGAAACTCCGCAACTCATTTAAAGTGGCCGCCGACATCGATGAGGAAAATTTGAAGCAAATTGTGCTTAAAGATAGCACCATCCAAAAATTCATCGACGGTAAGCCAATCCGTCGCTGGATTATCGTTAAAGGAAAAATCGTTAATATCGTTATCTAAGCAAAAGAAAAGGGCGCCTCAAGAAAATCGAAGCGCCCTATTTAGTTAGAATCAGAATCAATTAGACTTCTTCATCGGGGTTGACGTAAGTGTCAAGGTCGGTAGGAAGAGTCACGGTGACTGGTTCGCTGAATTTTAAGATTTGCAGCGTCGTGGTTGTGTCAATGTCGACGACTTGGGTAAATGGGATTTCGATTTGGACCCATTCATAGGTCGATTCATTGTAGTAACCATCCCAAAT
>DAOSDC010000015.1:0-32801 GCA_035361955.1 Bacilli bacterium
CCCCGTTCTCTAGTAGGTGTGTGGCAAATGAATGACGCAGGGTGTGGGGACTAATATTGATAGCAATGCCAGCAACTTTCGCGTATTTACGAATCCTAACAAAAAAATACACACGTGATATTGGTTTACCATATCGATTCAAAAACAAGTATTTGGTATTGCGACCACGGTTTCGTTCACGGGGACCATTAATATAATCTTTGACATAATCAAGCGCAAATTCACCGATGGGCACGCGTCGTTCTTTGTTACCTTTTCCATAGATCGTGACGATGCCTTTTTCAAAGTTAATTTGTCCGCGCGTCAGCATTAATAGTTCCGACACTCGTAGACCCGAGGCATACATGACCTCTAACATGGCTTTGTCTCTTATTTCATCGTCTTTATCGGTTTTGGGGGCGTCTAAGAGGCGTTCAACTTCTTCGACGCTTAAACATACTGGGAGGAACGAAGCACCCTTAGGAGCGGACATTTTAGGAAGTGGCTCCTTGATGATTCTTTCTCGCTCTAAAAACATGAAAAACTGTTTAAGCACCGATAAACGACGATTAATTGTACGCGCCGATTTACCTTGCTGACTTTGTAGTTGCATGAAATCAGTGATCAGATGGCCAATCAGCATATTGGTATCACTAATATCTTCAAACTGGGTAAAAAACAAAGTCAGATCAAGCCGGTAGTTTTTTACTGTTTCCGGACTTAATCCTTTTTCAACGAGTAAATATTGTTCGTATCGATATCTGGCTTCCTCAATTTTCATGGTCATCCTCTTTGATGAGCTCACTGGCGCGCATCAATGTCTTTTTCTTCATCTTGCGGTTCAACTCATTGATTAATAGTCTGGTTCGATTTTGTTCAATCGCCTCTTGGTAATTAAAGATGCTCAGTTGCTCAACGGCTTCATCCATTGGCTTTAAATCATGGATTTGGACGCCGACGAGGCGAATTAGCGTACCACGGTAGTTTTGTTCAAACAAATACAGCGCTTGGCTTATAATCGTTTCATAATCATTAAAATAACGGTTTAGTTTGACTGACCGGGTAATCGTTTTAAAATCCGTGTCCCGTATGGTAATTTGGAGACCCCTAGCCAGCATTCGATCTTCAATTGCTCGTTTGCTTACTTCATGAGCCAATGATATGAACATCGCCTTAATCTCTTCAAAGTCATTCGTATCATTCATGAATGTCGATGAGTTACCAATTGATTTGGGATCGCCGAATGAAGTCAAGACTTCGTCATCGCCTTTGCCCGCTAACCAGTCCATCAGCACGTAATAAAACCTGCCCATCATCGGTTCGAGCACTTCTTTGGGGGTATGAAAGAAATGGCCAATCGTTTTAATGCCGATGGCTTGAAGCTTAGGATAGGTTTTTTTGCCCACTCCATATAAATCTTTAATTGGTAAGGGAAATAATATTTTTGGAATATCACGCTTACGAATGATGGTAATACCCATCGGCTTTTTATAGTCACTACCCATCTTAGCTAAAAATTTCGTCGGTCCAATCCCGATCGAGCATTTAAGACCGGTTTCCGATAGTAATCTATTCTGCAATTCTTTAAAGTATGCAGGAACATCATCAACACCTTTAAGTGGTAGCGTCATATCAATGAAACATTCATCGATGGACGCCATCTCCACGATCGGTGAGTATTGCTTAATAAACTGTCGAAACTGGTCTGAATATTTCTTATATAACTCAAAATGGGGTGATTTGATTATAAGATGCGGGCATAGATTAAGCGCTTGATAGGTCGGGATTGCCGCGCGAACACCGAATTCACGCGCTTCGTACGATGCTGCAAGAATAATACCACGTCGACCGAGACCGCCCACTGCCATCGGTTTGTTTAAAAGACTAGGGTCAACTAGCTGCTCACATGTAGCAAAGAACGCATTTAAATCGATATGGACAATCACTTTGCTCATAGCGATATTTTAATGTATTTTGGTTAACAATAAAATTATTTGATTAACTCAAAGATGATCTTAACAACTGATTGATCATCGACTTGGCAATATTCCATTTGTTCTTTGATGGTCGCTTGTCGCACAAACTCATCTTTAATGGCCATATTGATGACCTTGCCCTTATATCCGAGTTCGTTTAATGCGCGGTTGACGCTGTTGACGAATCCAAGCGATGTTGCATAGGCATCATGAACGATAATCGTTTCATGACCTAATAAACTGGACAAAACGTTGTTATCAAGCGGTTTTTGATAGATGGCATTGATTAAAGTGATGTCTTTTCTCCCTATCGATTGTTCGATTGACTTTAAGACGGGACCGTAACTTATGAGCGCAAGTTTTTTGGTAGTGGATTCGTATTTGATTATCCATTTTCCGATTGGTAAATCGATTGGTTCAACATCAATAGTTTTAAGCACGTAATCTCTTGGGTAACGGATTGAGAATGGAACATTATTTTCGTAGGAAGATTTGAATAATCCCGCGGCTTCTCGAATATCACTGGCCATAGCGACGACCATGCCAGGTGTATTTATTAGGAATGCTTGGTCGAAAATGCCTTGATGGGTATCCCCATCAGGTCCAACTAAACCTGCTCGATCGATTAATAATAACGATTTTAAGTTTTGCCTGGCAATATCGTGACTAACTTGATCGAGTGCTCGCTGTAAGAAAGTCGCATAGACGGACACAATCGGCCATTTATTTCCAAGTGATAATCCTGCAGCCATCGTCAGCGCATGTTCTTCAGCGATACCAACATCAAAAGTACGTGCAGGATAGTCTTTGAAGATATCATCAAGGTTAGAACCTCTTATAGTTGCGGGATTAATAAGTACTGTTTCTTGGTGATCTTTCATATACTTAGCGATTAAATCACTATACAAATGACTCCAAGATATTTTATCGGGATGATTCGATTTAGGAAGACCGCTGGCAATGTCAAATGGGGTAACGCCATGCCAATATCCACTCTTATCATCTTCAGCCGGCTTATAACCTTTGCCTTTAATCGTCTTGACATGAACGACAACCGAAAGTCCGCTTCTTTTAGCGTATTTAAAGGCCTTATCAAGCGCTTTTAAGTTGTGGCCGTTGATGGGACCGATGTATCCAAGGCCCATTTGTTCAAACAGGTTGCTTGGTGAGATATAACTAGCAATTTTATTCTTGATTGATTGAGTGAATCTAAAGAAGTTATAACCGAATTTCGTTTTAAAAAGGATGCGGCGGTATGCTTCTTTGTTCTTAAGATACTTTGGCGAAAAACGAATCCGGCGTAAATATCGGGCAAAAGCGCCAGTTGAGTGACTAATCGACATATCGTTATCGTTAAGTACAATGATGACTTTATGTTTGTTATGACCAATCGAGTTCATCGCCTCAAATGCCATGCCATTAGCGATGCTACCATCACCAATAACAGCGACTAAATGATGTTTTTCTTTATTTAAGTCGCGAGCAATAGCCATACCATAGGCAGTACTCAAAGAGGTTGAAGCATGACCGGCTTCAAAATGGTCGTATGATGATTCTTCGCGTTTTAGGTAACCACTGATACCATGTTTGGTTCGTAAACCTTCAAGTTTTCTTCCCGTTAGAATTTTGTGGGCATATGCTTGGTGGGAAACGTCGAATAGTAGTTTGTCAACTTTAAAGTCAAATGCTTTGTGAAGCGCAATTGTTAATTCAACGACACCTAAATTACTGGAAAGATGACCTCCGTAGGAGGCCGTCTTGTCAATAATCTCGATTCTGATGGCTTTGGCAATTTCCTGAAGTTGCTTAGGATTTTTATCAATAAGACATTCAGGGCTGATTATTTCTTCAATACTCACTCTTTATATACCACTTATCTACTATATTTTGACTTTATGTTATTTGACGACTTTGACTAGTGACTCGATCCGCTTCTCGGCATCTGAAAGTGCGCCTTCGAGCTTCTTAATAAGCGCGCTTCCCTCTTCAAACAATGCGATACCCTCTTGAAGCGGTAGTGCTTTTGATTCCATTGTTTTAACGATTTCGTTTAATCGTTCTAATGCTTTTTCAAAATCAAATGGTTGTTCCATGATATTTTACTTCCTCTCCTTGACGACACTACTGATTTTACCATGTTTGAGTGTGGTCGTAACGACTTCTCCGATATTCACATCATTACTATTAGTAATGATATCACCTTCTTCATTTGTAAGAATGCTATAGCCCCGTTCTAGCACTTGATAAGGAGATAACGATTCAAGCCGCTTTCGTGTTGCCTGGAGGCTAGAAACCAGTGTTTCATACCTTGTATTCAGTAGACGACTCATGGTATCTAGATGTCCGATGGCTAACATACGATATTGTTGTACCCTTGGTGTCGGATCGAGTATCCGTTCCTTCAAACTTGTGATTGTATTTTTTTGAACATTTACGCGGACTGTCAACGCACTTTTCAACTGCTCTTTTAACAGTTTGATATTCGTTAGCTGTCTTTCGTAGATAACCTTGGGGTTAGAAAAATATGGCTTATCCGACAATCTTAGAAAATGTTGCTTAGCCATCGCCATTTTAGAGTCAATTGCATCGATGAGTCGATTATTCAACATATGTATCTCATACATGATGTCGGCTTTATCACGGGCGGCGAGTTCGGCTGCTCCTGTTGGTGTTGAAGCCCGTTTATCACAAACAAGATCGGCTAGAGTTGTGTTTATTTCATGACCAATCGCCCCGATTGTCGGGATTGGTGATTGGGCGATTTTCCTAACAACTTTTTCATCGTTAAATGCGGATAAATCTTCTTCTGATCCACCGCCCCTTCCGATAATTAATACGTCAAGTGGTGTTTGATATGCCTTGTCAAGTGCACGAATAATATCGTCAGGCGCTTGTTTTCCTTGTACAAGCGATGGAAAAAAGATTAGCTTAGTAATCGGATATCTTCTTTGAATGTTGGTAACGATGTCTTTATAAGCGGCACTGTCATTACCAGCAATTATACCAATCGTTTTTGGATATTTTGGAAGACCTCTTTTTCTTGATTCGACAAATAGACCTTCCTTCTCAAGTTTGGTCTTTAACTCCTGAAGCTTGATTAACTGGATTCCCACTCCATATTGAATCATGTCTTCAACTACTAACTGATATGTGCCACGTTTTTCATAGGCTTTGATTGAACCAAATGCCAGCACCTCATCGCCATCTTTAGGTGTGAAGGCAATCGGTTCACGATAATTAAAAAACATAACCGCACTTAACTGTGATTCTTGATCCTTTAAAGAAAAATAAAAAGCTTTGGGATAAGCTTTAAAGTTTGATATTTCGCCTTTAATCGTGATACTTCTAAGCATTGAAGTATTATCGAATAAGTCCTTGACTAATAAGTTGATTTCACTGATTGAATAAAACTTACGGTCACCATTTTTCATAGTGTGGCATCTAATACAGCGTTAATAAGACGGTAGTCGCCCTCATCAAGGTATTTCTTGGCCAGGCGCACCGCGTTATCAATAACAATGCTCTTATCAATCTTCTCAATATAACGGTAGTGAGTGACTGCAAGTAACAAGATTGCTTGGGCTAGGCGATTAATCCGATCAAGCTTCCAGTTGGTCATGCTGGCTTGAAGTTCATTAATGATGCCTTCGCGGTTAATGATTGATTTAATCACCGCTTCTTTAATAAAGATATCTACCTCATCATACGGCAAATAAAGATAATCAGATATGAGTTTTTCAATGTCAAATTCTTGGTCTATATACATGTAAGTTAAGACATTGTATATTAGAATCATCGCTTGATCTTGTGTTTTGTTGCGTGAATACTTCATCTTAAATTCCTAACGTATTTTATCACATTGTTCATTAAGATTGGGATATTTCAAACATTACAAACTATCAATTAATAAAGTCGTTATCTCATTTATATTCCAAAGTAAATGACCATTGAAAGCATCTTATGCATCATGAACATAATGTAAACTACACGACACTTCATTCGTGAATTGTTGTGTAATAATATGAAGACTTAACGCGACCTGACGCCGAAATGAATGATATTTTATTAGAAAATGATGTTTTCATCTAACCCAATACTTCCAATGATTCGTTATCTTTTTGGTGGATGGGCTTCTTCCTTTTTAATAGGAGCAACACTTTCTTAGGTAGATCCTTATTTGTTAAGAAAATGATAAGCAAGTATGTTACCAAAATAATTACCTTATATAAAACGTTAAACCAATCAAATTGATCCAAAAACACAGAATAACTGAAAATTAACCCCAGACCCATGAATAATAAACTTGGAATAATAATTAGTAACATTTTAAGAACACTATATTTGACATCATTATATTTTCGAGAAACGATTACAATAATAGTTACTATAATAATTTTTGCAAAAGTAAATGCCACAGCCGAACCATACATCCCGATAACCGGAATGAGTAAATAGGCCAAAATTATATCTAACATGCTGCCTGTCAACGTCGCAACGAACAGAATGCGTGAAGCCTGTTTATTATAGAACAACAAATTAATGTAAAAATAATAAATTGATTTGATAGAAAAACCTACAACGATTATAGGTATAACCGTCCAAGCGAGAACATAAGATTTTGGTAATAGTAAAACGACGACCTCTTGAGAAAATAAACCAATTACAATGTACATGAAAGAGTAGAATAATAACAAATAATATGAAAAGCGTCTTACCTCTTCTTTTGCTTCATTGGTGAGATTTTTCAAATTATCAAATACCCATGGGCGAAAAGCTTTGCTAACAGAAAACTGAACTATATCTATCAACGAACCAAATTGTGAGGCAACACCATATACTCCAACCTCTGACAAGGATTCACTTTTATTTAGTATTACTTTAGATGCAAATGATGCTAGATAGGTGGAAATGTTATGAGGAATAATTGGTATTGAATAAAGCAATGATTCTTTTATTAATTTATAATCAATACCAATCCACAAAATTTTCATTTTGTAATAATCGATGAACACATAAATGAAATATATTATATTCGTAATTAAACCGGCCAATAGAATACCTACAGCTTTCATATCGAGAAAAACAACAAACATGATGTTTAAGATGACTTGTAGAACAAAGAAAATCAAATTCAATAGTGTAAGTTTTTTTCCTGATTGCATCGCTAACATCAAATTTTGGTGGACATTATAAATTGAAATGAATATTAATGTTGAGATTCCTATTAGGACATAAGGGAAAAACGTAATATTTTCAAATAGGAATCCAGAAATCGAATTGCGCAATAAAAAAAGTGCAGTGAAAAAAAACAGTCCAGACAAGATAACAAACGTTGTAATAGAACCAACAAAACGTTTGAACCTTTCAGTGTCACTTCCATACTCCACAAAATATCTCATGACGGCTGAGTACAATGAAAAAGACACTATATAAGTCGCCATTGCGTTGAAAGAATTAATAATATTGATTATTCCGTATTGGTCTGTTTCAAGATATAAAGTATACAAAGGCAATAATAAAAACCCAAATGCTTTCACAAGCATTGAACTAAATGTATATAAGAATGAATTTGTGATTACCTTGCGTTGTGATGACATTTTTTTCTATGTACGAATAATTCAGCAATTCTACCATGAAGGTATAATCTTATTCTTAGCATGAGTTCTGCTTGCATAACTAGACTCTTCATAATTCTATTTAAATTTTTAGCATGTAGTTTGTAAGATGTCTGGGCTTGACTCGTCTTGTTAAGTAATAAATGGAACCCCATCGAAAAATTTAATAGATTTGATAACTCGTAATTAAGATGTTGTTGTCAAATGAGTCTAATAAACCATCAAAGCCCCATTTTGTGTCTAAATGCTTTAATTGTTTCATCTATTATGACTCCATCTTTAATTACTATGGAATTATCAAGGCATTTGTTAAAATCTCCAGAAACTAAGAAATCAACATATTTCGAAAAAGCAACACTAAGATGTTTTGTTACAGTATTTGAGAAAAGAGCTGGTGTATTATCGACTGCGTAATGGATTACTCCGTCAACCTCATAAACAGGATTATCTATGGTTGTTGGTGTTGTCGTTTCGATTTCAAGATTTCTGTCACAACTGACATCAATAATCAAAGTGCCTTTTTTAAATGTTTTAAGATCATCACGATATATGAGTCGATCCTTTCTAGTTATATCCCATAAGACACAATTTACTATTACGTCATAATTTCTCATTTCTTTTCTAAATAGAGTTTCTAGGTGTTTATCATATACATCAACATACGCACCCAAACCATTTAAGACACGCATTGCGCCTTTGGCTACTTGCCCATTTCCAATGATTGCGACGCGAGTATCATATGGCATCTTTTTTGAAAATCTAAAACCATGTAGCACTGCTGCTTCGCCTGCAATCTCCCGATTCTTGTAGAAAACATAGCGATTATCTTCGTATAATGATTCCCACGCTAAGACTGAATGTTTTGCGGAGATTATCTTGTTAGTGAATGCTATATTTTGCGCAGCATGGGACCATCCGACTAATAACTTAGGAGCATTTAAATAATCTAGGTAATCAGCATCACCTAATTTGACATCGACAATAACTTCACACTTTAACACCTGTTCTCTAGCAACAATATTGGCGCCAGCAACAATATAATCTTGGTCATTAAAACCACAAACCTCTCCATATCCTTGTTCGAAATACAACATTGAGGAGTTCCTAATCTTTTTAACATCATCTGGAAGAAGTGCTCTACGATGTTCATTGTTTTTTTTACTAATCACAAAGCCGATTGTTTTCATTTTTTCCTCCGGATGAAACTAATGTTAAGTCTACCTTACTACCAAAAAACTTTTCTGTTTCTAACAACCTATTTGGATCAAATCCTGCAGATGGATATAGTGTAAATTCTCCAAAGTATATATTTTCATTCGAGCAATACAAATCAATACGTACAAAGGGGATTTTCTTCGACAATTTATTCGCAATTTCGAACATTTCATCCATTTTTTGTGGTTTTTCAATTGTAAAACCTTCGGGAGCCGCTTTTCCCATAACGTTATATCGTTTAAGCTGCCAGTTATGATCAAAGAAATAAAATTTGGTATGTCCACTCGATCTATCTAAGCAGACTAAGACGCTATCTACTATTCCACCAAAACAATAGAATTTGTAGTCAGTTAAGTAATCTTTGCTATCACTATCTGTTATATATTTTTCGCAAATAATTCTCGGCTTGACATCACGGTATGGCCATTCTCTACCAATCCAATACCAATTCCTTTTCAACCAATTTTTCAGTTTCTTCTTCGCTTCAGTAATATCTAGTTTTGATTTATCGCGGCATATGATGTTGAAACTCGAACCATGAGTACATTTTAACACAAACCGATTGGGTAACTCTTCCCAGGGTATATCCTCAATACTTTGATAAACACCGATTAATGGGACCAAATGATTCTCGCCAATCGTTTCTTTGATGTACTCCCTCACTTCGTACTTATCGACTAGACGATTATACAACGGGTCGCGATTATGAATTTTTAACCATTGCAATTTTTCATTGAAAAGAACGGGATTCTTTAAGTTGAGTTTCCGTTTTACATATACTTTATATGCAATCCTTACAAATAATTTCGATGGAAGGAAATTGAGGAAACCTCGATGAGATAGAAATACAAATCTTTCCGTCCTTGATACTAATAAATTACTTATTTTCTTCAGAATACTCATAATCAATACCTTCTTGTTGAATGTTTTTAGGGAGTGTTGTCGCAGCCGCAATGGTTGTCAGTAAAATATGGAAATATCTTGAGTAATAAGTCACTAACGAAACCTCAATGATAATAATCGTTATCAACAAAAATAATAATAAATCTCTTAGTTTTGCATTTAAATGTGTGCTTTTTGATATAAAAAAAAAGGAAATAACATAACTCAAGTAATAAATAAGAAAACCGACAAGCCCGGTTGAAAGTAGAACCTCAACATAATTATTATGAGAATATGTTTCAAATAAACTATATGAGGAATATATACCCCTTCCGAATAAGGGAGATTTCGAAAAATCAGTTAGACCAATTATTATCATATCGATTCTATGGGAGTCTGACAATGACCCTTCTGCTGAACTCATTAGAGATAATATAAAGTTTAATATTCTTTTGTATATCAATGAGAAAATAGGTAATTGATTAAAAATTATAAGGGAAACGAATAGTACTAATACAAGTATAAAAATGGATTTAAAAAGTGAGACTACATCTCGCCTTGATTGAGCGATGTATAAGGCAAAAAAAACACCCATTATTAGAATTACCAATGCCTTTTTGGAGGCAGTAAAAAAAACAATCGGAAAAGCAACCAATATAATAAAAATATATAAGATTTTAAATCGCGATTTTTTTTGTAAAAGAAAATAAAAAGAGATAAATACGCTTATGGCTGTCGACATACCAACAGTATTGACATTACCAAGAGACTCACCAATACGACCCAAAGACCCACCGCCAAGAATTTGTGCAATGAGGTCCGCCCCATACGTTAGGTAAAATAAAAAAGCTAATAATACTCCACCATGCATAAATGCCCTCATTACGAAATTTATGCGGCTTTCACTATCTAAGTAACAGTAAGCAAGTATGACGATTACAATCAACGTAAAATACCGATATAGATGACTAAATGCCTCTGCAGGATTTGGAGTATATAAGTAAGAAACTAATAAAACAAATCCAAACATGGCCATTAAAATAATGTAATAATTAAATCTTACTTTTCGTTTCACGACCAAATAAACACCACCGCATAGAATAAAAAAGTATAATCCGTATGAAGCGAGTGAACTTAGTGATGTATGTCCTTCAAATGCAATAAAAAAAACGATAAAAATATAAAACGAGATAGAAAATAAACGCGATACTATATCACGCTTTTCTAAGGCATTGATTTTTAATAATACACTTTGCATTTCCTCTTACAACCACTTATGAATGTATCATAAAATCCTTTAAAGTTCTTTCCCATATAGCAAATATCTTATCGAGTGATAGAGTATCATTGATACTAAAAGCCATCTTTCCAAGTTTATCACGATAATCGGAGTTATTCATGAGTAACATGATGGCATCTTTTAACTTGGAATTATCTTTAACAGTGACTAGCAAGCCATTTTCATTATTCTTAATGAGACTTCTTGCTCCACCACCAGAACAATCTGTTGAAATACATGGTAATCCAAAAGACATAGCTTCAATTAGTGCGTTAGGCATACCCTCGAAATTTGAAGTTAATACAAAAATGGCAGTCTCATTAAAGACCTCTTGTATTGAATGATATGACCCACATAGGAAAATTTTATCTTTCATTCCTAATGCATCTATAAGTGTCTGGTACTTTGATTTATCGGGTCCGTCTCCGTAAATCTTCAATATGTAATCATCATTGTTTGAGATGTCGGCAAAGGTCTTAATCAACATAGATTGGTTTTTTTGAAAATCATCTAACCGCGCAACATGTGCAATCACCTTGTTTTTCGATGTATCAATTGGCTGTGCTATACGATTTGTGACCGGATTGGGTATAATTTTGGATCTACGCTGAATTTTTCTTGGAAAATAGGATTTAATCTCTTCGGTTTGAAAAATATAATGGTCAGCTAGTGGATAAAGAATGCGCCGTAGCAATTTTCCCACTTTCGTCCGCGGGTCATGTTTTGGATCATTTCGTTCACATAAGATGAGTTTAACTCTTGATAATAAAAGTGCAAAAATTGTATTAATATTACTTACATTACCAAAAGATACTACGACATCTGGCATAACATCTTTTACAATGCGTCTAATCTTATCGGTTCGTCTAATTATTCGGAGTAACCTGTTGCCAGAACCATAAGCCCCATGATGAAATCGAGTCGAACCCATGTGAATAAGTACTTCTTTCTGCTCAAGCAATATAACATGCATCTCATGCCCGTTATGATCGAATCTATCGATAAGATTCGATAAAACTTTTTCAGCACCGCTGAAACTAAGTGAACCAATAACAAAACAGATCTTCATGATTTGACGGTATCCAATGCTGATTTTCTATCAATCGTGAACTTCATGTTAAATCGTGTGATCACTTTCAAGAAAATCAATGATTTTTCGTGTTTGTATAATATTGCTCTTATTATGTAAAACATAGTTTCTTGATTGGTGACCAATGCTTCGCCTTTGCTCGTCACTTAATGATAAAACATCAACAATCGTCTTTGCTAAAGCCTCAGTTGAATCGTCAGGAACGTAAATAAGATACTTGTCATATTCTTTTGGAATTCCATCAAGCTTATAGGCAATTACTGGATTTCCTGAAATCATATACTCTAAAACCTTTGAAGGGAAGGAATACTTTGTATACTCTCCAACGTTTTTTCTCGGATTAACCAACGCAAAAGCATTTCTTTGTAGCTCAATTATTTCTTTGCTTTGCACTAAACCAAGGTATTTTATTCTTGAATCGGTTTTCATAGCATTTATTATGTATGGTTCACTATTTCCTCGGCCACAAATGCACAATTCAAAATCATCATTAGGAATAAACTTCATAGCGTCGATTAAATCGATGATGCCATAATTGGTTGCTAATGTCCCTGTGTATAATATGTATTTCTTTGAAGGGATACTGGGTTTATTGGTGGAATTATTAACACTCGAGTTATCTACCATGCCTTCGATAACTTGATATTTAGTAGGAGAAATCTTTAGATACTCTCCCATTGGATTAGTGAGTAATATAAATTTATCAACATGCTTTAATAGTTGTTTCGAAAAGCACCATTCTATTGCTTTGAAGAATGTGTAAATGAATCGTTTTGATATGGTCACGCTCATATATTTCGGTAAGTCAGGAACCATGAAACAAACCGTAAGATCTGGGGATAATTTCTTAGCATATCTAGCGGCGATTAAAAAAGGTAGATACAACGAGTAAACGAATAGAATCTTCTTTTTGTCATTACTATCCTGTGGTTGTTTTAACCATTGCTTCAAACTTTTCTTCGCATTATTTGCAATACTAAAATGTTTAATGATTGATATATTATTAAATCTTAGTCCCACATCATTGGTCCCTGGTTTGTGATTCCACGCAAATTGTTCAATCACACGCATTTTGTACCTTTTTGGATATGAACCAATAAATACACTGGTGAATATCTTAACTGGTGTTAGGAGGTTCGCATCAAATCCATCAATAAGCATCCATTGTAAATTGTTAGCTGCGCTCTGGACGATACCAATACTATTAGCCAAAATGGATTCTTCTTGATCCTTTGGGAAAACTCCTCCTAAAAAGCAAATATCTAAATTCTTACTCACTAATTATTCCCTCAAATACTAACTAGGCCAACTAGCTAATAACCTTATTTTATAACAGCATTGATCACATATCTATTAACGATTGAGTTATTAATTCAATTATTCTTAACACTATAAGATCTAGAAGGATAATCAATTTCTTTTATATGTATACTTTTCCAAAAGTTATATCTGTTTCGATTTAAATTCACCTATGTGGTTATGTAAATACTTGACAGACTTCTCGATGGTGAAATGTTGCAAGAAATATCTGTATCCCCTTTGTCCTTGGTCTTTCCTTCTTTCCGATGAATTTGTTAATTCTATTACTTTTTCAATCATATTAGATGGATCTTCCGAGGAGCACCAAACACCAATGTCCTCCTCGATGATTAACTTCCGCAAATCAGTGGATGTGTCAGTTGCTGCTAATATAGGCTTTGAATATTCCATATAGGATAAAATTCTAGAAGGATAGTTTGGAATAGTAAAACGATAATCTAATGTTACGACACCAACATCAATTAGCGATAATAGAATTTCGAACTCATCACGCTTAATTTCATCAAAAGTTACACAATTTCTCAAATCATTATCCTTTATAAGTCTGTCGAGAGTGTTTCTTTCAGTTCCGCGACCAACAATGACAAAAAACGCATCATTAAACCCTTTGAGTCCAAGTAACACATCGAAGATTAATTTTGGGTTTTGTGGCTTCCCAAGATTTCCTCCAATCATAAAGACACATTTATTAACTGGTATACCATATCTGAGCATTATTTCGTTTGTAGGAATAGTTGTACTACTTATTTTGTGAGATTTGGTATTTGGGAAATATTTTACTTTAGCTGGGTCGATATTATTGTGCTTGATAATAAAATCAATGTTGCCTTGGGACATGCATCCAATGATATCTGCCACTTTATAAAGTTTATTTTCTGTATGCTTAAAATATTTATAAATGAGAGAATTTTTCCTCATAATGTTCAAATCAACGGCATTCTGAGGAAAAATATCTTTCAATATTAAATAGGCTATACAATTCTTTATCTTTTTGATCCATTGAATTACGCTATATTGAGTCGTTGGAGGAGATTCAAATAATAAAATATCAAAGTCGTAACTTTTAATTATTTTTGATAGACAACGTTTCAATAAAAAGGGTTGTAGTAATGCAGCAATGCCTTTCTTCATGAATCCAACGTTATAATATAAAGGCACACCGCAACGAATAACTTGAACGCCATTTTCTGTGGTTCTTATACGTTGACTTATATTTACTTTTTGATCAGGAACAATTACTAGCACATCTTCTGTTCTCGATAATTCTTGTGCTAGATCCGTGTATATAGTCGCACCTTTATCAGGCGGTGGGAAAGCAGTGGAGATATATAGGAATTTCATTACTAATCACGCCACCAATGATAAACATCAATCGTCTCAGTGATACTAAAACCTTTTTTGACATAAAAGTTCATTGCCTCAATGTTCGATATTTGAGTGCCCACTTTAATGGTCAAAATATTTATGAGCAAACATACATTTTCTAGATGTTGTAACATCAAACTACCATAATGCTTGTTTAAAAATAAGGGATGGATAGAGATTAATTCTATATTTAAGAAATCTTTTTGTATTGAATATAGTAGAAATCCAACAATCTGATTCAACAGACGCAGTATGATTAAGTGTTTGTTATCATAATTTTTCGCGTTATGAACCCAATCTTTGTATATCTCTTTACCACCGTAGTCATGCATTTTTCTGTCTTTAAAGAATCGTGAGTGTCTAAAATCTAACAACTCGGTTAAGTCTTCGTTAAAATCATTTGGTGTAGATTCTTCTATTGACAAATTACTATCAGCGATTGACACAGATAACCTCTGACTAATCCGTTTGGCAAAAGTGACGTTGGTATCATACAAAATTGCATTAGTATTTTCAGCGATCAACTTGGAGTTGGAACGAAAATCAGTCGAGTTTTTAATTACGACTAAATCTTTTCCAAGAATTTGTTGCTCAATCTGTCCCCATAATTCATCATTGATTTCGTCAATAAATATTATCTCCGAAGCATTTATACCAAATTTTCTTGATTCCCAATTAAGAGAATTAATCATACATGCATTCATGAAACTAATTTTCCTTTTCATTTTTAGAATTGTCTGAATACACGTTTTTACGAAGCAAAACTATTTGGATGGTCTTTAAGAAAATGGAACAATCTAATTTGAACGAAATATTGTCAGCATAATATACGTCATTATCAAGACGACATTTCCATTCAATCGAATTTCGAAAGTATGCTTGGTTATAGCCAGTTATGCCAGGACGAACAATAAGTTTTCTTTTATGCATTTCTTCATAGGTATTTAAATGTTCAGGGAGGTCTGGGCGTGGACCTATAAAACTCATGTCCCCTATGAAGACATTAATGATTTGGGGGAGTTCATCAAGGCTTGTTGATCGTAAAAACCGCCCAATTCTTGTGACACGCGGATCGTTTTTAGAATTAAAAGTAGATCCATCGCTATTTCTAATATCTACTGCATCTTTCGTCATTGATCTGAATTTATACATCCAAAAAATTTTACCATTCCTACCTAGTCTTTCACTTTTATAAAATATTGGACTACCATCGCTCAACAAAATAATTGGTGCTAGAAATATGAATAAAATAAAGGTAAAAGGGAACAGAACTAGTGCAAATATTAAGTCAAGAGCTCTTTTGAAAAATGATTTATAGAATATTTTCATATTTTTGTTGTTCGAACCCCAAATCTTTAAGAATCCGGAGCAGTGCTGAGCATACATAACCAACATCGTCGTTACTCATTAAAGAGTGTAGCGGTAATGTAATTTCATTTTTATATGCATCAAATGAATTAGGATAATCTTTGATTGAGAAACCCAGATTCTTATAAGCAGTGTGCATGGGCAGTGGCTTATAATGAACGTTCGTTGAAATGCCGACTTTCGATAACTCATCGATGATATGATTTCGTTTATGCTCGTCAACATTCTTAATATTCATTAACATAAGATGACCAGAACTTACGAAATTATCGCCTTTGTGAGCTATCAACTTTATGGATGGATGTTTCAATTGCCTAACATACTCATCAATTAAGGAAAACCTTCTTTCAAGTAGCAACGGATATCTTTGTAGTTGAATTAGACCCAACGAGGCGATAATATCTGTCATGTTACATTTGTACCCAAGCGTGATAATATCGTACTCCCAAGCTCCAATACGACTCTTTGATAACGCATCCTTTGACTGTCCGTGAAGACTCATTAACATAAATTCTTTATATAATCCATCATCGGTTAGACCTAGGTCATGAGTCCAAACTACTGCCCCACCTTCAGCTGTTGTAAGATTTTTAACTGCATGGAAAGAGAAACAGGTTATGTCTGCATGAAGGCCTACTGTTTTATTGTTTCTAGTTGCCCCAAATGAATGGGCAGCATCGGCCATAACTAGAATTCTTCCTAGAGATGCTTGCCTGTCATTCGTGGGTTTAAAAAGGCTTTGTTTTGTTTGTACTATTTTATATATCTTTTCATATTCACAAATGACACCAGCAATGTCGACTGGGATAATAACTTTTGTTTTCGATGTTATTTTTTCTGCCAACTGGTTATAATCCATTTCAAACGATCCTGGAGCAATGTCAACTAAAACAATCGAGGCTCCAACGTGATGAATTATTGATGCTGATGCAGAATATGTATACGCAGAAGTAATAACCTCATCACCCGGTCCGACACCGAATATAAGGAGTGACAACTCCATAGCTGCAGTCGCCGAGTTTAGACAAACGGCACGTTTTACTCCAACATATTGAGCAAGTTGTTGCTCAAACTTCTTAGTTTTGGGGCCCGTTGTAATCCAACCAGATTTTAATGTGTCGATAACTTCATCGATCTCTAACGATGTTATGTCAGGAGGTGAAAATGGGATTGTACGATTATTTTCCATGTTTTATTTATTCCTCCAAGTTTGCAAATACCAATTAACAAACAATTGCAATCCTTCTTCTAACGATGTTTTTGGGCAAAAGCCTATATAATTACTTATTTTTTCCATTGACGCAAAAGTCTTATGTACGTCTCCAGGTTTTTTAGATTCATAAATTTTCTTAAACTCGATTTTTTGATTCAGACCAACTGATAAACATTTTTCTAAAATTCTTATAAAATCCATTAGTTTTACGGGGTTTTGGTTACCGATATTAAACACTTGATATCGAGGTTGGCTGGGTCGGATAGGAATTACTTGCAAAATGCCATCTACAATGTCATCAATGTATGTGAAATCGCGCCACAAATCGTTTTCAAAATCTCCAGCATTGTAGATTAATAATGGTTTGTTTTCGAAGAATAAATCGATAAATTTAAAATAGGCCATATCTGGGCGACCCCAAGGTCCATAAACTGTAAAAAACCTCAGACCTGTCGAATAGATTCCATATAAATGGCTATATGTGTGTGCCATTAACTCATTTGTCTTCTTTGTGGCTGCGTAAAGTGAAATTGGGTTATCAACAAAATCGCTTTCTTCAAATGGAACTTTATCGTTATTGCCATATACTGAACTGCTTGAAGCATATACTAAATGCTTAACTGGATGGTGCCTAACCATTTCAAGTATGTTATAAAAGCCAATTATGTTCGATGTAATATAAACATCTGGATTCTCAATTGAATATCGAACACCCGCTTGAGCGGCTAGATTTACAACATAGTCAAAATTGTGTATTTCGAAAACTTTACTGAGTTCATCTTTATCAGATAGATCAACTTTATAAAATATGAATTTTGGATATATATCTAATAACTTTAATCTTTCAATTTTAAGATTCACACCATAATAATCATTCAGATTATCAATTCCAATGACTTCTTCTCCAGCTTCTAAAAGTTTTTTCGTGAGAAAAAATCCTATAAAACCTGCAGCTCCTGTAATTAAATATTTGTGGCTCATGACATCAATCCCTTTGAAACAAATCTCTTGTATATATTTTGTCTTTTACATCGCATAATTCATCGTTATATCTATTAGTCACAATAATATCGGCAGTGCTTTTAAATAATTGAATGTCTTGATACACTTTTGACCCAAAAAATGCTGAGTCGTTTAATGCTGGTTCATATACGATCACTTCAATCCCTTTGGCTTTAATTCGCTTCATAATACCTTGGATTGACGAGGCCCGAAAGTTATCTGAGTTGTTCTTCATCACCAGTCGATAAACTCCAACGATTTTGGGCTTTTTCATAATAATCATATCGGCAATGTGATCTTTTCTTGTGCGATTAGCTTCAACGATGGCGGAAATGAGATTTTGAGGGATGTCCTTATAGTTCGCCAGCAACTGTTTGGTATCTTTAGGAAGGCAATATCCACCATACCCAAACGATGGGTTATTGTAATGATTTCCAATTCTTGGATCTAACCCGACACCTTCAATGATTTCTTTAGTATTTAATCCGCGTATCTCGGCGTAAGTGTCGAGTTCATTAAAAAAAGCGACTCGCAAGGCCAAGTATGTATTAGAAAATAACTTTATCGCTTCTGCCTCAGTTGATCCCGTAAAGAGAACAGGGACATTCTCTTTCAAGGATGCTTCCTTCAATAATCCGGCGAATATTTTAGCATCTTGGCTGTGTGCACCAACGACAATCCTAGAAGGGTAAAGGTTATCATATAGCGCTTTTCCTTCTCTTAAAAATTCTGGAGAGAAAATAATTTTTGTTTTTTCGAATTGCTTTTGCTTCTCGAAAGTATAACCAACCGGAATAGTAGATTTAATAATAATGGTCGCTCTAGGCGCCAATTTAGAAGCATCAAGAATCACTTGATCAACGCTAGTTGTATCAAAATAATTCATCATGGAATCGTAATTCGTTGGAGTGGCCACAATAACAAAATTTGCATCTTTATAAGCATATGACTTATCCAACGTGGCAGTTAGATTAAGGTTTCCGTTGCTTAGATATTCTTGAATCTCTTTATCATTAATTGGCGATTCTTTTCGATTAATCTTGTTGACCTTGTCCGTAATGATATCAAGAGCCACAACTTCATGTTTTTGGCTCAGCAACACTGCGACTGATAGACCGACGTAACCCGTTCCGATAACTGCAATTTTCATTATTCCACCTCTTTTTTAGAAAAATTCGACGATTTTGCTAATTGGAATGCCATCCTGAAGTAATTTTTCACGCATTCTATCGTGATGGGTGTAACTGGCTATCAAAATGCCATCATAATCCTGTTCCTCTACTTGATTTCTACTAATGACTTTGTGCCCAAAAAATTTTATCGATTTTGAATCATCATCGATTATGCCTACCACTATTATCTCGTCATATCTTTTTTGTAATACCGACAAAAGTATAACCGACACCTCACCTGCTCCATAAATATAGAGACGTTTATAACTATTCTTAACTAAAGTATCGATAAAACGTTCAATGTACTCTTTCCCTGCTTGGTAAAGAAGTTGAACATGCTTTAGATATCCAATGTTTAAAACTTTCTTTTGATTAATACCCTCAGATGTTATCCTATAAACCACTTTTTTTGAGTTTATTATGTCCTTAGTTAATAATTCTTCTTCTTCAAAATTTGTTAGTAGTTTATTAACCAAGGCAACTGATATATCTAATTCTCTTGCAATCTCTCTTTGCGTAATAGAAATATTTTTTTCAATTAAATCAAGAAGTAAATACTTCTTTAATAACAGCGTGGGTTTGAAAAAGTAATCTTGTTTCATGTTGTTCACTTATTGAACAATATCATTGTCATACTTACGCAATAAAAAAGCAAGTGAAATCGTCACTTGCTCGTAGTTTTTGCTTTCTATACGATTAAATGATATTTGCAACCTTAATATCAATCTTGAATGGCACTAGTTCTGTCATCGTAGATAGAGCAGTTGCCACTTCTTCTTGTATAGCAAGGCATATTTGATTGATATTAGCAGTCTTAGATATATTCACAGATACCTTCACATTAACTAGTCCCTTGCTAATTTCGACTTGAATCGGTTTTTGTAATAAAAATATTAATGATTTGCTTTGATGACTGACACTGGCGCCTTTAACTTTATTTGTCGCAGTTTCAGCAATCTGATAAAACACATGGTTAGATATACCCATTCTGCCAAGATTGGAATAGTTATCGATGTATACGTATTGCGCCATAAGGGAGTTCCTTTCTTGTCTAGATGATATTTTACACTATTATCGCCATCTAATACTAATTAGATGGTTATTGAACTTTCAGTATTGATAGTGCCTTTTCAACTACCGAATCGGTCGTAAAGCCAAAATGTTTCATGGTTTCACCACCTGGTCCACTGATGCCAAATGTGTCGATACCAATATTATGGGCCGCGTATTTGCTCCAGCCCATTGTTGTTAAGGCTTCAATCGATAACACCTTGTTACGATCCTTACCTAGTATCTTCTTTTGGTATGCGCTGGTTTGCTCTTCAAACATCAGCCAACTAGGCATTGATACAACACGGACATCATAGCCTTGCTCAATAAGTTTTGATTTGGTTGAAATCGCTAGTGATACTTCGCTTCCGGTGGCCAGTAGAATCAGATCTGGTTCTTTCGTAGTGCTGTCACTGACGATATAGGCGCCTTTTCTAACCTTGTCGGCATTAGTGTTTTCTAGTAGTGGTAAGTTTTGTCTTGAAAGGATAATTCCAGTTGGTGTTCTCGTTGAAGTTAGCGCCACTTTAAACGCACCCCAGGTTTCATTGGCATCCGCTGGTCTAATCACATTCATATTGGGAATGCTTCGTAGCATCGCTAACTGATCGATGGGCTGATGCGTGGGACCATCTTCGCCTAAAGCAACTGAATCGTGACTGAATAGATAAATGCTTTGAATATGCGAAAGGGCACTTAAACGAACGGCCGCTTTCATGTAGTCGGAGAATATGAGGAATGATCCGACATATGTTTTTAGACCACCATGAAGTAGCATCCCATTTTGAATACTTGCCATAGCAAATTCACGAATGCCAAAGTTGATGTTTCTTCCATGTGGCGTCATTGGCATACAATCTACCGCGCCCTTAACACCGGTCATAACACTTTTAGCAACATCAGCGCTTCCCCCAATTAGGTTAGGAATCGCATCGTGAAGTTTTTCAAGAATCTGTAACGAGGTGTTGCGCGTCGCGTCTTTATAACCTTCGGGGAATGTTACATTGACTGAGTCAAGGATGTCATCTAATTGACCTGATAAGGCGACATCGTATTTAGCCACTTCATCGGGATAAGACTCTTTCATCGCTCGGTACTGCCGTTTATAACGGTTATATGCTGATTTTCCTCGTCTCGCAAATGTATCCTTTAAGTTTTGATACACTTCATTAGGAATCACGAATTGAGGATAATCATACCCGAATTTGGCTTTGGCTAACGCGCCGTCTTCTTCTCCTAGGGGCGCACCGTGGACTTTGCTTGTTCCAGCGTTTTTAGAACCATAACCAATCACCGTTTTCATGATGATTAATGTTGGTTTATCAATTGAGCGTTTTGCTTTCTTAATTGCCCGGTTGATGTCTTTGAGGTCATTACCATCATTGACATGGAGCACCGACCAACCTGAAGCGATAAAGCGTAGGGCGACATCTTCGGAAAACGACATCGATAATGGTCCATCAAGCGTCGTATCGTTACTATCGTAAATCATGATTAATTTATTGAGTTTTTGATGACCAGCGAATGAGATCGCTTCTTGAGAGATTCCTTCTTGAAGACATCCATCACCGTGTAGTACATACGTATAGTGATCGATCAGATTAAGTTTAGGGAACAGGGCGTTAAGCGTGCGTTCCGCTAGTGCCATACCCACGGCTTGAGCAATACCTTGACCTAAGGGTCCTGTTGTGGCATCGATACCGGGAGTATGTCCCACTTCCGGATGTCCTGGAGTTTTGCTGTTGAACTGGCGGAATAGTTTTAGGTCTTCCATGCTGACGTCATAACCCGCCATGTGTAGCATTGTATAAATTAGCATGCTAGCGTGACCCGCGGATAATACAAAGCGGTCGCGATTGATCCAATCAGGATGGCGTGGATCGCTATTTAGGTGTTTGCTAAAAAGAGTATATAGAGCTGGCGCACTACCAAGTGGCATGCCTGGATGGCCGCTTTTGGCTTTGTTCGTGCCATCGATGACGATGGAACGTAATGCGGCAATGCTTAATTGTTGAATATCCATTATTTGTTCTCCTTCTTAATAACGATGCCTAGTTCATCTAATTGCGATTCATCGACCGGTGCCGGCGTCTTTTCAAGTGGCCCAATCGCGCTTAAGTTTTTCGGGAAGGCAATCACGTCGCGGATGTTATCGGTCTTGGTAACGATCATCGTGAGACGGTCAAGCCCAAAGGCGATGCCTCCATGAGGGGGTGTCCCATAGTTAAATGCTTCAATAAACCAGCCGAACTTGCGCTTAATATCTTCTTCGGACATCCCTAATAATTCAAAGATTTTTTGTTGTAACGATTTATCGTAAATACGCATTGAACCACCGCCAGCTTCATAGCCGTTAATGACGATGTCATAAGCCGCTGAACGCACTTTTAATGGTTCGCTATCAAGAAGGGGGATATCCTCCGCGAGAGGCCTCGTAAACGGGTGGTGCGAGCTTGATAGGCCGCCATTATCTGACTTTTCGAATAGCGGGAACTCAGTCACCCAAAACATCGATGTTTTGCCTTCATCAATCAACTTAAACTGCTTCGCTAATAAATTGCGAAGAGCGCCCATCCCGAAATGGAATGTTTTGAATTCATCGCCACTAGTGAGGACTAAGGCATCGTTTTCAGTTAACTTGTATTCACTTATGATATCTTTCATCAACTGCTCATCAAGATACTTGGTGAATGATCCTGATAATACACCTTCACTCACTTTCAGCACGATTGCCGGTTTTAATCCAAACTTTCTAAGTTCAAGATTAAGTTCATCAATGAGTTTTCTCGATAATGAAGCACCATGATTTTTTAAGATGATGCCTTTAATGTATTTGGCATCCATGAATCCTTCAAAAGATGATTTGCTCAATAATGGTTTAACATCCACCAGTGGCAAATCAAACCTTAAATCAGGACGATCCGATCCATAGTTAGTTACAACATGTTCATATGTGTATTTAGCTAATGGCAATTGAATCTCTTCTTTAACTATTTGTGACCATATTTTAACCAGTACCGGCTCCATTAGTGACAAGAACTCGTCTTGTTCGATGAAACTGGCTTCGATATCGATTTGGGTGAAGTCGGGTTGCCGGTCGGCGCGCAAATCTTCATCGCGGAAACATCGGGCGACTTGGTAATACCGTTCCATGCCCCCGATCATCAGTAGTTGTTTATATATTTGCGGAGATTGTGGTAACGCATAAAAACTTCCATGCTGTAAGCGAGAAGGCACCAAATAGTCACGGGCACCTCCGGGAGTTGATAACGTCAATATCGGGGTTTCCACTTCGATAAACCCTTGGTCATCTAAATACTCGTGGAATAGCTTGACAATCTTGGACCGAGCAATGAGTTTTTCTTGCATGATGGGACGGCGGATATCCAAATAGCGATACTTTAACCTTGTTTCTTCCAAAGCATCGGTTTGATTATCGATGATCATCGGTGTGGTCTGGGCACTGCTGATGACTTTAAGATCAGAAACGATGATTTCAATTGATCCGGTTTTAAGATTGGGGTTAGGGACGTCTTTTTTAGAGACGATACCAGTTACATGAATCACATATTCATTACGGATGTCGGGAACGCTCGAGGGATCTTTGACGAGTAACTGTACGATGCCGGTGCGGTCTCTTAAGTCGATGAATAGCAAGGAGCCAAGATTGCGTTTTTTGGCAACCCAACCAAACAAACTGACGGATTGGCCAACATCGTTAATGGTCAATAAGCCATTATAATGGGTTCGTTTCATACTTATTCATGCTCCTTACAATGACACTCATGTCCTTCACCTTCACAATCACCGTCGCAATCACAGTCATGGTCATGATGGTGGTGATGTTGATACTTGGCTTGGAAATAGGAGATTAACTGCTTCAGCGGGACATCTTCTTGCGTCTCGGTCTCAAGATTTTTAACTTTGACTGATTCTGTTTTGAATTCCGCTTCGCCAACGAATAATCCGTATTTAGCACCAAGACGCGTCGCTTTCTTGATTTGTGATTTAACGCTTTTAGCATCATACGATAAATCGGTTCTTAATCCGGCGCTTCGTAATAACGTGGCCACGGCATAAGCGTAGTCGACTTGTTCTTGCCCTAATGGCATTACATACGCATCAATCATTTTCGATAAATCGGGGGCCATCTTCAATTCTTCGATGATGGCGACGATTCGTTCAAGGCCAAACGCAAAGCCAACGCCAGGTAAAGCCGCCCCCCCTAGTTCTTGGAGTAAGTTATCATAGTGGCCGCCGGCGCCTAGTGCGCCATAGCCAGAACCGACTTCATCACTGAGGTGGTATTCAAATACGACGTGGCTATAATAGTCAAGACCGCGTACTAGACCATCATCAATCACATAGGGAATAGTGTATTGATCGAGCATGGCTTTAACTTTATCAAAATATTGTTTGGCATCACTTGATAAGTATTCGCTCATCTTTGGAGCGCCTTTAGCGAGTGCTTGATCAGCGGGTACCTTACAATCAAGTATACGCAGCGGATTAATATTGAGCCGATCTTTACAGTCAGCACACATACCTTCAATCTTTGGTTCAAAGAAAGCTTTTAAGGCGTCGCGGTAGGCATCTCTACTTTTAGTGTCACCCAAACTATTGATTTTAACCACTAAGTGTTCGAATCCAAGCGCTTGGAGGGCATATGCCCCTAGCATGATCGCTTCAACATCATTGATTGGAGAAGTGACGCCAACGGTTTCCACGCCGAATTGATGGAACTGCCTAAATCTTCCGAGTTGGGGCCGTTCATAGCGAAACGCCGGACCTGCGTAATATAGCTTGATGGGTAGATCTGCTGTTTTATCAAGTTTGGCATTGACGATGGCTCGCATCGCTCCCGCGGTCATCTCTGGTCGTAGCGTAATCGAACGATTGCCTTTATCGAGGAATGTATACATCTCTTTTCTGACGATGTCGGAGCTATCGCCGACACTACGGGTAAATAATTCGGTATGTTCAAATATGGGCGTGCGCACGGGCGCGTATCCATATAATGTTGCCAGTTGCTTGAAAAGTCCTTCGACTTCTTCAAATAACTGACTCGTGGTCCCGATAATGTCATGGGTTCCTTTGGGTGCTTGGTAGTTCATAGTGCGCTCCTATCATTAATGTATCTGGCGGTGGACTTCATAAATACTAGTTATGTTTAGCAAGATGTTGACAATATCGTTAAGACGTTTGGCGTCGCTGACAAGAATCGTTGCCGATATTGTCGTTTGGGCTGTTTGGGCATGCAGTTTCGCATTAATCGCGGTAACGGGTATCTTGTTGGCGGCCAAGATGTTCATCACATCGACCAACAAATTGGGACGATCGCCGCATTTTAAGGTTAAGTCAACCGGATAGTTATCGAGCTCTAAATTATCGTTCCAATATACTTCGGTCAACCGTGGTGTTTCACTGCGAATGTTCGGGCAGTTAAGACGGTGGACGGTAATGCCCTTGCCCTTGGTAATGAAACCAACGATGTCATCGCCTGGAATCGGGGTGCAGCAGTTACCAAGCGTAATCGCCACTTTGCCAGCGTTAGGAACGATGACCGGGACATTGGAAGCATCGGTCGTTTTCTTTGACAGGTTCAAGACAAATTTCTTGCGGATCTTTAAAAAGTCAATGATCGCTGATGGTTGCGGGTTGCGGTTACAAATGCCGACGAATAAGTCATCCAATGTGTCAAAGTGGAAATATTCGAGCACTTTCGGTTGATCAAGCAGTTCCATCATCTCTTTTTCGGATAAACCGCGGTCTTTAAACGCGTCAATGGCGCCGGCTTTGCCTTTGGCGATTTTATCTTCGCGCAGCAATTCATTATTCTTACGAAGCAAGAACTTACGAATATGACCCTTGGCCGCGGAAGTTCTGACAATCTTGAGCCAGCCTTCGTTTGGACCCGGGGAATTTGGATTCGTCTTAATTTCGACGACATCGCCGGTTTTCAGAATCGTATTCAGTGGCACGAGCGTGCCGTTAACAATCGCCCCAACGGCGGTATCGCCCACTCCGGTATGAATCCGATAGGCGAAATCTAGTGGCGTGGAACCGGTTGGTAGATCAATGACTTTGCCCATTGGTGTGAAAATATAGACAAACGTATCAAAGATATCCTTTGATAAGTTTTCCATCACTTCTTTAGCGTCTTCGGTATCATCGGTAATATTAATGAAATCGCGGAACCAGAATAGCTTTTCTTCGATTTCTTTTTGTTCGGTCTTTGGGTTATAACCGCGTCCCTCTTTATAGCGCCAGTGCGCGGCGACGCCGGTTTCGGCGATCTCATCCATCTCCCGGGTCCGAATCTGGATTTCATAGATTTGCCCATTGCCGGAGACAATCGTCGTATGGAGTGATTGATAGAGGTTGGGCTTGGGCATCGCGATGTAGTCTTTAAACCGACCCGGAATCGGTTTATAGGTTGCATGCACCAATCCTAATATTTCATAGCAGTGCAATACCGTGTCGGTGATGATGCGAATCGCTAAAATGTCGTAAATTTCATCAAAGTTTTTACCTTGCTGAAATACTTTTTTGTAAATCGAATAAATGCTTTTGACGCGGCTTTGGATTTCAAACGGGATGTTATCGCCAAAGATGATGTCGGCAATCCTTTTTTTAATGTCATCAAGTGATTTCTGCCGGTATTTGTTTTTAGCTTCAAGTAGCATCGTCACCTGATTGTATTTATCGGGATCGGTGTATTTTAAACAAATATCTTCGAGTTCGCTTTTGATTTGGAACATACCCAAACGGTGCGCGATTGGAGCGAATATTTCTAATGTTTCTTTTGATAAAGCAATTTGGCGGTGCCGGGGAAGTGAATCAAGCGTGCGCATGTTATGGAGACGGTCCGCTAATTTGATAATGATGACGCGGATGTCGCGGGCCATGCCGATGAAAATCTTGCGGTGGTCTTCGGCGTGCTTATCGGCGTTTTCACGGTGCGATAGTTTTAACTGTTGGATTTTGGTCAGTGATTCGACGATTGTGGCGACATCTTCGCCAAACATCGCTTTGATGTCTTCGACCGTCACATCAGTATCTTCAACCACGTCGTGGAGTAGACCCGCGGCAATCGTAATGGGACCCGCTTGCAGTTTGGCTAATATATAGGCAACTTCAATTAGATGATGAATATAAGGTTCGCCTGACTTACGAACAATGCCCTCATGCTTCTTTTCGGCGAACGCATACGCCTTATCGATAATCGCCCGGTCATCTTTATCACTAATATAGGCAAAAAACACTTCTCTGACTTCGTCAAAGGTGTGTAAAGTCGTGGTTTTGTTAGTGTTTTCAGGCATATGTAGTTACTTTGAATATTATATTACAAAAAGGCTAAAATAGGCGGTAATTTCACTTAATTTATTCAAAAACATATAAAAAAGACGGTTCCGAAGAACCGCCTTAGTTTGGTTGTCAGCTAGTTATTAGACAGCTGGCGTTTGCGGAGTCACGACGACATAGCCGGACAGACGCATAATCGGGTTGCCACCTTCAACGAATGGTACGTCGCGGTTGGCACCGATTAGGTAAGCGGTAACCGTGTAGGTATCGACGGTGTTGACGGCTTCGGCATCAAGCGCGAAGTGGTAAATACCTAAGCGGTAGTAGTTGGTCGCGCCAAGATCATTCTTGCCATCGACACGGGCATTGTAGTTCATGTAATCGTAGCTGGTCGTCGTTGGGGCGGCCGAGCCGACTGACATGAAGATGACGTTGGTAAACGTATAAACTTTGGAGAAAGTATCGGTTCCGACTGATTCGGCAAAGGCTTTGAAGCCAGTGTCCATATCGATGGTCGCGGCTGAAAGCATTTCACCTGGTTCCCAAGCGCCAGCGCCAACGCTGAACGCGGTCGGGAGAATGTGTTTCGCACGAGCGGTGTCGCCACCGGTGGTAATCGCCACGGATCCCGTAACGTTAATGTAGGTTTCATTGGCCACGAGGGCGATGTCGGCTTTTAAGGTAGCTTCTGAGCTATAGTAGTTGACAGAAACCGTGCCTTCAGGAGTCGCCAAGACCATGATTGACGCACTGCCGAGGTTGGAAACGACATAAGCATCGGTTACGGTAACGACATCATCGACGGCATTCGCGGCTAAGACGCTAACGGCTGGGATATCGATTGGCGAATCGGCTAATTTGGTGATGGTGATCACGCCATTGACGGTCGCGCCAACGGAGGCGATCCATAGGAAGTCAATTTTATAGTTGCCGGCTTCGGTAAGTTTGATACCACCGCCACTATCGGTCAAATCTAACCAAGCGGGAGCTGGATCATCAACATCAACATGGGAAGCGCCACGAGCATAGGTCCAACTAGTGTCGGTTTCGGTGCCAATCTTGAACATCGCATCGGCATCAAGGGCGAAGGTGCCACTGTAGAGTTCCAAACCAGCATCCCAAAGTAATGGGTAGCTCTTATCGGTCATGGTCCATTGCGGATCGGTCATCGTTCCGACAAGGTGCCATTCTTCAGTGTCAACTTCGACTACTGGGACGTCAACTGGGTCACCATTACGGGTAATCGTAACGGTACGCGGGGAGACGCCGGTGTTGAGTTCGATGTCATAGTTGCCATCGGTTACTACTTTGAAGTTCTTCACGGTGCCGGGGCCGCCGCCAAGACCCATCGTTTCACCAGTATCGATGACTTCGAGGTTCGTGGTGCCGGTGAAGCCAATTTGGCCTGCCCAGTCGCCATTGATCGTGATTGCCCATTCTTCATCGACAAACAGATCGAGTTCTTCGTAGACAAACTTGTTTTCGGTACCAACGCGAGTCATGACGAATTCGCTGTTCGGTTCCCAACCCGGATCATAGAAGTTCCCGGTTAAGCGATAGACGTTTTCGTCTACGACTGGGGCTTCAGATGACGGAGTTTGGCTTGATGCTGGAGCGCTGGAGCTGCTACTTGGAGTAACGCTGCTGCCGCATGCGCCTAACGCAAGCATTAACAAAGGTAATAGAATTAGTTTCTTTTTCATTATTTATTTCTTTCCTCCTTATCTATTACAAGATAATCATACTTAAATGGATGGTTGATGTAAATAAGAAAACACTAGCGTACAGGCTCAAATCCGGTCGCCATAAAGACGAGTTCTTTCTTTCCGCGATAGCTTTGTGCTTTAATGTAACCGCTTATATCGATAAATTGATGATTTGCTACGAGTTCTTTCGATATTTGGAAACTTAACAATTTACTATCAAGCGAAAGGTTGGTGGCTAGATAACGGTCACCTTTGATGAAGCGTAATTCGCTCGTTTTAAGATGCTGTATCATAAACTTCGGGGCCTTAAAATCTTGTCCAAACGGTGCAAACGACTGCAAAATGGCATAGTTGTCCCAGTTTAAATCTTGGATACCCATGGTAATAATCGGAGTCGTGATCGTTTCCTTGGCATGGTTGGTGAAATACTGGATAAAGGCTTGTTTAAACGACTCGTATTGATCGATGCTAACTGTCAAACCACCGGCATTAGCATGACCTCCGCCCCTGATGATTAGATGTGATAGTTCATTAAATGCTCCGATTAGGTCATAACCTAATGGTGTCCGGGCACTGCCAACTAATTCGGTGACGTTCGCAGAGTTAGGCGTTAGCACAAGTGTGGGCACATCATAGCTGTTCATTAATCGATTGGCCAAAAGTCCCAACAAGCCTTCTTTTTCATTCGATAAATAGACAATGGCTTTGGCGCCTTCTTCTATTTGAGGCAAGGCGTCGATCGCCGTGTTCATCAGTTGCTTACGCGAAGCATTGGTTTCGATAATCCAGTTTGCTAATAGATTGATTTCATCACTATCCGTGGCCGTGAAGTATTTGACGAGACGGTTAATCGTGTGGTTTTCCACCAAACGGCCAATCGCGTTAATCGCTGGGGCAATTTTCATGCCGATGGTTGCTTCATCAACGATATCGGAATCGGCCAATAAGAATAACTGTGGATATTTATTATTGTTAATCGATGTCAGTCCGAGTCTGACGATGTCGCGGTTGACTTCCCGCAAAGGCATCATATCGGCGATCGTGGCAATCGATGCGAGTGATAAATGATATTCGTCTACCTTATTTAATAAGGCACGCGATAACATAAACGCCATCATCGCCCCGCACATCGGAAATGGATTTTCTTGAATAAAGGGATGGAGTACGCCTTCATTTTGAGGAATATCCGTCAATATTTCATGGTGATCGGTGATAATGACTTCGATGCCAAGCTCATACGCTTTGTTGATGGCTTCAATGGCATTAATGCCGTTATCGACCGTGATAATCAGACGATAACCTTTTTTCGATATTTCAATTACTTTATCAACACTGAGCCCATAACCATCTTGATAGCGATTGGGCACATAATAGCCCACCTCATAATCAAGCTTCTTAAATGCATCGACAAGAATCGAGGTCGCTAAAACACCATCGGCGTCATAATCGCCATACACGATGATCTTCTCACGATTTGACATGGCACGGTTGATTCGATGCGCGATTGCACCTAAGTCTGCGAATGACTCGAGTTTTGGTAAATCAGTTAAAGACAGCTTGTGCGTCAAATGGCGATAGCCGTCTTCATCAAGATTAAAATGATTGAGTAAGGCCGATAAAAAGTCCATCTAGTCTCCTAATAAAGAAAAGACAGCATAAGCTGTCTAATCGTTGATTCCAATGAATGTTGCTTCTTGCGGTTCCGCACTCTTAACTTCAGCGACGGGTTTCCGTTTTCTCGTTTTCTTGGTCGGTTTCGGGAGTTTACTCGCCAAATCCCATTTGGCAAACGTTTTTGCAAGGCATAAACTCCAAGGTCCGAGTAGTCCAAACACTAATACTAAGGCGATACCAACGCCAATGGTCAGCCCCGCGAATAACGGGCTCATCGGTGCAGGTCCAAATCCAAAGAAGTTCAAGGCGACGTAAGCGAATAAGCCAACAGTCACATATAAGATCGAAGCTGATTGCGATACTGCTTTTTTGGAAGCGTCGGCGCGTACGATGAGTTTATCTTCATCTTTGCTTGCTTCTTCGATGAGTTCTTTCTCTTTGGAGAAAATGACCACGGCCAGATACACGGCTAACAAAGCGACGGGATACATCGCTAAGCCGGCGATATTAAGCGAGGGCATGCGTGTCAAGAGGAAGAAAGTCAGCGTGATAAACGTCGCTAGTGAGGTTACACCTAAAAGCGACAACGTTCTGGCGGCAAAGTGACGGGCGAACATGTAAAGCATCATCGCGCCGATACCAGCCAAGACGCCAAGTGATATTTGTCCGATTGAAGGTTGGGCACTAACGGGTTGCACACTATGGATGGATGCACCAGAAACTTCTTCGTCGGCATCGATGCCATAGACGACTTGGGTAAGCACTTCTTCTAGCGTGCCGGTGTATGTATTGATACCATCGTCGAATGAAGCGTTAGCATCAATGGCATAACTAGACGAAGATGATACGACAAAGAAACGATAGTCGACTTCAATTTCTTCTTCAATGCGTGTCAATTCGTGAACGGTGACGTCAACATAATTAATCGTGTCGCCTTCGATTGTTAAATACTCCAACACGTTTTCTTCAAGCCAAGCGCCACTTTCGATGTCGCTACGTTCGGTGACTTCAAAATAGATTCGTGTGTTGATGGCATTGCTTGGAGCGGCGATTAAAGGTTGGCTCGTCAAGGCCAAAAACAGCGTTAAAGCAGCACCCAGGAAAGCGACCAGCGCGCCGGAGATGCCGACTTTGACCGATTGTTTGCCATAATCTAGGCTAGCAAACCGACCGAAGTATGTTTGCTTTTCTTCATTCAAAGTATTAGGCACTTTTTTGCCATCAACGGCAAATAAGTGAAGTTTTTCGGCTAAAGCCGGTTCATTGGCAAGTAGCCAAAACATCGCCTTTAAACCTAATAGGACAATGATTAAGTTGGCGACGGCACCAAGCATTATGAACACTGAGAAATTCCGGACTAAGTTTCCACCTAAAATATAGGTAAGTAAGCCAAATAACAGCGTGACGATCGATAAATCAAGTAATGGCCACGTGATTTTGCGACTTGATTCAATGAAGGCTTTTTTCATTGTGCGGCCACGGTAGAGTTCATTACGGAATTTGTGGCTGAATAAGATGCCACCCAGTAGCGTCAACAAGGCGACGACCAACATCCCGATAATCGTCGCTGACGAGAACTGGAGTCCGATTAGGTTAAAGACTGTTGTCGTCACAAATAGTGAGGCGCCACTAGCAGTCAATACGGCAACT
>DAOSDC010000016.1:0-30566 GCA_035361955.1 Bacilli bacterium
CGCGTCCAAAAAAATCATGGAAGACGTGTTTGAAGCATTGATGGGCGCTATCTATATCGATCAAGGTTTCTTTATCGCCAAACGTGTCATCAAGACACTGTTTGCCCCCGACATTGAAGGCATCAACGTCGACGAGTTGACTGATTACAAAACGCAACTTCAAGAAATTATTCAAGCTGATCACCGCGAGGCCGTCAAATACATCGTGATTGAGGAAGCGGGACCCGCCCACGACCGGCGTTTCACAGTCGCTGTCACACACGATAGCATGGAACTTGGACGTGGTAGCGGACCAAGCAAAAAAATCGCCGAACAAGCTGCGGCTAAAGACGCACTGCGTAAGAAAGCGATTTGATCATGGGCTTATTCGCGTTTCTTAAACAGAAAATAAGCGGGAAAAGCAGAGCCGTCAAGGACAAATATGTCGTTGGCTTAGCGAAAAGTCGCGCGTCGTTTTCCGATCGTCTCAAAGCGTTGAGCAAGCGCTATGAACGTATAAACGACGCATATTTTCAAGAACTAGAAGATATTTTGATTGAAGCTGACGTTGGTGTCAAATTAGTCGATGACATCATTGTAGCCACTAAATCTGAGAGCACGCGCCAAGGCATAACTTCACCAGCAGCCATCAATGAGATGTTGGTCGATAAAATGTTCATTGGATATGCTCAAAGCGGTCAAGACGTCCATACCGAAATAACATTCAAAGATGGCCGACCCACGATTGTGCTTATCGTTGGGGTCAATGGCGTTGGTAAAACGACGACGATTGCCAAATTGACGCATCGCTATCAAAAACAGCAAAAAAAAGTATTGTTGGTATCCGGTGATACGTTTCGAGCTGGAGCCCAAGAACAACTTGGCATTTGGGCCAAACGGCTTGGCGCCGACATTGTGACGGGACGTCAGGGCGAAGATCCGGCTGCTGTCACCTATAAAGGGATGGAAGTTGCCACGACTGGCACCTACGATTTAGTTCTCGTCGATACGGCCGGCCGCTTACAAACGAAAGCCAATTTGATGGCAGAACTATCAAAGGTACGCCGCACGATTGCTCGTTTTTGTGAAGGCGCGCCAGATGAAGTCTTGCTTATTATCGATGCGACGACCGGCCAAAACGGCGTGTTCCAAGCTGCGGCTTTTGCTGAGGCGACCGGACTTAGTGGCGTCATCATCACGAAAATGGATGGAACTTCAAAAGGTGGCATTATTTTGGCAATCCGCGACCAAATCGGCGTCCCGGTTCGTTTTATTGGACTAGGCGAAACGCTTGATGATCTCGACGAATTCGATTTAGAATCATATTTGTATGGTTTATGTTTGGGAGAAGATTGATGGGTTTTCTAACGACGTTATTAATATTCATTGCGGTCGATTTGGTCATCACATTTCTGCTACGGTTGGCTGGTGTCCCCTATTTCGCCATCGATATCGCCGTCGCGCTAGTGATGGCGTTTATCTTTTCGATTTGGCGTCACGACCGACGGTTAGGACCATTTTATAAAAACATGATGTTTCATCGTAATTTCGCGATGACATTTATCGTATTATTGACGATTTCATATTTGTTTGGGTACGTGTTATGAGCGCGATTTCGAAATTTGAAACAATCGGACGCTTACTGCAAAAATACGGCATTTTATTGACGAGCCATCAACAAAAAGTCATGGAACGCTATTATTTTTATGATTTAACGATGCAAGAAATCGCCGAAGAGGAACATATCACGCGCAGCGCCGTCAGCGAAGTTATCAAACAAAGTCTTGAAAAGCTTTCGGAGTTCGAGGAAAAACTGCAATTACTCAGACTCGATGAAGATATTGAATTATTATTGGACCAACTCGAGCATGACTCCAGCGATCGAAACAAAATCATTAATCAGATTAGGGACAAATTAAAACATGGCATTTGAATCGTTATCCGAAAAACTACAACTAATATTTAAAAAATTACGCGGACAATCGCGGCTTAGCGAAGCTAACATGGACGCGATGCTCCAAGAAGTGCGTGCGGCGCTATTAGAAGCCGACGTCAATTTAAAAGTCGTTCGTGAATTTTTAAACAACATCAAACAACAAGCGATTGGTCAACAAGTTTTTGGGTCACTTAATCCGGGTCAAACGGTCGTTAAAATCGTCCGCGAGCAGCTGGTCGAACTTTTAGGCGCCGATCAGGCCGCCATCAAACTGGCCAGTACGGGGCCATCCTATATAATGGTCGCCGGCTTACAAGGCACCGGCAAAACGACGACGATTGCCAAACTGGCAAAACTTTTCAAAGAAAAACAACAAAAACGCGTTTTGCTGGTAGGCGCTGACATTTATCGTCCCGCGGCGATTGACCAATTGGAAACTTTAGCCAAACAGGTTGATGTCGCCTTCATCAGCGATCGCGTCACAAAAAATGTGATTGATATCGTAAAGAAAGCTCAAAAGCAAGCCCTAGATCAGCACTATGATGTCGTGTTGTTAGATACCGCTGGGCGTTTAAATATCGACGCATTGCTAATGAAGGAACTCCAAGATATCGCTAAAACGGTTCCATTAGCAGAGACGCTATTGATTGTCGATGCGATGAGCGGCCAAGATGCCTACAACGTCGCCAAAAGCTTTCATGAACAATTGAATTTGACTGGCCTGATCATGACCAAACTTGACGGCGATGCGCGTGGCGGCGCCGCGTTGTCGATTCGTCATCTCACCGGTTTACCCATCAAATTCATCGGTGTGGGCGAAAAGATTGATGATCTTGAAACTTTTTATCCCCAACGAATGGCTGACCGCATCTTGGGCATGGGCGATGTCGTGTCATTAATTGAAAAAGCCCAAGAGCAAATCGATGAAAAGGAAGCCAAAAAATCGATTGATAAAATGATGAGCGGCCGTTTTGACTTAAACGATATGCTCAAACAGATGAAACAAGTGCAAAAGCTCGGCTCACTCGGCGGTCTCATCAAGATGATTCCTGGCATGCCCAAAATCAGCGCCGAACAACAAGAAACCGCCGAACGCGAAATGAAAAACTTCGAAGCCATCATTAATTCGATGACGCCCGAAGAACGAGCCAATCCCGATATTTTACGTAATTCCCGGAAACTTCGTATTTCTAAAGGCAGCGGCAAATCAAGCGCTGACATCAACCGCGTTATCAAAAAATACGAGCAAACGCGGGAAATGATGCGGATGATTAATCAAAACAAAGGCAAAATGCCCGGCGGCTTCCCGTTTTAGTTTTATGCGCCCATCGAGGCGACGAATAAGGTAAATAGTCCAATCGCAACGAGGTAGATGCCAAAATATTTGGCGTGTTTGAATTGGAATTTTTTGAAGATGAACAGCAAGGCCAACATCGTAAAGATAAAAGATGCGGCCATCGCGATCAAATAATAGCCAAGCGTCGCTCCTTGGACGCCTGATAATGTGTTGATATCAAATAAACTGACTACGAAACTGCCCAGGGCGATCGGTACGAATAAAAGAAATGCGAACTGCTTAGCGCTTTTTTCTTCTAATCCGGAAATTTTAGCGCCCGTTATCGTGATACCCGAACGCGATACGCCAGGAATGATTCCGATTGCTTGAAACAAACCAGTGACAATCGCGTGTTTCATCGTCAGTTGTCCCGTGGTTTTTTTGCCAAATTTGGGCCATAAAAATAAAAGCGTGGCCGTGAACAGGAAGCCAAGACCGACGACCATTAAATTGCTAAAAATAGCGTCGATTCGATCTTCAAGCAAAAAACCGACGAGCGCCGCGGGAATCGAGGCCACGATGATGTAGATACCCATCCAAAAGTCTTGTTTGTGCTCATTTGCCTTTTTAAAGATGAACAGGACGAATCCTTTGATGATTTGCCATATAATCTTATGGAAAAAGATGACTAATGCCACGAGTGAGGCGAAATGGACAAAGATGGCGAATCCAGCTTCATTATCGGGGTTAACTGCGAAAAGTTGTTGCAACAATGCCAAGTGGCCACTACTTGAAATCGGCAGGATTTCGGCAATCCCTTGAACGAGTCCCAATACGAAGTATTTGATGATGTCAATGATGTGCATGTTAATGCCCTTTCATGAATTTAATGCCTTTAGCAATCGCATCTGACAACCAAGTGGGTGTCTCGTCGCTATCGTACTGGTTAATCAGTTTTTTGTCTAGTTTTGTCAAATTATATTGTGCAAATAGATCAGGACGGGCTTCCCTAGTAATCACGAGGCGCAACAAGTGGCGCCATTTGGCGATAGCTTCGTGGTTGCCGCTATACAAAATATCCGGCACTTTGTAGCCTTCGAAGTCATAAGGTTCGGTGTATTGGGGGTATTCAAGCAGTCCATCATCGAAACTTTCGACGTCGAGTGAGGTGGCTTCAATCGCCTCGGGTATTAAGCGAATGATGGCATCAGCAATCGCCATCGCGCCGATTTCCCCACCAGTGAGAATAAACTCGCCGATGCTAATTTGCTCATCGACGTAATTGTTAACGCGTTCATCGATACCTTCATAATGGCCGCATATCAGCACGATATCGCTTAAAGTGGCTAATTGCTTAGCGCGGTTTTGATTAAAGGTTTGTCCTCGAGGCGATAACATGATTTTGTGTGGCTTGGTCAGATTGTTAGCCAAAAGAGCATCAACGATTGGCTGCGCCTTCATGATTAAACCGGCGCCGCCACCGATCGGCGGCGTGTCGACACGCCCGTACTTATCTTTGGTGTAATCCCTAATGTTGACGATTTGGATATCGACAACATCTTTTGCTAACGCCCGTTTAATAATCGATTGTGAAACAAAACCCGAGAACATCTCGGGGAATAATGTCAAAATGGTAATTTTCATAACATGCCGTCGATAAAGTTGACGGTAATCGTTTTTTCGATGATGTCGACTTTAATGATGAAGAAAGGCACGAACGGAATTTGATATTTGGTAACTTCGTCTTTGACGACTTTCAAAATCGGATGCGCGCCGTAATCGACGACCGATTCAACGTTGCCTTGTAGACGTCCTTTTTCGTCGATTATGCGACAACCGACCAAATCGGAATGGAAATAGGTGTCTTTCGGTAACTTGATATCGTCTTTTGGGGCCATCACATAATAACCAAAAAATTTGACGGCGTTACTAGTATCGATGCCTTCAAATTTGACAAGATCAATACCTCGATGACGACGATAGCTGACGACGGTTGTTTCTAGTTCGTGTCCCGTAGCTTCATCTTTTAGTAAAAGGCGATTGCCGATTTTGTAGCGTCTTGAAGAAAAATCCGAATGGGAAACGATTTTTAACTCCCCGCCAGTGCCGAATATGTTGACGATTTGTCCGACTGTTAATAATTCCATGGTTTCATTATAAATGAAAAGAGGAGTTTTTACTCCTCTTGGTTTGTCGCTTCAAACGATTCGAACTTGAGATGAATGCGTCTTCCTTCGGATTTACCGGCGACAGATAGCATTTCGCGCAAGGCATCGGCAATGACGCCTTTGCGTCCGATTAACCGCGAGGTATCTTCACTCTCGGCCACGATCAGAAGCGTTAAGTCGCGTTCGGAGTTACCCGGAAGCTCGCGAATCATCAGCGCATCCTTGTGAACGATGAACGAATCGACAAAGGCGTGGATGATAGCTTCGTAATCCATGGTTATTTCCCGGATTTCTTGATCGCCAGTTTGGTTTCGGCAAACTTGCTAATCAAACCTTGTTCCTTCAGCAAAGCACGGACCGTGTCGCTCGGTTGCGCGCCTTGAAGCAACCACTTGAGCGCTAAAGCTTCGTCAATGACGGCTTTTTTCTCAACTTTTGACGGATCGTAGAACCCGACTTGTTCGATGTAGCGACCATCGCGGGCATACCGCGAATCAGCGGCAACGATGCGATAGAACGGATCTTTGTGACGACCAACGCGGGCTAAACGTAATTTGACTGCCATGATAATAATCTCCTTTGACTGTCAATATTTTAACGACCACGGAGTGTCTTGTCAAGTAAATATACTTTACAAAGAATGTAGACATATCGGACTTTAATTTAATAAAATTAGCGCTTATGCGAGCAATATGACTTTCTGTTGCACAATTGGCCTTGATTTGCTAATATATCTAAGCGCTTGCGCTAGGAATGCTCCGCTTTCGTGTCACTACGTTATGAACATTCGACGAATCATCATCCAAAGGAGAGTGATACCATGAACAATAATCTGGTCAATGAAATCACTGCCACGCAACTGCGGAACGATTTACCGGACTTCAGTTCCGGCGACACCGTCAAAGTGTTCGTTCGCATCATCGAAAACAACAAGCAACGACTTCAAGCGTTCGAAGGCGTCGTCATGGGCCGACGCGGCTCAGGCATCAACGCCTCGTTCACCGTCCGCAAAGTCAGTGGCGGAGTCGGCGTCGAACGGACATTCCCCGTCCACGCTCCCAACGTTGCCCGCGTCGAAGTGATCAAACGTGGTAAAGTGCGCCGCAACAAGATTAACTACTTGCGTAGTTTATCCGGCAAAGCCGCCCGTATCAAAGAAATCATTAAATAGTGACAAACGGCTCATATCGAGCCGTTTTTTCTTACTAAATCGTTTCTTGTTTCGATAATTTGGTAACTTAACATATAATGTTTATTTAGAAAGAGGTGAATCAATGAACGGCAAAGTCGTACCTAAGTGGCGACGCGTCATTAATGGCGTTTTTCAAACGCTGTTCATCTTTTTCATCATTGCCGGAGGATTAGTCATTTTCCACAATGTCTATTACACTCCGGTTAAAATCGTTGGCCGTTCGATGGAACCAACGCTTGAAGACTCGCAATTTGGCGTGATGGACACCCATTCGTGGCGGATTGATCGCATCGAACGGTTTGACATCGTCATCGTGCAACCTTCACTCAGCGTCGATAAATTTATCATTAAACGCGTGATTGGCTTACCAGGCGAACGGGTCGTGCTTGATGGGAATGGCGAATTGTATATCAATAGCACCCATATCAATCAATCTTTCATTGCCCGCGATCCGTATTTGCTCGATACCTGCTCATCAACCTCAAGCATCGGGTGCTATAACTCGATTACGCTCGCGGACGATCAATTTTACGTTTTAGGCGACAATCGTGGCAATTCTTACGACTCGCGCGCGATGGGCGTTTTTAATAAAACACAACTCGTCGGTGTGCTGTTTTCAATCGAAGGAGTATGCGAATCCAATGGTGATACCTCAGAACCTGGCGTTAGTCTGCAAACTTGCGCCATTAGGAATTATCATTGGCCGAAGTTTTTCTAAACCATGAATGGTAACAACAAGCCGATCCACTGGTATCCGGGGCACATGGCCGTCGCCACACGTGAGATTGAGAAACATCTGAAAATCGTCGACATGATCATTGAGCTGATTGATGCAAGAGCACCCATTAGTTCCCGTCACCCGTTTTTGGCCAACTATTCGGGCGCAAAGAGCCACCTCATTGTCATGAGCAAAACCGATTTGGCTGATCCGCGCGTCACCAGTCGCTGGGAAATATATTTCAAAGAACGAAAATTACCACTGGTTACCGTTGATTTACAAAGTCGCCTGTCAGCTCCAATTATCGTCAGTCGTGCCTTAGAAATTAGCCGGGGCGTAATTGAACGACAGATAGCCAAAGGCATGAAGCCGCAACCGATTCGGGCGATGGTCATTGGCATTCCTAACGTCGGCAAATCGACGCTGATAAATTTGTTAGCCCACAAAAGCGCCGCCGAAGTCAGTGACCGGCCGGGTGTAACTCGGGCACCGCAATGGATTAAACCTAACAATAAGCTGTGGCTATTAGATACACCTGGTGTTTTGCCAATGAATTACAACTTGCAATTGACGGCGCTACACTTGGCGGCGATCGGCTCGATTCGACGCGATATTTTGCCGCTCGAAGACATCAGTTCTTACCTATATAAATATATTCGCACTAATTATCCGAAGTATTTGGAAAAATATCTTGATGCCAATCCAGCCCCAGACTATCAAATGTTCCTGCAACAAGTCGCCACGCGCTTTGGTTTGATTGACGATGTCAAAAAAGCCGCGATTCGGTTTTATGATGACTTTAAAAGCGGCAAAATCGGACGGATTACGCTTGAGGTCGCCTATTAATGCCACTGACATATCAAGATAAAGCCGAATTCGCTTCTTTTAAGCATATCGCCGGTATTGATGAGGCTGGCCGTGGTCCATGGGCGGGGCCCGTCGTCGCCAGCGCAGTAATTTTGCCGACTGGATACACGCATCCTGACATCAACGATTCCAAAACGATAAGCGAAGACCAACGTGAGCAATTATTTAACATCATTATGAAAGATGCCCTAGCGGTAGGAATTGGCATTATCGATGCCCCAACGATCGACCGTACCAACATTTTAAAAGCGACGAAGCAGGCCATGATGCAAGCGTTGGTGAATCTATCGGTGAAACCTGATTTCTTGCTCATCGATGCTGTCAAATTGGAACAAATCGATATTCCTCAACAGGCATTAATTAAAGGCGATGCCCTGGCGTTACCGATTGCCGCGGCTTCGATCATCGCCAAAGTTACCCGTGATCGCATCATGCGGGAATATCATAGGCACCATCCCGAATATCGCTTCGATTTGCACAAAGGTTATGGGACTAAACGCCACCAAGCGGAATTAGACCAACATGGCCCCATACCTGATTGGCATCGTTTTTCATACCGACCAATCAAGAAGTACGTTAAATAAAAACGACTAGATAATTTCAACACACCCTACTAAATAAGAAACGGGGTGATGACGATTGATCAAAGGTCGCGATATTATTGTTCATCTAGCGATGAAATACGCCGGTGATTGGAATCGCATTTACGAGGCGATTAAGGCTAAGGAACCGGCAACGCCTGAAGAAATTGACGCTTCCATCGCCAAGATGACGTCAGAAGCGATTACGATTATCGACGATGATTATCCACAGCGACTCAAGCGCATATATAAACCGCCGTTCGTCCTTTTCTATCATGGCGATAAAAGTCTGTTGTATCATCAAAATCATGTCTTAGCGGTCATCGGTAGCCGGCAACCATCGCTTTATGGGCAACAAATGACCAAAGCCATTGTCAAAGATCTCGTGGCCGAAGATGTCTTAATCGTCTCCGGTTTGGCCAAAGGAATTGATCATCTATCACACCAAGCCGCTATCGCTAGCGGTGGGAAAACGATTGCCGTTCTCGGTAGTGGCATTAATCGCGTTTATCCGCTTGAAACAATGGAAACATACATGATAATGAAAAAACGGCAACTCATCATCAGTGAGTATCCGGGTGATACGGTACCAAATAAAGACAATTTTCCGTGGCGCAATCGCATTATCGCTGGTCTTTCCGAATCGGTATTCGTGACCGAGGCTCGAAAACGATCGGGCACGCTGATAACGGTTGGCTATGCCTTATATTTAGGAAAAGATGTTTATATGCTGCCCCATCCGGCCAATATCGAGAATAGCGGCAATCGGCTCATCCGCGATGGAGCGATACTAGTCGAATCAGCCGCTGACATCATTGAAGAAATGGGTAAAGTCGTGCGCGAACACGAGGATGAAAAAGGGGCTAAAGATTTACCAAAAAGTTTTATTTAATATTAAATAAAGGATAAGGGCGCTGTTTATATCGATTGACAATCCGTATTTCGCAGTGATAATTACATAATCGATAGGAGCAGCCATGAAAAGTTTAGTCATTGTTGAATCACCGACGAAACGCAAAACGATCGGTAAATATTTAAAAGATTTGGAAGGCGACTTCGAAGTCGAAGCCTCAATTGGCCATATTCGCGATTTGGCGACTTCTGGTAAAGACGGCTTAGGCGTCGACACTGAAAATGGGTTTAAACCACGATATGTCATTAGTAAATCGAAAACGCAAGTCGTCGAAACGTTAAAGAAAGCCGTCAAGAAATCGGGCGAAGTCATCTTGGCAACCGACCCAGACCGCGAAGGCGAAGCGATTGCTTGGCATTTAGCGGAAGTGCTCGGGCTTGATGTGAATACGACCAAGCGCATCGAATTCCACGAAATCACGCGCGATTCGATTCTTTCAGCCATGGCCAACCCACGCACGATTGACATCGATATGAAAGCGTCCCAAGAGACACGTCGCATCTTCGACCGCATCAGCGGTTTTAAGTTATCGAAATTGCTCCAAAAGAAAATCAAATCGCGTTCGGCTGGACGCGTACAATCGGTATCGTTAAAAATGATCGTCGACCGTGAACGGGAAATCGAAGCATTCGTGCCGGAAGAGTATTGGACGCTACAAGTCGACATAAAAGCCGACGATAAGCACATTGCTTTATCTTTGTCAAAAGTCGATGGCAAAAAACCCGAATTGAGTAATGGGCAGCAAGCAGATGAGCTTTTGGCGAGATTGGGCGAGCGTATCCAACTAATCGATATTAAGAAAACAACGAAAAAACGGGAATCAAAACCACCGTTTAAAACATCGACGTTGCAACAAGAAGCGGCCAACAAATTCAAATTTGACACCAGCCGCACGAGCCGAGTGGCCCATCAACTTTACGAAGGTGTTCAAATCGGCGACGAACTAGTTGGTTTGATTACCTACATCCGCACCGACTCCGTTCGCTTGTCCGAATCTTATATTAACCGCGCTCGAAATTTCATCAAAGAAACATATGGCGAAAAATACATCGGCAGTGGCCACAAGGTCAAATCGGGCCTCTTAGCCCAGGACGCCCATGAAGCGATTCGTCCCACGGGTAATCACCGAACGCCTGAAAGCATTCGTAGTTATCTTAGTCCGGACCAATTCAAACTATACCAATTAATATACAATCGTACGCTCGCCAGTTTGATGCCCGACAAAATCGATGAGGTCATCACCTATACGTTCGCTGATAACGGCGTGACGTTTACAACCGACAGCGTTGCCACCGTGTTCGACGGTTTCACACGCGTCTATTTTGACAAAGAAGAAGACGAATCAAAAAAATTACCACCGTTGGCACTGAATGAATTTTATCGCTATGCCACCAAAAACTCGAAACAAAACTTCACGAATCCGCCTCCGCGCCTATCGGAAGCGAAACTTGTCGAGGAAATGGAGAAAAACGGCATCGGGCGCCCATCGACTTACGCTTCGACGATTGCCACACTGAAAAAACGCGATTACGTGACTGCCAAAAGTGGTGTGTTGACCCCGACGCAACAAGGAAAATGTACTGTCCAATATTTAGAACTTTATTTTAAGGATTTCATTAATCCGACGTTTACCGCCAACATGGAAAAACAACTCGACGAAGTTCAAGACGGCAATAATTCAGCGGTGGAAATACTATCATCGTTTTATGATGGTCTATTGAATTCGATTGGGCAAGCAGGCGAGTTGCCGAACCTGGCCGCTTGTCAAAAAGATGTCGGTGAATGTCCACTTTGCCATCAAGGTCGCCTGATTGAGAAAAAGGGTCGCTTTGGTGCTTTCATCGCCTGTTCGCGCTTTCCCGAATGCAAATACATCCACAAACAGCCGAAACCGGAAGCGATTCGTCTTGGGCGCCCTTGCCCTAAATGCGGCAAGGAACTATTAATTCGCTATTCCGATAAACGCAAATCATATTTCATCGCATGCTCCAGTTTCCCCAAATGCAAATACACGGAACCTCTATCTGAAGAACTGCAGCAAAAGTATGTGAAGAAATGAATCGGACCACGGCTGAATTCTTAGAATATTTAACTCATCAACGCAAGTTTTCACCCAAAACGGTGCAAAGTTATCAACTCGACGTGGAACGCTTTTACGAATATTTGCACTCCGTCTCCAAACGTGATGACCACGTCGATTTGGCGACGATTCGCGATTTTTTGATGAGTGAGCGGCAGCATGGCGTCGGTAAACGCAGCTTAAAACGACGCTTATCAGGACTGCGCCATTATTATGAGTATTTACGTGATCACGGCCATGTCAAGTCGAATCCGTTCAAACTCATATCGTCGCCTAAAGCCGGCAGCAAGCTTCCGCAAATATTATTCATTGAACAAATCGAGTGGATCATCAAAGCGTGCAAAGAGCGGACTGATGAGCTCGCCTTGCGCGACACCGCTTTACTTGAATTGTTGTATACGTCGGGATTACGCGTCAGCGAAGTCGTCTCATTGACGTTACAAGACGTTGATTTGCGTGGTCGGATGATGCGTGTGCTCGGCAAAGGCAACAAACAGCGGCTCGTGCCACTATCGCATAGCGCCCAAGCCTCGATCGGTGAATATTTGCTAACGCTAAGACCGCTGCTTTATGAGCGAAATGCCGAAAAAGCGAAATCGACTTTATTCTTATCGCAAATTGGGACACCGTTGACGACCCGCGGACTCCAATACATATTGCACAGCATCGAAAAGAAAACGCATATATATCTCAATCTGCATCCCCATAAACTACGCCATTCGTTTGCGACGCATCTATTAGAAAACGGCGCTGACTTACGCACGATCCAAGAACTACTGGGTCATGCTTCGATTGCCACGACGCAAGTGTATACCCATGTCACTAGCGAAGCGATGCAAAAAGCCTATCAAGCCGCGCATCCCCGCGCGAGCAAAAACAAAAAGTAAAGCCAATGTTACTACGTAAAAGACGCATGATGACGGTGCGTTTTTCGTTTACAAGAAAATGTTGCTGTGGTAAAATTACTTGGCTCTAGCGATAGAGACAACACACATCGCCGATTCAACGTCCGCGTCTACTAACTAAGTTAGTAGGGGCGTTGTTAGAAACGATGGAGGGTACAACAAAAAGGAGGATTCACCCATGAGTGAACAAGAAAAGGAAGTCGTCACCCCGACTCCAGAAGAATCGATGGAAAGCGTCGTTCCGCAAACGAACGAGCCGATCATCACCATGAAGAAGTTAGCCGCGGCTGGTGTCCAATACGGTCATCAAACGCGCAAATGGAACCCCAAAATGGCGCCATTCATCTACGGTGCCCATAACGGCATCTACATCGTCGACTTGAAGAAGACGGTGACCAAAATCGAAGAAGCTTATCTCACATTAAAGAAAATCGTCGAAGAGGGCGGCAAGGTCCTATTCGTCGGCACCAAAAAGCAAGTTCAAGAACTCGTTAAGGAAGAAGCGCTGCGCTCCGGCTCATTTTACATTAACAACCGCTGGCTCGGCGGCACTTTAACTAATTTCCGGACGATTTTAGGACGTATTCGTTACCTTAAAGATCTTGAAAAACAAGAAGATGATGGCACGTTTGACATTCTTCCCAAGAAAGAAGTCAGCGGGCTGCGCAAACTAAAAGAAAAACTATTAAAGAACCTCGAAGGCATTAAAGAAATCAAGCGGACCCCGCAAGCGGTGTTCGTCGTCGATCCGATGGTCGATCATAACGCCGTCAGCGAAGCCAAGAAACTTGGCATTCCCGTGTTTGGAATTATTGACACCAATGCCGACCCTGACTTAGTCGACTTCCCGATTCCGGGCAACGACGATGCCGTCGGTAGCGTCCGCATCATTCTCCAAGTCATGGCCGATGCCGTGGTTGAAGCCAAAGGCGGCTTGCCCGTCGTCGCTTATACCAAGGACGAAGAATTCCTTGATCGTTATGCGGCACTCAAAGCCGAAACGCGCGCTGCCAACGAAGAACGCCGCGCCCAAACCGCGCCGCGCTATGCGCAACCCGAAGAAGTCAAAATCGAAGTGAAAACCGAGACGCCGATCCGTAAGGAAAAAACGAGCTCAACCGCTAAAAAAGAAGTCGTCGTCGAAGAGAGTAGCGACGTCACCGAGGAGGAATAATCGATGTCACAAATCATTGAACTCATTAAAGAATTACGCGAACGCACTGGCGCTGGCATGATGGATTGCAAACGAGCGCTGGAAGCCAGCGACCTCGACATCCCCCGCGCGCTTGATTGGCTCCGCGAAAAAGGCATCACCAAAGCCGCCAGTAAATCAGCTCGTATTGCCGCCGAAGGCATTACCCATGTCGTCAGCGAAGGTAACAAACGTTTAATCATTGAAGTTAATTGCGAAACCGACTTTGTCGCCCGAGGCGACGCCTTCATCAATCTAGTCGACGCCATCGCCAAGATGCTCCTCAAAGACGGCATCACCTCAATTGAGGCCGCCAAAGAAAGCGCCACGCCATTAATTACTGAAGCGACGATGAAAATCGGAGAAAAAATCGATCTGCGGCGCTTTGAAGTTTACGAAGCCACAGCTGGACAAGTCGTCGGATCATATATCCACATGAATGGCAAATACTCTTCGCTCGTATTAATGACCGGCGTTGACCAAACGTTTGTCAACAATATGGCCATGCACATCACCGCGAATAATCCGCGCTTCGTCGACATGGATTCAATTCCAAGCGCCGATCGGCTCCACGAAGCCAAAATCCAACGTGAACTGATGGCGCAAGATGAAAAGTTAAAGGGAAAACCCGAGGCCGCGCTTGAAAAGATTCTTGAAGGCAAAGTCAGCAAAACGTTCCGTGAGTTGACGCTAAGCGAACAAGCCTACCTGATGGATGAAGCGGGAGCCCTCGTTGGTTCCGTGCTTGCCAAAGTCGGTGGCCGCGTACTTAAATTCGTGCGTTACGCCGTAGGCGAGGGCATTGAAAAGCGTGCTGACAACTTCGCTGAAGAAGTCATGGCGCAAATAAAATAACACTCTTTTGAGTGTTTTTTTTATATATAATAGGAGAAGGAGCAAATTGTTATGGGCAAATATCACCGCGTGTTGATCAAACTTTCGGGTGAGGCGCTTGCCGATCGCAAAGATCGGATGATTCTTGACGCCAAACATTTATTCATCGTCGCCGAAGCGATTAAGAAAATGCAAGCCGAAGGCGTCCAAGTCGGCGTCGTTATCGGAGCCGGAAACATTTGGCGCGGCAAGTTCGCGACTCAAATCGGCATCGACGCGGCTACGGCCGACTACATGGGCATGTTAGGGACGATCATCAACTCCATCGCGTTACAAAACGCGTTGGAAAACATCGGCGTTCCCACACGCGTATTATCGGCGGTCGAAGTCAAATCGGTTGCCGAACCATACATTCGCCGTAGAGCGATTCGCCACCTTGAAAAAGGGCGCGTCGTGATCTTCGCCGGTGGTACGGGCAATCCCTATTTTACAACCGACACAACCGCAAGTTTGCGAGCGATGGAAATCGAAGCCGACGTTATCTTCATTGCCAAAAATGGCGTTGACGGCGTCTACACCGGCGATCCAAGCAAGGATAGCAGCGCCACCTTAATCAAAAATATTACTTATGAAGAAATGCTCCGTCTGAACTTAAAGGTCATGGATTTGACGGCGATTTCCCTCGTCCACGACAAAAATATCGAAATCCGCGTCTTCGACATGAATGACCCCGAAAACTTCATGCGTGCGCTTCATGGAGAAGAAATCGGATCGACAATCAGAAAGGGTTAACGATATGGATGAATTAGCGTTAGAAGCCAAAAGCAGAATGCAAAAATCGCTCGAGGCTCTCCACTCGAATTTCAATACACTGCGAACGGGACGGGCCAATGCCGCCTTACTTGACCGCATCGAAGTCGATTATTACGGCGATAAAATTCCACTATCGCAAATTTCAAGCGTGAGTGTCCCCGAACCACGGCAATTGCTGATTAAACCCTATGACCGTAATGATGTAAAATCAATTATTGCCGCTCTCTCAATGTCAAACATCGGCATCAACCCAATCAACGACGGCACTTCGATTCGGCTAATCTTACCACCATTGACCGAAGAGCGCCGCCGCGATCTTGCCAAACAGGCGAAAAAATTCGCCGACGAGTGCAAAGTCGCCATTAGAAACATCCGGCATGAGCATCTTGATATGCTGACCGATGATGAATATACCGAAGACCTTAAAAAACGCATCACCGCCGACATTCAAAAGGTGACCGAGGAAGCAACTGAGGCCATCGATACGGCCTTCAAAGACAAAGAAACGGAAATCATGACGATTTAATCGTCGTGATTATTCTTTTTGGTAAAAAAGAAACAACGACGTTGCTAATGCCCAAGGGGCCTCAATCATGTATAATATGGAATAACCGCATGAAGGAAACCCCAATGGAACAATCTCACCACCAAAGCGATAAATCGAAGTGCCCTCATGGCATTCGGCATATCGCTTTTATCATGGATGGCAATGGTCGTTGGGCCAAAGCCCGCAACTTGCCACGGACCATGGGACACAAAGAAGGTTTTAAACGAGTGCGTGAAATTGCTTCAGCCTGTCGAAAACTGCAGATTGAATGTATGTCGCTGTTCGCTTTTTCGACCGAAAACTGGAAGCGACCGCAAGATGAAATCGACTTTCTATTTGATTATTTGGACCGATTTATCAAACGCGAACTTCCGACCTTGACAAAAGAAGATTGCCGGTTACGAGTATCTGGTGATATCGCAAGACTGCCACTTCATTCGCAAACGGCGATTACTGAGGCGTTAAACAAAACGGCTCATTGTCAAAGTTATGTTCTTAACATTTGCCTTAACTACGGCGGTCAGCAAGACGTGCTGCGAGCCACAAAATCATTAGCGGCTCAAGTCAAAGACGGCACCCTAGCACTTGAGGACATTAACCACGAGACGTTCTCCAATGCTTTGTATACCGCCGGCCTACCACCAATTGATTTAATGATCAGAACATCGGGGGAACTGCGCATTTCGAATTTCATGATGTATCAACTTGCTTATAGCGAACTGATATTCCCTCCGACGGCATGGCCTGATTTTACGAAAAACGAGTTACTTAAATGTCTTGACGAATTCGGGCACAGACAGCGTCGTTACGGAGGTTTGTGATATGAACCATTTAAGCGCCGACACCCAAAAGAAACTTACCAATCGCGTCATCGTTGGAGCCGTCCTAGCCGCGATTGGCATCCCCGCGATTATCATTGGTGGCTGGTTTTTGATTGTTTTTGCGGTGATTGCGCTCTTTTTCGCCGTCCATGAATTTACTAACGCCCGCCCCCACAATCGCTATAAATTGGCTATTCATATCTTCATCATGGTCATGACTTTCTCAATCGTGTTTTGGATCTTTATCAAGAACAATTTGAATATGTATGGATTTGATTTGGCCAAGTGGACATTTAAGACATCGCTCGGACAGCTGGAAGTTTCCACCATCGGCATCGCCGTGACCGTGTTAGTGTTATTTTTAAGCAGCATCCAAAATCAAAATTTTAAAATCGACGATGCCACCTATTTATTCACTATGGTCATCTTAACAGGCATCAGTTTCCAAGCATTTCTCGTATTGAGGTTTTTCCCGATTTACTCATTTGACGATTGGGCCATCGATATCCCGTGGTGGTCAACCAGCTTTTTGCTCATTTATGTGCTTATTGGCAACTTCATGTCTGACATCGGCGCCTACTTTGTCGGGATTTTGTTTGGCCGTAGCAAAATGAATCCGCGCATTTCTCCAAAGAAAACTTGGGAAGGGTTTTTCGGCGGCGTCATCTTTTCATTCGCGTTTAGCCTTGCTTTTGCGTTGCTGGTTAGCGCCCTCGGATATCCGTTATTGCCGTTTATGACGGAAGATGAATGGTATTGGTTAGTCGGATTATCGCTAGCGATGCCACTAATGGCCAATTTGGGCGACTTCCTATTTTCGGCCATCAAACGCCATTTCGACATTAAAGATTTTTCGACGATTTTCCAAAGTCATGGCGGCATGCTCGACCGCATCGATTCGCTGCTCGTGACGTCGTTATTCGTCGCTATTGTCGTCACCTTCATTAATAGCGGCTGGAACTTCCTTGCATGAAACGTATTTGTCTATTAGGTGCGTCGGGCTCGATTGGCCGGCAGACGCTTGATATCATCGATGCTTTTCCCAATGATCTATCGCTCGTTGGATTTTCGGTCGGCGACAAAATTCATCTGATTGAAGGCATCGTTACTAAGCACCCCGGCGTCAAGGCCATCGCCATCAAAGACGAAGCGGCGCTAAAGACGGTTCGAAGCAAATTTCCAACGCTGATTTTCTTTGCCGGGGATGAAGGATTATTAGAGCTTATCGACATCGTTAAATGCGACTTAATCGTCAATGCGCTGGTCGGTTTTGTCGGCTTAGAACCAACGCTGCACGCGCTTGAAAATGGCATCGATGTTGCGCTAGCCAATAAGGAAGCGCTCGTGGTTGGCGGTCCCCTTGTCAAGGCATCGCTAAAAAAAGGTCGTAGCCAACTACTACCCATCGATAGCGAACACGTCGCGCTTGATAAACTCATTCGCCACGAGGCCAAAAAGGATATCGATAAAATCATTTTAACCGCAAGCGGTGGTCCGCTTTCTCATTTGGAACGCCATGAACTTAAGCATGTGACGATCGAACAAGCGTTATCGCATCCAACTTGGTCGATGGGACCCAAAATCACAATCGATTCGGCGACGATGTTCAACAAAGGATTTGAAATCATCGAAGCAAGCTATTTATTTAGCATACCAAGTGAGCGGATTGAAGTGTGGATGCATCCAACCTCAAAGATTCATAGCATGATTCAACTAGTCGACGGCACGTTACTCGCCGACATCGGCCTTAATAACATGCACATTCCCATCAGTTACGCTTTGTTTGGTCGTCAACGCGTCAAGATTCCGTTTTTAAAATACGAACCGAACCCCGAAACGATTGGCATCATGTCGCTAAAACATGTCAGCGAAACACGCTTTCCGGCGCTAAAACTTGCCCGGTGGGCGTTAAGCAAACAAGGGACGCTCCCTGCGGCGATGAATGGGGCTAACGAAGTTGCCGTAGCCGCTTTCTTAAAAGGAGACTTGCGCTTTGATATGATTGAAGGCATCGTCGAAGCGGCGATGGAAGCGCACCACTATATTAAAAATCCGACGTTTAACCAATTGAAAGAAGCCGACGCAGCCGCACGATTATGCGCCAAGCGGCTTGTGCAGGAATGGATGTTATGAACATTTGGACATTTTTACTCTTTGTGATTTCGCTGGGCGTGCTCATTTTGATTCATGAGCTCGGTCATTTTGCGATGGCGAAACTATTTAACGTTTACGTTAAAGAATTTTCAATCGGGTTTGGGCCGACGCTTTTTAAATTCAAAAAAGGCGAGACTCAGTATTCGATTCGGGCGCTCCCTTTAGGCGGTTATGTGGCCATGGTTGGCGAGGAAGCCGACGATCCTGATATCACGATTCCCAAAGAACGAAGTTTGCTTGGTATCAAGAAATATAAACGCGCGATTATTATGTCCGCGGGCATCGTCTTAAATTTCGTTTTGGCGTTCGTGCTATTTTTTGTGTCTAACGTCGCCTTTGAACAAAAGGAATTTCGCCGTGATATCAATGTAATCGATGGATCGCCGGCCGCGGTTGCCGGATTGGTGACTTCAACTGCCGATGAACGGATTTTGATCGATATTGAAGCGCTTGACGCCGGCGATATCCCAGTTACATTAAGCGGGACAAGCCAACAATATTATGTCAAATTCATGGGTTTCGAAAGCTATGATGATGAATTAATCGATGGCCTCGTTTTTTCATATATGCAAGCGGGTGAACGCATTGTTTATACACCAGCCACATCTGGTGAGACGGCATCATTCATGTTACCACTGGCAACGCGCCTTCCCGACCAAGATCCGGTTCCTTTTTCGGTCTCGATTACGCTAACTAGCATCGCTACAGGCGATAGTTTCGCATTTGAAGACATTGGCATCAATTTGCTCCACAAGTTTTGGTATACGTTTGGTGAATCGCTCCAAGTTGCCGGACAACAGTGGGTTGAAGGCACGACGCTAATCGCTCGAGCCATCGGCGGTTTGTTCATTGGCGAAGGTATCGGTGACGTTGGGGGCATTATCGCGATATTCAATACATCGTCTTCGATATTCACGAATTTAGGTTTGGGTCCTTATATTTATTTATGGGGTCTTATTTCAGTCAATTTAGCTTTGTTCAATTTGCTACCGTTTCCTGGACTTGATGGTTGGCATCTGTTAGTCATATCAATCGAGGGCATCTTTCGAAAAGAAATACCTGCCAAATTCAAGAACATCGTATCGATGATTGGCTTATTCATTTTGTTTGGATTGATGATTTTGCTGCTGTTTAAAGATATCATCGCGCTATTTTAAGGAGTTACCATGGACTCGAAGATGACTAGATTCCTCACTTCGATTGGTTTATCCGACATCGAGCGGTTTGACCTTAGTTTCGAAGTGGTAATCCGTAATCCGTTCAAACGGGAACAACTTGACATGGTCATCGTCAAAGACGAACCTTGGAATTATGATTTATTGTCGGAATTTTTAAACGCCATCTACAAAATCGATTATCCATGCACGTTCGCCTTTCATTACAAAACACGCATCAAATCAAGCGACGTTCAAATGCTATTTGACCATTGGCATATGGCTAACTACCACATGGAACCCGATGTCGATTACCAACTCAATGACAACGCGTTGGTGTTCGTCTATGATGGCGAAGCTCACAAAGAAACCAACAATCGTCGCATGGCCGATTTTATTGAATTGCTGAAATTTATCAATTACGATTTTCCAATCGAGCATATCGTCAAAGCCCCGATTTTGGAAATCGACGAAAAAGTCATTAAGCAACTTAACAAAAAGGCTGAAAAAGTCATTGAATTGGACGATGATCCATTCATCGATAACGAAGAACTCCACGAAGCGCGGCGACCGATCGCTGAAGCGGCACTTTGCGAGGAATTAGCGGAAAACTATAAGGCGATGGAAGCGGCACGCCGTGAAAAAAGCGCCTTCCATAAAGGCGACTATCGTCCGTATGACATCGGTGGATTCAATCAACGTTCAGGCAATGTCGACATCTACGGCAAAGTGTTTTCAAAAGATAAACGCGATACGACGACAGGGAAAAGCATTTTTACCTATGGTATTGCCAAAGACGGCAAAGCCATTTATGTCAAAGCCATTGAAGGAAGCATGCCTGGTCTGGTCAAAGAAAAATTAACCAAGATTGAACCAGGCTGTCACATTCGCGTACGTGGTGCCGCGCAAACAGACCGTTTCAGTAATGAACTTAACGTACTCGTTCATCATGTCGATTTACTGCCACCGCCACCACTACGTATTGATGAATCAGAGCAAAAGCGCGTCGAACTCCATTTGCATACGAAAATGTCGGCGATGGACGGCGTCGGCGACATCGACGATTACTGCAAATTAGCCAAGAACATGGGCCACCAAGCATTGGCGATTACCGACCATGGCGTCATCCAAGCATTCCCCGATGCCCAAAAAGCCGCCGCAAAGCATGGCCTAAAAATGATTTATGGTGCAGAAATGTATATGATTGACGATGATCCAGGCTACATCATCAATCCCAGTCCGATCGCTCTTGACGGGGCCAGCTATGTCGCTTTTGACCTTGAAACGACGGGTCTATCGATTGAAGATGACCACATCATTGAATTCGGCGCGGTCAAAATCAGCAATGGATTGGTCACGGCTTCGCTTGATATCCTCATCAATCCTGGACCTAATGTCGCGATTACCGACAAGATTATCGAATTGACGAAAATAACCCCGAAAATGCTTAAAGGCAAACCGACGCTGGAAGAAGCGATGCCCCAAATCTTGCAGTTCATCGGTACCGATATCCTTATCAGCCATAATGCCCAGTTTGATTATGGATTCATGGATATGGCCATGAAGAAACTCGGATTGCCGCGCATCAGTAATCCAGTCATTGATACACTGCCGTTATCACGCAATTTCTTTGCCGATGCTAGCAGCCATCGACTTGGCTCGTTGGCACGCAAAGTCGACGTCATCTACGAAGAAGGACGAGCACACCGCGCCGATTATGATGCAACCGTGCTTGCTAATATTTGGATGGTGCTACTAAACAAAATCAGCGCCGCCCATATCAAGACCCACGACGCAATTCCCTCGCTGCCGCGGCCTGAGGCCATGCTTAAAAACTTTTATCCACAACACGTGATTGTGTTAGCTAAAAACGCTAGTGGTCTTAAAGATTTATTTAAACTTATTTCGCTATCGCATACTTCGTATTGGTCAGATGTTCCCCGCATCCCGCGTTATGAGATTGAAAAATATCGCCAACATTTATTAATCGGGAGCGCCTGTTTAAATGGTGAACTATTCGATTTGGCGCGCACCAAAACGATTAAGGAACTTCAAGAAGCGGTCAAATTTTACGATTACGTGGAGCTACAACCTAAAGAAAATTATCGCTACTTAATCGATATGGGCGAACTCGATGATGACCGGCTTGAACAATTGTTGCGCCGCTTAATCAAAGTAGCGGAAACTGCCGGTAAATTGATCGTGGCCACCGGCGATGTCCACTATGCTAATCCCGACGATAAAATATTCCGAGACGTGTACGTGTATGCCAAAGGACTCAAGGGCGTTAACCATCCATTGATGCCCTATAGCCGCGACCAACGTCCGTATTTCGAAAATCCCGATCAGCATTTTCGCTCAACAACCGAAATGCTAGACGCATTTAATTGGCTCGGCCAGGAAAAAGCGATTGAGTACGTGATTACTAATTCGAATTTGATTGCCAACCAAATCGAGGCCGTCTATCCCATCAAGGACCGCCTTTATACCCCAAAGATTGAAGGTTCGGAACAGTATTTGAGTGATATTTGTTATGCCAAAGCCAAAAGCATATATGGCGAACAATTACCAAATATCGTTAAAAACCGTCTCGAAGCGGAACTGACCGGTATTATTAAAAACGGTTATTCGGTTATCTATTACATCGCCCACAAAATTATTAAAAAAGCGAATGAAGACGGGTATATCGTCGGATCGCGTGGCTCGGTCGGATCGAGTTTCGTGGCGACGATGGCCAATATCACCGAGGTTAATCCCTTGCCGCCGCATTATGTGTGTCCCAAGTGCGCGCATAGCGATTTTGAAGGTGTTACGAGCGTCCGCTCCGGTTTTGATTTACCTGAAAAGCTTTGCCCTACTTGTTTGATACCGATGAACCGCGACGGACAAAACATTCCATTCGCAACGTTCCTTGGTTATGAAGCCGAAAAGGTGCCCGACATCGATTTGAACTTCCCACCCGACTATCAAGCTAGGGCGCATGAATACACGAGACAACTTTTAGGTGAAGATAACGTCTATCGGGCCGGAACGATTGAAACGGTGGCCGAGAAAACGGCGTTTGGCTATGCCAAAGGTTACTATGAACGACGGGGCTACGATCTTGAAAAAGTCGCGAATGCCGATATTGCCTATCTGGCTTCTGGCTGTCAAGGTGTCAAGAAAACGACGGGTCAACATCCGGGCGGTCTCGTCGTCATTCCAACCGGTTTTGATGTATATGATTTCACGCCGATTCAATATCCGGCTGATAAAAGCGAAGGCAACTCAATGACAACGCATTTCGACTTCCATGCGATTCACGACAATGTGTTGAAGCTCGACTTGCTCGGTCACGTCGATCCGCTGGCGCTGAAAATGATGTCGGATTTGACGGGAGTGAAAATCGAAGAAGTCCCTTTAAACGATAAAGAGGCGTTATCGTTATTTTCTAGCGATGCTGCGTTAAAACGGCAGATCAGGTCGCTACGCGTGCTACAAAACGGGGCTCAAGGCATTCCCGAATTTGGCACCAATTTCGTCATGGGGATGCTCAATGCCACCAAACCACAGACATTTGGCGAACTCGTCATTATTTCCGGATTATCCCATGGGACTGGCGTGTGGCGTAATAACGCCGAAGCGCTTATCAGCGAGGGCAAGGCGACGCTACGGGAAGTCATCGGCTGTCGCGATGACATCATGACCTATTTGATTGAAAAGGGCGTGCCGCCGAAAACGGCATTTGCCATCATGGAAGATGTGCGCAAAGGCAAACAGGTCAAACCTGAGTTCGCCAAGGTGATGCAAGCGTGTCACGTGCCCGATTATTACATCGATTCGTGCAATCGCATCGAATACATGTTTCCCAAAGCCCACGCGACCGCCTATGTAACGATGGCCGTGCGCGTCGCTTGGTTCAAAGTACATTATCCTTTGGAATACTATGCGACTTTTTTCTCGCTGCGATCGAAGCAGTTTGAATTGGAAACGATGATGAAACCGGCCAAAGACATCTATGAAAAGATTGAGTTCACCAGAGTTGGAAACAAGGGCCGGGGTAAGATGACACCCAAAGAAGAAGAAATACAATATACACTGCAAATGGCGCTGGAAATGGTTGAACGGGGCTATAAGATTGCCAACATCGATCTCGATAAGTCCGATGCCTCGCTATTTAAAGTCGACTATGAAAACAAAGCGATTATCCCACCGTTTATCGTCGTTGACGGTGTCGGGTTAAACGCCGCTAATTCGGTTGTTCAAGCGCGCAAAGAAAAGCCGTTTTTATCGCGTGATGACTTATTGTCACGGACGAAACTTTCAAGTACGAACATCATCGATTTAGCGCATCTTGGCGTACTCGACCATCTTGACGAGTCGAATCAACTTTCGCTATTCTCATTTGGCGATTATTGATATATTATATTAAGGCTGTGCCAAGGCATGGCGATTCGGGACGTAGCGCAGCTTGGTAGCGCGCTTGCTTCGGGAGCAAGAGGCCGTGGGTTCAAATCCCATCGTCCCGACCATATAAGAAGCATAGGTTTGATACAATTCGTATCAGGCCTTTTTTGTTTTTATAAGAGTTTTTTCTCAATGTGAAGAATAGATTTTAATATGAAAAGTAACCAAAAACAAAGATAGAAAACGATAGCAGAGTAGATGCTTGCACGATTACATTAGCTTTTTACACGATATGCATTTAGTTTACTCATTTGCAACATTCTCTATTTGAATAACTAATGTTATTTGTCTCTTTTCTCGGTGAATCATTAATTATTCACCGAAACAAATAGCAATGTATTCATTTCAATGTGAAACGATAAACAATATTAACGTTTCAAAATGAAACGATAAAAGGTATTATAGTGTCAGAGGTCACGAAAATGAAATTTCACGAGTCTAAAAATGTAGAGTTAAAGGTAAAGTATACAAAATCACTACTAAAGACGGTTTCAGCATTTAGTAATTTCCATGACGGTTATATATATGTTGGAATCGATGATCAAGGTGAAGTGGTTGGATTACCAAAGATCCATGAAGAGAAAATGGTTATCGAAAACTCAATCAATTCGACAATAACACCAAAACCATTTTTCGAAATGAATATTATAGAGTTTGACGGTAAAACAATACTAGAGATTAAGGTATACAAAGGTGATAATGGGCCTTATTATTATCAGAACACTGCTTATATGAGAAATGACACTTCAACAGTTCCTGTTGATGGAAGTAATTTGACAAGATTAACTTTGATTAGTAAAAATCTTACATATGATCAATTAAAAGTATCTCAATCAGATTTAAGTTTTAATTATTTAAAAGAGAAAATGAGTTCGGTTCTTCATGTTACTGATATCAACCAGGCTGTATTAACAACACTTGGATTGTTCATCGATAAAACATACAACAATGCTGCTTTGTGGCTTTCTGATAACGGTAGAGCGAGCCAATCATATGTTGATATAGCAAGATTCAAATTAGACACCAATACTTTTATAGACAGAAAAAAATTTGAGAATCAATCATTGTTAAAGCATTTTGATCAATCTTTTACATATTTTCAAACCCAATATCCTTCTTACCAACCGGTTGAAGGAATCCAAAGAACTACAAAAGAACAAGTACCTCTTGTTGCTTTCCGAGAAGCATTGTCAAATGCGATTATTCATAGAGATTATTTGCTAAATTCAGGTGTACAAATTTCTATGTTCGAAAATCGCATCGAAATTGTTTCACCTGGAGGGCTCCCTGAAGGTATGGATGAAGAACAATACTATAGAGGTTTAACTTCACTAACTAGAAATCCAATCATTGCAAATGTTTTTTTTAGACTAAATTTAATAGAACAATTTGGTACAGGAATTAAAAGAATTATTGATAGTTATAAACAATATAAAATACAACCTTCTTTTGATATTCAAAAATTCCTGATTAGGATAATACTACCAGTAACAAACTTTGACTATTCAAAATTAGAGAAAAAAGAAGCCATTTTGGCATATTTACATGCTTATCCAAAATCATCAAGACAGAATATAGAGAATGCGATAAAGATAGAAAAAAGCACATTGATTCGAAGATTGAACGAACTCGATGAACAGGGGCTTGTTTCAAAGAGCGGGAATGGACCAACCACGATATATTATTGTAAATAATGTATTTTTATCAAGGGTGCGTAATTATATTAAAATAGGTCATACAACCCATGAAACAATCCAAGGGTTTAATGCGGTTGCATCAAGCCTTTTTTCATTAAGCGCCAATTTATATTATCGAGGTAATTAGAATTTTTATTGATTAATATTCACCGTCAAGAGTAAAATTCCCAATAAAAAGACTCGAGAATGGTTCTCTCGAGTCTGGACCGATCTGAAATTTTAAAGGAGTTAGTTGCTCCAGTTTATGAAATGAATGATTAATTGACGATTGTCGGTTCTTCTTCCTTTTCGGGTTCAGGTTGTGGAATCGGTTGGGTTGGTTGTTCTTTTTCAGGTTTTGGTTTCTCGGGCTTTTCTGGAACTTCCTTAATCGTTGTATCTTTCTTCTTTGGTCTTGGTTTGGGGGTGACGTTGAGCTCTTTTTGCGATTTTCGATATTTTTGATAACCATTAAAGCCATCGTAGGTGAGATAGGCGCCACCGATGAAGCACAAGATTAAGATAAAGACGGCGACGACTTTATTGCTAAAGTTATTTTGAATCGTTAAGACGGTGATGGCCGAGCCCAGCGTCATGACCACGACATGGCTCCAAAACTTGATCTGCTCGCTTTTTTCGCCTAAGAACGTCGTGGAATAGAAGAAGATAATACCCCGGCCTAATAAGACAAGGCCGATTGAAAAACCATAGATGTAAGACCAAACAGGGGGAATCGTCCAGCTAGCATCGACCATGTCGCGGATGCCAACGTATAATAGGAGTCCGCCGATAATAATGTCAACGACGATTTCAACAAGATTAATGAGTCGCAGCGCCTCTTTCTTTAATGTCTTTAACAAAGGCACGACTCTGAAAATCGAAAAAATGAGTAAGAATAATCCGGTCACGAAAAACACGATACTGTCGACGACAACCATCGTAATACCGACGGCGAGTAATATCGCGGCAAGAATCCACTTTAATAACCAACCATAACTGAATTTAATCTTTTCCATGTTTGCATCTCCTTCATTTTATTTTACATGGTTTCAATGCTTGTGCGCACTCGATTACCTTGTTTTCTAATTACAATTTAAAATAAGTTTATTCATAACTAATCGATCCATAATATAGACGATATCTTGCTCTTAAGTCACGATAACCTATAAACACATGACAATAAATAGGTTAACTGATTGTTTTATGATTTTGTCCATATAACAAAGGACTAACAATCTTATACTTAAATATATACTTTGAAGCAGTTTTGAGACGTTGCGTCAACTCATCATACGTTTCAATAGATCGAAACAAATCAAAAGGAAGATTACATCGTGAAAGAGAAAAATTACACCGACATCAATGCCGAGACGATTGACAGTTGGGTTAAAAGCGGCTGGGAATGGGGCATTCCGATTACCCATGAGAAATATCTTGATGCCACTAACGGCAAATGGGAGATGGTTCTGACTCCAACAAAGCCAGTTCCCAAAAATTGGTTCCCCACATCACTAAAAAGACTAAAAGTTCTCGGCCTTGCATCCGGCGGCGGGCAGCAAATGCCGATATTCGCAGCGCTGGGCGCTATTTGCACGGTGCTCGATTATTCGCTGCTACAACTAGAAAGCGAACAAATGGTTGCTAATCGAGAAGGATATTCAATTGAGATTATCCGCGCCGATATGACCAAGCCTTTGCCATTTATCGATGCGACATTCGACCTGATATTCCATCCGGTGTCCAACTGTTATGTCAAAGAAGTCGAACCAATCTTCAAAGAATGCTATCGCATCCTCAAGCCAGGTGGAATATTGCTTGCCGGCCTAGATAACAATGTCAATTATCTAAGCGATGACGAAAACTTTATTAACAACAAATTACCATTTGATCCATTAGTCAATCCCGAGCAAATGGAAATGCTCAAAGCGACCGATAGCGGTGTGCAGTTTTCGCACACGCTGGAAGAGCAAATCGGCGGACAGCTCAAAGCCGGTTTCATCTTGACACATATCTATGATGACATTAACGGTAGCGGGCGTCTTCATGATTTAAACATCCCGACGTTTTTTGCAACACGCGCGGTGAAACCAAAATGATGAAGATTAGATTAGCACTACCTTCAGATTACGATGCAATTCAAACTCTGACGAGAACAGCCTTTTTCGATGTGTATCGGCCCGGTTGCGTCGAACATGTCATCGTCGATAAACTAAGAACCGATCCAATCTATGTTCCCCAACTCGAATATGTACTTGAACTCGATGGCACGATCATCGGGCATATCATCTATGCGGTCGCTTCCATTATCAAAAACGATGAGACAACCATCGATGCCCTCATTTTTGGCCCCATCAGCGTCGATCCCCGCTATCAAAAACAAGGTTATGGCGCTGCCCTTATCAAGCACACGAGTGAAGTAGCTAAGTCACTTGGATACAAGTTCATCGCAATTACTGGGCATCCCCACTATTATGGGCGATTCGGTTTTGTTCCCGCAAAACGACATGGACTCAATTACGGCGATATGGATGAAGCCGCTGATCAATCTTTCTTCATGGTCAAATGGCTCCACGAACCAAATTGTATTGATATCGCCGGAAAGTTCGCGGAACCATCGATATACCATGTCAGTGATGAAGAACTGCACTCGTTTGAGGTCAAACACGGATGGCGGTAACCGCTATCTATCAAATAATCATTTGATTTCTTTGCTGCTACCTGATTTATCAGGTATGCTTGAACAAGTAATTAAGAAAATGGAACTAAAGTTATGGAACTAAATCGAAGAAAACGCAAACAAACGATTGGCGAGGAAATCGCCAATGCGATATCCCATGGCGTCAGCGGTCTATTCGGCATCGCCGGATTAGTACTCCTGATTGTCAAAGCTGATAACGGAGGCGAGCTCGCCAGCGCAATCGTATTTGGCCTTGGGATGATTTTCTTATATACGATGAGCGCGCTGTATCACGCTTTTGCTAAAGATGGAATCACCAAGCGCGTTTTTAAACGCTTTGACCATATTTCGATTTATGTCTTAATCGGAGCGACGTTTGCCCCAGTGTTCATTTTGGTGATTGATAAACCGCTTGGCTGGATATTGTTAGGTGTGCAGTGGGCAATCATCACGTTTGGGATTGTGTTCAAAGCCGTGAAGATTCACAAGTTCCAAGTTATCCATATCGTTTCATACTTACTGCTTGGTTGGAGCGCATTAGGACTATTTGGTCCGCTATATCAACTATCAGCCCCAGCTTTCTGGCTAATTCTTGCCGGTGGCGTCTCCTATACAATCGGGGTGTTCTTTTACGCCACCAAATTGTTCAAATTCTCGCATTTTGTCTGGCACCTGTTCGTGTTTGGCGGAACATTGTGCCATTTCTTCGCGATATTCCTATTTATATTTTAAAAAAAGCGGTTAAACCGCTTTTTCTTGACTCTCGTGGGCGCGGTTTTTGCCGCGGTTTTTAGCTTCGTAAAGCGCATGATCGGCCCGTCGTATAATTGTTTCAATCGTATCGCCGGGATGATAGGAAGCAACCCCGAGGCTAATCGTAATCGTGGCCTTTCCATCGAAAGAAAATACTTCAATCAACTTACCTAATTTTCGGGCGAGATTACCTGCGGTTTCTAAATCGGTGTAAGGGCAGATGATTAAAAATTCTTCGCCACCCCAGCGACCGATAATTTTGGTATTGCCAACTTCTTTTCGTAATAGATACGCCGTTTGCGTAAGCACCGAATCGCCCATTAAGTGGCCGTAGGTGTCATTGATTACCTTAAAGTTATCGACATCAATCATGATGATTGATAACGGTTTGCGTGATTGTTCGGCTTTGATGATTTCTTGATTGAGCGCTTCGTCGAGTTTCAAACGATTGTATATCGACGTTAGTTTGTCGGTTTCCGACAAGACGCGTAATTCCTTATTGATTTTCCGCATTTCATCAAGCGAAGCCATGCGACTGACTTCGAAGTAGCCGATGATGATACTTGTGGCCACATAGGGACCGAATAAGTTGATAAATCCGAGCAAGTCGAAGGTTGGACCCCCGTTAGCGGGAGCATAAAAAATGATTAACAAAGCCGTGAACACGCCAAATAGAAGCGAGGCGATAATACCGCGTATACGCCCGAGAATGAAGAAACTTATAGCGGGCATCGTCAGTGCCCACACGTAGATGTATGTTTGTTGCTCATCAAGCAACATAACTGCCGTTAAGGCTCCCAATAGTAAGCCAGTGCCAATCATCGAAGTGGTTTCGATTTTGTGGGTCAGCTTAAAGAATATTAACAAAGCAATGGCAAAAATCG
>DAOSDC010000017.1:0-30416 GCA_035361955.1 Bacilli bacterium
TTTTGTTGCCCAAAATCAACCGATTGCGCGATTTGCTCGTCGATAAGGCTTGCTTATCGGTGTTGGCCACGTAAAATTCGATGGTTTCGATTTCATCGTCGATCATGCGATTGACGGCGTTGTTACCAGCGCCTCCGACCCCGATGACGACGATGCGGGCTGCCGGTTCGAAATTGTCAAGTTCTTCAATGTATTTGTCTACCATGTCCATTACCTCTATAATTCGTCTTCATATGCGCTATATGAAGGTTTCCTTTTATTTGTTTTGACCCGCTCGACATTGGTGACCGGAATCAAATTTTCTTCGTTGATTAATGAGTATTTTTCGGCGACTAGCAGGGCGCCAAGCGCTGAAGCATAGATGGGCGAACGCGCCCCGATGACGTCGATTTTGGGGATGCGGTAATCCGCATGGCCGCCATAATTTTGATAAAGGTCGATGAATCCTTTTAAACGGCGCCCACCGCCGATGAATACCCATGGCAGCTTTGCGAAATCGACTTCGGCAGCCATTTCCTGCGGAGGCGAGGCGATGTAACGGCGCAATTCTTTCATCCAAGCGTCAAAATAACTTTCGATTGAACGATTAAGCATGCTTTGGGTAATCTTGACCTTGACTTCGGGATCGTGAATCGTCGGATAGACGATACCGTCGTAATAATTTTCTCGCGAATCGTACCCGAACTGCTCTTGAAGTTTTAGGGCGTCTTCAAACGGAAGGTCAAGCATCGTTGCGATCTGATCGGTGAGCTGACGCGCGCCCATGTCGAAATGCGTCGTTCCAAATATCCGACCTTGGGCAATAAATGAGATGCTGGTCAAAGCTGATCCAAAATCAATTAACAAGTATTCATCGGGAGTATCCGGATACAGTGATAAAAGTTCGCCCAGACCATGAACGTCGACGACAAGGCGTCGAATCTTAACGTCAATCCGTTTTGCCAAATCAGTATAATCTTGATAGATCTGCCGATCGCCAAAATGAATATTGGCTGTCAATGTGATATTGTTGCTCACTTCGCCGATCGGTGCTGTTTCGAATTGAACATTATCGTCGAGTTCGAATATTTCAGGCACGATGCCGATTTGGACGTATTGGTCGCCAATCTTCTCTTTGCGGAAAAGATTGTGTAGATTCTTAATGTCCATATTGGCGATGATGGCTTGTTGCGAGATGATGTTGGTCGTCTTCGTCGCCTCGAATATTTGTAATCCATGTGGCGGTATTGTCAAGACGACTTCCAAAATTTTCTGGCCCACGCTTTTTTCCATTTGGGCGATAAGTTTGGTGGCAATCGTGGTGGAAATATCCAAATTGACAAGCCGTCCATCCTCGAGTTGGTGGGGGACGGATGCGCTAAAAGCCTCGACCACAATCGGTTTTTGGTCAAGAACGTAACCGGCAATCAATTTTGTTGAGCCGGAGCCAACATCGAGTACAAACGTCAATTTTTCCATAAGTCAGTTAATTAAGATACGAACATGATGTCTCTGATGGGGCTAAGAAAATATAAGAGCAACAATGTCACCGAAACCGCAAACACGACCCACTTTACGATCAACACGTTTTGTTTGAACATGCGGGCGTGAGCCAAGCGCGATTCAAACGAATTGGCGCTGGCAAGTTGATAGTCTTGCTTAATGCTTTTCATGGTTGGCTAGCTCCTTCCTCTCATCTTTGACCTCAAGCGTCAGATTGGCATATCTTCGCTCGTATCAATCTCCGTTTCGCTAATTTGGCTGCTAGTACTGGATTGTTGGGCATCGACGTTCATCAATGATAGCGGGACGGCAATCGACGCCGTCATGAACATGAGCGCCATGGCCAATAACGCAACTTTCCTGGTCCGGTAGTAACTCGCTTTACGATGATATTTGATTAATTTATCTTTCATGGCTCGTTCCTTTCACTGCGGATGATGATTCTCAGTTTGGCGCTATTGGCGCGATGATTTTCGCTAATCTCTTCAGGCGATGGCAAGATCACATCGCGGTTATATAACTTGTAATCGAGGGGTTTCGGCATGTGGAGCGCTTCCGGTCCATATCTAGAACCTTGTTGAACCGTCAATGCTTTGAACTTCGTTTTGACGATGCGGTCTTCGCCTGAATGGAACGTAATGACGGCGAGGCGCCCTTTGGGGGCGAGTAATGCTACGGCGACATCGAGCGTTTTTCTTAGGTTATTAATCTCGTCGTTGACTGCGATACGTAGCGCCTGAAACGCTTGTTTGGCTGGATGTCCCTTTTTCTTCAGTTCCCGTTGCGGTTTTGCACTTTTGATGATGGCGACGAGTTGCCCCGTCGTTGTGATATTGGCTTCGGAACGGGCGGCGATGATGGCTTTGGCGATTTGGTAAGCTTGCGGTTCATCACCGTATTCTCGCAAGATGTTCGTTAATGTTTTTAAATCAGAATAATTGACAAGCGCTTCAGCGGTTAGCTTTTGGCTTTGGTCCATCCGCATGTCGAGCACGGCATCGTCTCGGTAGGTAAAGCCACGGTCCGACTCATCGAACTGTGGCGAGGAGACGCCCAGATCCATCACAATTCCATCTACTTCGGTGACGCCCAACATTTGTAGACGCACACCCATTTGTGTGAAATTGTCATGGATGAGACTCAATTTTCCGGGATAGCGCTGTACTAATGCTTGCCCGGCTTCAATCGCCGCGATGTCGCGATCGAAGGCGTATAAGTGACCAGTCGTCAAGCGATTTAGGATTGCTTCGGCATGTCCGCCCCGACCAAACGTCGCATCGACATACGTCTTTGTCGGGTCGATGGCTAGTCCCGCGATAACTTCATTTAGAAGCACCGGCTTATGGGCGTCCATCGCCTACTCCTTCAACGATTCGGCGGTTGCCTCAAAGCTGGCATCGGCAGCTTGTTCATACTTCGTCCAAGCGTCTTCCGACCATACTTCGATGTGATCGCCGACGCCGATGATGCGAACTAATCCTTCAAGCCCATATAGCTTACAGGTCGTCACTGGTATTTGAATGCGTCCATGACTGTCTATCGTCATTTCGATGGTTGAGCCCAACATGACACGAATATAGTCACGGGCGGCCTTTTGGTTATAATCGAGTTTGCCGATGCGGTCTTGGAGTTTTTCAAACGAGGCAACAGGAAAAAGTGACAGGCATTTCTCATGACCTCGCATGGCATAAAGCGTTTCATCGACAGCCAACCTAAACTTGGCCGGAACGACGAGACGCCCCTTATTATCAAGCGAGTAAGTAAAACTGCCAAAGAACATTTTTCTCCCACTTTCTCCCACTTATGCTTCCATTCTATAAGCACGCTTTCGGTTTGTAAAGCATTAAGATGCGTTTTTATGAAATAAATAAAAAGCGCCTTTTTGGCTAATCAGCCGCTAAAACGCTATTTACTTACTATATATTGACTATTTAACGACTATATTCTAAACGATGCGTTAAATGTCTGAGCTAATGCGACTTTAATCTTCTCGATTGTCTCGCCGCATTCGGCCTCAGTCAGTGTCTTTTTATCGCTGCCGAGTTCAATTGACAAGGCGATTGACTTTTTGTCATTGTCAATATGTTGGCCAGTGTAGACATCGAAAATATCAACTGAACGAATCAAGTCTTTGCTCGTTTTACGGATGACTCGCACGAGCGAGTTGGCATCGATTTTCTTGTCGACGATAATCGCTAGATCACGACTGACGGTTGGATATTTTGATAGCGGGCTCATTTTCAAGCTGGAGACCCTAATGCCCAACAAATAACCGAAATCTAGTTCTAATAAGACGACTGGTTCTTTTTTGAAATCGAACTCGGAGTATGCCAGCGGCGATAACGTTCCAAGCGCTCCAATCACTTTGTTATCGATAATGATGGTTGCGCTTTGGCCCGGATGCAGTTCTTGTTCGCATTTGACCAGTGGTTCGAATCGATATCTTCCGGCTTCGATTCCCAAGATGTTCATCATCGATTCCACCAAACCTTTGGCATCATAGAAATCATATGGTTTATCGTCAAGACGACCGCGGCGATAGCGTTGACCAACAAGGATGGCGCCGAGATAGGTTGACCGAAGCGCTTTTGTTTCAATCGAACTTATTTCAAACATGGCCAGATTCTTATTTTGGCGGGCAACGTTGTAATTAGCAACTTTCAGCAGTGAATAGAGCAAACCTCCGCGCACATATTCACGTTCGTCACTCATCGGATTGCCAAGTTTATAGACTTCATCCTGATTGAGCAATCGGAATTTTCCGATTTCACGTTGATGTAACAGCGTGTAACTGACGACTTCGTCAAGACCACGATCCCTTAAATAGCGTCTAATATTGTCGGTTTTGACTTGATTAGTCGATAATCCGGCATGAAGCGCTGTCAGTGGTGGAAGTTTGACATCGATATGCTCGAACCCTAATATTCGAATCACTTCTTCTGATAAGTCACTCACGCCTTCGATATCGATGCGATGGGCGGGGATTATCGCTAGCAACTCGTTACTTTTAACTTTGATTCCGACTTTGGCTAACGTAGTATCGATTTGAGCATGGCTGAAATTCGTTCCCAAACGGGCATTGATGGCTTCATATGTGAATGGTATCTGTTTTAACTGATGATTGATCTTGTCATGGGCGATCGTGGCAGAGTATTCATCGTACCCGAGCACTTCGCCAATCAGATGAATCGTGAAATCAAGCACCGCTTCAGCTTGATGCGGATTGATGCCCTTGATGAAACGTTGACTCGATTCAGACGGTAAATTCAATCGAATCGAGGTTTGTCTAATGGTTGCTCCATGAAAATTGGCGGCTTCGATGGCGATGTTTTTAGTCGATTGGGTCACGCCGGTTTTGTTACTGCCCATGACGCCCGCAAGACAGGCAATCGTCTGGCCGCTAAAAATGGCAATGTCGCTTGGTTCGGTTTGGTATTCGTTGTCGTCAAGGGCATAAAACGGATGTTTGACGCCATCGACAATCGTCAATTTAGCTTCTTCCAAGCGGTCGATATCATAAATATGGAGCGGTTGTCCGGTCAATAGCATTACGTAATTAGAAATATCGACCAAAGGACTGATTGGGCGCATGCCCATGGCGGACAGCGCATGTTCAATATGTGCGGGCGTGTGTCCGTGACCAATACCCATGACCGTGCGAATCGAAAATTGCGGACATTTATCCGTTGTCACAGCGACTTCGAATTTTGGCGCTTTTCCTTGATTCAAGGATACTTGCCACGATTTCAATGGTCGATCAAACAGGGTCGCTAACTCACGGGCGATATTATAAACCGCTAAAGCATCGGGACGATTAGCTAATAATTTTAAATTTAGAATCGTATCTTCAAGCCCTAATAGCGCCAACACGTCTTCACGGCCGATTGGTGTATCTTCGGGCAATTCTTCAATGCCCTCAATTGACTCTTGCGATAAAAACTTTTTGTCGACGCCAAGTTCGAGTAAAGAACAAATCATTCCGTTACTTTCATGACCGCGGATATTTGATTTGGAAATTTTGACTTCGCTTAAAACGGCGCCTGGTCGGGCGACGATTACTTTTTGGCCCGTTTTGACATTAGGCGCGCCACACACGATTTGAGCAGTGCCGTATTTCGACCCCATATCGACTTGACAGATCGATAGATGATCGCTATTTTCCATCAATCGCGCTTCTAATACATGAGCGGTAACAAGATTAGTCCCGACGGCTCGACGTTCGATACCCTCGACCTCAATTCCGGCAAATGTCAATCGGTTGGCGATTTCTTCCGGCGTAATGTCGTGGAGGTCAACATAACGATTGACCCAATTAAGTGATACTTTCATGGCGTTATCCTTTCATGAACTGCTTGATGAAGCGGATGTCGTTTTGATAAAAGCGACGAATGTCGTCGATGCCATAACGGAGCATGGCGACCCGCTCGATGCCGACGCCAAACGCAAAACCACTCCAGACATCGGGGTCATAGCCCGACATCCGCAGCACGTTGGGATGAACCATGCCAGCCCCTAAAATTTCAATCCAACCGCTACCTTTGCACATCGAACAACCTTTGCCACCGCATTCGGCGCAACTTACGTCGACTTCAACGCTCGGTTCCGTAAACGGAAAATAGCTTGAGCGAAGTCTTATTTCGCGTTTTTCGCCGAATAACTTCCTCACGAATAAACTGAGCGTGGCTTGCAGGTGACCTAGATTGATGTTCTTATCGATTAATAACCCTTCGACTTGGGCAAATTGATGCGAATGCGTCGCATCGTCATCATCGCGTCGATACACCTTGCCTGGGCATATCATGCGAATCGGCGTACCCCGAGCTTTTTCCATGCTTCGCGCTTGGACTGGGGAAGTATGAGTGCGAAGCAAAGTCGCCGGATCAATATAGAACGTGTCTTGCATGTCGCGAGCGGGATGGTCTTTGGGAATGTTGAGCAATTCGAAGTTATAGTGGTCGCTTTCTACTTCAGGACCTTCGGCTACTTCATAACCAAGGGCAATGAAAATATCGACCATTTCGTCACGGACGATGTAATAGGGATTGCGTACCCCGGGATCTTCGCTACTGGCAGGGAGGCTGATGTCGATTTTTTCATCGATGAACCTTTTTTGAAGCGCTTCTTCGTCAAACTTTGTCTTCTTTAGCGCCAGCGCCGCTTCAATTTTAGCTCGCGCATCGTTGATGAGTTGGCCATAACTGGCTTTTTTGTCGCTGGGCACATCTTTCATTTGTCCAAATAGACCCATGAGCTCCGATTTTTTCGACAAGTATTTGTGTCGCGCCTCCATTAGCGCGACTTCGGTATTTGCCTGATCAATCGCGTGAAGTGCTTCGAGGAGTATTAAACTTATTTTTTCTTCCATAATTGCCTCCGTTAAATAAAAAAAGTCATTCCCAAGGAACGACGTTTCGCCGTGGTGCCATCCTATTTCGTAAAAAGACTTTACGCACTAACGGCATTAACGCTGCCTGACGGGACGAGCCATACTCCGAGCTGAATTCCCTGGCGGCTCCTTGCGAGTGGTTCCACTGTTCACTCTTCCCTATCAATTGCGCCATCCGGTACTAGTTCTCTTCGACGTATACGTGAATTATATCATAAATAGACAAAATCACCGATACTTCATGTCATAAAAAACAATCGAAGCCGCCATCGCTACATTTAACGATTCGACATTAGTAATCGGAATCATGATTTTATCGTCAAGCAGTGGCACGAGTTGCTCCGAGATGCCATGCGCTTCGTTACCGAAGATGACGACGGTGTTATCGAACCACTCGTATTCGTTTGATGGGATAGCCTTAGCGTCTAGCAGTGTTCCGACAAGGCGATATCCTTTTGCTTTCAGTTGGGCAATATCATCAATCGAGGCTTCCCTAACATTGACCGCGAATATCGCGCCTTGGCTAGCGGCAATCGTTTTTGGGTTATAAACTGACACGCAATCAGGTGATAAAAGCACCATATCGATTCCAAATGCGCTGGCTGATCGCAATATCGTGCCGAGATTGCCTGGATCATTAATCTGATCTAGGTAAGCGATGCGGGGCCCATTGATTGGTAACTGTGGTACATCCTCACACACGGCAATGATGCCTTGAGGCGTGACTTGATCAGCCAGTTTTTTCATAATCGCCACACTGACAATTACTTGTTCAATCGCTGGATCGAGGTCAACTAGTGGTTCGAGCGTTAACACGAGTTTGACCAACCGTTTCGCCACCGCCATTTCCACCAAATGATAACCAGAAATCAAAAAACGGCGTGCCGCAAGGCGACCTTTGTTAGTCTTAAGTTCCAGTAGTTGCTTAATAAGCGGATTCTGGACGCTGTTGATCGTTTTCATGAATAAAAGCCCTGCCTGATTTTTTGGTGTTCAACCTTATAGTTAGGATAATACTTTAACAGGATTTCGTAAAAGTTTCTCGAGTGGTCAAACGCATAATGATGCGCCAATTCATGCACGACGACGGCGTCGATGATCGGTACCGAGTAATGAATCAAATTCAAGGCGAACGTCAGGGTATGGTTTTTTTTGGTGTTACTGCCAAGGCGCGCGCTCATTTTCCTAATTTTGACTTGATACGGGCGATCTACTTTCATGATTGCCTCATAATGACGGACGCGGCTCGTGAAATATCGTAACGCGATTTTTCGCAGTTCGCTTTGAAATAGCGGCGCTTCAAAATCAGACAAAGGCCTTGAAAAATACATCTTCAAATAATCTGATTCGTTATGATATTTATGGCCGAGGAAATATAAATGGCCCGAACTGATTGGCGCCTCTTTTTGGAGCGCACCGACAAGTTTGGGCATATGTTTGATGATTGTCGCTTTGACAAAAGGCAGCGAGACACCCACCGGCGCACTGACTAAAAGTCCCTCGGGGCTTGGTCGCATCGTAATGCGTTTCATCCGTTTACGGGTCAGCCACACCGAATAGGTAGTCGTTTGATAAGTTATTTCGATTAGTCGTCGCATCGCTTAATTGTAGCAAGAAAAAATACTCGTGGCGCTTTTAAGTCGTTCCAATCATGTATAATACATGTGCATTATGAAACTCACGATTCGCCAGATGACGCTGGCTGCGCTTCTTAGCGCCTTGACATTCATTCTCACGGCATTCGTTCACATTCCATTGAGCGTTGGCTATTTCAATTTGGGTGACATCGTTATTATTTTTTCATCAATTTTCGTGCATCCGATTTTTGGAGCTTTCGTCGGTGCCATCGGCGCGAGTTTGGCTGATTTGTACGGAGGTTATCTGTTTTTTATCCCATTCACGATCGTCGCTAAATCTTTGGAAGCACTCGTGGCTGGATATTTGTTTGCCAAAATTAAAACCCCATATAACTATGGGGCTTTGCTAGTGGGGGCACTATTGATGGTGGCCACTTATTCGCTTAGCTATTATATCCTTGACCCAACCGGGTCCTTGCTTTTAGCAACACTGCCGTTTGACTCACTCCAAGGACTGGCGGGAGCCACGGGCGCCGCCTTGCTCTATATCGCAATTCAGCCTTATCGCCACCATTTAAAAATTTAGCGGAATTTTGATTCTTTCAAATCTTTAAGCACATTAGCGTCGATTGACGTCGCTAATTTTGTTAATAAATTAACAGTGGTCACGTAATCGTCATAGTTGATAATCGAAACGTGGCTGTGGTAATAACGGCACGGGATTGAAAGCGTCATCGTGACGACGCCATCATATTGTTTGTGGATGGCGCCACTATCGGTACCACCTGCGGTCATGATGTCGTAAGTGTATTTGATATTTTCTTTTTGGCACAGCGCTTCGACGAAATCGAACAAACCACGATGGGCGATCACGCTACCGTCCATAATCGACAGTGCGACGCCGCCACCAAGTTTGGTGTCGTTTTTAGGGCTGGTTGGTAAATCATAGCTCATCGTCACGTCGATGGCGAAAGCGATGTCGGGCTTGACGTGATAGGCGGCTGTTTGCGCGCCACGTAAGCCGACTTCTTCTTGCACCGTTCCTGCGGCGACAATCGTTGCTTTATGGTTAATGTCTTTAAGGTTGCGCAGCGCTTCGATGCCCGCGGCGACGCCGAGGCGGTTATCCCACGCTTTGCCAAGCAGGCTCTTGCCATCGTTAAGTACACGAAAATCGGTATATGGGGTAATCATGTCGCCAATTTTAATGCCCATGGCTTCGACCATCGCTTTATCACTGACACCCAAGTCAAGATACATGTCTTTGATTTCCAGCACTTGTTTGCGCATTTCCGGGGACATGCCATGAGGAGGTTGCGCGCCGATGACGCCCGTGTATTTACGCCCATCGCGCGTTGTAATCGTCATCACTTGGGCTAAAAGCACATGACCCCACCAACCACCGACGGGATGAATGCGTAGCATACCGCTATCCTCGATTTTGTGTACTAGGAACCCGACTTCGTCCATGTGACCACTGAATAAGATCGTCGGCTGGCCTTTTTCACCGTCTTTGTATGCTAAAAACGAACCGAGATTGTCGAATTCGACGCGGTCGGCATAGCCTTCAACCATCAGTTTCGCAAGTTTGGCCACTTCCTTTTCATGGCCGGGAATCCCGTTGACTTCACTAAAGCGTTTGAGAAATTCCAGTCGTTCTTTTTCGTTCATTTGTTATGCTCCTTATTTGCAATAATTATACTAATATTTTTGTTCTTGACGTTTATAGTTGACGCCAAGTTTTTGATAATAGGCGGCAATGGCATCTTCTGGAGATACACCTAAAAGTGGAATCATGTCGAGATACGTTTGAAATGCCGCTTCATACGAACTGGTGTCTTGTTCCATGCGCAAAATGTCAATACTGTGATAAACCAAAAGCGTTTGATGAACGAAATCGTGTGGTGGTTGCTTGACGAGGTAAGTCATCTTGTGACTGCCGATATCAATGCCCAACGATAAAAAGAAATGCATTCCATCGGCGTATTCATCGAGTATTTTCTCAATCGGCGAAGGTGCTTTCAGCGACCAAAATTTAAACGCGCGCGTTTCATTGGCCAATTCGCCGAGTTCGACTAAAAGCGCCAAAATGCGCTTATGACGCGTCGATGAATAATCAAGTCCATGATTGGCATGGATGTGAGCGTCCAGCTCACGCTGTTTAGCAAACAGCGGTCCTAAATCGATAGTCATTTTACTTTTTCAAGATGCCAAATGTCGGCATTGTATTGCTCGATGGTGCGGTCGGAACTAAAGAAACCGGCTTTGGCGACGTTAATAAGCGCGCTACGAGCCCAGCCAGAGCGATCTTCGTATTTGGATACGATCTTTTCATGGGCTTTGACGTAACTATCAAAATCCTTGAGAACGAAGTATTCATCGTTGTGATACATGATTTCATCGAAAATCGGTCGGAATTTATCGGGATTACCATCGCTCCAAGTTCCATCGATCAGTGAATCGATAATTCGTTTGATGCGGAAGTCGGCATTATAAACATCCCAAGGATTGTAACTGCCGCGACGTTTGAGCGTCTCGACTTCAGGCGCTTTCAGTCCGAAAATGACTGCATGATCAGGCCCAACCAGTTCGCTGATTTCAACGTTAGCGCCATCTAGTGTCCCCAGCGTCAGGGCACCATTAATCATAAATTTCATGTTGCCAGTACCACTGGCCTCTTTACCGGCTGTCGAGATTTGCTCAGATACGTCGGTCGCCGGAATAATCGTTTCGGCGAGGCTGACACCATAATTTTCAATGAAGACGACTTTCATGTAAGGACTGATATCGGGATCACGGTTAACGCGAAGTGCCACGGCGTTAATCAGTTCGATGATTTTTTTAGCATAAACATAACTTGGGGCCGCTTTGGCTCCGAAAATGAACGTATGTGGTTTGATTCTAAAAAACGAATCTTCTTTCATGCGGTTATATAAATAAATGACGTGGAATATATTCATCAACTGTCGCTTATAAGCATGCAACCGCTTGACTTGCACATCAAAGATCGATTTAGGGTCAATCTCTATTTTGTTTTTCGCCAATATGTAAGTGGCCAGTTTATCCTTCAGTTCTTGTTTGATGGCCAAAAAGCGTTGCTGCACGGTTTCATCGTCGGCGAAAGGCAAGAATTTTTCAAGCAATTCAGGCTTGCTAATCCAGTCAGTGCCGATTTTGTCGCTTACAAGTTTGGCCAACTGCGGATTAGCGTACAAAAACCAGCGACGATGGGTAATGCCATTCGTTTTATTGTTGAATTTTTGTGGGAAAAATTTATAAAAATCGGAAAAAGTGTCTTTCTTTAAAATCTCGGTATGCAAAGCGGCGACGCCATTGACCGAGTAACCGGTGTAAAGGGCGAGGTTGGTCATGTGGACCATGCCGTCGCGAATAATCGCCATATTGCGCTTGGCGTCATCGCTGGCGCCGATGTCGTTGTAATGAATTTGACTGCGACGGTGAATTTCTTCAATAATCATATAACAACGAGGAATCAGCTGTTGCATATAATGGACGGGCCATTTTTCGAGTGCTTCGGCCATGACTGTATGATTGGTATACGCCATACATTTGCTTACCTGCGCCCAAGCATTATCCCAGCTGTGGCCATATTCATCGATTAAAAGACGCATGAACTCGGGAATCGCCAAAATCGGGTGCGTGTCGTTTAACTGAAAGACAAAGTATTTGTAAAAATCTTTTAAAGACTTATAACGACGGTTATGTCCACGCATCGCCGATTGCAAGCCGGCTGAAACGAGGAAATATTGTTGCCTTAGACGTAAAATGCGGCCATGTTCTGTTGTATCGTCTGGGTATAAACCATGGGTCAGTTCACGCACAGTTTGCAAGTAATCCTCAAACTTTTGGTTGGCGGGAAGGTTTTCTTCGCTCGGTTCGGCACTCCAAAGGCGCAAATAATTGGATACGTGATTGCGGTAACCGACAACCGACATATCATAGGGAACGGCCTTGATACACACGGCATTCGCCGTGCGAATGGCATAGCCGCCATCGGGTTTGATATATGTTTCAGCATTGCCATAAAATTTAACTTCGACGGCGTGTTTTAATTTGCGCACTTCCCAGACATTGCCATTGACGAGCCATTGATCGGGCACTTCAATTTGACGTCCATCGACAATTTTCTGTTTGAAAAAGCCGTATTCGTAACGAATGCAGTTACCATGTCCGGGATATCCTAACGAAGCGATTGAATCAAGAAAACAGGCGGCTAGACGGCCAAGCCCGCCATTACCAAGACCAGCATCGGTTTCTAGCTGTTCTAACTCGTGAATGTCGAGACCAAGTTCTTTCAATCCCTGTTTCGCTGTCTCATAAATACCGAGATTTTGCATATTGTTGACGAGCAAGCGGCCAATTAGGAATTCCATTGAAAAGTAAATGAGTTGCCTTTGACCGGTTTCTAGCGTCTTCTCACGCGTGCGACGCCAATCGGATCCGGCAAAATCGCGGACCATGCGCCCGAGTACGTCAAACCTTTCGGTGATATGGCTGTTGGTAACGTCACGCCCGTATTTTTCGATTAGACGCGCTTCGTATTCTTTCTTAAATTTGGCAACTGAATTGAACATATGTGCTCCTTAAAAAAATTTATTTGTCGTGTTTGAGGATTAAAGCTCCGAAACTCGCGAGTTTAATCGTTAATGTGTGGGGTCGATGCTCGGGTCCCGGTTGGTCAGTTGTGGAAAGCGGGGCCCCGTTATATTGGTTCCAGCCGCCATAAACGTCTTTGTCGGAGTTAAATATTTCCACATAACGCCCAGGTATCGTCACACCAATATCATATTGATGATAATAGTTTCCTGTCATGTTGAAAACAAAAATCAAGCGGCCGTTATTGTCGTGACGTTCGAATGCGAACACGCTTTGGTCGGAATTGTCGACCATCAGCCAATTGAACCGTGCCGGATCATGCTCATGAATATGAAGCGCGGTTTCTGCGGCGTAAATCAGATTGAGGTCGCGAATCATGCGGGCGATTGAATCGTGTTTGGGATATGTCTTGAGATTCCATGGTAACGACCTTAATTCATTCCATTCATCAAAACTGGCGAGTTCATTGCCCATAAAGTTGAGCTTTTTACCAGGATGGGCGAATTGGTAAGTATACAAATTACGTAGTAATGCGAATTTGGTGTCGTAATCGCCCCACATTTTGTTAATTATCGTGCCTTTACCATGGACGACTTCGTCATGGGAAAGTGGCAATAGGAAATTTTCAGAATAAAAATACGCCATCGAGAAGGTGATTTTGCTATGTTCGTATTTTTTGTATATCGGGTCTTTGGAATAGTATTTCAACGTGTCGTTCATCCATCCCATGTCCCACTTGTAATCGAAACCGAGACCGCCATGTTCAAGTGGCTTAGTCACGCCTGGATGCGCCGTCGAATCTTCGGCGATCATCATGATGTCGGGATGCCGAAAATGAATCTTGCCGCATAATCGCTTAATGAATTCAATAGCTCCTCCATTTTCACCACGACTGGAATCCCCGTCCCAATAGATGATATTGCTGACGGCATCGACGCGAATACCGTCAAAATGGAAATATTCCAAGAAGTAATTGACACCACTCATCAAAAAACTACGAACGGGATCTTTTCCTAAATCGAACTGAGGCGATCCCCATTGGCTGAATGTGTTTTTGCCATCGGCATACTCATACATACGTGATCCGTCGAATTCGATTAAACCATAAGCGTCGGACGCGAAATGAACGAGCACGTAGTCGAGAATGACGCCGAATCCCGCTTGATGCATGCGGTCGACGAATGACATGAGTTGCATCGGATTGCCATAGCGGGAGTCAACCGAGAAAAATCCGGTAGCTTGATAGCCCCACGAACCATCGAATGGATACTGGGTAATCGGCATGATTTCAACATGAGTGTAGCCATGCTCCTGTAAATATGGAATCAAATAATCGGCGATTTCCTCATAGCTGAGGTTACGACCATCGACTGGGCCTTTCCAACTTCCAAGATGAATTTCGTAAATGCTCATCGGTTTGTCGAAATTGCGGTCACGACTTTTCAGATATTCGTAATCGTGCCACATGAAGTTTTCGATATCGAATAGACGCGAACAAGAATTCGGTCGATATTCGCTAAAAAACGCAAATGGATCGGCTTTGTCGACATAGACGCCATGCGCGTTTTTAAAATGGTATTTATACGATTGATAGTTAACTAGTCCAGGGATGAATGTTTCATACACGCCACTATCGTCGACGCGATCCATTTTGTTGGCACCATAATCCCAATTATTCCACTCGCCGATGACACTGACATCGCTTGCCATGGGGGCATATAGGCGAAATACGACACCTTTTTCCTTGATAACTTTTTTGCGACCGTTACGATACTTTTCAATGCGTTCGCACTCGATAAAGTGTGCGCCAAAGTAGCGAAAGCCATCGATTGTTTGACCGAGTAAATATTCATAGAGAATGCCGTACGCCATAAAAAACCTCCGTAAATCTATTGTAATTATACAAAATGATTACCTTGTTTAATATGAAAATCGCTCGGCTGTTTGGCATTTCGTCCTTGAATATCCGGCCCTATTGGCCTAGAATTTGAGTATTGCATGGGAGTGTTGTCATGGGAAAAATTTTAGCGGTTAACGCCGGGTCGTCAAGCCTTAAATTCAAGTTGTTTGAAATGCCATCTGAACACGTTATTTGTTCGGGTATGGCCGACCGCATCGGTCATCAAGACGGTATTTTCAAAATCGAATTCGAAGGACGAAAGATTCGTGAAGAGCATCCGCTTCCCAATCATGCCGTCGGTGTTGAATTACTATTAAAAGCACTGGTCGAAAACAAAATCATCAGCAGTTTCGATGAAATATCCGGGATTGGGCACCGCGTCGTTCAAGGCGGTAAATTTTATCCCAATAGCGCCATTTTCGACGAAACATGCGCAGAAAACATCGAGGCGCTTATACCACTAGCCCCGCTTCACAACAAACCGAATCTCGTCGGTTATCGCGCCTTTAAAAAAATACTACCAAACGTCGGTCATGTCGCGGTGTTCGACACGGCTTTTCATCAAACGATGGAGCCGCAAGATTACCTGTTCCCGATACCATATGAGTACTATGAAAAATACGATATCCGCCGCTATGGCTTTCACGGCACCTCACATCAATATTTGGCGCAAGAAGGAATCAAATTATTAGGTAATCCAAATCATTCCCGTATCATTTCTTGCCATATTGGTTCTGGTGCTTCGATTACAGCCATCAAAGACGGTAAATGCGTCGCCACAACAATGGGTTTGACCCCTCTCGGTGGTCTGATGATGGGAACGCGCACGGGTGATATCGATCCTTCGGTGCTTCATTTCGCCGCATTGCGCGATAATAAAACACATGAAGAAATGTATGAAATATTCAATAAAAAATCTGGCCTTTTGGGCGTCAGCGGCATCTCCAACGATTCGCGAGAAATCGAAGACGCGATGGCCAAGGGGCATGCTCGGGCCACGTTGGCGAGTCAACTATTCGTGCGGCGCATCGCCGATTTTATCGGTCAATATTTCGTGCGCTTGGGCGGAGCCGATTTGATTATATTTTCGGCGGGTGTTGGCGAAAACGCCGGTCATGTCCGCCAACTAATTCTTGAAGAAATCAAAGACGCGCTAGAAATTCAATACGATGTCGCATTCAATCTGCCGTTGCGCGGTAAGCTCGCCGTCATTTCATTGCCTTCGAGCAAAGTTAAAGTCGCGGTGATTCCCACCGACGAAGAAGTTATGATTGCCCGCGACACCTATCGAATACTTAACGATTAAGAAAGTAATAAGTCATATTTTCAAAGATTCGAGGATTTCTTCGAATCTTTTTTTATACGTTCCGGACAATCTTTTTTCGCCATATGCCAGTGCAAAAAGCGATGAGGCGACAACGCCTAATTGCGGAAGATGCACGCTCGATAGCAATTCGAACATCGCTTTGCTTTTGGTGACATTAAAAAGGATCCACAAAGACGAGATAACGACATCGACGGCATAATTAGATTGGTTTAATTCCGAAAAAGCGACCGTTTCTAAATGCATTTGCTGTTGTTTATTCAATTGCAACAATGCAAAATGACCCGTCTCGCCTTTGTACTCGTATGTCGAATTGTAATATAGCAATGCTTTGGAAATCGCGATGCGTCCGGCCTTTTTAACTTCAAGCGCCGTTAAAGCTTTGTTCTTCTTGAGCCGTATTTCAATCAGGGTCGTGCACACCGCCAAGTATAAGCCACTCGCCAACGAAGCACGACGATGACCGACGCTTAAGCTCCCAAGCAAATGGATGAGGTTGTACATTGCCGGCGGATTTTTTTCAAACATGGTTTTATAGCGAACAAGATAAAACGCCAGTGGCCCTAGCCTCGTGAGTCCGGAACTGTCGATGTGCATTTCATTGGGAGCAAAAAAACTGACATTCATATGGTTTGCCAAATATTGATGCACGCTCTGAAGTAGTTGCGGGTCAAGCAAAGAGACGTCGGCATCTTGATGCTTCGCTAATTGTCCAATCCATAGCCCATATTGGCTCATGAGCAATTTCGGTGTTATTTTGACGTTTTTGTTTTGAAGCGACAATAAACAAAGCGCTGTTCCGGTCAGTGGAAGCACACTGGCTCCTTTTAGCGAAGGCACGAGCAAAGATGGGCATTTATCGCCATAAGAAACACACTCGCCAAGCGCCATGAAAGCACTGAATTCACGTTTTAGCCTTGTAATCATAATAATATTTTACCATTTAATTAATTTAATAAAAGCGAGTATAATAAGTCGAATATGTTGGTATTACTTATTATTTGGCTTACAATTTGAAAAGGAGCGACGACATCATGAAAAAACTTAGTCCCGTCATTAAAAGCGCCCTTAGGCCTTATCGAAAAACACTGAAACAAATTTATGCGCTAATCAAGAAGCACGACCGTATCGTGGTATTTCGTCACATCATGCCCGATTTTGACGCCTTGGGCACCCAAATGGGTTTGGTCGCCTGGCTAAAAGACAACTTCCCAAACAAAGAAATTCGCTACGTTGGCGATGACCATGTCAGCTTCACGCCACGGCTTTATCCGCCGATGGAAATCATTTCCGACGATTGGTTTGAGGCGCCCTTTTTGGCCATTGTGCTCGATACGGGAAACCGTGAACGCGTTGCCGATGGCCGCTATGCCAAAGCTAGCGACATCATCAAAATCGATCACCATCCTGTCGTCGATTCGTTTGGACATGTCAATTTGGAAATAACTTCAATGGCCGCTTGTAGCGAAATCATCGGCGCGATGATTGCTTCATTCCCTCGCAAACACGAATTGCGCAAAGGCGCCGCCAGTTATTTGTATTCCGGCATTGCCGGCGACACCGGTCGCTTCATGTATTCGTCGACAAGTTTAGTCACTTTTGAGGTAGCCGCCGTATTGTTAGAAACTAAGTTCGACCTGTCGAAAGACGTCTATCAACGCATGTATCAAAAATCGATTGAGGACTTAAAAGTCACCGCATTTGTTTTGAACAATTTCACTGTGTCACCCCATGGTGTCGCCTATTACATCTTAAACAAGCAAATCCAAGACGATTTGAAAATCACCCCAGAACGGGGCAAGGAAAACGTCAACATTTTCTCAAACATCGAAGGCATTAACGCTTGGTGTTCGATTACCGAAGATCCCAAAGATAATGTCTGGCGCATTTCGATCCGCTCCAAAGAAGTCCCGATTAACAAAGTCGCCGCTCGCTTCGGTGGTGGCGGACACGCGCAAGCAAGCGGTGCCAAAATCGACACGCTCGACGAATTGCCAACATTTATCGCCGCTCTCGACGAGCTGTTCCAATAGTACACCGCGTCCGATATTAATATCGGAACTAGGTATGTATGATAAAATAACAAAAGAGGTTTTCCTATGTTCACACCGCTACACATATACACGTCATATTCGTTCCTGCAAAGCGGTTTTACCGTGGATCATTTGATTGAAGCCTTAAAAGAAAAAAATTACCAAGCTGCGGCGATCACCGATCTTAACGTTTTGTTCGGAATTCCCGAATTTTTCGACCGAGCGAACAAAAATTCACTTGACGCCATTGCCGGGCTTGATCTTGTCGTTGAAGGTGAATTGATTACCTTGCTCGCGCTTGATGAAACCGGATATCGACAACTTGTGCGCCTTTCAAGCCAAGCGTCGACAGGCACGTTGACACAAGATTTCATCAAAGCCCATCAAGGAGGACTTCAAGCAATTGTGTCTTCGCGTCAAGGTGAGATGCTGGAACTATTTATATCCAACCAAGCGGCCATCGCCCCTAAGATGGCAAAACTGGATGCCATCTTTCCCCATATTTTGATCGGCATCGAAATATATACGTCCAACGACGAAGATTTCGCCACTTTCATGCGCGAAATCGCTGATAAGTTCAATTATCAGACGATCGCTTTTCCATTCATAAAATATCATAAGCCAAGCGATGCGATCGTGCTAAAAATCACCCACGCGATTGCCCATGACGAAGTGATTGAGGAACGCGAATTAAGCGGGCCATATTACTTGTATGATAGCGAACAAATCGATGGCCGTTACACCGATGAGGAAATCGCACTGACCGGAACCATCGCGACCAAAATTAACTTTGACTTTCATCAAAAACGCGGTTCGTTACTCGAATTTCCCAAACAAGCAGGTGCCTCATCGGCGCTGATGCTACGCGAAATGGCGATTGTCGGATTACAAACGCGCGACATTGATTTCACGAACATCGAATATCTTGAACGACTCGATTATGAACTGCGCATGATTGAAGAAATGGGTTATTCCGACTACTTCCTGATTGTCTCCGATTACGTCAATCACGCGAAAAATCATGGCATCCCGGTTGGCCCCGGACGTGGGTCCGCCCCTGGTTCGCTGGTTGGTTATGCTTTAGGTATTACCGATGTCGATCCGATTAAATACCAGCTCCTATTCGAACGGTTCTTAAATCCCTCGCGCAAGACGATGCCCGATATCGACATTGATTTTGCCGACATTCGACGTGAAGAAGTGATTGATTACCTGCGACTCAAGTACGGCGAGCATCGTGTTGCCAATATCATTACCTTCCAAACGATTCAAGCGAAGCAGGCGATTCGCGACATTGGCCGTGTTTATAAATTTTCGCCTCGTACAATCGAAGCCATGGCCAAATCGCTCCCTGATTCTCGATATGATCTTAGAACGGCATTTAAACGGGTTCCGGCATTCAAGAAAGTCGTGCTTGAGGATAAGGAATGCCTCGAAATTGTTAAATTGGCAACGAAAATCGAAGGGTTGATCCGACAAAGCGGCATGCATCCCGCAGGCGTCGTTTTGAATAACGAAGACATTCGCGAATCATTGCCTGTTCTTGAGAATAACGGTCATCTAATTACCCAATATGAAATGGATTATTTGGAAACCCAAGGCTTCCTGAAAATGGATATTCTCGGTCTTCGTAATTTAACGATTATCGATAACTGCTTGCGGCTAGTCAAGGACAATCACGGACTTGATTTGCGCATCGATAAAATCCCATATCACGATCCCAAAATTTTCGACTTGATTCGCAGCGGCCTGACAATGGGCATCTTCCAACTCGAAAGTGATGGCATGCGTCGCGCAATCAAAGAGATTAAACCAACGACATTTGACGACATAGTCGTCATATTGGCGATTTTCCGTCCCGGTCCCATGGACAATATCACTTCTTATGCCGCGCGCAAAGCCGGAACCGAGAATTATTCAACGCTCGACACGCAAATTGCCGACATTCTTTCGCCGACGTTTGGCATTATCATCTACCAAGAGCAAATCATGCAAATCGCCGAGCGTATGGCTGGTTTCACATTATCGGAAGCCGACTTGTTCCGTCGCGCCGTCAGTAAAAAAGACGCTGAAAAACTCGGCGAACTCCAAGATAAATTCGTTGCCGGAGCGATTCGCAAAGGCTACAAAGAAGGCCATGCCGTATCCGTTTTCAATCATATTTATAAATTCGCCGATTACGGTTTTAACAAGAGCCACTCAGTCGCCTATGCCGTCATCGCCTGTCAAATGGCATATTTGAAAGTCTATTATCCCCACGAGTTTTATGCCGCGATATTGGAGACAAGCAGCGCCATCAACGATACGAAATTTTCGGCATATATCGAAGAATTACAACAACTCAAAATCACGATATCAAACCCCGACATTAATCGATCGGGTCGTTCATTCACCGTTTTTGGAAAAAAGCTGCTGTTCCCACTTAACGCTATCAGGGGCATTTCCTCCGATTTGGCCCAACGGATTGTTGAAGAACGCGAAGAAGGTCAATTCCAATCGTTCTATGATTTCATCACCCGCATGTATTATCACAAGTTGAGCGCCAAACAGCTTGAGCATCTTATTGACGCTGGTGCATTTGACAGCCTTCACAAGTCACGTGCGACGCTAAGGGCGTCAATCAACTATGGTTTGCAGCACGCGGCCATTCACGCCACGATGACAAGCGAAGAAACGCCAAGCCTTATCGCCGGCGATCATATTCCTAGCGCAAAACTTGTCAATGCCAAAGACGACATGATTGAAAATGTCGATCGCGAACTCGAGGCGCTGGGCATCGTTTTGTCAGCCTCCCCATTCAAACATAAGAAATCGCTTCTGCGCGATTATAGCCTATTGCCGATTAACAAAGCCAAAGACACCAAAGCAACGGTAACCGTTGGAGGCATCGTTAGAAGCAAAAAGACGATTAAAACCAAAGCCGGCGCTCCAATGGCGTTTATGACGATTTATGATGACGCTGGCGAAATGGAAGTCGTTATTTTCCCACGCCCTTACGCCGAAGTGGCAACTGTGCTTGAAAAAAACAAACTCGTCGTCGTCATCGGCCATTATGAAACCGAAAAGGGCAATAATTTCATCGCCGATAAAGTGACCGTCATTGAGGAAACCCGTGAATAGACTGACGATTGTTGATGGTAATTCGCTCCTGTTTCGAGCCTATTATGCCTCGGCATATCCGGGCACGACGCTGATGCGTACCAAAGATGGTATTCCAACAAACGCCATTTATATTTTCTCAAACATGATGACGCGCATTATTTCCGACATCAATGAAGGTGATGGCTTGCTCGTCGCTTTTGACACGGGGGCGAAAACGTTTCGCCATGATCAACTCGAAAGTTATAAAGCACAAAGGAAAAAAGCGCCTGAGGAACTGATTGCCCAAATGCCGATTGCCCGCGAAATGCTCAAAGCGCTTGGCATTTTTACGTTTGAAATGGATGGATTCGAAGCCGATGACGTTGCTGGAAGCGCCGCCAAACTCGCACATAGTCACGGCCATGAAGTACATATCTACACATCGGATCGCGATTTCTTGCAGCTCGTAAACACGACCATTAAAGTCAATTTAATCAAAAAAGGGATGTCCGACATTCGCGTGATGAATCGCCAACGTGTCATCGAGGAATACGGATTCACGCCCGAACAAGTCGCCGATTATAAAGGACTTTGCGGTGACGCGAGCGATAATTTAAAAGGAATCCCGGGCATTGGCGACAAGACGGCTATCAAACTTTTAAATGAATTCCAAACATTTGAGAACATCGTTGCTAACGCTGATTCAATTGGTGGAAAAATCGGGGCCAACTTGCTCGAATTCACCGAAATCGGAGCGCTGAGTAAGAAATTAGCGCTGATTCAAACGGATGTACCGCTGCCATTTTCGCTTGCGGATACAGTGTATGAAGGATTTGCGCTTAGCGAAGCCACGACGTTTGGAACCCGTTATGAGTTGCGAACTTTCATTTCGAAACTTCCAACCTCGTGGCGCAAAGACGAAGGAACGCTTACGATTGAAACGACAATCGTGTCCTCACTTGATAAATTCAAAGTCACCGATAAAATCGGATTGCACTTCGACGTTAAGGCCGGTAATTACCATCGCCTCGTCCCTAGTGGCTTAGCCATCAGTAGCGTCTATAATACCGTCTACATGACGCTTGAAGACGCCAAAAAAGATCAGCACTTACATAACTTGTTGGCTAATACCAATATTAAAAAGTTCGTCTACGACTTAAAAGCGGTGTATGTCTTTTGTGACCGTTTCGGTTTACCAATCAAGGGACCTTTCTTTGATGTATTGCTGGCCAGCTACACGCTCGATACATCATCGGGCACGAATCCGGAAACGTCGTTAGCAATGTATGGCGCTCATTTTTCAAGCGACGAAAGCGTCCAGCTATTCGATGAAGCAGACCCGCAAAAATGTGGCCAAATCGCCTACTATTTATGGAAACTCTTTCCAAAGATTAGTATGGAATTGAAAGAAAAAGACGCCGAATCGATTTTATATGACGTGGAAATACCGCTAGCGCTCGTGCTTGCCAAAATGGAACGTGAAGGCGTTCCCATCGATGTCGCCATGCTTCAAAAACTCGGTGCTGAATATCGGCGCAAACTACTAGACGAGACGAATGCCATTTATGAAGCGGCTGGCCATGAGTTCAACATCAATTCGCCTAAGCAAGTCGCCCAGGTTTTGTTTGAGGAGTTGGGATTGCCAAAAAACCGCAAAGGCTCAACGAGTGCTGACGTGCTCAAAGCTTTAGCAAGCGAATACCCGATTGCCGCCCATCTACTGGAACAACGAAAATATGGAAAACTGCTTTCGACATACATCGAAGCGCTCGTCGGCCAAGTTCATGAAGACGGGAAACTGCATGCCATTTTCAATCAAGCGTTGACGGCGACCGGCCGCTTGTCAAGCACCGAACCAAATCTTCAAAACATCGCCGTGCGCGACGAGGAAGGACGCATGGTTCGGCAAGCGTTTTATTATGATGATAAATATCGGCTCGTGTCGCTTGATTACTCACAAATCGAGTTGCGCATCCTCGCTCATTTAAGCAAGTGCGCACCACTGATTGAAGTCTTCAATCGAGATGAAGACATTCATACGGCAACGGCCAATATGCTATTTGCCCATGGTGGCGAAGTCACGTCATTGATGCGACGCCAGGCGAAAGCCGTCAACTTCGGCATCATCTACGGGATTTCGGATTGGGGTCTAGCCGAACAACTCGAAATTCCTCCATCCGAAGCGCGATTAATCATCAATCGTTTCTATGAAACGTTTAAGGAAGTGCGCAGTTACATGCTTAACCTGATTGAGACGGTGCAAACCAACGGTTATGTCACGACCCTGACGGGACGCCGACGCTATTTACGGGAAATCCACGATAGCAACTATCAAACACGAGAATTTGCCAAACGCGCTGCCATGAACGCACCGATTCAAGGAACGGCCGCCGATTTGATAAAAATCGCCATGATTAAAATCGATCAAGAACTTACAAATAGCAAACTAGGTGCCAAACTCATCTTGCAAATTCATGACGAATTGATTTTCAAAGTTCCGGTCGCCGAAGTTGAAGATTTCATACCGATGGCCAAACAAATGATGGAGAACGCCATTCCCTTAGATGTCAAACTCGAAGTCGGAGTTACCAGTGGCAAAAGCTGGTACGACTTGAAGTAATAGGTGAATTTATGCCAGAGCTTCCAGAAGTTGAAACCGTGCGCCGATTGCTTGAGCCGATAGTTAAGGGGCGTCGCATTAGCAATGTCCGCGTCAATTATTGGCGCATGATTCAGTCTGATCATGATGCTTTTGTTGATACGCTACTTGGACGTACCTTCAAATCGATAGGACGCGTCGGCAAATTTTTGATTTTCAAATTCGACACGGACTTGATGCTGATTTCACACCTTCGTATGGAAGGAAAATACATCGAACTCGCCAATCACGAACCAGATAGTCACTATGCGCGCGTCGTGTTTGATTTTACCGATGGCGGCAAGCTTTGCTATGACGATTCGCGCTGTTTTGGCACGATGCAACTTTCAAATACCGACGAATACATCCAAAACACATCACTAAATAACGTCGGACCCGAACCTTTTGACATCGAATCGGCCCAATATTTACATGAAATCTACACAAAATCATCGCGTCCAATCAAAGAACTTTTACTCGATCAAACGATCATGACCGGTCTTGGCAATATTTACGCCGACGAGGTGTTATTTTTATCACAGGTCCATCCGGAATTGCCTGGAAAATTACTATCACTATCCGAAGCGAAACGATTGTTGATCAATGCGCGAGAAGTTCTAAAGAAAGCCATCGAAGCTGGTGGCAGTACGATTAGGACGTATCACGCCGCCAAAGGCGTCGATGGCAAATTCCAACATCAACTTTACGCCTATGATCGGGCCGGGCAACCGTGCGTGAGATGTCAAACGCCACTTGTGAAAATCAAAGTGAAAGGACGCGGTTCGACTTATTGTCCCCGCTGCCAAATCAATCGTGCGCTTCCAATCGTAATTGCGATTACCGGAGCGATGCATGCGGGAAAATCCACTTTGATGAAGATTGCATCCAACATGGGTTATCCCACCTTATCAAGCGATGATATCGTACGCCGCATTTACGCTCAAAAACCAAGCGTTCAGAAACTCGAACAAATTCTCAAGATTTCTTTTCCTAATCAACAAGTGGATAGTTCGCTGATAATGAGCGCAATATTAAGTGACTCTAAAGTAAAACGCCGCTTAGAAAAGTGGATTCATCCACTCGTGAAACAGGAAACACTAGCTTGGATTGGGAACCAAAGCTCCAGTCATGTGTTTATTGAAGTGCCACTTTTATACGAAGCTAAATGGGAATACCTCGCTTTGTACGTCATCGGGGTCAGCGTTCCCTACGATATTCAAAAAGACCGCATCTATCGTAATTTCAAACATCCGGATTTGGCGTTTGCCTTAGCACAGACAAATCAATTTGCAGTCTATCAAAACCGGGTTGACGACTTGTTAGTCAACAACGTTACTTTGGAAAAATTTCAAGCAATGGCGCTTGAGGCGGTCAAAAAAGCACTGGCTGTTTCAGTAAAGATTGCTCAATCCGCTAATTTCTAGTTCTTTTTGGGCATAATCGGTAATCAATCTGACCAATTGGCGACTTCGAATACGGCCGGATTCGCTGTTTGAATAAAGGGTTCCAAGTTCGGTTATCTTAAAATCACTTGTAAACAAAGTGATTTTTTTGTTTTTTGCACGCTCCAAAAGCATTGGATACACAATTTGATCACGTAAAAAATCGGTTTTGTATTCATTTCCGAAATCGTCGATGCCGAGCACATCAATCGTCGTATATCGGTCAAACATTTCTTTAAACTTCGATTTATCGTTGATGGCCGCTTCCAGCAGTTCCTTAAACCTGGCGCCGGCGTTGATAATCGCGGCTTGTCGGGCTTTGCCGTTTAAAAGTTCATTAATGATCATAACCATTAAATAAGTTTTGCCGATGCGGTGTCCCCCGGTGATGAATAACCACCGATCGGATTGACCTTTGATAAGGGCAATGGCCTCTTCTAGTAGCGCTTTGCGACTCGCTTTCCCATCGATGTCGGTAAATCGTTTTTCTTTCCATGTTTCATCAAAATCGGAAATCCAAAATTTGCGGTCACGTTCATATTTAGCCATTAGAAGCGGGCACGGTTCATAAGTACGCTCGATAAATCGTCCAACTCGCTCAAGTTTGATTTGATAATGGCGCTGGCGTTTGTCGCATTGTTCAAGACCTGGGCATGACGAGCAGTAATGACGATCTTCTTGGTAGGCGAGAAACATCGCGATGTTTTGTTTCACTTCATCGGGTGTCGCCCCGAGACGTTTGATTTCTTGATGCACGAGCGGGTCGGCGAGCAAATTTTGATATTGTTGCTCGATAACCGCATCGAGATCATCGTCTAGAAATTCGGTTTGGTTAATTTTGATTTTGTCCATGTTCATGTTCCTTTCCGGTGATCTTGAAGTTCCTTGAACATGGCGGCGATATCAAGCTCTTCGTCGCCACCGGCTTGCTTGTTAACTTCTTGCTTCGGGACATTGTCCGGTTTCGTGGAACCAACTGTTTTTTTGCGCCGCGTAGCACGATTAAGAAATTCCATCGCGTCGATGGCTGAGGTCACTTGTGCTCGCACGAGCGTGGCGGCGACTTTTTCAACATAATCTCGGGGAAATTTTAAATCGGTTTTTTCCAAAACAAAATCGATTAAAGCGTTAATGACCGGATATGCTAAGGCATACCGTTCCTGGATGTCGTTAATCAGTTTCAAATCGGCAGGTGCGGGCGCATTGTTTAAGTTACGATAACGGAAATACGTTTTTGGCTCGTTTTCTTCCATCAATTGAATCTTTTTGGCTTTATTAGTCGTGCTTGTGATTTTGGAGATGCTGCGCTTTCTCGTTTTGGAAAAAGCAAACTTGGTTTCAAGGGCTGCCATTTGCCGTAATTTGTCAAAATCAAGCAATTGGGCGCCATTAGCCACTAGGCAGGCAAGTGTGATTTCGGCCATCGCCAATTCGTCAATGCCATACAGGTTGGCAATCCGGTCGATTTCATCGACAATCGTTTCCGTGAACAAGTTCATGTTAAGTTGGCTTTTCTTTGACAGTTCATCAATGAATGCGCGACGATCAAACCGTGATTCAATCGCTGCGCTGACACGTCCCAGCGTTTCGTTTTTGGCAAAACCGCTAAATGAAGGGCTTGAGAAATCCGGATGAAACATCTCGCCGAATGAAGCGCTGTTTTCAGTGAATCCCGTAAGTGGTGCGGCTTTCCCATAACGCAGACGCCATTTTTGTACCATCGACGCCCCGATATATTCGGTCAACAAACCAGTAAGCACCACGTCATCGAAAAATGCCGCAGGGCTTTTTGGTGCGAAAATCTCAAAGGCATGAATTTGATAATCGGCTTGTTTTTTCGTATATGTTTTCAGCAAACCGACAGCTTCCAGCCGTGCTTTGGCAATCGATAAATCGGTAATTGTCATTTGCGTGTGATTTACATACACCTCGACCAGCAACGCTTCATCGCCACCTAGTGCATCGTGAAACGCATCGAGCGTCATGAAAAGGGCCACACCTTGATGACCGATCAGCGGTTGGTAAAGTTCTGCGAGCAAGCGGCGGTCGTAATCGCCAATCATGCTCGCGCGACGAACGGAGACAAAATCGCTAATCGATAAATATTGCATAAGGTTTCCTTCAACACATATAGCATATACTAACCAAGGGCCAATATAAACGGATAAATGCGTACTAGTCACGATTATCAACACGCTTGTATGTGTGTGATTTTCCACACATTGACAAGAAAACGTCGATGGGATGGAACTTTCCGAATGTGGAAAGAAATCACGACATGAAATAATATATTTTTGCGATTATTATTAGTTGTCGAGCGCTGGCGTTTTTGGTACGATTTAAGTCGATAAGAGGAACTGTGATGAAACATTTCATGCTCGATGCCTATGGCGTCAAACGCAATAACCTAAACGATGTCAAATATATTCAAAGCACACTCAACGAAATAACGGCGCGCCTGAAACTTAATCCTGTGGCTCCGCCGTTTTTGTTGCCATACTATTATGGCGCTGAACCCGAAGATATCGGCATTAGTGCTTTCGTGTTTTTGCAAGGTGGTCATTTAACGATTCACACCTTCCCGTTACTTGCCTGCTATTTCGTTGATCTATATTACCCGGGTGAATTTTCCGAAACCAAAGCCGAAGCGCTCTTTTATGAAAATTGGTCGTTTGATAAAGAAAAATCCAATGTCGTGACCGTCGATCGCAGTATCGGTAGCGAAGAGGTCGTTCCCTTTGAGCCAGGCGACGTTTTCGGTCCGCACGTCCTCGCGCGCATGCAGGCAAAAAGACCAGTTACCATGGAATACATTTTCAAATTTCTCGAACAACTCGTTCACGATGTCGAAATGACGCCAATCATTCGTCCCTACGTTATTTTTGACACTAACAAGGACCCATCTTACATTTCTGGTTTGACGATGATTGCCGAAAGCCACATCAGTTTCCATTACAACATTGAAACTGGTGATATTCTGTTCGACATCTTCAGTTGCAAGATGTTTGATTACCAAACAATCAAGAAACATTTGAAAAAACAAATGCAGGCAATCCCATCGTTCGTAGTCATTCCTCGGGGAACTCGTCATCAATACCTGAAGGAAAATCTTCGTAATAGCCGCGTGTTGTCCCAACGCATGAAGAAGTATAGCCTCGCTTGGAAAAACGTATCGTTTAAGTAACGAATTTCTCGGTTAAATCCATTAATTAAATGTTAAAATAGTTTTTAGATTGAATTAAGGAGGCGCTTCTATGGTCAAACGCATTGGCGTCTTAACATCTGGTGGCGATTCCCCCGGAATGAACGCGGCTATTCGAGCCATCGTTCGTGCCGGTCTTAAATATGGCAAAGAAATGTTCGTTATATATAACGGATACAAAGGTTTGGTCGAAGGTCAGATTGAACAAGTCGATCGCTCGTTTGTTTCGAGCATCATCAATTTGGGCGGCACGATTTTAAGATCGGCACGTCTGCCTGAATTCGCCGATCCCATCGTCAGGCAAAAAGGCGTCGACCAACTTCGTAAACATGGCATCGATGCCCTTGTCGTCATTGGTGGCGATGGTACTTACATGGGTGCCAAGAAACTTTCGGAAATGGGCATTAACTGCATTGGATTGCCCGGCACCATCGACAATGACATCGCTTGTACCGATTATACGATTGGATTCGATACATGCTTGAATACGATTCTTAATGCCGTTGACAAATTACGGGACACGACTTCGAGCCATCAGCGATGTTCGATCATCGAAGTGATGGGTAATCGTTCCGGCGATTTAGCGCTGTTTAGCGGCATCGCCTGTGGTGCTGAACTAATTGTGAGTTCCGACCATCTAATTCCCAAAAAAGAAATCATGGATGCGATGCAAGCCCAAAAGAAATCCGCCAAACAACATGCGATGATCATCGTTAGCGAGAAGTTGTTTGACGTCCAGGAACTTGCCCGGGAAATCGAACGGGAAGTTGGATTTGAGGCACGCGCAGAAATATTGGGACGCATTCAACGCGGTGGCTCGCCCTCGGCATTCGATCGCATTTTGGCATCGCGCATGGGCGCTTATGCGATTGATTGTCTCATGGAAGGCAAATCGGGACGATGCATCGCTATCGTCGGCAGCGACATCGTCGACTTCGACATCTACGAAGCCTTAGCGATGCAACGAAATCCCCATACCCATTTACTAAAAGTAATTGATACATTGAAATAACATGATTAATATCGCCAAAAAAACAAAAATCGTCTGTACGATTGGACCAGCTTCCGATTCGTATGAGACTTTGGTCGAATTAGTGCGCGCTGGCATGAACGTTATGCGGCTCAATTTTTCCCATGGCGATTATGCCGGTCATCTCTCCAAAATCGAATTAGCCCGTCGTATTGAACGCGAACAAGGCATTTTCATCCCAGTCATGCTTGACACGCGAGGTCCGGAAATTCGCCTTGGATTACTTGAGAATGACGGCTGCGACATTCCCAAAGATCATGTATTCGTCATTTCGATGGAACCTATATTAGGTACACCTGAGCGCATCTCGGTCACATATCCTGGTCTTTACGATGATGTAAAAATCGGCGATCATTTGAAAATTGACGACGGTAACCTCGATTTGGTCATCATCGACAAAAATAAGACGCAACGCGAACTTGTCGTACGAGCGCTTAATGGTCATCGTCTCAAGAGCCGTAAAGGCGTCAACGCCCCATTCGCTCGTCTTTCAATGCCCTTCATTTCTAACAAGGACCGTGACGATCTAGCGTTTGGAGTTGAACACAAAGTCGATTACATTGCGGCTAGTTTCACAAGGCGGCCGCAAGACGTGCTTGATATTCGCCAAACGATTGCCGAACTCGGAGGAAGTCCGATTCCAATCATCGCCAAAATCGAAAATCCCGAAGGGATCAACAATTTCGACGAGATTCTCAGCGAAA
>DAOSDC010000018.1:0-30216 GCA_035361955.1 Bacilli bacterium
ATTTTTGGCATGTCTTGGCCAAGAAAGCGTTTTATCATATGATAAAATACGCAGTTATTATGTTAAAATATGGACTTGTATAAAGAGAGAGTTTAATGAAAGAAATTGCACTGATACTATTCTTTATAACTTATGTCTCGCTGCTAGCACTACCGAAATGGCGCTCGTATATCGCTGGAGCGATGGCTATTGTCTTCGTGATTTTGGGCATCGTCGATTTTCTCGATGTGTGGGTGCTTGCCATCAATTGGAACGTCATCTTGATGATTGCCGGGACGATGATTGTCGTTGCCATGTTCATCGAATCGAAAATGCCAGCGCTTCTAGCCGATATCATTATTGAAAAAGCCCCCAACGTCAAATGGGCAATCGTATTCTTGGCTTTGTTCTCTGGCATTATTTCGGCATTCGTCGACAATGTGGCAACCGTGCTCATCGTCGCTCCGATAGCCTTGACGATTTCCAAGCGCATCAACATTTCACCGATTGCTCCGATTATTGCTATTTCCGTCAGCTCCAACTTACAAGGATTTGCCACGCTGGTTGGTGATACGACTTCAATCATGTTGGGCGGCGAAGCTGGTATGAACTTCACCGACTTTTTCTGGATTCAAGGGCGGCCTGGGCCGTTTTTCATTGTTCAAATCGGAGCGTTGATGTCCGTGGCCGTGATGCTGATCTTGTTTCGCAAGCGCAAAGAAACGATAAGTGGACAAGAGCGCGCTACTGTCAACGATTATGTCCCAACATTCATGCTTCTAGGCATCATTGCCTTGCTCGTCGTTGCCTCATTTATTGAACCCAAACCCGATATTACCAACGGCCTTATCACCATAGGCATGGGTATCATTGCTCTAGTATATAAGGCGATTCGCACCAAATCGTGGTCTAAAACGCTGGGCGTCATCAAAGAAATCGACTTCCATACACTTGGCTTGCTAGCTGGACTATTCGTGCTTATTTACGGAATCACTCAAGTCGGCATCATCGACGACATTGCCGCTTTTTTCCTCCAAGTCGGAGGCAGCAACAAATTCGTCATTTATACACTCGTCGTTTTCGTGTCCGTCGTCTTTTCAGCGTTTGTCGACAACATTCCATACGTGGCCACGATGCTACCGGTCATGACCACGCTTTCAATTGGTATGGGCATCGATCCGTTATTGTTATACTTTGGTTTGCTTTGCGGGGCGACACTTGGTGGCAACTTGACCCCGATTGGAGCTTCGGCTAACATCGCCGGCATCGGCATTTTGAGAAAAGCCGGCCACGAAGTTAAAGTGACGGATTTCTTAAAAATCGGCGCGCCGATGACTCTGGCCGCCGTTTTGACTGGTTATGGTTTGATTTGGTTGTTATTTTCTTAACGCCTAGATTAATTTCAAAAAAAGAAAAGAGCCTGTTTTTGCAGGCTCTTTTGCATTATTGCTTGATGTTAATCTGACACATCTTCATCGCTTCAAGCGCATTATGATGACTTTCGGGTGTGACCCCAGCGCTTCCTTTGGCATCGACGATGAGTGGAACATTTGGAAAATAGGCTTTGATTAACAAGGCGTTTGATATGACACAAATGTCGGTACAAAGCCCTAATAACTCAACTGATTCAATCTTGGATTGTTTATCTAATTTTTGCAAATGCTCGATTAGCGACTTGGAACCAAACGTGTCTTTTTGGATGACGACGGCTTGCTTGATGTCAACCAGTGGCTCCAAAGATTCATGAAGGCGATGACCCTCACTTCCTTTTTGGCAATGAACCACGGGCAAATGGTGGCCTTCCTCGGTTTCGAGATAGTGCTCATCATGAGTATCTTGCGTGAAATAGACGACACCATTAAAAGCAGCGATGCGCTGTTTGACATAGGGTACAATCGCCTTTGCTTCAGGCGTTCCTAGCGAACCGGATATAAAATCGTTTTGCATATCGACGACGATTAAGACATGAGCCATAAATTAACCTCGCTTATATCATAACTTCGTTACTGCACACTAGCGTATTTCTTGCACAAGCAATTCGAGAATCTGGACGGCGTTGGTGGCCGCACCTTTGCGAATATTGTCAGCGACCACGAACATGTTGATTCCATGTTCGAGCGAAGCGTCATTCCGGATCCGTCCCACGAAAACCTCATCATGTCCGGAAGCGAAAACCGGCATTGGGTAATCATTAGAAGTCGGATTATCTTTGACGATGATGCCGGGTGCTTGCGCTAAGGCCGCGCGGATTTGATCGAGTTGATAATCTTTTTCGAACTCGACGTTAATACTTTCGCTATGGCCGTTATACACAGGTACGCGCACGGCTGTCGCACTTACTTTTAAATGTGGAAGATGCATGATTTTGCGCATCTCGCGTATCATTTTGTCTTCCTCTTTGGTGTTGCCGTCTGCTAGAAAAATATCGATGTGGGGAATGACGTTACCATTGATGGGATAAGGAAATTTGTTGGTCGTCGCATTGACTAAATCAGCGATACCCGCTTGACCGGCGCCGCTGACAGCTTGATAGGTCGAGATGACGACGCGTTTAATTGGAAAAATGTCGTGAATCGGCTTTAAGGCAACAACGGCTTGAATCGTCGAGCAATTCGGATTGGCGATGATGCCTTGATGTCCGTATGCATCACCTGGATTAACTTCAGGAACAACAAGTGGAACAGTTTCATCCATGCGCCAGGCACTGGAGTTATCGATGACGATAGTGCCATTGGCGACAAACAGCGGCGCAAACGTTTTGGATACAATTGCCCCGGCGCTAAACAGTGCGTAAGAAACTTTATTATCGAGCAAATTCTCTTCATTTAATTCGAGGACCAGATACTCCAGTCCTTTGAACTTAATGACTTTTCCAGCACTATGGTTTGAAGCGAACAAAACCAACTTCGAAATTGGGAGGTTTCGTTCCTCGAGCACTTCCAAAAATTTACGACCAACCGCGCCAGTGGCGCCAACGATCGCCAAACTAATGCCGTTCACTGCTGTTCATCCTCGTCGTAGAGAAATTCGTTGTAAATAGCGTTAATCGCGTACGTGTAATCTTCATCGTCAACGCCGATGACAATGTATAAACCATTGCTCCCGTAATCAATCATTCGCAAGTTGATATTTGAATTTACTAGAGCGCTGAATAAGTTGAGCATGTTGTATTTATTCGCCATCAAGTTGCGTCCAACGATGGCAATCAGTGATATATTGTCAGATGTTTCCACCAGATCCGGCTTTAATGTTTTCTTAATGGTATTGATAAGAATATCTTTTTTGCCTTCTTGAAGATATTTTGATTCAATCATTAGCGAGAATGTATCGGTACCACTTGGAAAATGTTCAACATTGATATCCATTTTTTCGCAAATGGACAAAACTTTTCGGTCAAATCCGACGATTTCACTCATCGCGTCTTTTTCAATGACGATTTTCGTGAAGTTTTTAAGGCCGGCGATACCGGTAATCGGAGGTCGGGGGCGGTCTGAAGGCAGCGTATGGTAAATAAATGTGCCATCACAAGATTCATTAAACGTATTGCGAACGTTGATTGGAATTTCTTCCTTGGTCAGTTGTAGCACCGTGTTGCTATGAAGTACGCTGGCCCCCATGAATGAAAGCACGCGCAATTCCTTGTAAGTTAGCACTTCCATTAATTTTGGATGGGGGACAATGCGCGGATCGCATGTATAAAAGCCATCGACGTCAGTCCAGTTTTCGTACAGTTTGGCTTTGACGGCTTGGGCGACCATCGCTCCTGTGACATCGGAACCGCCTCTTGTCAATAGTTTGACCTCGCCAAGCGATGTAGCGCCATAAAATCCTGGAATAACGACATATTCGCGATTTTTAAGCGTTTTTCGCGCGAGTTTACGTGTGTTATTGCTATCGATGACACGACCTCGGAAACGAATGACTTCGGTTGCGTCGACAAACTCATAACCCAAATAATTCGCTAAAAACAACGCGCTCAAAAATTCTCCTCGCGACACGATGTATTCGATCGTGCGAACACGCAACATTTGCCTAAGCGTCTCTTGCAGCGTTTTTTCATAATCAAACGTCAAATTTAGATATATCGCGATATCGCGAAACCTTTGCGCAATCGCTTCAAACTTGGCCGTGTCGTTTCGGTGAATCAAATCATCGGCCAATTCATAAAGCGCATCGGTCATCTTTACCGAAATAACATCTGTTTTTCCCGGTGCTGATACAATGATAAATTTCCGCTCGGGATCTTTTTTGATAATCGTGGCGACGCGAGCGATTGTTTGGCCGCTGGCCATCGAGGCTCCGCCAAACTTGGCGACTTTAATCGGTTTCATCTTAAGAGAGCCTCCGTTTGAAATCTTCATAATCAAATGATGTAACCAACACATCGCTTCCATCGAGTTTTCGGGCATAAATCGCTGGTAGCTGCATCCCGTTGAATGTATTGTTTTTGACGATGGTGTATAACGCCATATCTTCGAATATGATTTTATCGTTGACACTTGGAATCGTCTGGAAGCGATAGATTCCAAAATTGTCTCCGGTCAGACATGTGTGACTTGCCAAGCGCACGAGGTGACCGCCTTCTACCGATGTGCCAATTACTTTCGGGGTATAAGGCATTTCAATCACGTCCGGCATATGACAAGTCGCCGAAGCATCAAGAATTAAAACGGGTAAGTCGGCATTGACGACATCGAGCACCGTGGCCACGACAAAACCGGCATTAAGAACGACGGCTTCACCTGGTTCCAAATAAACGGTCAAATCATATTTTGCCTTAAATTCATTAATCGTTTTGACCAACAGCTCGATATCATAATCGGCTCGTGTCAAATGATGCCCACCACCAAAGTTAATCCATTTTAAATGATGCAAATATTTCCCAAACTTCATTTCGACTTCTTGTAGAGTCAGGGCGAGGGCATCGGCATTTTGTTGACACAACGTATGAAAATGAATCCCTGTTATGTGTTTGATGATATCGGTATCCAAATCAGCCAGTTTAATGCCAAAACGAGAGGAAGGGGAACATGGATCATACATCGCATGAGCGGCGTCTTGAGTTGAAATTTCTGGATTGATGCGCACACCAATCGTTTTTCCATGTGCCAAAGCCATATCTTTATATCGCATCAGTTGCGCTTTCGAGTTAAAGACGAAATGATCGGCGTATTGAAGCAATTCACTAAAATCCTCGTCTTTGTATGCGGGTGCGAATACATGAACCTCTTTACCAAAATGCTCATGCGCCAGACGAGCTTCATATAAGCCACTTGATGCGGTTCCATCGAGTACGGCCGCAAGTTGTGGATAAAAATAGAAACTAGAAAAAGCTTTTTGAGCCAGTAAAATTTTGACTCCAGTACGCTCTTTTATTTTTGCCAAAATTCCAAGATTGGCGGCCAATCGGCTTTCGTCGATTAAGTAGTATGGCGTTTTCAAAGCCTCGTTAATTTTCATCGTCAATGCCATGGGGATTGAATTCCTCAATCCATGGGAGTCCCCATTCGTTAAGGGCATCCATAAACGGATCGGGATCGAATTGTTCAACGTTAAAAACGCCCTGACCACGCCATATTCCTGTTACGATCATCTTCGCTCCAATCATCGCCGGGACGCCAGTGGTATAGGCAACTGCTTGAGAACCCGTCTCTTTATAGGCACTTTCATGGTCGCAAACGTTGTAAACGCGGTAGGAGACTGGTTTTCCATCTTTGGTTCCCCGAATGATACACCCGATATTTGTTTTGCCCTTCGTGCGTGGTCCAAGCGAGGCTGGATCGGGAAGCATCGCGCGCAAGAATTGTAACGGAACGATGTAGGTTCCTTGAAATTTGATGGGAGTGACCGAAGTCATACCGACGTTTTCTAAAGCGCGAAGGTGCGTGAGATAACTTTCGCCAAAACTCATGAAAAAGCGAATGCGTTTTACCTCGGGAATGAATTTTGCTAACGATTCGATTTCCTCGTGATACATCAAGTACATATTGCGAGTGCCGATTTCTTTAAACGGGTATGCGTATTTTTCGCTTAAGGCCGGAATTTGTTTATAAGCGCCTGCTTCATAGTAGCGACCTGGAAGCGTGATTTCTCGGATGTTGATCTCGGGATTGAAATTCGTCGCAAATGGATAACCATGGTCACCGCCATTGGCATCAAGGATATCAATGGTGTCAATCGCATCGAAATAATGTTTTTTGGCATACATGCAAAACACGCTGGTGACCCCAGGATCGAAACCACAACCTAATAGGGCGATGACACCAGCTTCGCGAAACTTGTCGTGATAAACCCATTGTGTACCGTATTCGAATCCGGCTTTCTCTGGCACTTCGGCACAAGCGGTATCCATGTAGTGCGTTTTCGTGGCGATGCAAGCTTCCATAATCGGAATATTTTGATACGGCAGCGCGACATTCATCACTAAATCGGGTCGATGTTTATTTATAAGGGCAACGACATTGTCTTTATCGGAAGCATCAACCGCGTCCACGCTAATCTTCGTTTCTGCGTTAGCGAGTATATTTGCAAGTTTCTCGCATTTAGAAATAGTGCGACTGGCAATGACGATTTCATGGAAAACCGTTGGGTTTTGAGCGAGCTTATGAATGGCAACGGTGGCGACGGCGCCACAACCGATGACTAATATTTTTGACATGGTGTATTCCTCCCGGTCTTTCTAATGTTTTTTAAGATAATAATTCGATGATTTAGACCGAGAAAATAGTAGCCAAAAAATCGTGTATTTGCAAATAAATTATCAGTTAATTGAAAAATATGAAAAAAATGATTTTATTTGTTTCTAAAGAAACAAAAATTCGTAAAAATATAATAATTTTTAATGCGACATATTAAAAATATTTTCCATTTGATTATTTATCGCATTTTTTATTCCCTTAATAATGATTTTCAAAACCGAGCGATATTAAATTGGCCACTTAAAAAAATGTTGACTAGATGCTGTTTAGTATTCTAATAATTTTTAGTTTGTGGTTTAATATTTTTCATGACGCTTTCACAATTGTGAAATGGTCAAATCATCATGAACATCAATTTGCAATCTAATATTCTCGACTGGTTGTCTGGCGATATGCCAACACCGGTGCCGTATCAATCATTCGATAAAAGCTGGTTTCATTACCTGGCGCTTTTCATCGTAGCCATGGCATCGATTATTGCCTTCAGGTATTTGAAGCGAGGCAATCCGCACCGGACGCAGATGTTCGTGCTCGGAGCTGGTTTATTACTACTAGGTTTTGAGATTTACAAGCAAATAATCATGAATTATGCCGCGGGTTGGGACTATCAATGGTATATCTTTCCATTTCAATTTTGTTCAACCCCGATTTATATCGCCACGTTAGCAGGACTTGTAAAGCCCGGCAAGTTTCAAACCGCTCTTTATGAGTTTTTGGCAAGCTTTGGACTTTTCGCCGGCTTAGCGGTCATGCTCTATCCCAACGACGTCTTCGTGGGCACGATTGGCATTAACATCCAAACGATGGTTCATCACGGCACGATGATGGTCATGGGCATCTCCCTCCTTTTGACGACCGTTAAATTTGAATTAAAAACAATCATTCGCTCAGTCAGCGTGTTCTTGACACTGATGCTAATGGCGATGGTCATGAACTTGTCTTATAACGAGTGGATTCATGATGGAACATTCAACATGTTTTTTATTAACGATGTTTATGGCAACCATATCCCGCTACTTTCGATTGTTTATGACAAAGCGCCGTATCTGGTGTTTTTGCTAACTTATGCGATCGGTTTCTCGCTTGTAGCCGTCTTGATGCTTGAAATCGGATATTTGATTACTAAAAAGAAAACGAGCGCCGATAGCAAACGCAAATCGATTTTTAGCAAAGCGACTTGATGCGCGTATGATCAAAACATCACCCGCTTTATTTATATAAGCAAGTGTGCTTAAATAACCTTAGCGACGATATTAATTAATAACGCACAAAGGAGATAATTTTATGATCGTCAAATTATTGCCGGAGATGACGCTCGCTTTTTCATACGCCGAAGGACCTAATGGCATGGCCGATGCCGCTGCCAAAGTTGGCGCTTATTTAAAAACGATTGGACTTGATTTACATACGACAAAGAAGTACTTTTTCAAACTAAGCGTCAGTCACGGCAATCATCAACATGTTACCCACCTTGTGTACGCTGTTGTTCCAAGCGAATCTAAGGGCGAATCCGCGGTTTCGATTGTCAAATTGCCCGCAGGCGAGTATTTACAGTTCTCAGTTTCCAAAGCTGAATATGACGATGAAAGCAACAATACCGATAAAAAAATCAGTGATGCCGCTTCGGTTTGGCTTAAAGAAAACAAAAAGAAAATCGATATGAAAAACGTCATTGGCCTGATTGAAGAAGATTTTGTCGATGGCTATGACATGTATAATCTTTATTTTCCGATTAAATAGTTATACTATTTAGTCATGTTAAAAATTACCAACTTCACTAAGTCCTATCAAAAAGGCATTAAAGCATGCGACGATGTATCGCTAGACATCGAAAGTGGCGATCTTTTTGGCTTTGTCGGACATAACGGCGCTGGCAAGACAACGCTATTAAAATCAGTTGCCGGCATCCTCGATTTTGAAGCGGGCGAAATCACCATCGCCGGATATTCGATCAAGCAGCAACCGCTCGAAGCGAAGAAACGACTCGCCTACATTCCGGACAACCCTGATATTTATGAATCATTGTCGGGCATTCAATATTTGAACTTTATTGGCGACGTGTTTCTTGTTGCCCTCGACAAACGGCAGCGCTTGATTGATGAATACGCGCGGATGTTTGAACTGGAAACGGTACTCAACAACCCGATTTCAAGCTATTCCCACGGCATGAAACAAAAGCTCGTCATCATCGGGGCGCTGATTCACGAACCGAAACTATTGATTCTTGACGAACCATTCGTGGGACTTGACCCAAAAGCATCAATCTTGCTTAAAAAAGAGTTTAAACGTTTGTGCGATAATGGCACTTCGATTTTCTTTTCGACGCACGTGCTGGAAGTCGTTGAGAAGCTTTGCAACAAAATCGCAATTATCAAAAAGGGCAAAATCGTAGCTAGTGGCGATGCCAACGTCTTATTGAAAGACAAGAATCTCGAAACAATCTTTATGGAAACCGTCGCTTAGTTATGCAACTGCGCGCGTTATTAAAAATTTTATTAAAAGAAAATTTCTCGCTCAAGCGCCTATTCGGGTTTGAACTAAGGGGCAATCGCGGCAAAACGATTTTGATTTCCATTGCCATCTTATATGGCATTGGCGCGCTTTTATTAAGCTTTGGCGTAATGTTTTTTGATTTAGGGGCAACGCTTTTCCCACTGGGACAAATCGACACTCTCCTTGGGTTTATTTATGTGTACGCTATCGCTATGACGGCGATTATGAGTCTATTGCGTGCCAATGTTTATTTGTTCCAATACCGCGATTATCACATATTGGCGCCGCTACCTTTGAAACCGACGACAGTGATGATCGGCAAATTAATCGTGATGTTGTTAGTCATGTACATCCCCACGATTTTTATCACATTACCGATTGCTTTTAGTTATTTTTATCATGTCGGCGTACAATTTTTACCACTTGTATATTACATAATCGGGCTATTGTTCGTGCCACTGCTACCGATCACGATCGTATCGTTTGTATCACTTTTAATTGCTCGTGTTTCCGCACGCATGCGTCACAAGAACATCATCACGATTTTGTTAAGTCTCGCTTTAATGTTGGCGTATATCATTTTTTCGATTACTTCCGTCGGCGATCCGGAAACCAATCCCTTGCTCGGTCAAGTGGGGGCTATTTCCGATCTGGCTGCTTATTATTGGCCGCTGGCATGGTTTGTTAAATCAGTGAGCACATCTTCAATCGTTTCGCTATTATTGCTTGTTGCCAGCCATACCATCGTCTTCGGTTTATTCATCCTTGCGGTGTCCCGCATGGCGATAAAAACGAATCAATTGGCGCAAGTAACGACCGTGTTCCAAAAAGGCGGAGCTTACAAAGTTATTAGTCAAGGGGCGTTTAAAACGTTAGTAATCAAGGAATTCCGCAAATTCATTCAAACGCCGATGTATGCTCTCAATAGCGGCATCGGGCTTGTGTTTTTATTAATATTCTCGCTACTGAGCCTGTTTTATAAATCAGGTATTGCCCAGATGCTACCGATGCTTGGCGAAGCGGGGATGCCACCCAGCCTCTTGTTGATGATATTCGTTGGGTTTTGTGTAGCGATGACGTATACTCCGGCGATTAGTTTATCGCTTGAAGGTAAAAACATTTGGGTCATCAAAAGTTTGCCGATTGAGGCTTTGGCCATCGTTGGGGCCAAAATCGTTTTTAACCTACTCCTTGTTGTTCCAACCGCGATGTTGGGGTTACTGATGTTAGGATTAGCGTTAGAGATGAACTATTTAACATTGTTGGCTTTGTTAGGATGGTCAATCTCGTTTGGGGTTTTAACCTCATTATTTGGTGCGATGCTTAACCTGCTTTTTCCCAAAATCAATTTCAGCAACGAAATCGAGGTCATTAAGCAAAGCATCGCCAGTTTATTTGCGGTATTCGGCGGTTTTCTGATTATTGCCATCAATGCCGTGCCTTTGGCGTTTCTTACTCCGATATTGGGCGAACCGCTTTCGATTCTGATGGTGATGGTGGCCTGCCTTTTGCTCGGGATGCTCATTTATATATTCATCAAGCAAAACGCCGCGAAATATATTCGTCGCATTTAAAAAAGCACGCGATTGCGTGCTTTAAGCATTACCTTGTTTGTCAGTGTAAATAAATGGATTGACGTCGTAGGGAACATTTTTGCCATAGCGGCGATTCAGTTCGTAAATATACCGGAAGTTTTCTTCAAACGCCGATTCACTAATAAACGGGTAGCGCACGCTTCTGATGCGGTTATAGCCTTTGTCGTAGGCTACCGTGAATTCCAACGCGTCCAGCAGTTTATCAAATAGCGATAAATTAGTGACCGTAATGCCCATCGTCAATTCAATTAGATCAAAATCTTCTTCATTCAGCAGATGATATGGTAATTTCATGTCGACGTGGAATCCATCAATCAAACCTTCGAGAAACAACGTTTTCATTTTGATGTATTCGACACCGGTCGTATAAACGATGATTGGTTTAGCGCTCGTCGCTTTGACCATGGCCAAATCATGACGAAGTGCATCAAGGGGTGCCCTCATAAACTCACCACCGCTGAACACGATGTAATCAAACAAGTTTTCTTGTTGCTTTATCGTTTTGACGACGTCTTCGATTTGATAATATTCATGCGGCGTATTGCTAATCAGCTCGTCATAGTTAAAACAGTGAAAGCAATGAAAAGCACACCCGGTTAAGCCGTGGATGAGCAAAACCGGGTGTTGGTCGACTTCTGATAACGAGAGAATGATTTTATTGTAATACTTGATCATCTTGAACGACTAATTTCGGTTCATCGACTGGGGTTAGGGCATCGCTTGTTTTGAAGCGGCGACGATTAGCCCAATCGTGGCGGCGCGCTTTGCTCCAGAAGTTGTAATCGCCTTTGTAATAGCCTTTGTCGTCGACGCGGATGTTTTTCCGGGCAATCATGCGCACGTAACCGATAACACGGCTGTAGGAGGCGATGTCATCGCTGTGGCAAACGGGGCATAGGTCAATCGTCTTGGCGTCTTTGGCGACGATTTTTTGACCACAGGTAAGGCAACTCGTGATGGTCGGGGTCAAGGTGATGTAGTTAATTGGTTTCGTGAATATGTTGCGCAGGTATTGCGAGAGAATTTCCGGTTCGATTTCCGACTCGATGAAATGATGGAGAATCGATCCCGAGGTGGCGTAGCCTTGGAATTCGGCGGAGTTTTCGATTTGCTTGGTGAAATCTTCCTCGCTAAACGGAAGCATGCAGCCGGAGGTTAAAAAGACATTGTCGCCTTCGCCTTGAACGAAGATTTCGCGGTTACGAGCTCGTGCCCATTTGACGTCGCTGCGTGCGAGTTTGATACCAGCGTTTTCCGCGGGGGCGTATTCGATGCCGCAGGCGACTTTGTCGCGAACGATAAATTCGTTGATAACTTCGGTCATGTATTGCATTAACTCATGGGCAAAAATTTTTCCCACGGGATCGTTCATGCCTAAACGATAACCGACGTTGATCAACCCTTCGTGCATCCCGGTGACGGCGAACACATTGAAATAGTTTTTAAGGTTTTCGTTCAGGGCAAAGAAGGTCGGATATAATTCGCGGTGATTTTCGACCCATGCCCGTTTGGCCATGTGGCCACTTTGCATGATTTCAAGATATTCACGAATCTTAACTTTTAATAATTCTTCGTCATGACCGAATTCGATTAACATGCGGTTCATATTAAGGTTGAGAACTTGAATCGCCCCGACGTTACCCACTGAGGAACCGAAGATACCGCCTCCAGCGCGTGAGAGGACGCTTAAGTCGATGTTTAACCGGCAGCACAAACTACGTGAAACTGAAGGATCTTTGCTTTTGATGTAGGGATTTAGTGTCGTGTAATAGTCGTCTTTAAATGGCGCGGTCATGAAGTTTTCAAAATAAACGCCGCCCCATTGATACATTTTCCTTAATAGATAGAGGAATACTTCGTTTTGAAAGTTGAATTCGTCGTCGATTTGAACCGTGATTAGCGGGAACGTCAATGGGATGCCATTCTTAGTTCCCTTGGCCATCGCGTCGATGAAGGCGATGTTAATGCGATCGAAATATTCGCTGGGGATATCGCAATATTTGTAGGGCATGCCTTCGCCACCGATGACGACGTATTCGTTTTTGATTTCTTCGGAAGGTTTGCCAAATTCGAGCGTGCAGTTAGAAAACGCCGATTCGGAACCGGAACGTAGCGGTAAATTCAGCTCATAAATGAGCTGGTACATAAGTTTTGTCAAAGTTTTGTCGGTATAGAATTGACCATTGCGTTCCTCTTCGTATAAGAATGAAGCCAGCACGGTCGTCATTTGCGAGAGCATGACGGCGCCCGAGACTTGTTGACTCATGAGCGTGACCATGTTGGAAAAATGACGGATCAGCGTGGGGATCGAACTGGCAGCATCGGATTCCAGCATGTTTTTGGCGATGCTTGGCAAACCGCGCGTAGCCACGTCTTTGCATGAAACCGATTGGCAATACGAACTTAGTTGCTTATCGTGAATGTAGACAACGCCATCTTCATATAGTTCCACAAGTTCGCGAGGCAAAATATGCTCCATCAAATATTCTTCCTCGGCTTTGTTGGAAATGTTTTTTCGTAGCAGGGGTAAGGAGTATACGAAATTGGAATTTTCCCGTTTCAGATAGTCGGCTCGTTTGTCGTCGTCGTTGCCGATGAACTTATTGATTAGTTCATCTGTGGTTTTAAACATTCCCATAATTTGTTGCTCCTATAGTGGCGTCAGTGTCGCCTGTAGTGTCGATTGAGGTCAAGAAAACTAGCCGTGATGTTAATTGTCGCGTCCAATTATATGACCGCAGGACCTTGTCGGCGGGTAGCTTTTCCACATTATCCACAAATAAAAATGTGAATTCAAGCAAAACAAGAATGTAAATGTTTACAATTCCGAAGCGTTATCGACCCCTTAATTTTCATAGTCTTTTTCTAGTAACGAATAAATCCGTCAGTGACGGACATCCTCGTCTTACAAGTAAAAAAATAGTAATGTAAAAACATCGCATGTAATAAACGCGATAAAACTTGAGGTTATAAAAAGCGGCTGAAGCGTATAATGTGACTAGATGAGGAACGAGCAATGATTGATTTATCCACAATTTCCACTGCCACGAAAACGAAACTATTGATGATGCAGCGCGATGAAGCGACCGCACATTTGATTTACGGGGCAATCGCGAAAAACATCAAAGACCCAGAAAACCGCAAAATCGTTGAAAGAATATCCAAAGACGAGTTGGGACACATGAAGACGCTCGCCAAATATACGGGACTAAGCGTCAAGCCAAGAAAAGGACAGGTTCGTTTTTACCAATTTTTGGCAAAAGTGTTTGGTTTTACGTTTGCCATTAAGATTATGGAAAAATCCGAGGAAGTCGCTCAAGTTGCCTATGGCCAACTAATTGAAGAAATTCCCGAGATTGCCAAGATTCAGCAAGACGAAGACGAACATGAAAAGCAGTTAATCGGGATGTTAAACGAAGAACGGCTTAATTTCGTGGGGTCGATTGTTTTGGGCATGAACGACGCATTGGTCGAGCTAACCGGCGCTTTAGCCGGTCTCACTTTGGCATTTTCGGACATGAAAATCATGATTTTGTCGGGTTTAGTTACCGGTTTATCGGCTTCGTTTTCAATGGCGGCGTCAGAATATTTATCGGCACGCGCCGAAAACGATCCAAAAGCGCTTCGCGGCGCTTTATACACGGGGTTTACCTATTTGGTGACCGTGCTCATTTTAGTGTTGCCGTATTTGCTATTTTTGAACTCAACTAATCCGCAAGTCGATAAATGGATTGCCCTGGGCATTATGCTTACGAGCGTGATAATCGTTATCGCCGCGTTTAATTTCTATTTGGCCATCGTCAAAGATTACAACTTCAAAAAGCGCTTTTTGGAAATGGCCGCCATTAGTCTTGGTGTGGCCGCATTCGCCTTCTTAGTCAGCTTCTTGCTGTCATTAGCGTTAGGAATTTAGCTCTTTTGACAGTTTTGACAATATCCATACACGGTCATGTCATGACCCGTTATTTTGAATTTTGCTTGATGAGCCGCTTGTTTTGTTAATTCATCAAGATGGCAATCGATCGGCACCATGGTTTGGCACTTGCGACAAATCATGTAATGGTGATGACTTCCGTCATTGTGATAATAAAACGCACGACCTTCCATCACGCTTTTACCGAGTAGACCCGCTTGATGAAACCCATCCAAATTACGATAAATCGTCGAAAGATTCATGACTCCAGGTTCGATTTTTTCACCGATAGCCTCTGCTGATAGTGGTTTTTTCGCCCTAAGCAAGATATCGAGAATTAACTTTCTTTGTTTGGTGATGCGCACGATATTACCTCCGAATGATGAACTTAACAAGAGAACTGACAAGTAGTGTCACGGCATAGACAAGCACAATCGTCGCCCCCACGGGCAGTCCGAGCGGATGGGCGATGAAAATACCGAGTAAGACGACAATCACCGAAGCGATGACACCGATCGTAATCGTGTTTTTGAAACTCCGGCTCCACGATGACGCCAATACCGAGGGAAAAATCGTCAATGCCGAGATTAATAACACCCCGATTGTGCGTACGCCAATGACGATAAATAGCGATGTCAGTGCGGCTAGCGAATAATTAAGCAGCGTCACTTTCACTTTGGAAAAGCGGGCATAATCGGCATCGTAGGTTATGAGCAATAAGGATCGATAATTAATAAACACGAACAAAGCGCTTAACGCCATGACGGCAAGCGACAAAATTAGTTCGGCGCGTGTCGCCGTAAAAATATTGCCAACCAGCATGCTTTCAATCGAAATATTGAATCCTTGTCCCTTTTTTATCAGGATGAGCCCGAGCGCGAACGCGCTTGCCGACACAAGACCGATCGCCGCATCGCCGTTAATGTTTTTCTTCGTGGCCAAATATTTAATAATCAAACTGGCAACCATTACAAATGGAATGGCAATGTATAGTGGCTCGCTTCCTAACAAAATTCCAATCACAATGCCGGCGAAACTAATGTGTGCCAACCCGTCGCCAATCATCGCTTGATGGTTCAACACTAAAAATGGGCTTAAAAGAGCAGCGGCTACCGCGAGGGCGATGCCGATCGCAAGCGCTTGTTGGCCAAAGGCGTATTGGAGCAGTTCAAGCATGGTGATGGCCCTCGTGTTCGAATTTGACAAAATCGTCATAACTGCCGCAGAAGCGCACTTCTTGGTCAACGTAAAGCGTGCAATCGCCACTGGATACGGCATCGGTTAAATCATGGGTGACGTTAATGATTGTCGTTTGACGCGTTTGATGGATGTCCTTAAGAAGGTGATAAAACTTCTCGCGAAATGAAGGGTCAAGGGCTGAGGTTGGTTCGTCGAGAATGATCAAGCAAGGATTTGAAATGAGCGCTCGAATGATATAGACGCGTTGTTGCTGACCGCCTGATAGATATTGAATGCTGGCATCGTATAACGACTCGATTTCCATTTTTTTAAGCCATTCTTTAATTAAGGCAATCTCGTCTTTCGTCGGTTTAAGCTTTGGCTTTGGCAAACCGCTATAAATGACTTCGGCCACCGTCAGTGGCAAGTTTTTGTTGATCATGGCTTTTTGGGGAAGATATCCCATCGTGCAAGGTGTCCGCACGATGTTTCCTTCACTTGGTTCCAGCAAATTAACAAGCAATTTAATTAATGTCGTTTTTCCGGAACCATTGGGACCGACAATGTGCATAAAATCGCCCTTTTTAATTTGAAAATTCAAATGCTTGAGGGCATAAAATGAACCAAATTTAACTGATACGTCTTCAAATTTAATCATATTATCATGCTATAGCCAATTTGATATTGGCGATGTTACGTTCGTATAAATCAATGTAACTTAAACCTGAATCGAAGTCTATTTGCGAGACGTTATGATAAGCATGCAGTTCTAATAACGTCAATTCATAGCCAGTGCGCGCCAATTCGTTTTTGATTGTCGATGCCGCTTTGGGAACGATCATTTCCTCGACGAATAAATAGGATGTGCCCGCTTCTCTAACGGCATTAGTAAATTCAATCAATTGTTGACTGCCTAAATCCTCATCCGGCTTGAAATCTTCAAACAAACCATGAATATCCAAATGATGACGGGCCCCGAATAATCCCATGGCGTTATGTCCGGCAAAATATAGCGTGCTTTCGTGAAGGTCGTTGTTATCAAGATAAGCCATGAAATCGGTGTATGTGGAATTCAACTCGGCCACGTAAGATGCGGCATTACTTTGATAAAACGAAGCATTGTCGGAATCAATGGCAACGATTTGTTCTAAAACGACTTCCGTCAGATCGACAATGGCTAGCGGATCAACCCAGTAGTGAATCTGGTCATGTTCGTGCTCATGGTCATCTTCAATGTGCACATCTTCGTCTTCGTGATAATAAGACGATAAATCGATGATGATCGTTTCATCGTTTTCCAGGGCTGTTTCATTCATCCAAGTGTCAATAATCGGACTTGTATAGATAACGAGCTTCGCTTTATTCATGGTCACGATGTCGGTGCTGGAAGCCTCAAAATCATGCACTTCGACACCAGGAGAAAGAATCGAGTGGACACTCATTTTGTCAGCAACTATCGCTTTCGCGATATCGTATTGGGGATACATCGTGACGACGATGTCGTAAGTTGGGGCACTGGCGCATGAAGAAAACACAAGCGTCAGTGGTAATGTCAGCAGCGGGAGAAGTTTATTTTTCATGTAATACCTTAATGCGAATGATTCGCAATATCAATATAGCGTGGTCATCGATTTATTGCAAATGATTTGCAAAAGAAAAAACGGCCTGACGACCGTTTAATCTTGGTTTGGTAATGCGGCTATTTGTTCAAGAATAATTTTTCAACGTATTCCCAATTGACGACGTTCCAAAAGGCGCCAACGTATTCGGGACGACGATTTTGATAGTTTAGATAATAGGCATGTTCCCAAACATCAAGCGCCAAAATTGGACGGCCTTCGGCAAATGGGATGTCTTGATTGGCTGACGAGGTGACTTTTAATTTTCCGTCTTTGGTTACAAGTAACCAAGCCCAACCACTTCCAAATCGTGTTTTCGCGGCGGTGTTAAAAAGTTCTTGGAATTTTTCGAACGAACCAAAATTTTCGTCGATGGCTTTGGCTAATTGCGGTAGTGGTTTCTTGGGGCTATTTGGTCCCATAACCAGCCAAAACAAATTGTGGTTAAAGACGCCACCGCCGTTATTGCGGACGGCCATGCGGATGTCTTCGGGAACGGATTCCAGGTTCGAAAGCAAATCGGTCAATGACTTTTCAAATAGCTCCGGATGTTTGTCAAGCGCGGCATTGAGATTGTCGACATAGGCTTGATGGTGTTTGCCGTGGTGGATACTCATCGTCCGTTCGTCGATGTAGGGTTCCAAGGCGTTATAAGCATAAGGTAAGGAAGGTAATGTGTGTTTCATGATGATGTCTCCTTTTGATGAATTTTTACAATGATATTGTCACACGGAAATATTTCGGTTTCAAACAATATGCTTCATATTACTTAATAAGGTTTCATATCGTCAGCGCACTTTAGCACAAAATTATTTGATAGAATATTTTTAAGGAGTAGGGTATATGTTTACGATCAAACGAGCAAAAATAATGGTCATTGTTAGTGCTGTTTTATATGTTTTCATGATTGTGATGAACGCTTTAGCGGTCATGTTGCCGTTGAATGGATTGACGACGCAGATGATATCGGCTCGCTATGACACGCTGTTTGCTCCCACGGGATTGACGTTTTCAATCTGGGGCGTCATTTATTTAGCGCTTGCTGTGGAGGTCATCCTTAATTTCTTGAAATTTAAACGTATCGGCGATACTGCAAGCGATCGCGCTAAATTCACTAGTAACATCGTTTTAGCGCTAACTTCGCTTATCAACGGTGTTTGGATTGTGTTCTGGCATTATGAAATTTTATTAGTGACCCTCATATTGATGCTCGCTTTGTTTGGTTTATTGGCTTTTATCAACATCAAATTAAAAACGGCAGGGTTAGTAGACCGCCTGCCGTATAGTTTATATTTTGGTTGGATTACGATTGCATTAATCGCTAATGTCGGCGCGTACATAGTTAGTCACGGCATCATGTATAACAGCGTGGGTGCCGTGCTCCAGACGACAATAATAATTATCGTCGCTTCGTTTGTGGCTGCAATCACAATATTTATTCAGAAAGATTACGCTTATGGTCTTGTGATTGCTTGGGCGTTACTAGGCATTGTGCTTCGCCACTATGACTCAGCCCAATTCGATTTGGGTTACGTATCGGTGGCCAATGCGGCGATCTTTGGGCTTTGTCTAACCATCGCCACAATCATCGGGACAGGCATTTTCCAATTCATAAAACCAAAACGCGTTATTTAGATTTACTTAATCCGATCGCGTTTTTGACGTCTTGCACGAAAATAATGCCGTTGCCGGGTTTTTCGATTTCCATCTTGATTTTGATGGCTTCGACGATGGCTTCGGTTTTTTCGATGTCGGAGACGATCATTAGTATTTCTTTTTCAGGTTCGATTGCCATTTGGAAAATCATTTGCGTCTCGTGAATGCCGCTGCCCCGGGCATTGATAATCGTGCCCCCGTGAGCGCCGGCTTCGGAGGCGATTTTCATCGCGTCTTCGGCTTTGCCTTTGTCGAGTATCGTGAATATCACTTGGTGTTTCATAGGTTTGTCCTCGCTTTCGTGGGTATCGCAATATTGGAAGTGACCGGTTCCGATAAAGTGGGAGACATCGACCGTAAAGGCAATACCGTGATTCTTTTTATGCATTTTTAACTGGTCGTCTAGCGCTTCAATCGTTGCATTGGCCATCTTGGGAGTATCGGCGACCATCAGCACGATTTCCTTCCTGACATCGGCAAGTTCCAAAAATTGGAGTAATGGTTGTCGCGCCGTCCCATGGGCGAGCACGACCGTGCCCCCCTTGACGCCGACGCTTTTTCCAATCCTAATCACGCGGCTTGATTGGCCGGGATTGACGATGGCGACGACGAGTTCCCAGTTATAACAATTTTGGGTCGCGTCCATGATTAGACACCTCCTTTGGCGGAATTTATTTTATAGATGATTCCAAGCACTTCGAGGGTGATAATCGGAATGACGGCGACAAGCGCAATCATGCCAAATCCATCAGCGATGGAAGCAAAGGCACCCGATTGACTGGCGATGCCTTGAACAAACGAAACGATGAAACTAACGATAATCGGACCGGTGGCCACGCCTCCGGCATCAAACCCGATGGCTACGAACACCTTCGGAGTAAAAAACATTAATAAGAGGGCAATAAAGAAGGAGGGCAGGATAAAATGCCAAACTTGGAGATTAGGCACTTTGATACGGACCACCGTCAATACGATGGCGATGCCCACGCCTAGTGCCAGCGCTGTATAAACCGCCTTCGGTTTGATATAACCCGCGGTCACGTCTTCGATTTGCTGTGTCAATACATGAACGGCCGGTTCGGCGATAATCGTCATCGCCCCGAGCAAGAAAGCAATGATGAATAATGGTATCGAACTTCCATTCATCAGCTTGACGCCAAGCTCGAGACCGACTTCCATGAAGCCACCGTTAACACCGACCAAAAAGATGAATAAACCAATTAAGACATAAACGAATCCTTTGATGATACGAGCAAATGGCCGCCGCTTCAGTTTGAATTTCCAAAAATTAAGCACGATGAAAATTGCCATAAGCGGAATCAGCACGACAAGCGATTCTAATAGCAAATCGGGCATAATTCTTACAAAAGCCATAAAAACATCAGTATCTGCTATCGGTGGGACATATGTACCACCAAATGACAAAGACCGATTAAAAAGGTTGAGTGACAAGATGGCAAATACCGGTCCTGTTGAAGCTATGGCGACAAGACCGAAGCTGTCTTTCTCCGATCCTTTACTGTCTTTTCTGATTGAAGAAATACCAAACGCCAATGCTAGTATAAACGGAACCGCGAGAACACCGGTGGTTGCTCCGGAGGTGTCAAACGCAATCGCGATAAACGTCGGGTCGGCGAATAGCGCCAAAATGAAAATCAGACCATATAAAACAAGTAGCACAATATAGAGCGGCCAACCATAAACGATTCTTAAAAAGCCAAAGGCGACCATCACCGCCATGCCGATTGACACGATGATGACGATTACGAGGCTAGAAATGGTATTCGCCGCCGCTTGTGATATTTGGGTCGCCAAAACTAGCAAACCCGGTTCGGCGACGGAGATAAAAAATCCTAACAAAACGCCGCCGATGACGACCATCCAAAGTTTGTTGGTTTTGACAAGGGCGACACCAGTCAGTTGCCCAAGTGGGGCAATTGCCAAGTCGACTCCGATTAAAAAAAGAGTTAAACCAATAATGAGAAAGATAGTGCCAATTCCGAACCGGATAAGCTGATAGGATTGTAATGGCGCGAACAAAAAGTGACTCGCCAAAACGATAACGATGATTGGAAGCACCGAGTATATGTTACTAAGGATACGTTTGGTCAGTGTGTTCATCGAGTGCTAACCTTGAAATTCAATCGGTCAAACGATTTCCTTTGGCATCGGTTTCAATCGTGCCTGTCAATATTTGGATGCCTTCGATTAATCCCCAAATGCCGGCGATGATTGGCCCGATGATGATGAACCCGATTGTGCTTAAAAGTAATTGCGTAATCGCTTTTTGCTGATAGCCAAGATAAAAGTTATGAATGCCCAAACCGCCGATGAAGATGCCTAAAAGACCGGCGACTAATTTGGATTTGTTTTCAGTATAGCCTTGAGCGATGGGACTACCGGTGCTTGTCCCGCAGTAAGGACAGACAACGGTTTTATCGGCCAATTGCTGGCCGCAGTTACGACAATACATGATTACCTCCAGAAAACATTTAGTTACGATGTATTTTAACATCTAACAATTTAAGGTTGATATAATTTATAAGTAAAGGAGCATTGCTATGCATGTATTAACATCTTCTAACGGGATATTTATCGATGCACTAATTATTTATCTATTAACACTGTTTGTTTTTTTGGCCGTAGATATGGTTTGGCTTGTTAAAGTCGCCCCCAAATTTTATCAAAAAATGATTGGGCATCTAATGGCCAAAAAACCCAACGGGCCCGCGGCGTTAGTTTTTTACTTGTTATTTATCGTCGGCCTCGTGTTTTTCGTCGGATATCCGACGTATTTATCGGGTTTGTGGTATGAGGCGCTAGTTAACGGAGCACTATTTGGGTTCTTTACATATGCCACTTATGACTTGACGAATCTAGCAACATTGAAGCAGTGGCCGCTGAAAGTGACGATTATCGATCTGATTTGGGGCACTTTCCTATCGGCGACCACCTCGGTCATTGTATTCTTTTTAGCGACTTGGATTTTAGGAGGCTAATCATATGAACGTCGGTTTATTGGATGGATTCGCATTTGGCATTTATCTTCAATACATCATTCCCGTCGTCACGATTTTTATTTATTTCACAACGCTATATTTCATAGCTGAAAAAAAGAAAAATTACAGCATTGTCGATATTGGCTGGGGCGCTGGTTTCGTGCTGGTCGCCATCGTCAGCGGCATTTGGAATTTTTTCCTGACTGGCACTCTCACACTAACGGCGATATTCATCATGATCGTTACCGCCATTTGGGGCATCCGATTATCAAGCCACATTTATAAACGCAATCATGGAAAGCCTGAAGATTTCCGCTATGTGGCGATGCGTGAACGCTATGCCAAGATGAAATATCCAAAGTTCGCTGCTTATTTACGTATTTTTGTAACACAGGCGCTTTTTATGTTCATCGTTTCGTTACCAATTACAATCGGTATTGCTCGGCCAATCCTCCAATCAGCGCTTCTTTCATATGTTCTCTTGGGCTTTGGGGCGCTTATCTGGATTATCGGTTTTATCTTTGAATCAGTCGGCGACGCGCAACTTGCCAAATTCATCAAGAACCCCGCCAACAAAGGTAAAATTATGGATCAAGGTTTATGGCGTTATACCCGTCATCCCAACTACTTTGGCGAATCAGCGATGTGTTTTGGCGTTGGCATTGCCGCGAGCTCCGTCAGTTTTGGTTTCATCGGATTGATATCCCCAATCGTCATCACGTATCTGCTCGTGTTCGTCTCTGGGGTGCCTTTGCTTGAAAAAGCGATGATGGAACGACCTGGATTTGCCGAATACGCTGGCAAAACCTCAGTGTTTATCCCTTGGTTTCCCAAAAAATAATCTATAATAGTCGCAAAGGAAGATACGCTTTATGAAAATTAATATCATCACCGACAGTACATCTGAAATATCACAAGAAGAAGCTAAGAGTCTCGGCATCACCGTTATCCCACTTCACGTTGAAATTGAAGGTAAGGACTACATTGACGGCGTTACCATTAGTAACAAGGAATTTTTCTCATATTTACGGACCGCGAAAATATTGCCTCGAACATCGGCAATCAACCCCGAAGCATTTAAAGCAACATTTGAGAAATTTGGCAAAGACGAACAAGTGCTAGCTATTTTGATTTCAAGTGATTTAAGCGCGACGTTCCAATCGGCGGTCATCGCCAAAGAGCAACTAAGCGATCACAACATCACGTTGTGGGACTCACGCCAAGTAACGCTTGGGCTTTGTGCCTTGGTCAAAGCCGCGGTCCAATACCGCGACGAGGGCGACGACATTACGACAATCATTTCCAAACTTGAAGAAATCAGCACACGCATGGTGCTTGAAGCTGCTTTCAATGATTTGCGATATCTAGCTATGGGTGGTCGTATGCCCAAAGCCGTTGCCAAAATCGGATCGTTGATTAATCTGCGCCCCATTATCACCATGAAAAACGGGAAAATCCACATGGCTTCGGCAACAATTGGCATGGGACGGGCGATGGGACATATGGTCAAAAAGCTTAAAGCCAACGAAGTCGATGATTCACTTCCACGTTTTATCGCGCATTCCGATGCTCAAAGCATTTTTGACAAATTTAAACGCCTCGTGCAAGTCAGCAAACCGGATTTCCCAACCGATAATCCGAATTTTGTCGGCATCACCGTCGGTTCTCACGCCGGACCTGGATGCGTCGGTCTTGTTTATTTCAAAAAGAAATCGTAGTTTTTGACATATCTATCGGGCATAAATCTTAATCATTTGACAAAGAATGATAGGCAGTTCTATAATTCATATTGTAAAAAGCAAAGCTAGAGTGATCTAGCGACGCAAAGCTATAGGGCCTTAAGTAAATGCATAAGGTAGCCAGTTGCCGTAAGTTTTACTGCAATTGGCTTTTTTATTTCGAAAGGACATTATGAGGACCAAGCGAAAACTAGTTTTATTGGCATCGATCTCGCTTGTCGCCAGCGTTACGGCACTGACGAGTTTTTCGCTTGCTTGGTTCCAACATAATATCCAAATCGACAATACACTTTCGCTATCATCAGGTGAATCGGTCGCTTCAATTGAGGGATATTTATACAAACAAAACCCCGCCAATGTTCAAACCCAAGACTTGTTGGGCTTTTACAAGAATCATTTGCCTGGTGGCAGTTTGAATGTCACTCGAGAACCGGATACCATCGACATTGGGGCATTCAATATTTCGTTTTTCGAATCGATTTTTGCTGATTTTAATTTGCTTGAAACGTATCAAAACGAGCATGCCCTTAATGAGTTGGCATTCCCTACTTACTATCTTGAATTGCGGATCATTAAGGAAAATTTTGATGCCTATACGAAGATGACGATTGAATACATTGATATCCCGACCGCGTTACCAAGCGAAATTGATTATTCCAGTCAATATCCATTCACTTACCGGATGCTGAAGGTTGATAATAACGCCACGGACCTATTCGAATCGGCAATTCCGGAATTTGTCGACGATATAAAACAAATTAATCCAGTTCCATTTTTTGCCGACAGCGGTAGTCGCACCAACGGAATTCCAGTGTTTACGTTCGACGATCTAGATGGAGCCCCCATCGATCCTGAAACACCGGGACTTGCACCACAACTCTATTTGCTTGGTTTCCCGTATACATCGACTAGCACCGGTGAGATATTATTCACTAAATCAATCGTTTTTGAATTTCGTCTCGATCCGTTGATGTTTTTAGCATTGCTACGGACCAATTCCGAAGCTAAAACCAAATCAATAAGATTTGGAATCTCGTTCAAAGTTGATATTGAGTATTCCAACGATCCGATTATGGAGAGTTAAGATGAAAAAAGGACTGTTAAAACTTATCTTGACTGCCGCGTTATCGGTGGCTAGCGCATCGGTAATTGCCATTACATATGCCGCTTATCTAAACCACGACAAATATATCCACCCCGTCGATGTTAACACCGTTGGTTTAGCGACACATTTTGCCGGAGGTACGGGAACATCTTCAGACCCATACCTTGTTTCCAATTCGACCCAATTGCGAAATTTACAAAAATTGACGACACTAGGCGTTTTTCGCACCGACGCTAATTTTGCATTATCGGCTAGTTTTATTTGGGACAACACCGATGGACCATTATTACCGATTGGCACTGAAGACAATCCATTTTATGGAACATTTGATGGACGAGGTAACATCATTAGCAATCTGATTGTCAATGGTGCGAACACAAACGACGTCGGCATGTTTGGCTATGTGGCCATGAATGGTTTAATTCGCAACTTAATTTTGAGTGCACCCATTATCAACATCACCGAGAACACCACGGATGCCGCTGATAAAACCAAGCGAACGATCAATCCTTTAGATGACTATTTGTTAGCATACGCACAAGCGCTTGATAACCTTAATTTGATTGGTTCGACATCGACTTCGGCCACGTTTGAGGTACCTGAGACAGAACTATCGGTTTTAGTCGGTTCCAGTGTTGAAACGCTTGAAATACTATATGAATCAACCGATACGGATATTTTGTTTGAATCGAGTCCCGGTCAATGGACGACAGTAGCCATCCCTGGTGCTAACCCAACCGATTTATACCCCGTGCAACTATCGGCGCGCGTGTTTGCGTTATATGACAACAAAGTCATTTCTTATACACTTGAGCGATGGCAAATAAACGTTAACGGCAATGGTTCGGTCACTGTTAACGAAGACACGGTTTTTAAAACAATTCATCCAGCCGGTTATGAACATGAAACATATGTGGGCATCTTCATCGGCCATCTCGATGGCGGGGCATCATACCTCGGTTTGTGGGGAGGAACGACCGATAACGCGACTAATAACGGAAAAATTGTCGTTAATGGTCGAGCGGCACGCAGTTTTAATGTGCTAGTTGGCCGCTCGAGAACGGATAATCCACTTGACGCCACGGCATCTAATTACTATAGCCGTTTAATTAACTTCAATGAAATTCTCGAGGCCAATCCGACCTTGAGAACGAAAACATATTTGATTCCTCAAACCCCATTAACAACATCGTATACGACCCAAGAGACACGCGCTTTGGAAGCATCAACTGATTTTGGGCTATCGACCAATGAAAGACAATACATAAGATTTTATCCAACAATCAAAAACAACGCCATCACATTTGATACTCAAGATGATCAAGGTAATATCACGACCGGCAAACCATCAAGTGCTTATGCCGCTAGATTTGAACGCCCATTGGGCGCTGGCGTACGCGCCACATATAGTAGCGCTTGGTATGGTAGCGGATGGTATAATCGTACTTTCCATGTTCTAAATGGCATGTGGTTGTGGTCGACCGACAAAATCGACAGCATGGCTGTGGCCGTTTTCGGGAGCCCCGAGTTCGAGGTCCAATTTAAAATGACCTACGTCGCCGAATCAACCTCGCTGGAAAACAATTTCCAAATTTTGTATAACCTATACAACCCCGATATTTTCGGGAGTTGGTGGATTTTTACTTGGGAAGCAAATAAAGTTAGAAATAACAACTGGGACAATCTGGCCAATGCAACTATGGAACTTGATGGACAGATGGTTCCCGTTTATGTCCCAGCTGAAAATCCTTTAATTGAACAATTGACACCGACGCGAACATCAAGCGGGGTCATCCAAGAAAAGACAATCAAATTTGTAATTAACAATGAAGATGATTTTTGGTCACAGCTTTACAGTTATGCGTTTAATAATGAGCCATATTACCCAATGTTTGCGGTTGGAGTTGGTCGTAACTTAACAACTACGTCAAACACTTCAGGCAGTACGTATCGTTATTATTACCAAGACTTTGATACTAATTATGATCAAGTGGGTTATGCTCATAAATTCACACTCGATATTTTAAGCGTTGATTTGCTTTTCACCGCTCGTGATGGCAACATTGCCAATTTATTGAACAATGTCGATTTCCTGTATTCGCTGCCGACGGCGACCTATGCTAGTGGCGTAACGACTTTCACGGGCTGGAACCGGTCAAGCAAGGTTAAAATCCAATTCAATGTGGAAGATCCCGCCATGAATGTAAATGGCACCACATATCGTTTTTATCGCGAGATTGGATTTAATGGCGTCAATTCATATGTCAACGTTATATACACGGCTGGCACCAATTACTTGCCATTTAATACGACAAACTTCAGCAACGCCGTTTTAACGGCGGGAGCCGCTTAAAAATGAAACAATATCAAAAGCGGAAAATCCAATTGTTTGCGACGATGGCCTCCTTATCGCTATCGTTGACTTCTTTTCTATATTTGAGCTACGCGTGGTTTACCGCGCAACGCATTCAAGAGGCGCGCTTGATGCAAGTGTCAGTCGAAGAAGGTTTGACTTATACCATGAAGTTTTTTGATGGTAATTTCAATACCCGAGACATTTCGACAGGAACTAATTCCGGATATCAAAGTCCAACGTCGGTCGCCAACCCCGCTGAGCGGATGGCGGTCATCGACTATGAAAGCGAATTCGATGAAATAACTTCGGATATGATTGAACCATCATCAACCAACAATCCACTTTTAATGATTGACATTTACCCAGGAATTCAATATTCGTTTTCGATCGAAGTCACAAGCGGCCTCGTTGACACGCGCTCGATAACGTTGATGCTAAAAGAGTTTACCGCATTAGGAGATGAAGACACACGCGACATTGCTACCAACGCGCCGATTTCGCTTTCGAGCGCCATTGACATTTATGCCACGGCGATTGACACGACGACGTTATCAAGTGCACAAGTGACTAGTGCGGCAAACGACTTTATTCAAGAATTGTCGCCCGTGGACAAATTTGACGAAAGCAGTGAAGGCGGATTGATATATCTGCCGCTTTCATCTTCAGAAATCACGCCAAAAACAGACTCCGACCTGAATAAAGTGATCTTTATATTCACTATCAAATTTTCAGACAGCAGCGACTCTTATTACCGGTGGCATTCATACTCGGGTGGCATCAATTATTATGAAAAAAGCACCTTAGGGAATTCCAACGTCTATCAAAGCAAAAGCTTTTCGATCAACGAATTGCTGGTCCATCTTCAAAATTGAAACCATAAAAAAGTATTTCGCTGACGCAAAAAACGCAAATTTAATTTATTTACGTACGTAGGGGTGCGAAGCAAAACACGATCGTAAAAAAATTTAATCAAAAGTGTTGCATTCGAAAAATCTCGTGTCTATACTATAAGTGCAAATACAACAACATTGCCCCCTCAATGCTTGCATGTAATTAGCGAAATTGCCCGTTAATTCCAGATCTGGACCCATTAACCAGGTCGCAACACTCTCCTAAAAAACAGAGGAGAGGAACACAGAGGAGGATTTTTGTGTTTATGAAGACTAGAAATAAATTGCTGCTCTCAGCATCCGCTATGTTAGTATTAAGTGCTGGTGCGATGGTCACCGGTACCGTTGCGTGGTTCACAGCCACCCGTCAACTCAATGTCAACTTTTCCAATGTCACCGTTATGTCGACTCAAGGCGATCTTGACATCGCTTTAGTCCCACAATCAGGTTATACCGAAGATGATGGTACACCTGGTCAAATCGATATTGAATACGCCGCCACCACCACCGATATCTCGGGCGATGGCATTACTTTCTACAAACCAGAATGGAACATTGACTATACTGCCGCGATTGCGATGGAAGATGTTACCAATTTGACCAATTTCCCTGGATATTATGTTGATTTCCAACTCACGATCAGCCGCACGAACACCGGACCGAATGATGGCTTCTTAGTTTATCTTGGCGATGGTAGTGCCGTTGTCCCAGCCTCATCCGATCCTGAAGACGTTGCTGCCGCTAACTCAGTTCGTGTTGCGATTTTAGATGAAGCAAAAGCCGTTCGCAAAGTCCTGTGGGCTGCTGATGATGGCGATGCCACCTATGAATATATCGCGGCCGAAGCGCTAGCGACATTCGAAGGTTTAAATGGATACGAAGCTAAAGACGCTGAACTTTTATCCGACTTTGTCGAAGGTGATTTTGTCCTTCATGATGAAATCTCGGGCTTAACCCACATCGGTGGAAATTCCCCGGAAATCGCTGATTTAACCAAAACGGTCGGAGATGTTGCCATTACTGAAGAAATCGTGACCGTCCGCATTTGGCACGAAGGCACCGACGTTGATTCAGACGACGCTGCCAAACTAGGTCAATACAGTATCGTTCTCGACTTCTACTCAATGGGCTTCTAATTAGTTATTCGAAAAACTTAGTTTCTTGCTTTAAATTAAAAACCAGAGATAAAATGCGCAAAACATTTACACTCTGGTTTTTTTCTTGTAGTATGAGAAATGGATTAAATAATCTAGTTATTTATATAATATATGGTAAAATTTAATCACTTTATTTACCTACGAGGACAATAAATGAACGCTACACCAAAGAAGATTGACAAGAAAACGATCAACCTTGTCTTAACCATTGCTGAAATCGTGCTGATTGCTATTTTGCTGACGATTTCGCTGATCGCCATGTTTACATTGGAGTCGAATACGAATCCAACCAATTGGTTTATGGAATTCATCGCGTTCCTTCAAACGCAGACAATCTGGTTCTTCATTTTAATTGTCCTTCCGTTAATCGGCTTCTTCTTATTTAATGGCTATATGTTATTCAAGGCCATCTATGCTGACAAAGTCGCCAAACCAAGCGTCACGGAAGTCGATAAAGCTGCCATGATTGAAGAGGCAAAACGCCAGCTGCGCGAAGAGCTGATGAAAGAAATGCAAGCTCCAAAACCAGACAAAGAAAACAAATAAACGATTAAAGTCCTATAAATAGGACTTTTTTCTTATACTAAAAAAATACTTGCAAAATTGTTGACAACTTGTTTTGTTTGTTTATAATTGTAATTGGAAAAGAGCAAAACTAGGGAAACCTAGCGACGCAAAGCTAAAGGGCCTGTACTCTAACGAGGGATGGTAGCCAGTTGCCTAACACGGAATAAGAACCGACTTATCCGATCCCGGGCAATGATTGGTTATCATCGTTTTTTAGACTCTGTAAAGTAAAAGGTGGAAAAAGGTGGAATGAGTCATCCACCCCGTCAAA
>DAOSDC010000019.1:0-28253 GCA_035361955.1 Bacilli bacterium
AAGAGCCGATAAAAATAAGCGACGACGCCGATGACGATAATCGAGGCCACGAGGCTTGCTAGAAGGGTGTTCGACCACGACAAACCGATATTACGGCCAAATGTTAGGATGTTTTCAATTGAAGCCGAAATCGGCGCTTCAAATAAAAATTCAACGTCATAATCAAGCGATCCGGCATTAAACAGGTTCGCAAAATAATTCGCCGTTTCATTGGCTTGCGCTACGGCGCTTGATGGATAAATATTTTGTTCGTTAGCGGTGCCATATTTGCTTAAATCGACAGCAGCGGTAATTTCGGTTTTATTTTCTTCATCCCACCAAATTGATTTGAAATTAAATTGCAGAATGATTTTTTCAGCGATTTTTTGGTTGGTTTTGGTTTCTTCATAGGTTTCACCTTCCAACCGATTGGCCCATAACAAGATATAGGCGTTAGGATCGACTTGTCCTTCTTCAGCCGGGAATTCTTCGGAGAGGCGTTCGGCTTCAGCGACGATTTGATCAATGAAATATGTCGGATTGCTTAACGGAATCACGACATGGGGATATTGTCCTTTGTAGTCGACGCGAGCCACGGAACCGTCAAACATCTCATCGCCAATCGCGCAGACATCAGTCGTCGTGCAAATCGAGAATTCGCCATCAAAATTTAAATAATTGCGAATCCGTTGATAAGCGATATCGGTATTTTCCCCCAAGGTAACCCGAATTTGGTTATTGCCTTCGGTTTCGATTTCATACTTGGTAACAAGCGCGGTTTCAAGGCGATCTTCCATCGTCGAGGCGATATCAGCGACCGCTCCTTCGGGAATAATCGCGTCTTCATCGTCTTTATCGGTCAGACGATAGACAATTTCCCGTCCGTTGGCAAATTCGAGATTGCCTCGCGTCGTTTGAACGACGCCCATGAAATTAAGAGCCATTCCAACGATGAGGCCGCCGGCAATGGCGAGATATGTAATCAATCGACGCATAGAATATCCTCCGATAAATGATACTAGTTGTTATTACAAATAAGCATTTGCCTAAATACTTTACTACTTTCGTAGTATCAATTCAATAAAAGATTATACCCCCTGCCCTGCGAATTTGCCTAGAGCAAACTGCTTTGGTGGGTTCGTTTCAAGTGGCGATATGCTTTCTCAGTGGCGACGCGTCCTCGTGGGGTACGATTAATCATCCCGATTTGGAGCAAATAGGGTTCATAAACGTCTTCAAGATTCATGATTTCTTCACCGATGGCAGCAGCTAGGGCTTCTAAACCGACTGGTCCGCCTTGGAAGCGATCAATAATGCCAAGCAGGTAACGGATATCGACGTCGTCAAGCCCTAAATGATCGACTTTCAGTGCTTCAAGCGCCCCATTTGCTTCCGTTAAATCAATCATATCGCGGCTATGGAAATGGGCAAAATCCCGCACGCGTTTGAATAAGCGGTTAGCAATGCGCGGGGTCCCTCTTGAGCGGGTAGCAAGCATCGACAAAGCCGCCTCGTCAATCGGCGTTTTCAAAACACGAGAAGTGCGCTTGATAATATCTTTAATTTCTTGTTCCGAATAATAGCCAATTTTTTCGGTAATGCCAAACCTCGAACGTAGCGGACTCGACAAATCACCCGCCCGCGTCGTCGCTCCCACGAGTGTAAATGGCGGCAGTGTCAAATTCAGCGCTTTGGCTTCGCCATCACGTCCAACTAGTATCGAAATTTTAAAATCTTCCATCGCCCCGTATAAAACTTCTTCGACGACACGGGGAAGTCGATGTATTTCGTCGATAAAAAGCACGTCACCTGGTTCAAGCGTTGTCAATATGGCGGCCAGGTCGCCAGCGCGCTCGATTGTGGGTCCGTTGACAGTACGAATCGAAGCATTCATTTCGTTAGCCAAAACATAAGCCAAAGTTGTTTTTCCTAGTCCAGGCGGCCCGTATAACAGCACATGGTCAAGTGCTTCTTCGCGATGTTTGGCCGCGCCGATAAACACTTCCAAATTCCGTTTTAAATCGGCTTGTCCGACATATTCGGCAAGCGTTTGCGGACGGAGCGTAACCTCGGTTTCATCTTCGATATGCCGTTTGGCATCAAGTAATCGTGTCATTTCGTTTTTCTCAGTTTCGTCAAAGCTTCTTTTAAAATATCTTCACTTTGACCGTTGACGATATTGATGGTGCTCAGCACCTTATCGATTTCTCCAACACGGAATCCAAGTTGCTTTAAAGCATCGCGTACTTCCTCGTATTGACGCGGATTCCCCTTATCGCCACCAGTAAGTTGACCTTTTAGGTCAAGAATTATTTGAGCGGCGGCCTTAGCTCCGATGCCCGGGAGTTTTTTCAGGAAAGTAATGTTGTTAGCGCTGATGGCGGTTACCAGTTCTTCTCCCGTCGTGCTCGACATCGCGCCCAGCGCTGTTTTCGGTCCGATACCTTTAACGGTAATTAACTTTAAGAAGATATCGCGGTCGATCGCATAGCGAAAACCGCATAAATATATTTCGTCTTCACGTACGACTTGATGCGTAAAAATGGATACCGTTTCGCCGACTTCAAAATATTCGGGTCGGGCGACATAAACGAAATAGGCAAGCGCTCCAGTATCGATAATGACAGCGTTAGGTTGCAGTTCGAGAATCGTTCCTTTTAGTCGGTAAATCATGATGCACTCCTAATTAGTTAATATGAAGATGATGGCGACAATCAGCAAGGCGATGGCACTTCCGAGCGCAATCATGCTAATAGCGAGGCGATGGTCTTGTTTCATGAGCGGATAAATGGGGTGGGACGGGGAATCGGATCGCGCTTGTGAGCGGACATAGTGTGCAGGCGTTTGATTCGTTCGACCACATCGTTAGCGACTTTCTTTCCTAAAAGGAAAGCATCCAAATCGGCGTATTTGACGCCCATTTCACCTTCATCGGTTTGCCCGGGGAACAATCCAGCGCTTGGGGGGCGGTCAATTACTTGATGTGGGACGCCAAGTAGTCGCGCGGCTTCATATACTTCACCTTTTGTCAGTTCGATGATTGGTAGTAAATCAACGGCTCCATCGCCGTATTTTGTGAAATAACCGGTATAAGATTCGTCCCAGTTGTCGGTTCCGAGCACTAACGACCGACGAGCTTGGGCAAAAGCGTAGAGCGTAACCATGCGCAATCTTACTTTAAGATTGTGACGCGCCAAGTCATCAAGGGGAGCACCTGAAGCTTCAGCCGTTGCTTCCAAATCCTTTAATAACACATGGTAGCTCGGCGTTAAATCGACGACTTGATAGGGGATATCGAAATGGTTGGCGACTGCGGTTGCATCATGAAGATCGTCTTCATGGCTGTCGCAAGGCATAATAAGCGTTAAAAGCTTGCCTGGAACCGCCTTCGCGCACAGAGCCGCCACAAGCGCCGAGTCAATGCCGCCACTTAGTCCAAGAACATAACCTTTAAGATTTGTTTGGGTTAACTTATCGGCGATAAATTGTTTAATAATATCTAAATATTGTTCTAATTTCATACTAAATAACTCCTAGGAGTAGTAATCGAATTCAAAATCTTCAAGTTTGACGGTATCGCCATCTTTGGCGTTTAACTCCCGAAGACGTTCTTCAACTCGTATTTTTCTAAGATACGCAAGCAGTTTCAGTAAACCCTCATCAGTCGAAATATTGATGAGTCGATACGTTCTGATGACGCGTTCGCCAATAATTCTAAACGTATGTTCATTTTCTTTGACGATGTCGAATAATGTTTCTTCTTGTTTCGCTTTATAGATTTTGACTTTGTCTTTGCCGATATCAAGGGGCAAAGCCGGAGTCGTGTCTAGTAACCGGACACACTCATACATCAATTCATTAATGCCTTCATGTGTCAGGGCCGAGATGGGATAAATCTTCGTGCCACGAACACCCTTGCGGAGTGCTTTTAATTTAAGTTCGGCTCCCGGTTCATCCATTTTTGAAGCGGCGATGACCGCCGGGCGTTTAGTTAAACCTGATTGATATGATTTCAGTTCGTTTTTAATCGTTTTGTAATCAACAATCGGATCGCGGGTTGTGCTCATGTCGATCACATGGACAATGACGCGGCATCGTTCAAGGTGTCGTAGGAATTGAAGTCCGAGTCCTTTGCCTAAATGGGCTCCCTCGATTAAACCGGGTAAATCGGCGACGACAAATGGTTCGGCACTCGGTAAATTGACGACGCCGAGATTAGGATAAATCGTCGTGAATTCGTAATCGGCAATTTCGGGTTCGGCGTTACTAATCACGCTTAAAAGCGTGCTTTTGCCCACGCTTGGTAGACCGACGAGTCCGACATCGGCGAGTAGTTTCAATTCAAGGATGAGGCGTTTATTTTCGCCTGGCAAACCATTTTCAGCGACGCGAGGCGCGCGATTAACGGAACTTTTGAAACAGGCATTACCACGGCCTCCACGGCCGCCTTTCGCAATGACAAACTGCTGACCTTCACTCGATAAATCAACAATGATGGCGCGACTTTCTTCTTCATAAACGACCGTGCCCACAGGAACTTTCACCGTGACGTCTTTGGCACTGCGACCATACTGGTTTTTGGTCATCCCTTTTTGACCGTCTTCAGCGCGAATCACTTTGCTGTAGCGGAAATTGACGAGCGTGGTCACTTCTTTCGAGGCTTCGAAAATAATGGAGCCACCTCTACCGCCGTTACCGCCACTGGGGCCGCCTCTGGCAATATATTTCTCGGTATGGAAGGCAATCATGCCGTCGCCCCCTTTGCCGGAGCGAACTTCGATTTTGACGCGGTCGATAAACATACTACTTACTGCCCTTAATCACTTCATCGATCACAAAGAAAGGACGATTTTGCGTTTCGATGAACACCCGGGCAAGATACAAAGCCATGACCGACAGGAAAAACATTGTAAACAGGAATAATAAGGCAACGATATTAATCGTCAACCAAGCCAAATGGGCGACATCAGCCAGGGGCGTCATCACGCCCGTAATACCCAAAATGAATAGTAGTAGTTGGGCAATAACCGACATACCGAATATGACACTGAACATGACCGTAAACTTCAGTGGCCAGTTAAGTGGTGTCGAGGTGCTTGAGGCAATCGCATCGCCGGCAAGCTTAAACATTGATTTGTAATTGTAATGGCTTTCGCCACCGGCCCGTTTTGGCCGTTTAAACAATACTTCGGTCGTTTTATATCCGACGTAGGGGACCTCGATTCTGAAAACGCGGTTCTTTTCGCTTAAGCGATTGACTTCATCGGCAACACGACGCGAGATGAGTCGGAAATGGCCGACGTTGTTTGGAATTTTAACTTTCCCGGATATCTTTCCTATGATCGCGTAAAAATATTTGGCGGTCGTCCGTTTCATAAAACTATCGTCTTCGCGACTGGCCCGTTTGGCATTGACGACTTCGAAACCTTCTTCGAATTTCTTCAATAATTCGCTAATTAGATCAGGTGGATCTTGCAAGTCGGCATCCATGGGAATAATCGCTTCGCCAGTGGCGACTTTTAATCCGGCGGCAACCGCTGGTTCATGGCCAAAATTACGCGAAAGATTGACAATGACGAGATTCTCTTGGTGCCGCTGCTGTTTTTTGAGTAGTTCTAAAGTGTTGTCTTTGGAACCATCGTTAACGACGACGATTTCGAAGCGATAGTCTTTAATGGCCGATAGTACTTCGTTGATTTTCTTAAAAAAGATATCCACGACCGGACTTTCGTTATACATCGGCACGACGATTGATATTAATTTCATATATATATCCTTACTTAAGTAAGTATAACAAAATAGGTAAAAAAAAGACCACATTTTGTGGTCTTGTTAACTATTCGGCTGTCTGTTCGAGGACATGGACGCGTTTGCGATCCTTGCCCCAACGTTCGAATTTCACGACGCCGGATTTCGTGGCGAAGATCGTGTCATCGCCTCCCCGTAGCGTGTTGGTTCCGGGATAGACCTTGGTACCCCGTTGCCGGTAGATAATCGATCCGGCGTGGCAATATTGGCCATCAGCCAATTTGGCGCCCAAACGCTTCGAGGCTGAGTCACGGCCGTTACGCGTGGAACCGACACCTTTTTTCGATGCGAATTGTTGGATATTCAGTTTAAACATCATCATGATGGTGACTTCCTTTCGTGGTTATTTTGATGCTCTTTGGATGGGCTTCGGCAATTGTTTCCAGTTGTCGTTTCATCGTATAGAGCACAGTTTTATCATGGTCGGATGGTTCGATATTCGAAGTCATTTCCAGTAGTCCTTCTTCATTTGTGATACGGAAGTCGGTTGGTCGCTTCAAAGCGTTGAGGGCTCCGATGGCGACGCTACTGACGCCGGCGCACACCAGATCGTGACCATGAGGGCTGCTATTAGCGTGCCCGCTGATGCGGATGTGCATTGCCTCGGCTGATATTTCGAATAAGGCTTTAATCATTATTTGCGGTTGATGGCTTCGATGACGAGCGAAGTATACGGTTGACGATGGCCGATCGTTTTGCGGACGTTGTGCTTCGCTTTGTATTTGAATACTTTAAGCTTGCGTGATAGTCCTTGCTTTTCGACCTTGGCGATAACCGTCGCTCCTTTGACAAGCGGCGTTCCGAACGTCACCTTGTCGTCGGCAACGAGTAGCACCTTGTCAAACGTGTATGTCGCGCCAGCTTCCACGTCGAGTTTTTCAACGTAGATTTTTTGACCGACTTCGACCTTGACTTGCTTACCACCGGTTTCGATAATTGCGTACATGTGGCACCTCCTATTGATTATTTCACTTATGACTCGCTCGGTAGGTCAATCAATTGATTAGTTAGGTACCTAAGTAGAGGCGGTTGCAGCTAGTGAGGCGACAACGCAAGTAATATAACATATGTTATATGGCTAGTCAATCGAATTTGACTGTGGCATCTATATACAACAGCGCATGAAAAATAAAAACATAGTTTTTAATAAATGAGTTCATGTTCGCACATCGAATAATAACCTTGATCGGAAATGATCACATGGTCGACTAGTGTCAATCCAAGGCGCAATGCTTCCTTTTTGATAACTAGTGTCGTGTTGATGTCGTCTTGGCTCGGCTCATGATTGCCGCCTGGGTGATTGTGCACCAAAATGAATTTGTGGGCTTTATGGGAAAAAAGTTCAGTATATAAGTCCCGCAACTGGATATTGACCTTTTGGCTCGAACCTTGATAGACGATTTTCTCGCCTAAAAGGCGATTTTGCCGATTCAACATCAGCATAATCATCAACTCTCTGTCGAGCGAACCGAGCCACAGGCTATACTGGTCAAATACCTGGGCGGCACTAGTATAAACAAATGGTTCTTCACTACGATCTTTTTGCATTCGTCTGGCGATTTCGCAAACCGCTAATAGCTTAATGGCGTTGGCTTTATTGATGCCTGGTATGTCCAAAAATTGCTGCGGACTGAGTTTTAAAAGACCAAGCAGGCCACCGCGATTCATCAATAGTTGATACCCGATGTCAAGTGCCGAATGAGACGACACTCCCGATCCGATGATAAGCGCCAAAAGTTCAGCTGCGTCCAATTCGTTGATACCTAAACGCCACGCTTTTTCCCGGGGTCGCTGCGAAATTGGAATATCAGCGATGCGACTCATTTCCACTCAAACGTGAAGCCACCGGGAATTTTGGCGCTTCCTTGTTTGGACATAAATAGCCGATACATAATGACAACGGTAATCGCAATGATCATAATCGCCATTACGGCGGTTAGCGAAATGACTTCGCCACCACATAAGTTTTGCATCTGGGCGTCGGTTAATTGTTCCATAAATAACATACCTCCACTTACTAATAGCGGAGGTAGTTTGGCGCTGGGCTTATTTTTCGAGCAGATCGCGTTTTTCGATTAACGCTTTTAGCGTTGCCCGATGCGTCGCCAGTTTTTCTTCTTCTTCAGCAATCTTGTCTTGCGGAGCTTTGGCTCTAAACATCGGATTGTCAAGTAACTTTAATGCTCGGGCGATTTCATACTGTTCTTTTTCAATATCGGAGGCCAGTTTTGCCAAGGCATCTATCTTGTTGACGGATTCGATAATAACGAGCTCGCCGCTTGGATACACGTAAGGGGCATTATGCGCCAAATCCTCGGGAGTGCCGACCTTTTCGATGTTGGAAAAGGTAAATCTTTCGAGGTAAGGGCGATAGTCATCGACGAATTTATCATTCTTCGCATTGATGACTAGCGTCAATTGACTGTTAGGCGCCAATTGATGAGTCACCTTATAGTTACGCACGTCCTTGATGATGTTTTGAAGCAATCCAACATCGATCAACGCCGCTTGATCATCATAAACATGTGTAGGAGTTGGATAGCGTTCTTCCATAATCGAAGCTTTGTGATTGGGCATATTTTGATATATTTCTTCGCTGATAAAAGGTGAGAAAGGATAAATCATCATCAAAATAGCATGGAGCGCTTGATAAAGCACTTGGTGCGTCGTTTCAATTCGTTTGACGTCAAGACTATTAAGCGTCACTTTGCTGAGTTCTAAATACCAAGAGCAGAAATCGTCATAGACAAAATCATAAAGGTGGTTTGACGCCATTCCCAGTTCATATTTTTCAAGGTTAGCGGCGACCGATTCAATCGTTTGGTGCAAACGGTTCATGACATATCGGTCGATGGGGCTGAGTTCATCGACGCTCAACACACGCGGTTTCAATGTGGCTGGAATCGTCATCAAGATATAACGAGCAGCGTTCCAAATTTTGTTGAGGTAGTTGCTTGAGGCAATGATTTTTTCTTCGCTGTAACGGGTATCTTGGCCTGGCGTCGAATTCGTTGCCAAAAAATAGCGCAACGCATCGGCGCCATACGTGGCGATGACGTCCATCGGATCGACCCCGTTACCGAGTGACTTCGACATTTTACGACCTTGTTCGTCACGGATCAGACCATGGATGTAAACATCTTTAAACGGGGCTTTTTTGGTAAATTCAAGCGATTGGAAAGCCATGCGGGACACCCAGAAAAAGATGATGTCATACGCGGTAATCATCACATCGACGGGGAAATAGCGTTCGTAGGCCATCGTTGTTTTCGGCCATCCCAGCGTTGAAAACGGCCATAGCGCAGATGAAAACCATGTATCGAGCACATCCTGGTCTTGTTCATAATCTTTGCTATTTAATGGTGGTTTTAAACTAACTAGCACTTCATTAGTATATTTATGGTAATAAGCCGGTATTTGATGGCCCCACCAAAGTTGTCGGGAAATGCACCAGTCTTCAACCTTGTCCATCCATTGCATAAACACTTTTTCAAATCGTTCTGGGAAAAACTTAATCGCGTCAGGACCAGTTTGATTTTTCATCGCTTGTTCTGCTAAAGGTCGCATCTTCACAAACCATTGTTTCGATAGCATCGGCTCAATTGGGACATCGCTTCGTTCAGAAAAACCAACGGCGTGGGTAATCTTTTCAATCTTGAGCAAATTACCTTCTTGACGCATGCGTTCAACGAGTTTGCGGCGACAGTCAAACCGGTCTAACTTGTTGTATTCTCCAGCCAATTCATTCATCGTTCCGTCTTTGTTCATACAACTTGGCATCGCGAGATTGTACTTTTCGCCAATGATGAAGTCGTTAGGATCGTGAGCGGGTGTGCATTTCATCACCCCACTACCAAATGACTTATCGACATAAGCATCACCGATAATGTTAATTGGTTGTTTATTGGCAGGATTAATCGCTTGTTTACCGATGAGATGGCGGTAGCGTTCATCTTCGGGGTGAACCACGAGGCACACATCGCCAAACATCGTTTCTGGACGCGTCGTCGCCACGAATAATGGTTCTAGCGTATCCACGAGGCGATATGACGCATAATATAAGCTTCCTTCGACTTCTTTATGAATAACTTCGATATTCGATAGCGCCGTCATATGGATTGGGTCCCAGTTAATAATTCGTTCGCCACGGTAAATTAACCCTTTATGGTACAAATCGACGAATACTTTGTTAACTGCTTCATTCATGCCCTTGTCGAGCGTAAAGCGTTCAAAATCATAGTTTAGGCTGAAACCTAATTTCGCCCATTGCTGGCGAATCGATTTCGCATAAGTGTCCTTCCATTCCCAAATCTTGGCTAAAAATGCTTCGCGGCCCAATTCAAACCGTGACGTGCCTTCTTTCCGAAGTTTGGCTTCGACGACGGCTTGCGTGGCGATGCCCGCGTGATCCATGCCCGCGAGCCATAACACGTCATAACCCTGACTTCGTTTGTATCTTGCCAAGATGTCTTGAATTGTGCCATTCCAAGCATGGCCGAGGTGCAGTTTTCCAGTTACGTTAGGGGGCGGTATGACCATTGAGAAACGAGGATGACTCGGGTCACCCGTTTGAAAATAGCCGCGTTCAAGCCAAAATCGGTATTTGTTTTGTTCGATTGATTTATGATCGTATCGTTTATCTAGTGCCATAGTGCTCCTTTGTAAATAAAAAGCGTCCTTATTTTAAGGACGCGATTGCGTGGTACCACCTTAATTCATCAAATATTTGATGCACTCAAGTCCGTTAACGCCGGATACGGGATCATTACTCCATGATTGATAAGCGACTTCGGCTATCCGCACTCCTTCGTTCCACCAAACTCGAAGGTCTCTAGCAGCGCTTAAACAGCTTACTCCTCTTATCTAGTAGCATTATAACTAGTGATGCCCTAACTTGCAACCTCTAGCGAGAAAGCAGTGTCCCAATCGCCCCTTTTAAGCGTTCGATTGAACGCGGGGCACTGATTGAGGTCGTGACATTGTTGGTCGTATCCCAGCCAAGTCGTATTAAAGATTTGCTGAAGGCAGCGGCTTCTTTTTGGGTCAATTTGTCGGTTTTGGTAAACACGAACAAGATTGGATATGGTTGTTTCTTGATGAATTCATAAAACGCTAAATCGTCTTTCGATGGCGCATGGCGCGAATCAAGCAAAAAGATGACGCCTTTTAATTGTTTATTAGCATCAAAATAACTTTCCATCATCGTGGCAAAGTCATCGAGATGGCGCGTGCCTGACGCCGTATAGCCATAACCGGGGGCATCGACAAGATAAAACTTGTCGTCGACATTGAAATAGTTTAATAGAACCGTTTTGCCAGGTTTCGAGGAAACTTTGGCAATCTTTTGGTTGGTCAAGGCATTGATTAAACTGCTTTTCCCCACGTTAGACCGTCCGATAAACACAAGTTCAGGCAAAGCTTCACCAGGCCGCTGTTTGACGGTCGGCGCGCTTTTAATGAATTGGACGCGGGAAAAATCAATCATGTTACTTGCTAAACGAAATCGGGAGCGCGTCGTCGACTTTTTCCATGAAGACAATCGTCAGTTTTTCCGTAACTTCTTTGGATAAATCGTCAAGCGATTTGCGGTTTTCTTCAGGGATGATGACCGTTTTGATGCCGCTGCGGAGTGCGGCTAATGTTTTTTCGCGCAAACCGCCGATGGCCAAAACATTGCCGCGAAGAGTGACTTCGCCGGTCATCGCCACTTCGGAATTGACGGCTTTGCCAGTCAATGCCGAAATTATGGCCACAGTCATCGCCACGCCAGCGCTTGGGCCATCTTTAGGGACCGCGCCTTCGGGAACGTGAATGTGAATGTCGCGTTCTTTGAATAGAGAACTATTGATTTCGTACTTATGGGCATTGGCTTGGATGTAATCAAGGGCGATCGTCGCACTTTCCTTCATGACTTCGCCAAGTTTTCCCGTCAATACGAGTTTACCGCTGCCTGGGAAGTGATTGACTTCGATGGGCAGGATGTCACCGCCAAACGGTGTGTAGGCCAACCCGGTGACGACACCGACTTGTGGCGTTTTCTCTTTTTTGGAATTGTCAAAAATTTCAACTCCGAGATATTTGCGAACCTCGACGGGTGTGATTTTGATTTTAGTGATGTCGGGATTGGTCAACAGGTCAACGACGACTTTGCGACAGATCGATGCAATCTTTCGTTCAAGTTCGCGCACGCCCGCCTCCCGCGTATAAAACTCAATCATCGCCTTGAGCGCCTCTTTGGTAAACGTGATTTGATCTTTGGTCAAACCGTTGGCCAAAAGTTGCTTGGCAATCAAATGCCGTTTGGCGATTTCAATCTTTTCTAGTTCGGTGTATGAATTGACCTCAATTAACTCCAAACGGTCGCGCAGCGGCGCGGGCACATCTTCTAGATAATTGGCCGTGCCGATGAATAAGACATTGCTTAAATCGTATGGTTCTTCAAGATAGTTGTCATTGAATGCAAAATTTTGTTCCGGGTCAAGCACTTCCAGTAGGGCATTGGCCGGATCGCCTTTGTAAGACGAACCGAGTTTGTCGATTTCATCGAGCAAGAACACCGGATTGATGACGCCCGTGCGTTTCATACCATTGATGATGCGACCAGGCATCGCGCCGACGTAGGTACGGCGGTGGCCGCGGACTTCGGCTTCATCGGAAATGCCGCCGAGCGAGGCTTTGAAAAACTTTCGGCCTAACGCGCGAGCGATTGATTTTCCCAGTGAGGTTTTACCAACCCCAGGCGGTCCGTAGAAACAAAGAATCGGAGCTTTGAGATTGCCCGTCATTTTTTTGACCGCTAGATATTCAACAATGCGCTTCTTGACTTTATCAAGACCATAATGGTCTTCGTCAAGAATCGTTTGGACGTTGATCAAATCGTCGTTATCGGCCGTTTTTTGCCACCATGGAACTTCAAGTAACGTTTCGACATATGATTTAATCAACGATGCCTCAAGCGAAGCCGCCGGCATCATTTCAGCGCGTTTGAGCTCGGCTTTTACTTTGGCTTTGACGTGTTCGGGATATTCGCCTGCTTCAAGTTTCTCTAATAGCGCTTCTTCGCTATCGTCACCATCGACGTTTTCGCCTAGTTCAGCCTTGATGGCTTTCAGTTTTTCCCGCAGGAAATATTCGCGTTGGTTTTTCTCGGCGCTCTTGCGCACTTCTTCTTGTAGGTGCTTATCGATGTCGCTGATTTCTTTTTCTTCGTTGATGGCGGCGAGTACCAAATGGAGTCGTTCGTTTAAATCGAGCGTTTCGAGCACTTTTTGTTTTTGGTCGATGGTCATCGGCAGCAAATTGGCCAGCATGTCGGTAATATCGGCTGCGGACACGCCTTTTGATAATTGATTGATCAATTCTTTGGGTAGTCGGCTCGTGATCACTTGCATGTTTTCAAGATTGGAGATGATGTTGCGGACAAGCGCGACTTCGGTGCGATGATCGCCGGATATATCTTTTTGGACCGTGCCCGTCGCATACCAGCTGGAGCCGCTATTGACGATGTCGGTCAGTTTGACGCGGGCGATGGGAAGCACGCGTAGCCGTGATGTCTTTTTACTGGATTGCAAATTGGAGATGCGCGCCAACACGCCAAAAGCATAAAAATCTTCGAGTTCAGGCTCATCGATTTCTGGGCTGATTTGGCTCGTGACCAAAATTAAGTCGGCATTGTGTTGATGGGCTTCATCGATGGCGGTGACCGAAAAAGGTCGCCCAGCTTCAATCGATTGGATTTGGTTGGGAAAAAGGACCATGCCACGCGTAATAAGTAGTGGCAGTTTATAGACTTCGTCGTTCATAGGCTACCTCCTTAAGACTATTAGTCGTTATTTTGGAGCAAGAAGTCGCGGATATGGCGTGTTTTGATATCGGCAATGAAGCGATTGATATCTTTGGAGATAATTTCCTTCACCTTGTCGAATTCCATTTTGTATTGATCGGCGATTTTGGCGATTTCAAAATCGATGATTTCCGGCGAGACGCTGATTTGTTCCGTCTCGGCTATTTTTTCTAACACAAGTGAAGCCCGAATGTTGCGTTCCGCTTCTTCGTGCAGTTGATGGTGCAGCGTTTCTTCGGTTTGTCCGGTCATTTCAAGGTATTTGTCAAACGTCATGCCATTTTTGGTCACATCTTGTTCGAGGCGTTCATGCATGGCATCGACTTCATCGTGAATGATGTCGTGCGATAAATCAATTTCGGCACTGGATGCAATCTTTTCAAGCAATGTTTCATAATACTCTTTTTCAAGTTTGTCTTGTTCTTGCTTTAACAAGTTGCCCTTGACGTGTTCTTCAAATGATTCACGCGAGGTCACTTCACTGATTTTGAGTTCTTCAAATAGCGATTGACCGACTTCAGGAATGCGTTTTTCTTTAACTTCGTGGATCACGAGTTTGAAAGTGGCGTCTTTGCCCGCGAGTTCTTTAGCGTAGTTTTCGGGGAACGTCACATTTATTTCAGTATTGTCGCCGGCTTTCAAACCGACCATTTTTTCTTCAAAACCGGGAATGAATTGACCCGATCCGAGTTCGAGCGAATAGTTTTCGGCTTTGCCACCTTCGAATGGCTTGCCACCGGTAAAGCCTTCGAAATCGAAGACGACGGTATCACCAAGTGCGGCCGGTCCCTCTTTAAGCACGAGTTCGGCGTTTTGGTTTTGGATGCGCTTGATTTCAGTATCGATTTGTTCTTTGGTCACTTCGGCGGTCTTCTTATCGACATGAAGTCCTTTGTATTGGCCGAGTTTGACTTCCGGAGCTGTCGTCACCGTGATTTTTACTTCGAGTTCGGTATCGCTCATTTTGGTGACGTCGACGTTTGGTCGTGTCCAAGGAACGATTTTCTCTTCGGTCATCACTTTGCGGTAGGCATCGCCAAGCAAGCTGTCAATCGCTTGGTTATACATTCTGTTTTGGTCGATGCGAGCTTTAACCATGGCCTCGGGGGCATGGCCTTTACGGAAACCTGGCACCTCGACGTTAGCCGCGAGTTTGTCAAACGACTTTTTAGTCGCCGCTTTCCACTCGGCTTCGTCAAAGCGCAGCAGCAGTTCGATTTGTGAATGTTCTAATTTTTTGATTTCGTGTTGCATACAATTTCTCCCTTTGTCATCATGACACGCTAATAAATATACTCAAATACTAGTTATTATTCAATAAAGACGAATATCAATGGCCTATAAGCGCGCCAATGACGCCTCGATTTCTTCGCCAATGGCTAGTGTCAGCTCATCGGTAATAGCACTGCTTTGACTTAAATATTTTTTTACGAGCCCAAATATCGCCTCAAGTAGGTGCTCATCGTCTTCATAAGGCGGTTCCAATGGGTATATCGCCACGGCATATTGTGAAAGCAGTTGCTTGGCAAGGTCAATCTCACTTGGTCCGGTTCGATAGGCATTGATGCGGGCGAGAAACTCATGTGCCTGATAACTTGTAAGTGGTGCCTCAAGCATCGAAGGAATGACTTCGACATCGATGTCGCCGACGGCGTAGTTAATCGCCGTTTCGATGCATGCGTCGATCAACCGGTTAAGGGCGAGAAACCGGATTGCTTGGGGATAAGGCGCGCGAAGCAATTTCTTGAAAGTAGTGACTTCACGGCGGATCATTGCTTTTGGAATGGCCACAATCGCTTTTTCAAGTATGGTGCGGTCAATTGTTTCAAGTGACAATCTCCACTTGATGAGTTCGAAAGGCTGTGTTTGTTTGACTTCGTGCAGCCACGATTCGAATTCATGTAATGCCTCTTCGACTTCGATGGCGACGTAGGGTAACTCTTTGTAACGCGCCAGTATTTTAAAACCGACCAATTTGTCGTTTGTTTGTTTGATGATGTTTGCATGGATTGGAAAAACTATTTTGACATCGCTTTTCAATATATCGAAATGCTCATCAATCAAAGCGAGCGCTTGCGTGTCTTGTCCCGTAGTAGCTAAAGCGATAAAACGGGCTAATAGCGCATCGTGATCAAGTCGCCCTTCGCTCGCGGAAATGATGGCTTCATAGTCGTGGTCATCAAGCAATTTTTTAAACTCGTTATTCACAAGTGAATTATACTCTATTTGCCACGATTAAAAACCAATTATCGTTTATAAACGATAGGAGCGACTTTTATTTCATATACCGATTGCCGTGAATTGGCTAGTCTTCGGCTATGACAACGATCATGTCGGCGTCGGTTAATGTGAACGTTTCCGATTTCAACGGGTTGAGGATGAGTTTCGAAAGATGCGCTTTATGATTGATCTGGTAGCCGATGGCGATCTCCTCTTTTTCGCTCGCCGCGGCCACAAGCGTGTAAAAGTCGAGCACGACACCCGTTTTCACATAGTCACGCGCGGGCTTCAAATAGATTTCGGATCCCTGAATTGATAGCAAATCTTCAAACACAGGTAGCAGGTGGCGATTTTCGGATATTTGGGACACCATCTTGCTAGCGACGAGTTCGCTGATGATAAAATCATCGGATTTCGCCAAGTCGATAATCTCGGCGTTTTTGACGTCGGCAATCTCGGAAATGATATTCAAATTTATATGAGCGGCTTCTTCCATTTCCCGTAGATGGAGCAAGGTCAATAGTGTTTGCGAGTCTTTCTCGCCGCTCCCAAACCCGTCGTTAGCGAATATTATGACGCGGCGACATGCTGAATCCAGAAAATTTTCAAGCGTGGCGCGATTAAATGTGGTCCCGATCGTCACGTTTAACTTGATATTATGCAATTGTTCGTTTATTTCGTTGATTTGTTGGGCATGATGTTTGGATGCGACAAGCATATTAACACATGAACCTTGCTGCAAATAATTGTCGAATTCCTTGAGCACTTCTAGTGTCTTATAGTTATATCCAATCATCGAAATGATTTCTTCAATGCCATTAGGCCGATGCGGCAAATGATTAATTAGGTTCGTATCGATGGTTACCTTGTCGTCGCTGATGACGATTTGATCGTCGTCCGCGGCAATCAAAATGAGTTGATCGCCGGCTTGAATCAGTGTGTCTTTGGATGGCCGAATCATCGTTTTGCCATTCCGATAAACTCCGATAACGCTTGATTTTTCAAACATAAACTGCGTTTGAGCAAATGTTTTTCCCTCAATCCGTTGTTCATCGTAAAAATAAATCTCGTCGCCCTTGAATTCGAATAAATTGTTATAGACTTGCGATAAACCTGTTTGTAAGCAAGTTTGAGCAATTATGCGTGTAATCGCCGAACGTAAATATAAAACTTCGAGCTTGCCTTTGCCAATCGTCTTGGCAACCTCAATGTTGTCTTTATCGTTCATCAACACGGTCACATGACCGTCCTCTTTGTCATAAAACGGTGAATTGGCGAGGACGAGCAATGCCTTGATGGCATTCAAATCATCTTCCAAAACGATGATTGACCGCGCCTTTTCAACACTGCACATCGCTAAGTCACTCAATTTGTAGATGGAACCAGTACGACATATAATACGCGTATTGTACGAATTATTGACGCCATCGCGTATGTGCTCATTCATGGCCACGGTATCCTTATCGCTTAAGATGACGATAACAGGTTTTTTCGCGCTGCGATTGGCTTCGACCAACTCACTTAAAATGACAAAAATATTGTCATTCCATCCAAGAATCAGCGTATGGTTCGATTCAATCACTTTCGAGCGGCCCCGGCTCAGCGTCTCTAACCGTGATTGAAAACCATTGAGAATGATGCTGATAAACATACTCATGATGAAGATGCCTACTAAGGTGGCCACCGTCATCATCAGCATGTACATCAAATCGCCGGTTTCCCCGCTGAGGTTGCCCGGGTCCAGCGTTTGCATGAAGATGCTCCAAAGCAAGCTTCCAAACATAATTTGGGGATTGATCAAATAAAGAATGCCGCCTAAGACTATGACAATCATGAACATCAGCAAAAACAGCGAAATCACGAGGGCAATAGTTCCTTTGGCTAAAAAGCGATCGAAATGATACCGAATCTTTTCAATAATTCTTTTCATAATATCGTCCTTTGCCATTAATTTAGCACAATGGTCCCATGTAGGGAATGCCATAGGCAAATGAATATTAATAGACAAATTTGTTTAATAAAAAATGGTTTGACTGGCAATCAAACCATCAATAGCTAGTGGCATCCCCAAAGCGACTCGAACGCTTGACCTACGGCTTAGAAGGCCGTTGCTCTATCCAGCTGAGCTATGGGGATAAGGCGTTATAAATATATCATAAATTGTTTACTTTCAATTAGGTGAAATCGTTTGACCTAGTTTTTCATATAGCGCGCGAGCGACTTTCGCGGGCAAGATTTGTTCTAATTGCGTCAAGCTGGCTTGGCGCAGTTCATCAAGCGAGCGGTAGGCGTTATTAATTAAAGCGACGCGTTTAGGCCCGAGTCCTTCAATATCGTCAAGTAATGACTTGACGGTCTTCTTCCGTTCTAAGGCCCGATGGAAACTTATCGCATAGCGATGCACTTCATCTTGCATACGGACCAACAAGAAAAATAGCGGTGGCTCTTTTGTCAAATCAAGCGTTTTTCCATCGATGTCGACAATGCCTCGGGTTTGGTGTTTGTCATTTTTATACAGACCGAAGACTGGTAGTTTCACATCGATGTTCTTTAAACTTGCCGTCGCCGCTTTGACTTGTTCTTGGCCTCCGTCGACGAGTACCAAATCCGGAAGTGGCTCCGCTTCGTTTTTTAAGCGTGCATATCTTCGGGTGACGATTTCTGACATTGACGCCAAATCATCGCTTCCCTTATTGCTTTCAATATGAAACTTACGATACATCTTCTTGACCGGTTCGCCATTGATAAATACGACTAGTGCGCCCACCGGGCTACTGCCTTGAAGATGTGAATTGTCAAATAGTTCAATGCGTAAAGGTGTCTCAATCTCAAGCAATGCACCTAAGCGTTGCAATAGCGATAATTTATCATCATCTAACCGCGCGGTCATGAAATGATCGTCAAGTCCTTGAACGGCGTTTTTAATGGCCATCGCCGCTAAATCAAATAACGGGCCCCGGCTCGGGCTATATGTTTTGACATCAAGTACAATGCCAATCCGTTTCGCGAGTTTAGTTTCGGTCACTACTATTTGTTGAGGTTTCGGCTTGTCATGATAAAACTGCGCGAGGGCATCGATTAGCTGTTCTTCTAAATCGTCAAATCGTTCGAGAATGAACAAACGCTTGCCAAGCATGAGTCCCTTTCTGATTATTAACAAAGCTAATGACAGGTATCCTTCCCGTTCCGAGAAAGCAATGATATCGCGGTCGGTTTTGTCTTTAATCTCGACGTTTTGTGGGCTCAGTGTCGCTTTGATGTCATCGATTATGTGTTTGTATTCATTTGCTAGTTCAAAGTTCAACGCTTCGCTTGCATCGACCATTTTCTTATAATAACTCTTGACGACATCTTCGGTTTTACCACTTAAAAACGACTGTATATCAACTGATAATTTATCATAAGTTGCTTTATCGATTGTTTGTATGCATGGGGCAAGACATTGTCCCAAATGATAATATAGGCACGCTGTGTGCGGCATGATGTTACATTTTCGAAGTGGAAACACCTTATTGAGCAAGTCCATGGTTCGGTAAGCACTACGAGAATTGGGATATGGCCCAAAGTAAAGATAATGTTTGTCCGTGTTCTTGCGCATGATCTTCAAGTGGGGGTCAGGCCCTTTTCGAAGGGCGATATACGGATAGTGACTTCCGTCTTTTAGAAGGACGTTATAACGGGGATAGTGTTGATGAATTAGATTCATCTCTAAAATAAGCGCTTCTTTTTCTGAGCTTGTTATGATTGTGTCAAACGAGGCGATGGCATGAACCATCGCCGAAACTTTGCCGCTTTGGGGCCGCGTGAAATATTGCGAAACGCGTTTTGACAAGTTCTTGGCTTTGCCAACGTAAATGATCTTGCCTTTGTCGTTTTTCATTAGATAAACGCCAGGCAATTGAGGAAGATTGGCAATCAAAGGTTTGTAATTAAGCATCATTATTTCAAAAAGACGACGGTGGCTCCAGCACCACCTTCGCCCGCTTCGCCATAGCGATATGAGGCGACGAACGATTTGCTGTCAAGGTAATTGGTGACCATCCGGCGCAATGCGCCGGTACCTAGACCATGAATAATACGCACGCGTTTCAGATTGGCAGCCAGCGCACTATCAAGATACGCGTCGAGGCTATCCAAAGCTTCGTCGACGCGTTGACCGATGATGTTAAGCTCCTGCGAAACGCGAATTTCGTTTTTATTGATAAAAGCGACCTTTTTCTCGTTGTCAGCGGGAGGCTCGATTTTCACCAAATTGGCGGTCGTCACCTTGATTGTTTTTCCATCGTTAGTCAGTAATGTCGTTTGCTTTTTGGAGATCGATGTAATCTTGCCACTGACTCCAAGTGCTTCATAGGCTGCGTAATCACCGACACGGAGTTCGCCTTGATCGCTAGAAACTATTAGTTCTTCTTCTAAATCCTGATGTTCAAGCATTCGCTTGATGGCGATTGCTTCGTGAAGCTTCAAACTCGGATTCGACAACGCGGCAATCGCTTGTTGCGCTTCTTGTTGTGCTTGTTGCAAAATTCGGGTGCGTTCAAGTTTCATTTCTGCTTGAAGATTGCGTTTTTCCTGTTCGATGCGCTGTTGGTCCTCGTCGGCTTTTTGAAGACGCCGTTGGAGTAGTGTTTCTTTTTCAAGCAATGAAGAAGTTTTTTCGCGTTGCTCTTCAAGTTCGATTTGCAAATCATCAATCAGTTTGCTGGCATCTTGACGTGACGAGGCAATGATTTGGTCGGCCGCGGCAATAATTTCATCATCGAGGCCATAGCGACGCGCCATTTCCAGACCATAACTACGTCCGGGAATGTCGAGGACCAATTCGTAGGTCGGCGTCAATTTCTTTTCATTGAACCGCATTGAAGCGTTTCGCATGCCTGCTTCGCTATAACCAAGCTGCTTTAGCAAAGCAAAATGGCTCGAGACAATCACAAATGGACCTTTTTTTGCCATGTAACGCAATAAGGCAACCGCTAGGGCTTCACCTTCGCTTGGATCGGTGCCGGTGCCCAACTCATCGATGAGTACTAAATCGGTCGGATCGACTTGCCTCACCATCATCGCCAAATTGGAAATATGCCCGGCGAATGTCGATAGGTTGTCCATTAAGCTTTGTGAATCGCCGATATCGGCGTAAATATTATCAAAATAGCTGAGGCGTCCTGGTTTGCTTGTGGGAAGCGCGAGGCCACATTGATGCATGTAAACGAGCAGTCCCACCGTTTTCATGGCAACGGTTTTGCCTCCGGCGTTTGGTCCGGTGATAATCACGATGCGGTTTTTATCGTCAAGTTTGAATGTGTTGGGCACGACTTTGCGCGAATCGATAAGCGGATGGCGGGCCAACTCCAACTCAATCGTGCGTGCTAATGATATTTCAGCGACGTGCGCGTTTATTTCAAGACCATAGGTGGCTTTGGCACCGATAAGATCGAGATATCCCAATGTTTCGTTTCCGGATACGATTGGCGTTTCATGAACCATGATCGCCTGGGTCAGTGCTAGCAAGATGCGGTGTATTTCTTCGAGTTCGGCTTGTTCGAGCACATACATTTCGTTGTTCAAGCTCACAAGTGCGCTCGGTTCGATGAACGTGGTGTACCCAGTGTCGGATATCGCGTGGATGATGCCCTCGACTTTGCCCTTTTCTTGACTGAGCACGGGCAAGACCAAATGCCCGTTACGAACGACTGCTTGCCGATCAGATAAATACGAGGAATACGTTTCGGTTAATTTGTTAATTTGATGGCTGATTTTTTGTGTTAATGAGCGTTTTTGATGCCGAATCTTGTTTAAGGCGGGGCTCGCGGAATCTTTTATCGATAAATCGGGTGCCAACACGCGCGTAATTTTTTCGAGCAAATCGTCAAGACTCGCGAGTGACGAAATCAACTTGCCAAGTAACGGGAACGAGCCTTGTTTACCTTTGAATATGGCAATGACGCGGGCAAACGTGCGCAAGTCTTCAGCGACATCGTTGATTTCAATGGGAGTTAAAGCGGCACCCTTTCTCCCTTTATCAAAATATGGGGCTAGTAGTTGGCTTGATTGAATCGGTAATGGCGCATACCGTTGCGCGAACGACATCATTTCCGTCAGCATCGCGAGTTCGGCGGCTAATTTCTTCTTGTCGATGAACGAAAGCGTTTCAATCGCTTTAGTGGCGATTACGGTGTGGGCATGGGCCAAAAGCCGAGTTTTGATGGCGGTGAACTCTAAAATGGACTCAATGTCTTTCATACTTATTTATGATACCATCATGGCTTTGGTCAATGTATTAATAAGTATGACTAATATGGTATTATCAAGGAGATTTATGAAATCAAATGCACTGCTGACCATCAAAATACCAGTTGAGAAAACGTCCGTTTTCATCGCCTTTTATGAGCATGAAAAAATAATGAGTAATAATCCTTATGTGCTTTTTGCCGCTCGTCATGACAAAATCACGATTCTATTGTATGAAAAAGACCACCATGGATTCCGCAAGGCCGTATTTAGCGGCCAAGGCGTGGCTACTGAGGCCGCTTTATGGGGCGAGGTTGCGTCAATACCTGATACCGTGAAACCAAAAACTACCACAGGCTGGCAAGATCTTGGTCCGCAAATTGGCTCTGATGAAGTCGGAACTGGTGATTTTTTTGGACCAATCGTCGTGTGCGCGACTTACTTCGGGCTTAAGAATTTACCGCTACTTGACCAATATCGCATCGGCGATAGCAAAGCCATCAGCGACGAACAAATACGTCATCTTGGTCCGATTCTTTCAAAGAAAGTCCCTTTCTCACTATTGACAGTCAGTAACGACAAATATAACCAGCTCGTGAATCAGGGTTTTAACATTAACAAGATTAAAGCTTGGCTTCATCATTCAGCCCTTCATAAGCTACACAAGAAACATCCTCGCGCCCCAATCTATGTCGATCAGTTTTGCACACCGCTACAATATGCTAAATATGTTTCTGATCACAAAGATGGTCGACTCGACATCATTTTTCAAACCAAAGCCGAAAACCAATATCCAAGCGTGGCCATCGCCTCGATCATCGCCCGCTATGCTTTTTTAAATTACATGGCGAAGTTAGAAAGTATTTATCAAAACAACTTTCCATTCGGCGCCGGAGCCAAAGTCGACCAGGCGGCTTATGAATTTACTAGCAAAAAAGGTTTGGATGTTACCAAAACCTTAGTGAAGAATAATTTCAAGAATTATCAACGGTTATTAGAGTCGCTTAATAAGAAGGATTAAGACTGCAATTTTTCCAAAACGTTAATAAAATGTGGCGGTAGTCGACATTCAAACGTCATTTTTTCACCAGTATGCGGATGGGTCAACATTAACTTATGCGCATGTAGTAATTGCCCGTCTTTGTATAACGGATCTTTGCCTCCATACAATGGATCGCCAACGATTGGATGGAGAATATAGGACAAATGCACGCGAATCTGATGGGTGCGTCCTGTCTCAAGGCGCACGGCTAGCAGTGTATAGCCACTGAATCTTGATATAACCTTAAAGTTGGTTTTGGCTTCTTTTCCAAGTCTAAGATTGACAGCCATCTTTTGGCGATAGCGTTGATCCCGTCCAATCGGAGCATCAATGATGCCTTCTGTCTCAGTGATGACGCCTTTGACGAGCGCGATATATTCACGGTGCATGCTATGGTCAACCAATTGCTTTGCAAGATGACGGTGGGCCACATCATTGACGGCGACGACCAATAAGCCCGAAGTGTCCTTATCAATTCGGTGGACGATGCCCGGACGTTTGACGCCGTTAATGCCACTGAGTGTGGGATATCGGGCTAACAATCCGTTGACAAGCGTATCATCACGATGGCCAGGTGCGGGATGGGTCACGACACCGACAGGTTTATCGATGACGATGATGTCTTCGTCACGGTAAATCTCGGTAAATGGCACTTCCGCTTTTGGTAATATCGATTCACTAAGGTCGGGAATCGCTATTTCGATCGTATCGTTAAGACGGGGCAAATACGAGGGTCGCACTAATTCCCCATTGACGCGAATTGCTCCTTGTTTAATAAGTGATTCGACGCGCGACCGTGATAAATCGGTACGCATCGTGGCTATAAGCTTATCGATGCGCCGCAATGTTTGTTCGCTATTAGTAATGTGAATGACGCTATTTGGCATGTTTAGCTTTTACATGATCCTCAATTAACATAATGATTATCAAAGAAATCGTGCCCACGACCAGTGCCATGTCGGCGACGTTAAACGTTGGAAACGGATAGCCAAAGATGTTAAAGGCCAAAAAATCAATGACACCTTCTTGATAAAAGGCGCGATCGATAAAATTGCCCCATGTGCCTCCAATCATTAGCATCAGCGCGGCTTTCCACCATTGATTAAGGCTGGCTTTTTTATAAAAGAAAAAACCAATCATGGCGATACCGGCCACGAAACTGATGATTGCTAATAGCCACGGCACCGATGAAAGAATCGACCATGCGGCGCCCGTGTTTCTAGTGTAATCAAGGCGAAAGAAACCGGGGATGATTGTCAGCGAGACATCGTTAAGATAAGCGGCCCATTTCGTGATTTGGTCGACGATGACAATTAAAATTGCCAACCAACCAAACGATCGGAAAAAGGCGACAAGCTGTTTCTTAATCATATGTTCAGCGCCTCAAGGCAACGCGTGCACAGTTTTACTTCTTCGACTTGGTTGATGTCATCATAATAATTCCAGCAACGGTCGCATTTATGGCCCTGATGCCGCGACACGTTGGCTACGACGGTTTCTCCCAATTTCAATTCGACTTCACTGACGATGAAATACCGTGCCAGTTCCAGTTGATCAATGCTTGATAGAAGATCATAAATACGGCCCTCGGGCAATGTCAGTACCACCCGCGCTTCTTGTGCGCTGCCAAAGATGCCGCTACTACGCCCTTCCTCGAGCTTCTTAAGCACGATGTCGCGTACATCTAGTAGTTCGTCATATCGTTGTAGCAAGTCCGAGTCGAGCTGATTGACGATCGGATAATCGTTTAACTGCGCAAACATCGACTTGGTTCCCGGCAGTTGTTGATACGCTTCTTCCATCGTGAAAGGAAGCAAAGGTGTCAGCATATAAATTAGGCCTGACAAAATCCGATAATACGTTGTTTGTACTTGTAGACGCCTAATAGAAGTCATTGGTTCACAGTAAAGGATGTCTTTGGTCATGTCGCAGTAAAACGAGGATAAATCGCGAGACACGAAATTGGATACGTACATCATCGCTCCCGCGAAGTTATATTCATCCATCGCTTCACTGACGCGGCTCACCAAACGGTCAAACGAGGCTAACGCCATGCGATCGATGATGGCTAAGTCCGTTTGCATCTCGGTTATGGGGTTGAATTGCCCCTGGTCGCCATGGGACAGATTGCCAAGCATGAATTTGATCGTGTTGCGGATTTTGCGATATCCTTCGGCGTTACCTTTGAAAATATCCTCACTGGCGCGCACGTCAGCTTGATAATCGACGGTGGCCGCCCATAACCGCAAAATATCGGCACCGTATACTTGGCACATCTTCAACGGATCGATGCCGTTACCTTTGGATTTGGACATTTTTTCACCTTTGCCATCGACGACGAAACCATGACTAACGACTTGATCATAGGGACTTCGGCCTCTTGTAGCAACGCCGATAATCAGGCTCGAATTAAACCAACCTCGATATTGATCGGAGCCTTCTAAGTACAAATCCGCCGGCCATTTTTGTCCTCGTTCAAGTAGCACACCAACGCTTGATGATCCGGAGTCGAACCACACGTCCATAATATCGGTTTCCTTATAGAACCCGAAATTCGGCGAGGCGTGATTGTGATAGCCATCGGGTAGTAGGTCTTTGGCTTCTTTTTCAAACCAAACGTTGGACCCGTGCTCGCGAATGAGTTTTTGAATATGCTTGAAGACATTCTCGTCGATAATCGGAGAACCGTCTTCGTTATAAATAATCGGAATCGGAACGCCCCACACGCGTTGGCGCGAGATGCACCAATCACCGCGGTCTTTAATCATGTTGTGGATGCGTAATTTCCCCCAACTTGGTGTCCATTTGACGCGATTGATTTCCTCAAGCAGTTGCTGTCTAATTGGTTCAATCGAACAAAACCATTGCGGCGTCGCTCGGTAGATCAAAGGTTTGCCAGTGCGCCAATCATGGGGATAACTGTGGGGGTATTTATGGGAAGCCAGTAAGGAACCTGAATCTTTAAGCATCGTGATGATTTTCTCATTGGCGGCCTCATAAAACATCCCGGCGAGTTCGCTTCCAGCTTCTTCGGTCATGATACCGCGGCCATCGACGGGGCAAAGTGGCGCCAAATGATAGGCTTTGCCGACCGTAAAATCTTCTTCGCCGTGCCCAGGTGCCGTATGCACGAGTCCAGTGCCAGTATCACTGGTAACATGCTCACCTAAAATCAAGATTGACTTACGTGGCAAAAATGGATGGTCGGCTTCGGCGAATTCGATGTCTTTACCAAGGAATGTTTTGATGAGTTCGGCTTTTTGTAAACCCAAAGCTTTGACGAGTACTTCTTTTAGATCAGTTAAAAATACGAGTGTGCCCAAGTCGGTGTCATAACGACCATAGACAAACTCGGGATGGGCGCTGATTGCCAAATTGCCAGGAAGCGTCCAGGGGGTTGTCGTCCATATTACTAACTTGTCGCCGATTTGCAGCGGTCCGACCGCCTTCGAGACCGAAAAAGCCACATAAATAGCCGTGGATGTGACATCTTCATATTCGATTTCGGCTTCAGCTAAAGCTGATTCGCTGCTCGGTGACCAATAAACCGGCTTTAAACCTTTATAGATAAGGCCGCTGAGCGCCATTTGCGCAAAGACGCCGATTTGAGCGGCTTCGTAATCAGGGTGGAGTGTCACATAAGGATGGTCGAAATCGCCGACGACGCCTAAACGCCGAATTTGTTCTTTTTGACGATCGACTTGCTCAAGCGCAAAGACGCGACAGGCCTCGCGGAAAGATGCGGTTGACATCGACTTGCGGTTGACGCCCTTTTTCGTCAAGTGGTTTTCAATCGGGAGACCATGAGTGTCCCATCCAAGCGTGAACGGAGTATAAAATCCACGCATGTTTTTGTAACGGACGACGATATCTTTTAGAAAGCGGTTAAGCATATGGCCCACGTGCATGTCGCCATTGGCATAGGGTGGCCCATCATGGAGTTGGAATTCTGGGCAGCCCTGGCGATGATCCAACATCGCCTGATAATAGTTTTGGTCTTGCCACGATTTGACGAACTGCGGTTCCTTGATATTCAAGTTGCCGCGCATTTCAAAATTCGTCTTCGGCATTAATAATGATTTTTTTACTTCCATCGCTTTGCTCCTTAAATAATAAAAGCGTCCCTAAGGACGCCTTGGCGCGGTACCACCTTAATTCGTAACGATTCGTTACGCACTTACGATCTGATAACGGAGATATCCGACGGGCTTACTCATTTCAGCGCCGCTCGGGAGACGGGATACCGTTGATGTTCGTTAATCGGCCTTGCACCAGTTGCCGAATCGCTGTTAACGAGTTTGAAATCAACGACGTGTCGTCACCATCGATTTATGCAGTCATTATGTCACATTTGCTAGACAATAGGCAAGGTTATTGTAAGTGTTTGTCGCTTAAGAATTCTGGTAATAGGCTTGTCGTTTCATCGACAAGTGGCGTTTCCTTCACTTCGCCTTCCTCACCTCCGTCGAGCAGTGAAATATTTTCTTTGACGGATGGTTTGACGGCTTGGTAACTCGGAACAGCCGTATAATCGTATTCTTCGGCAAAATCGGCGGCGATGACACTGACGAGAATTTGATCGCTTAGCTGTTCGTTGATGGCGACGCCAAATTTGATATCGAGGTTCGTGCCGGCGATTTCAATGATGCGGTCAACCGTCTCTTGGGCTTCGTATAAACTGACTTCGGGTCCGCATGTGATGGCGACGATCGCTTTGCGGGCACCGGTCAGGCTCGATTCAAGCAATGGACAACTGACGGCCGATTGGGCGGCGTTGAGCGCCTTATTGTCGCCTTGTCCCATCCCAAAGCCAATCAAACTGATGCCACTGGCTTTCAAAACATTGCGTACGTCGGCAAAATCAAGATTAATAACGGCGGGCATCAAAATCAAATCGGTTACTGTTTTGACCGATTGCGATAAGACGTTATCGGCTTCGCGGAATGCTTGTCCAATTGGAATGTTGCCGGCAGTCATCATCAATTTATCGTTGCTGACGATAATCATCGAATCAACGGCTTTTTTAAGTTCAGTCAAACCGGCGACACTATTAGCGATGCGCTTTTTGCCCTCGAAACTAAATGGGCGCGTGACGATGCCGACGGTTAAACATCCTTCTTCTTTGGCGATACG
>DAOSDC010000020.1:0-17482 GCA_035361955.1 Bacilli bacterium
CCACCTCCTTTAATATTCCAAGCACCATCACATTAATCGAGAGCTACGCCTTCGCCGTCAATACCCAAGTCGAAGAAATAAGCGTGCCGGGCACAATTACGACAATCGAGGCCGACGCTTTTAGAAAACTGATAAATTGTACGCTTCGGGTTAGTGCGCCTTCGCGTCCAAGTGGATGGAGTTATAATTGGGCAACTGAGTACTACGCCATAATCTGGAATTCATAAACAAGGGTTTTTCAACCTAATTCATCTAGTCTTGGGCAATCCAATTTCATCGTTTTTTTATGTTAAAAATAAGAACATCTCAGTTAACTATCACTAATGAGGTAAACCCACTTGTTTTAGACAATATTAGTGCTAATGTATATATCGTCGAGACAAGCAAAAAATCGTCGCGTTTTGAAGGCGCGTTAGTTTAAGGGGTTCATAAATTATTTATGGGCGATGACATACGACAGGCAGATATTAATGACATTCCTTTTTTACTCAAACTAGAAGAAAATTTCCCCAGCAGCCGTCGCTTCGATTCGGCGGCCATCAAACGTAGTTTAGCAAGTCCCCGTCAAGATGTTTATATTATTGCCGCCAACAAGTCAAATGTCGGTAGCATCACCGTGTGGCGCCATCAAAAGACATGGCGCATTTATTCGATTGCCGTGACGCCCGAAGCGCGTGGCCATGATTATGGTCGCAAGCTTATGCGACACGTCATCGCCAAGGCCAAAGAAGCCGAAGTTAAACGCATTGTGTTGGAAGCTGATGCTAAGGAGACGCATCTGCTTGCTTGGTATGCCTCGTTTGGATTCGTCAATATCGGCAAGCTGAAAAATTATTATGGACCTCGCGAACACGCCATCAAGATGCTGCTCGTGCTTAAAGAGGAGGCCGACACGCCTCGATATTACACCAACGTATTAGTCGTTGATACCTTATATCCATGGCTTCAAGACATCGAAGACATCGAAGCAATCACCCCGGAAACGTTTTTAAACGACGAACGATATATCACGGCCAAAGAACTACGCATATTCAATTTGTGTGGTAACTACGATTATCAATCGCTTGGCTATTATGTCTCGCTACTTTCAAGTGCCCGCGGCTTGCGGGCAACACCTAATGTGGCGACGATTGAAGACTTCTTTGAGGAAACGATTGCCACATCGATCGGGGAAGAGATCGACGAATTGATTGAAAAAACATTTGAGCATCGCCGCGACAAAACGTTTAAGATGAAGTTGATTTTTGGCCGGACAAGCCCGCGACAATATTCCAAACTTGGACGTGCGCTGAATCGATTGTTCGATGCCCCATTAGTCGAGTTCAGTTTTGCAAAAAACCGGCATTGGCGCCTCGTCAACGTAAGTCCGTTATATCTTAAGGACATCGCGATAACCCCATCAATTATTGCCTCGATTTCGCAATATTTGGAAAACAAACGTTTTATCGCCAAGGGCATTAAACAGTATAAATACGACATGGCGATTCTCGTTGATCCCGACGAACCAGCGCCGCCATCTGGTAAAACGGCGCTCGATCGGATTGTCGACGCGGCTGAAAAAGTCGGTTTTTATGCCGAACTCATAACCAAAGAAGACTATCACCGCATTCCTCAATTCGACGCTTTGTTTATTCGGGCGACGACATCGGTCAACGATTTCACCTATAAGTTCAGTCGCTATGCGTATGCTGAAGGACTAGTGGTTGTCGACGATCCGTGGTCAATATTGAAATGCGCTAATAAGGTCTACTTCCACGAAGCGGCGCGCTCAGAAAATATCCCGACACCAAAGACGATGATTATCAGCTATAAAACAAATATCAACGAAATCATTGATACGATTGGTTTCCCGATTATATTAAAACGCCCGGATTCCTCATCAAGCAAAGGTGTTTTTAAAGTCAATTCTCCTAATGAATTGAAACACAAGCTTAAAGAATTGTTCCCAAAAAGCGAACTGCTCATCGCCCAAGAATGTATCATCAGCCCATTCGATTGGCGCATTGGCATTCTTGGTGGCAAAGCGATTTATGCATGCAAATACTATATGGCCAAAAACCATTGGCAAATTTATAATTGGCACGCTGAAGGCGGTCGCATCACCGTCGGAGGCGTCGAAACTTTTTTGATTGAGGATGCGCCTAAAGACGTGGTGGAATATGCCATTAAAGCAGCCGCGGTCATGGGTGATGGTTTCTATGGTGTCGACATCAAGGTTCGCGACAATAAAGCCTATGTTATTGAAGTCAATGATTGTCCCAGCATCGACCATGGTTGGGAAGACAAGATTTTAGGCGAAAAACTATATTTGATGGTCGCCGAGTATTTCCTTAACAAAATTCTGCGCGCTCGTAAAAATAAAAACGGACGCTAAATCCCTTTATAAAGCAAAAGTCATTATTCACAAGTTAGTGAGCATCTCTTTTGTGGTTGCCTCGATCAAGGACTATGATGGAGGCGATTAATGAAAGGAATCACTCTTATGAAAAAATTTACAGCGTTTCTACTGATTGTTATCGGGGCGACGACTTTGCTGGCCTCTTGCGCTTCACCAACCTCGGGCACTTCCATTTCTCAATCATCAGTGATCACATCATCACAACTACAACAATTCACACTGTCGGAATTAGCGCAATATAACGGCGATGAAGGCGGTCTTGCCTATGTCGCTGTCAATGGTATCGTTTACGATGTCACAGATGCTGATGGATGGGAAAATGGTTGGCATCAAGGCTTACATTTAGCTGGTACCGATGCCACGGCAGTGTTCGCCACTAGTCCGCATTCGCAATCGTTGCTTGATGAATTGCCAATTGTCGGAACATTGGTTGATTAATTCCACAAAGTAATCGCACTTAACTAGACGGATTTCTTAATAGTTATCTTATTTTTTTATTAATCAGCGCAAGCGCGGCAATCGCGGTGGCAAACGGTGGTACGATTATCGCCACTAGCAACAATCCAGCCAGTGGAATCATGAACATGATGACCAGCCCAATTGCTGTTATAACAGAATAAATAACCACGGCAACGATCAAAATCGTCCGTCGTGGTTTTTTTATTGGAAGCAAAAGCGCTACGCCAAGGACAATCAATACTGATTGAATCACATAAACAAGGGGCGGTGGTCCATATGAAATCGGACCGATCATCCCTACGATGCCAAAAGCGATGGCATAAAGACCGCTTATCAGTTTTAAGGCGTTGCTTTTCATCATTTAATGTCTCCTTAAAGCGAAATGATGAACAACAATGATGGAAGTAAATGACCAATATCATTATGCGCTTTACCGTGTCGTTAGGATGAGGAATGCTGGCTATTTTCGCACATTGGCGATGTTGACTGATTGATGGTTATTGATACGGCTTCGTGTGCTAAAATATGTATAATCGCGTCGTTGAGGTATTCTTTTGAGAATCAAAGACCACCCTATCCTTGTTTTCCCAAAGAAGAAAGATATTGTTTTCTTTTTTGAAGGAAAACCAGTTGTGGGACAAGAAGGCGATATGATCGCCTTTGCGCTTCACAGTAACGGCATAAGGACCATCAGTTATAGTTCGCGGTTGAAACGGCCACGCGGTTTTTATTGCGCGATTGGTAACTGCGGCTCGTGCAAAATGCGCGTCGACGGCATCGATAACGTCCGTACATGTATCACACCCATCAAAGAAAACATGCGCGTGGAAATTCAGCGCGACAAAGGCGTGATCAAATGATTTACAAAGATGTAATTATCATCGGAGGCGGTCCTGCGGGACTGTGCGCCGCGAAAATATTAGCCGACCAGGACGTCTCGGTCCTATTAATCGACCGTGACCACCATCTAGGCGGTCAGCTTGTTAAACAAACGCATAAATTTTTCGGTTCTGAAAAGCAGTACGCAAAAAATCGCGGTTTTGAAATTGCCGATATCTTGATTAAACAGATTGCTGATAAACCAAACATCGAGATTATGCTTGGGGCGTTTGTCGTCGGTATATATAAGGATCACGTCATCAATGTGTTTAAAGATAATCGCTACTTAAAATTCAAAGCCAAAGCATTCATTATCGCCACCGGAGCATCAGAAAAATCGCTCGCATTCGAAAATAACGACTTGCCTGGCATTTACGGCGCCGGCGCGATTCAAACCTTGATGAATGTCTACGGCATCATGCCCGAGGATGAGGTATTGATGGTTGGAAGCGGCAATATTGGCCTGATCGTCTCCTATCAACTACTACAAGCCGGTGTCAAGGTCAAAGGCATCGTTGAAGCCGCATCAAACATCGGTGGCTACAAAGTTCACGCCTCAAAATTGAAACGACTTGGTATTCCTTTCTATATGCAATACACCGTCAAGCGCGCGATGGGAACCACTGCGCTTGAAGCGGTTGAAATCATCAAGTTGACTGACGACTTCCAAGAAATCGAAGGTCAAACAAAAATCATAAACACAAAAGCGTTGTGCATTGCCGTGGGTTTGTCACCACTTTCCCAACTATTAGGCATGATGGAAGTCAATATGAAATACGTCAAGGAATTAGGCGGACTCGTTCCCGTATTAAACACCCTGAATCAAACATCAAACCCGAATATATTTGCCTGTGGCGATGTCAGCGGCATCGAGGAAGCTTCCTCGGCGATGATGGAAGGGTATATCGCCGGACTCGGTGCTTTAAAACATCTAGAAGTGCCACATCCCCGTCATGATGAATTACTTGCAAACTATCACCAAGAACTAGCCTCGCTGCGCCACTCCAGTTATGGAGAAAAGACATTGCTTGGGCTTAAAAAGCTCGAGGGAGGACCTTATGCTAACTAAGACCGGGGTGCCGACCAAAGAAATGGTGTTATCAAAATTTCCAAATCGCGATACCTTAAAAAAACCAAAAGCCATTTTGGAGTGTTACGAAGCGATTCCGTGTAATCCTTGTGCGACCAGCTGCCCGTTTGACGCGATTGTGATTGAAGACGGGATGACGGGTATTCCAAGTCTGATTGCCGACAGATGTACGGGCTGCGGCCAATGCGTGATTGCCTGTCCCGGATTATCGATTACGGTCGCCCAATTAATTGACAAAAAAGCATTGTTTAAAATCCCTTATGAATTTAGCCCCTATCCAAAAACGGGTGAGATTTGGCATGGTTTAAATCGTAACGGCGAAGTTATTTGTGACGCCCAAATCAAACAAGTATTGGTAACAAAAAATAGTAAAACCGCACTAGTGACGGTACTGATAGACGAAGCGTATTTATACGACTTCGCAACGATAAAGCGATATGAGCGATAAAAGCAAGATTGTCATATGCCGGTGCGAAGATATCACGCTCGAGCAAATCGACGCGGCGATTGAGCAAGGCTTCACGACGTTTGAAGATCTCAAACGCATTTTGCGCGTCGGCATGGGTCCGTGCCAAGCCAATACATGCGGGCATTTAATTCAAACCTACTTAGCCAAAAAACTAAATCGTCCGATTGAAGAGGTCAAGACGCATAAACCGCGCCCGATGCTACTAGGCGTTACGCTCCAAGACATCGTGGATGGTAGCGACAAATGAAGAAAAACGTCATCATCATCGGCGCTGGCATCAGCGGGGTCAGCATTGCTTATAATCTGGCCAAGAAAGGCGTCAAAGATATTCTTGTCCTCGATAAGAGTTATTTCACTTCGGGGGCGACCGGACGCTGCGGGGCTGGTGTCAGATCACAGTGGGCGACGCCCTTAAACTGCATTTTAGCCAAAAAAAGCATTGAGTTTTTCGAACACGCCCAAGAAATTTTGGAATATGACGATGACATTGAATTTAAACAAGAAGGTTACCTCATATTGGCGACCACCGACAAGGAAGCGGCACAGTTTAAGGCAAACGTGCTGCTCCAAAATAGTTTGGATATCCCTTCAAGATACCTTAGTAAACAAGAGGCGCTTCAAATCGTGCCTCATCTAAACCCCGACTCTTTCATTGCGGCGACTTTTTGCAATATCGACGGCCATCTCAATCCATTTAAAATGACCGATGCTTATATGAAGGCGGCCAAGAAACTTGGCGTGACGTTTAACTTCTATGAAGAGGTCGTTGAAATTATCAAATTAAATAATCACATCATCGGTGTCAAAACTAATAAGTGCGTTTATGAAACTAACATCGTCGTTAACGCCGGGGGTGGTTACAGCAAAGAAATCGGCGACATGGCCGGCATCGAAATTCCTGTCTATTCGGAAAACCATGAAATATTAGCAAGCGAACCAATCGAAAAAATGCAAGGTCCGATGGTCATGTCGTTTTCCAAAAACATATATTGCCAACAAGTACCCCATGGCGCTTTTTTAATGGGTCGCAGCGACCCCTATGTCGAAAAAGGACATCAAATCAATTCTTCGTGGCAGTTTCTTGAAGAAATGGCCAAAACTGCGATTCATATGATGCCGATTTTAGGCAATCTGCGTGTAGTGCGGCAGTGGGGCGGATCATACAATATGTCGCCTGACCGGCAGCCCATCATCAGCGGCACCGAGGAACTAAAAGGCTTTTATATGGCGTGTGGCTTCTCGGGGCATGGTTTCATGCTGGCACCAATGACGGGGCTACTACTATCTGAAATAATCTTAAACGAGTCAACTACAGTTGATGTGACCACGCTGGATCTTCAACGATTTAAAAAACAAAAAACGATTGAAATAGAAAAATCAGTCGTCTAATCAAGACGTGAAATATCCCAAAAGCAATAATTACGACCAAACGTTAATCAAACAAAAAATGATGGGGCCCAATTCCATCAAGCTGTTAGAAGAGTTATTAGCAAATCACTTCATCAAACATGGCGGTCTTGTTTTGGATTTGGGATGCGGTCAGGGATTGACCTCACTATTTCTTGTTAAAGAGTATGGATTTAAAGTAATAGCCGCCGATTTATGGATTGAACCGGATGAAAACGATCGTTTTTTTGCCCAAATGCATCTACGTTCCGATCAGATAAAATCAATCAAGGCCGACGCTATGGATTTGCCGTTTCAACATAACCAGTTCGATGCCATCGTCAGCGTTGATTCATTTCATTATTTTGTGAATGACGCCGCCATTATAGGTGAAAAATTATTGCCGTTTGTAAAAAATGGCGGATATGTGTATGTCGCCATTCCCGGCTTTAAACAAGACTTTGGAAACGAAGTGCGTGCATTATTCGAGTCGGGGTGGTCTCAAGATGAAATCGCGATGATTCATGATATCGAATATTGGACAAACTTGTTGCGGCAAGTGCCTGACATCGAAATCGTTTCCATCAAAGAAATGGAAAGCAATCGCGAAGTTTGGGATGATTGGTTGGCCTGCGAAAACGAATATGCCACGGCCGATCGCTTAATCATGGACCACGGCGGTGCGCAATACTTGAATTTTATTCAATTGATTTTCAAACGAATTAGATAGGCATATATAAGTCATTAATAACCAATGCCATTGACGACGATGTGGGCGACTACTAATGCCGTCGCTATAAACGGCACGATCGTGTGAATCGTGGAAGCAACCTTTTGATTGCCGATTCTTTTTTCCAGGATGTACCCGGACGCGCCTTGAAGCGCCAAAACGATGATAAGCACGAGTCCCGAAATGCTTCCAGATCCTGTTTTGGCGAAAATAAGCACTCCATGCAACAAGGCCATGAGGAATGCGGTGATTCCAAAAAGCCGATGATACTTCGAAAGCCACATTAATGTTTTAACGACAAAGTTTGGTTGTTTTCCGTCTGCGTCATCTGGCATTTTCTTAGCCACAAGAATGGCGATTTTTCTAGTCATTGCCAGTGCCATGAAAACGATAATAATAATTCCGATGATTGATTCAATTGGCATAAATACATTTCTCCCTATCATTATTTTACATTGATTAAAACAATGAAACGGCGATATTTTGTAAATCTAACGCTGAGCCCCAATGCAAAAATTGATCACATTGGGCCAGATCAGTGGTGTTGAATGCTAAAATTTAAGTAACTATAACACTTATATGAATAAACGAAAACATAAAACAAAACTAATCATTAAGTCGTTATTATTAGTAATATATTTTTCAATCGTCAGTTTTTTATTGGCGAGTGGCTTTGCCGTTAGGACCATTATTAATCAGCACCAATACGTCGCCGATGCATACGCTAAAAGAGTTACCGTTAACGATGTCGAATACTTCTACCGCGAAGCTGGTGAAACTAATTTAGACACCATCGTGATGATTCATGGATTTTTGGGGTCTAGTTACGATTTCATCGATACGATCGAAAATTTAAAAACCGATTATCGTGTTATCGCCGTTGATTTAATTGGCTTTGGTTTATCCGAAAAAAGTAGCACGTTTGACTATTCAAAAAAGAATCAAGCTGATTACCTTGTTGATTTTCTTGATGTCCTTGATATCACCAGCGCGACAATCATTGCTCATTCGATGGGTGGTGAGGTTTCGATTCATCTGGCTCATGATTATCCTACGTATGTCGAGCGAATGATTTTAATCGGTTCGGCGGGATATTATGAGGAGACGACGTCGAACTTCAATCTTCGCCTGCCGTTATTCTTCTATGATCATGTGTTCAATAATTATTACATTCAACGAGTGTTCTTCTACAGTGCTTATTCCAAGCACGAAGTTGATTTGAAACTGGTTACCTACAACGACTTCGACGAAATGTTTTTCGTCAACCGCACGATTCCTGGTAACGTCTTGCGGAAGATGACAACTGATAACGATGCGGGAGCCACAAACGCCAAGCTTGAAAATGTTGAGCAAGACACGCTGTTAATCTGGGGCGAGTTCGATGGCTTTATCCCGTTAAGCACAGGCCAGCTACTACAAGAAGCGCTCGGCGATAATGCCCAACTAATCATCATACCAAACGCCGGACATTTACCATTTGATACTTATTTTGATGATTTTATCGCTTATGTTCGTACTTTCTTGGCTAACTAATATTCTTGCTTGAATAATTCACAAATAAAAAACCAGACTTTGGTTATAATCTGGTTTTGGTAACTTCAAACAATCGCTATTTCATTGAACGGGCATATGCCTCTTCAATTGTCTTGATGATGCGAGCGAATTCGGTGGGATCTTCCATGTCACCAAGACGGAGCCAAAGAATTTTGTGTTCCGGGACTTTGTAGTTTTTAAATAAACGTTTCAGCACATCATAGTAATTTGCGTAATGGAATTGGAGATATTCTTCTTGCCCCTTTTCAATCGTGCGACCGCGTTTCCGGACATTGTCAAATAACTCCGGAGTTTCGCGCATTAACACGATTTGCAAGTCTAAATCAGGAATCCGTTTTAAATGTTCGTCGGCAATCGCGTAAGTAAGGGCAACTTCCATCGCCGTCATGATGCCTTCAAGTCGTAATAATTCGGTAAAAACAAGATTGCTATATAACGTTGAGTCGCAAATAACGCGTGGTTCGTCTTTGGCTTTCCACATTAATAAGAAAAGCGCGCTGTAGAAGGCGTTTTGCGATAACATCGCAAATGTTTCCTTATCTGCGTAGAAATATGGTAAATACTCGTTTTTCTCGACTGGTTCGGCAATCAAAGGACAATTGTAATAAGTTGCAAGTTTTTTAGAAAGTAGTGATTTTCCAACCCCGATAGGACCGATGATGCCGATACGCATAGTGAAAGCCTCGTTCTTTTTTATTTAAGTTTATAGATAACATTTAACTGCTGAAAAAACAACTCAAACAATCGTTAGCGCGACCCTTGATCGTAGGGAATGCCCGACGCTTTGGGAACGCGTGATTTATTGCTCGTCAAGATCAGGGCGATGATCGTTGCCACATAGGGGAACATGCGGAACAAATATCCAAGTGAGAAGCTTTCGAGCCCGGGAATTAGCGAATATTTGAACGCCAACGCTGACATTAACCCAAAGAATAGTGCCGCCATAAAAATACGCCATGGCTTCCACTGTCCGAAAATCATGACTGCGAGCGCTAAAAAACCATAGCCGATCACATTTCCATCGAATGAAACGGACGAGGCGATGACAAACGCCAAGCCACCCAATCCGGCCAGACCGCCCGAAATCATGACGCCAGCCCAACGCATCTTATAAACGTTGATGCCGACCGAATCCGCGGCACCTGGGTGTTCTCCAACCGAAGATAGCCGCAACCCGAATTTTGTTTTGGTGATGACCACGGATGCTAAAATCACGATGAAGAATCCGATATAAGTCAGTAGCGTCGTATTTCTGAAAAATATCTCGCCGATAATCGGAATGTCACCCAATAGTGGCACTTTACTAATTGTGAAGTTATTACTGAATTGGACGGTACGCACGTCATTTAGAGTTCGGGCGATAAAAACGACTAGCGGCGTTGCCAATAAATTGATAGCCGTGCCGCCAATGACTTGATTGGCCTTAAGATTAACGGCGGAGAACGCTAGAAGCGTGGAAAGTAAGACGCCCGAAACAATAGCGACGACCATCGCCATTAAAATAAGTAAAGTCGGATTAATGCTAGGAAATTGATTTTGCATGATATTGATAAATAAGATGCTGAAAAATGATCCGAACACCATGATACCTTCAAGCGAAATGTTGACGACGCCGCTTTTCTCAGAAAACATGCCACCGAGCGCCGTAATTAATAACGGAATTGAGAAAAGAAGCATCGCATTAAGAATTAACATCGATATTTCGAACCAGCCCATGCTTATTTCCCCCTTTTCTTCTTTTCACTACGCGTTTTTAATAGCCAATTAGCGATTCGTGTTTGGAAAATCAGAGAAATCGCCGATGTATAAATAATGACGGCCACGATGATATCGACAATCTCGTTTTTGATCAGTGTTTGCATGTAGAATCCACCGCGTTGAATAAAGGAAATAAATAGTCCCGCAAACACAATGCCGAACGGATTAGATAGTGCCAATAAGGCCACCGAAATTCCTTGAAATCCTTCCGGCAATAACACATCGACGATTTTGTAAATGTTGCCGACATTGGATACGCGTCCCGCAAGGATAAACAAACCACCGCCAAAGCCCGCCAAAGCCCCGGAAATAATCATCGCCAAAGTAATGCTGCGATTTTCGTTGATGCCACTATATTGCGCCGCATGGCGGTTAAATCCGCAAGCCCTTAACTCAAATCCAAATTTTGTTCGATACAAAACGAAATAAACTAAGACGCTTAGCAAGATTGCAAGAATGATGCCGATGTCGATTTCCGATCCGGGGAAAATTGAACTTAAATCGATGCCAAAAAACGAGCGGGGAATAAACGCGCTTGTGGCCACTTTATAAGTGCGGCCGTAGCTGTGGTCGAATAAAAGCAATTGCCCGGAGGCGTTTTTGATATTAGAAATAAGAAAATTGACAAGATACATGCCGATGTAATTGAACATAATTGAGGAAATAACTTCGTGAACCTTGAAGCGAGACTTCAAAAATCCCGGGAAGAAACCCCAAAAGCCACCTGCTAGCGAAGCCATGATGAGCCCGACCACCCATTGGAATCGGCCTAGTCCCGTCCACGCGATTCCAACATACAAAGCCGCAAATAAACCAACCGTGTATTGTCCCGTCGCCCCAATGTTGAAAAGTCCTGTTTTAAACGCAAAAGCGACCGCTAACCCCATCACAATCAGTGATGTTGCATAATAGAGCCAGTTGCCAATTCGCGTCGGGGTATTGGTAGAAAGCCAACTACCAAACAAAAATCGGATGCCCGATGTTGCCTGTTGCGGCCGAGCGATAAGCATAATGACGAATCCAATCGAAATGCCGATAATGATCGCAATCAGTGTTGCTAAAAGATTCACGAGCGCGCGATTTGACAATATTTTCCGCAGTGTTTGTTCGAATCGATTCATTTGTTTCAAGATTGCTTATTCGCCTCATCCAAGTGTTTGCGTTGCGAATTGGAACCGGCCATATAGAGACCAATTTCTGTAGGATTAGTCTTTTTGGGATCGAGTTCGGTCACGATTTCCCCTTCGTATATGACGTTGATGCGATCGGAAAGATCTAAGACCTCATCTAATTCCAGTGATATGAGCAAAACGGCCTTTCCGCGATCGCGTTGTTCAACAATTCGTTTGTAAATGTATTCAATGGCGCCGACATCGAGACCTCGCGTCAGCTGAACGGCGATTAACACATCGCTATCAACATCAATCTCACGGGCAATGATTGCTTTTTGCTGATTGCCTCCCGACATGCTGCGACTTATCGTGGCGGCTCCTTGTGATGTGCGCACATCGAATAATTCAATTAGTTTTTCGGAATATTTGGACATCGCCCGATAATTAATCAACCCGTATTTGGTAAATGGTTTCCGATGATATTTTTTAAGTAACAGGTTATAGCTAAGCGGGTAATCGAGTATTAAACCGTATTTATGGCGGTCTTCCGGTATATGCGACAATCCGTTATCGTTACGATAGCGAATCGAACGGCGCTCCAGCGGTTGGCCATTAAGCAAAATATGTCCTGATGATGCTCGCATGAGCCCAGTAATCGTATAAGCCAGTTCGCTTTGACCATTGCCTTCGATACCGGCAATACCCAATATCTCCCCTTTTCGCACGCTGAAAGACACGTTTTTAAGGATGTGTTTGTGTGTTTTGGGATCGGTATAATTAAGATTTTTAACTTCTAAAGCCACTTCACCGGTTTCGATTGGTTTCTTATTGACGGCAAATTCAACCGTGCGTCCGACCATCATCGTCGATAATTGTTCTTTGTTCGTATCTTTGACATTGACGGTGCCAATGTGTTTGCCCTTGCGCAAGACGGTGACACGATTGGCGACGGCCATGATTTCGTTAAGTTTGTGCGAAATAAATAAAATCGATTTGCCTTCTTTGACCAAACCTTTCATGATCTTGATCAATTCAACGATTTCTTGGGGCGTCAAAACAGCGGTCGGTTCATCAAATATTAATATTTCATTGTTTCGATAAAGCATTTTTAAAATTTCGACGCGTTGTTGCATGCCAACACTGATATCTTCAATCTTCGCTTTCAAGTCAACGGCAAGCCCATATCGATTGGATAATGCCTGGATATGAGCGGCCGCCTTTTTTCGATTGATAAATCCGAGTTTCGTCGGTTCAAAACCAAGTAGGATGTTGTCGAGCACCGTAAAAACGTCAACGAGCTTGAAATGTTGGTGGACCATGCCTATGCCCAGTTCGTTGGCGTCATTAGGATTTTTGATATTGACGATCTGGCCATTTTTCTTGATGGTGCCACTTTCTGGTTTATACATGCCAAACAAGATGCTGACAAGTGTGGATTTGCCAGCGCCGTTTTCGCCCAGAAGCGCATGGATTTCGCCTTTTTCAAGCGATATCGAAATATCATCATTGGCAATGATGCCGGGAAAGCGTTTGGTGATGTTTGACATTTCGATAACGGGAATCAAAGCGTTACCTCATTTTCTTAAAAGTACGAGGAGGACGTGTCATCCTCCTCGTACCGTAATTTCTTAGTCTCCGCTGATTATGCAATAAACGTGATGTCGACCAAATCTAGTAAGTCGTCAAGCGACGTATCGGTCGCGCTGGGACTGAGTTCAAGATCAGGATCGACGACGACATCGCCAGAAACTAACAGGGCAAATAAAGCTTCATATTCGGCGACGGTCCAGGTTTCAAATCCCCAGGAATCTTCTGCTGTCGGGAGGCCAATGCCACCTTTTTCAGCATCGAGAATCCAGGTTTCTCCAGCTGGCCATTCGTCGGCATAGTAAGCAGTCAGCGCTTGGATGACGCTTTCGCCCAAACCTTTCATGGCCGAGGTGATGACTGTTGGCGAATCGCCACTTTGATCAACGTCGACGCCAATGACTTTCTTGCCTAAATTTTCAGCGGAAGCCATTGCTGATTGTCCGACTGATCCGCCGGCACCAAAGATGATTTCTACACCTTGGGCATACATATTGTCGGCCGTTGTCCTATTTCTAGGTGTCGCATCGAAGTCGCCGGTGTAGTGATAACGAAGTGGTAATGGGGTTGTTAACTCTAAGTCTTCGGCCGCTGCTTGAATACCTTGAGCAAAACCGATGCCAAATCTGACAACTGCAGGAACGGCCATGCCGCCAAGATAACCTAATGAGCGATAACCGTCCATGACGGCGCCATAACCAGCAAGGAAGCCAGCTTGTTCTTCGGCGTAGAAGATGGCCAAAACATTATCTTCAATGCGGTAAACAGGCGAACCGGTCGACCAATCTCCATCATTCGGAGTGCCATCAAGCAATACAAAGTTGGTGTCCGGATAATCATCTTGAGCTTGGAAAATCGGAACCTCAAATAGGTACCCTGGGGTCACGATAACCTTGGCGCCTTGTTCAACAGCCAACCCAATGCTTTCGATGTAGGCCGCCGTGCTAACTTGCGCCGGACGATAGTATTGATAGGTTTTGTCATTAGCTTCGGCAAACTCAACAAGGCCTTCCCAAGCGCCTTGATTGAATGATTTGTCATCGATGTCTCCAATGTCGGTGACTAAAGCCAATTCAAAAGTGTCTCCAGTGCCACAAGCCGTTAATAATAGTGAAATGCCAGCTAAACTAACTAAAAATGGTACGAACAGTTTAAAAGATTTTTTCATTCATGGTCCTCCTTTTTTGAAGATAACAGTTGCGCTCAAGAGCATTTAAGCAACATATTCGGTTGGAGACACATAATATTAATGCTTACATGTCTAGGCATAACAAAATCTTACCATAGATTTATTGTTATTTATTAACCCTTTCGAAATTTTGTTGTAAACAACAGCGAATAATTTAGCATGTTTTTCAAATGACTGCGAAGTAGCAGCAGTCATTAAAAACCGAGCGAATCTCCAACATTTAGGAAATGATACTTTGATGTGATTTTTGTTAGTATTCGTTCAATGAATTCCCTTGTCAGCTGCGCCTCGTGCATCGGGATAAATATTTTCGGTTTGATCATCGCAAGCGCTTCTAGGGCCTCTATAAGCTCCATCGTATAAGTGCCGCCGATTGGCAACATGGCGACGTCGACTCCTTGGGCTTCCTTCATTTCTGGTATCACATCGGTGTCTCCACCGTGGTATAAACTGAAGGTTCCGATGCGGATAATATAGCCGACTCCAAAGCCTTTGGGATGGAATTTTTTGGTTGAGCGTCCGTCGGGAGTGTTATACGCGTCGATAGCCGTTATGCTTACTCCTTGATGTTGGATAGTTTGTCCAGGCGCCACAACTTGGCACGAAAACTCGTTGGTCTCGAATGTGCCATCAGGACATAACACCAACGTATTTTCATCGTAGATGATTGCAAGCGCTTCTTCGCGAATATGATCTTTGTGGCCATGGCTGATCAAGACAATGTCGGCTTTGTGCTTCAATGCTTCCTTGGGTATTGCCTGGTTTTCAAACAAACCTCCATAACCAGGATCAATGTGAATCGTTAATGAATCGGTCTGGATTTTAAACCACGAAGACCGGGATAATCTCGTTATTGTGATGGGCATAATTTCTCCTCGATAACTTGCTATTATATTTACTGGCACCACAACTTAATAATCAATGGCTTTAACAACGTAATCCTTGGGGTCGAAGTCTGCGGGAATTGGCAATATTTGGCGAAAGCGGTCAAGATGTGTCGTCAAATCGTCAATAAATTTTTGCGCTCCTTCATGATTGGCAAATTTTGTCATTAACTTGACGTTGGTCGTCAGTTCAAACTTATTGAAAGCGAACATCATTGAAATTCCTAACTGGGTCGATTCATTAAAGGCAACGTATTTCATAATGTGTCCTCCCTTAATCACATTATAGGAGCCATCATGGCGATTGTTGCGCGTTTGAGATCATACAATTTTGAAAATGTTTCCAGCGACAATCGACGCTGGTGTTGATTAAAAATCAATAACGATGATTTATCGTTAGAATTAGATTGTTGCTATAACAATCACCTTAATGGATTTTTTAGCACTGTTTTGTTAACTTAATGGCATCTATCGAGGTCATTTATGCAATTAAAGAAACAAATTGGACTGTTGACTGGCGTATCGCTACTGGCTGGAATCATGATTGGTTCGGGCATTTTCTTTTTCGGCACGGTCGTGTTCGGTTTAGCTTCTAATTCACTAGGATTGTCGTTACTAGCTTGGATCATCGGCGGACTGGTAACGTTGGTATCGGCGCTATCTTATGCCGAACTTGGTACGATGTTTCCGAATACCGGTGGATATTATATTTATTTGCGTAAAGCGTATGGCAAGCCGGTGGCATTTATCAGCGGTTGGATGAATTTTTTACTATCATCAAGCGGATCAATCACGACCTTAGCCGTGCTTTTCTCGTTTATCTTGGTGCGGTTTGTACTTGGACTTGATGCCAGTTTGGTCAAATGGGTGGCCGCTGGCGTCATCATATTATTTGCCGCGATTAATTACGTCGGCGTCAAAGTGGGTTCCATCACTCAAATCGTTTTCACGATCGCCAAGCTGTTACCAATCTTTTTGATAATCGGGCTTGGGATTTTTTTGGGCACTCAAACGGTCGACTTGTCGCTAGTCCCACCTGAGCCAATCGCGCCATCGATTGTATTCTCTGGTTTCACGTTTGCGATTGCCCGCACTTTGTTCGTGTATGAAGGTTGGACCAACCTAAATACAGTCGCCGGCGAAATGCGCAACGTCAAACGCGATTTACCACGCGCGCTAGTCATTTCGGTCGCACTGGTAGCCATCGTCTACGTTTTGTTTATCTTTGCTTTATATCGTATCTTGCCAGTCAATACATTAATCGATCAAGTTGCTAATGGTATCGACAACCAAACGGTGTTCATTGCCGTGGGCACCGTGTTGCAAAGCGATTATTCGCTGTGGGTAATGCTGGCCATCATCGTATCGATACTTGGGGCAATCAACGGGACATCGCTTGCGTTTCCGCGTGTTTTTTATGCGATGGCCGAAGATGGAACGATGCCCAAAGTATTTTCTTCCACCTCAAGATTTGGCACACCGAATGTTTCAATCTTAGGAACGACGATCATGGCCATGTTGTTATTATTGTTTGATGTCGATGTCTTGTTGACGTTCGTATTATTACCCGCGCTTATATTCAACACGCTCATCTTTATTTCGGTTTTCAAGTTTAGGATCAAAGAACCAGACCTGCCTCGTCCATATCGGGTGTGGGGTTATCCCGTTATCCCAGCCATTGCCATCGCGGGAATGTTGCTGTTATTGGTGACCACGATCATCAATTCGTTTGTCCCATCAATGATTGGGCTGGGCGTGTTCGTAGCCGGATTCATTATTTATCCGTTTGTGTTTCCGAGCGAACGGGCTGCATACTTTGTTTCGATTAAAAAATTCTTTGTAAGTAAACACAAAAAATAGTGACGAAAAACTAAAAACAGAGAATTGTAATACACATAAATATTATGCAAAACCCCTTTCTTTGAATTATTTGGTTCTGTAAAAACAAAGGTGGAGTAAAAAATAACACTCCACTTAAAACTTTACA
>DAOSDC010000021.1:0-16215 GCA_035361955.1 Bacilli bacterium
TATGTGTTCACGACGATGCCGGCGAGTGACTTTACGCTTTATGCCGGTTGGCTCGTCGATCCCAATTACGGCATCATTTCGATTGCCGATTTCAAAAATTTACCAAGTGAAGACACTGATGTTCATAGCGTTAGAGGCGTGGTCATCTTCTCATCAGTGGATGCCGGCATCGTTTTATTTGCCGATGCCACCGGAACGCTGATTGCGATGACTGATCAATTGTTTGACGTCTATGATCAAATCAAGGTCACCGGTTACCTGATTGATGTGGGCGGATATAGCGCGATTGGTAACGAGACGACCGGTTTTGCCGCGATTGAGTTTGAAGCGAGCGATCAAGCGCTGCCGATTGAACCAGATCCAATCACGATTCCCGATTATGCGCTATTAAGCGCCGATGACCCCGACGATTGGGGCCGATTATTAGAAATATCAGGTATGATCCATGAAGGCGAAGGCGGTGGCATGCTTAGTTTGACCGCCGGAACTGATTACATGAGCGTCGTCCCGTTTGGTAGTGAAGCCTACATCAAACTGAGCGGATATATCGGCTTTGAAGTTACGATTATCGGCTTTACATTACCGAACATGGACGAAGTACCGGCAACCTTGATGTTCGTGTATAACGGGCATGACGATTTTATCTCACTCGATTACACCGACACGGAACTGCTCGACCAACTTGAAGCAATGTTCCGCTTCTACTTCGAAACACCGACTTATTACCCAGGTCAATTCGTCGATTTGCCGAGTGAACATCCGATCATCGCTTTAACCGTCGCCTACGAGCCATTTGGCACCAACGCCGCACTATTCGATGTCGAAACCAATCGGATTGATCCCAGCATTACGACGATTCTTGACATTGACATCCATGTAACGGTGACACTACAAAGCGGACCTTATCGGTTGTTTGACATTAAGCTACACGTCGATCCCGACGCCTTCATGACGATCGCGGAAGTCAAGGCATTGCCAGACAGCATGGACGTGACTTATATCATTAAAGCAGTTGTATTAATGATTCAAACCACGGACGAAGAAGGCCAGAACATGCTGATGGTTGCCGATTCCACGGGTATTATCTACATTAATAGTTCCAATCCGTTTATTGCCGTCGGCGATATGATAATTGCCATCGGCTTTAAAATGACGATGGGTATGATGACATTTATGTTCAACGATCCGAGCATGACCGTCGATCAAATCGTGTCGCACGATAATCCGCTACCATTAGTTCCCATTACTATCTCAATCGAGGATTTCGTAGCGTTATCACCTTCAGATCCGGCCGCTAATTTGGTTTATTATGAATTGAATGGCACACTGGTGTACCTTGATCCAGGTAATCCCGACATCTCTATGTATGGACTGACTGATGGCACGAACACGGCGCTTATTTATGCTGTTGATCCGATGGCGCGTGCCGCTCTTGATGCCTACATTGACGAGTCAATCACCTTGCAAGCGATTGCTTTCTTAGCCGGCGAGGAAGGCTCATACATGGTCATCTTGGCCTATATCCCCTTCCCGGGCACGATTCAAACCGCAACTTAGATTTTCCGTTTATGACTTCGTTTGCCAAGCGCTAGCCACTATTTTATATTGGTAGTGGAGGTTTACTGATGGAACAAAAAGTACTTGGCGATTTCATGGTGTTCGCCACCGATCATTTAACGAAGAAAATCATCTATCAAGACAACGACATTTTAACGTTTGTCCTTAATTTGAAACCGGGGCAAAAACTGCCCCGACATGGTCATGAAGGAGGCACGCTGACGCTTCAAATATTACAAGGAGCCGGTACGATTGCCATCAACGATCAAACGAATAACATGGTTGCGGGACAGATCTACTTTTTGGCAGGCACTGACTTACTCGAAGTGCCGGAAGTCACCAGAGATTTGTCGCTTTTAGTCAACATCGCTCCCAATCCGAGCAACCCTATTTATCGCCAACCGCGATAACTGATGATGGATAAGCAACGTAACAAAGAAAAATTAGCACTTGTAAACAATACCTCGCGGCGTGCCTTACTGTTTTTGGCATTCATCAGCGTCATCAGTTTGTTCTCTGATTTCACCCATGAAGGGGCGCGCAGCATTTATGGTCCCTATCTTGATGCTTTAGGCATTACCGCTTTTGTGGTAGCCCTTATTGCCGGATTAGGCGAAATGATTGGCTATGGCTTGCGCATCGTGACTGGAATCATCATTGATAAGACCAAAAAATATTGGTTGGCGATGTTTTTCGGTTATAGCATTAACTTATTAGCGATACCGCTACTGGCTTTTGTGACCCCATCGATCTGGTGGGTGGCCTTGACGCTTATTTTGCTAGAGCGACTTGGAAAATCGATTCGCGCCCCGGCGAAAAGCGTCCTGACTTCGTTTGCTTCCGAAAAACTTGGTCCAGGCAAGACGTTTGCGATTCAAGAAGTCATGGATCAAATCGGAGCTTTTTTGGGGCCGCTTTTTGTTTTCATGATTTTGTCGATTTATGGCGAAACGACGCTGAGTGGTTACCAAACGGCGTTTGGTTATTTGGGAATTTTTGCCGTGATGACGCTTGTCGTGCTCGTGGTTGCTCGCATCAAATACCCGAATCCCGAACAACTCGAAGCGAAAAAGATGGGTCAAGCGCCAGTTAAAGCCAAAGTATTTTGGATGTACATGGTAGCGATTAGTTTAATAGCATTTGGTTTTGTCGACTACCCATTAATCGCTTTCCATATTAATAAAATTGCGATTTTGGCTCCTGTATATATCCCCCTTATTTATTCGCTGGCCATGGGAATCGATGCGATCAGCGCGCTGGTTTTTGGAACGCTTTATGACAAAATTGGCATTCGATCATTAATGATTGCCATGGCCATGGCCTCATTTGCGTCACTGTTCGTGTTTGCGTTTGGAAACATCATTGGGGTAATTATCGGGATGATACTTTGGGCGATTGGCATGGGCGCTCAAGAATCGGTATTAAAATCTGTCGTCGCTTCCATTGTAGCGAAAGATAGCCGTGGGCGAGCTTACGGCATTTTGAATGCGCTATTTGGAGTCTTTTGGTTTTTAGGATCGTTATTAATCGGATGGTTGTATGATCGTTCGATGATTGCCTTGATAGTCGTCACATTATGCGCGCAAGCATTGGCTTTGACGGCGCTTTACTTGACGGATCGGGAAGTTAGAAATAAGTTAACCTAAACCCAAACGCTACAAACTTGATCCATCATTATGATGGATATGACACGAGCCATTAGTGATGAACTGGGCGATGGCACGCACTGCTTTTTTAGCTTCTGGAATTGGCATTAGCGGATAATCGTGGGGCATCTTGGCGCCGGTGATGAATTCGACGGGTTTATCAAACGCTTGTAGTTTGTCGGCTAGTAGTTTGGCGTCGGGATATAAAATGTCGCGCGTTCCAGCGACAATTAAAATTTTATCCACCAATGACAAGTCACCATTAATCGGACTAAGACGATATTGGTTACGGTCATCGCCATCAGCCCAGCGTTTTCCAAATTCGATGAGACCAATCGGTCCCAGCATGCGATCCTTGCGTTCAATCGCCTTGATGTCGGGATTTTTCAATGTGATATCGAGCCAAGGAGCGATAAGAACCAAACGATCGGGCACTGGGATGCCTTGTTCATGCAGATGCAAATACAATCCAAGCGAAAGTCCGCCTCCGGCGGAATCACCCATTAACGTCATGCATTGACCTTGCCCAAGAAAGGCCGTCTCTTTGTAAATGGCCGTAACTCGTTGATAGCAGGTACGATAGTTGTCGTTGGGTGACAAAGGATAAAGCGGGAATACGATTGTCGCGCCCGTTAGTTTGTGTATTTCATCCATCATCGTGAAATGGAACAGGGTCGGACGCATGGTGTAACCACCGCCATGGAGGAAAAAAATCGTGTGGTCGGCCGGTCCGTTTTTAATGTAGCAAATGGTGTCGGCGACAATCGTTTTCTCCCAGCCCTTCGACAAAAATCGGGGCACGCGGTATGGCAAGGCGTTGACGACTCCTAGGGAATCGATTAGCCAATTGGACATGCGGACACTATCGTAAATCTTGCGGGAGCCGTTAAGCCACAGTAAAACGTTCAGCAGTTTGGTAACGATTGGTCGACGTTGTTTCGATAGGGCCATTGCATCTCGCCTTCTATTGCACGTATCTCAATTTTACACGACCATCGATTACATTCATAACTAATTGGGCGATTGACTAGTATTAAATAATACCGACCAAAAAAAGTTATAATGAATATAGATAAAAATGATATCCTTTTTATTATACCGCGGTGATTCGCGGTAAATGAAAGTCAGGTAATATGCCTCGTCGCGTCAACAAAGATACCACATGGTTTAAGCTCGATAACGCCGCCAAAATATATCCCGTGCTGAAAAGTTCCAAGGATAGTTTTGTTTTTCGCATCGCGGTCATGATTAAAGAAACAGTTAAACCCGATGTGTTGCAACAAGCTTTGCTTGATTTGGCGCCACGGTTCCCCCATATGTTCGTACGCATCAAACATGGGTTCTTTTGGTACTACCTAGAAGCCAATCGCCAAAAGCCGATTGTGCGACCCGAACCAGCGCTCGTCAATCAAAAAATCGACACCCAAGCGAACAATCATTTTTTCTTTTCGGTGTTTTATTATCAAAACCGCATTAGTCTCGAAACGTTTCATGCTCTTTGCGATGGCGCCGGCGCCATCGAGTTTGTCAAAGCGCTCGTATTCCGCTATTTTGAATTGCGTGGCCATGAATTAGAAAACGATGGCACGGTATTGACCGTCGATCAATATCCGCGGCCCGAAGAAATGGAAGACAGTTTCAGCAAATACGTCGATAAATCCGGTGCAAAACGCGAAGCGATGATTCCAGCCTTTCACATCAAGGCTAAAAAATTCGTGTATGCCGAAAGTCGCGGCGTGATTACCGCTCGTTTACCAGCTGATGGTTTGGTGGCCTTGGCAAAAAAACATGGAGCGACGGTAACCCAGTATATGGTTGCTTTGCTAACCTACGCCATTTATGAAACTTATGTTGGCCAAATTCCGGATAAAAAACCGATTCGCATCGCCGTACCCGTCAACATGCGTCGCTACCACCCGTCGGTGTCGCTGCGTAATTTTTCACAGTATATCCACACGACGGTGTACGCCGATAAGAAACTAACGTTTGATGATGTACTTGCGAAAACAAAGCAAGACTTTGAAACGGAAATCAAACCGGAAACTTTCCAAGGTAGCATCAACGCTAACGTGTATGCCGAAAAGAACATCTTCGTGCGCTTACTCCCGTTATTCATAAAAAAAACCGCCTTGACGATTATCGGTAAACGTCTCGGTTCACGGCTTGAAACGGCGACTTTGTCGAATGTCGGCATCATTACTTTGCCGCCATCGTTATCTTCGCTGGTCGATCGGTTTGAGTTCAATTTGGCGACCGCGTCACGGTCTGTGTTTGGCGTTGGGGTCGGAACGTATAATGGGATGACGACGATTAGCTTCCTGCGATCAATTTATGACACCAGCGTTGAACGACGATTTTTCAAAACATTGGCGACCGCCGGTATCGAAGTCACGGTTGAAAGTAACTTTTGGGAGGAGAAAGCCTAATGAGACATTGTCCCGAATGCCAAATCAAAATTGCCACGAAAGCGACGCGCTGTCCGCTTTGCCATCGGTTATTACCCGAATCAACTGATCCAGGCGTCGTTTCCTATCCTGAATTCGATTACAAAGCCAGTCGCCGTCGTTTGTTTTTAAAAGTATTGGCAACTGCCTCACTAACAGGTATTTTCGTCACTGTGTTAATCAATTGGTTAACGTTTGCCGGCCATTTGTGGAGTGTGGTCGTGACCGCCTCGATATTGTATGCCTGGATTGTGGTCGGCTGGCTCACCTTCAAACGTAATGTCCATAGCAGCATTAAGCTGATGGTCCATGCCATTTCCATCACGGGACTACTTTTGGTCATCGAAGCATTTACAACTAGCGACCGGATGATTTCCCATCTGAATTGGACATTGTCGTTTGCAATGCCCTCGGTGTTTATCGGCTTTATCATCATCATTAACATCTGGATGCTAATCAAACGGCAACAATTGCGTGATTTTCTTATTTCTCAATTAGCACTCTCGGTGATTGGATTCGTACCCCTCATTTTAGTGTTTTTCGATTTAATCAATCCTCAATACATGGCGATTGGCGCTGCCGGTTTGTCATTCGCGACAATCATTGGATTATTCATACTCGGACGCCGTATCGTCATCTCGGAATTAGGCCGGAAATTCCATATTTGACATCACAAACAATCAAAGTTTCATCAGCACCCGAAGCGGGTGCTTTTTTTATGAAGCATATCGCATGACGAGCGTGCGCGCGTGACATACAATAGTTACGGATAAAACGACATACATAATAATGAGCTCATGAAAGGAGACCCCTATGATTATTTCTAAATATGATCCGCTTAAGCTCGAGCAATTCCAAGTGCTCGATAGCGAGGGCAACATTGTCAATCCCAAATTCGAACCCAAAATCGACGATAAGACGCTATTACACATGTACAAAACGATGAGTTTGGCGCGTATGGCCGACATTAAAGCGCTCCAATACCAACGCCAAGGTCGTATGCTGACGTATGCTCCCGTTCAAGGCCAAGAAGCCGCACAAGTCGGAGCCATGGCAGCTTTGGAACCGCAAGACTGGCTCTCGCCGGCGTTTCGCGAATTCGCGGCCATGCTTTATAAAGGCGTGACGCTTGAACAACTATATTTATATTGGTACGGAAACGAAATCGGCTCGAAATTTGCCGATGACGTCAACGTACTCCCCGTCAACGTGCCAATCGGATCACAAGTCGGCCATGCCTCGGGCTTGGCCTATGCTTCCAAAGTCTTGAAGAAAAACCAAGTCGCCGTCACTTATATCGGCGATGGCGGCACTTCTCATGGCGAATTTTATGAAGCGATGAACTTTGCCACGGTGTTCGACGCCCCGATGATTACGATCATTCAAAACAACCAATACGCGATTTCCACGCCGCGTCATAAAGCGACAAAAGCTAAAACATTGGCCCAAAAGGCTGTCGCCTTTGGCATTCCTGGCATCCAAGTTGATGGTAATGACGTTTTGGCGATGTATGCCGTTACCAAAGAAGCGGCCGAGCGTGCCCGTAAAGGCGAAGGCCCAACCTTAATCGAAGCTTACACCTATCGGATTGGTCCGCACACGACTAGCGATGATCCGACGATTTACCGTAAAGATGAGGAAGTCGAACAGTGGCGCCTTAAAGATCCGATCAAACGCTTCCGCATATATTTGACCAACAAAAAGCTTTGGTCCGACGCCCAAGAAGAACAACTACAAAAAGAACTTGAAGAATACGTGACTGAAACGTTTAAGAAAGTCGAAAACAGCGACAATCCGACGATTGACGACGTATTTGATTACACGTTTGTCAACAATCCCGCCGACTTGATTGAACAAAAAGAAAAATATATGAAATATCTCAAACAAACGTTTTTGCAAAGCCTAAAGGAAACCTCGAAGGCCAACAAAAACTTGAAGGAGGAATAACCTATGGCAGAAATGACACTATTACAAGCGATTAACGCCGCATTATTTGAACAAATGCGCAAAGACCCAACCGTAGTCGTCTTTGGAGAAGACGCCGGTTTTGAAGGTGGTGTGTTCCGCGTCACCAAAGGGTTACAACAGGAATTCGGTGTCGATCGCGTGTTTGACACTCCCATTTCCGAAGCGGGCATCATGGGTTCGGCCATCGGCATGGCCATCAACGGACTTAAACCAATCGCTGAAATGCAATTTGAAGGATTCATGTTCAATGGTTTTAATCAAATTGCCGTCCATATGGGACGGATGCGTAACCGGTCACGGGGCAAATACAGCGTTCCGATGGTGCTACGCATGCCTTGGGGCGGCGGCATTCGCGCCTTAGAGCATCACTCCGAAGCCGTGGAATCATTCATTGCCCATATCCCAGGCATTAAGATTGTGATTCCTTCAACGCCATATGACGCTAAAGGCTTAATGGCCGCGGCGATTCAAGATCCCGATCCGGTCGTTTTCTTTGAACCAAAGAAAATCTACCGTGCCTTCAAACAAGAAGTGCCGGAAACCGAATACATCGTCCCGATTGGCAAAGCTCGTGTCGTCGAGCAAGGCAAAGACATTACCGTCGTCGCCTGGGGCTCAATGGTGCGTGAAGTACAAACAGCGATTAAAAGTCTTGAAAAAGACAACATATCCGTCGAATTAATTGATTTAAGAACGATTGTCCCGATGGATACCGAAACAATCGTCAATTCCGTTAAGAAAACGGGACGTTTACTCGTGGTCCATGAAGCCGTGCGCACGCTTGGATTTGCCACTGAAATCATTACTCGCGTGATTGAAAAGGCATTTTTAAATCTTGAAGCGCCCCCGACCAGATTGACGGGATTTGATATCGCGGTACCACTTCCACGCGGCGAACATCACCACATGGTCGACCCGAAACGGATTGCCTTTGAAATAAAGCAACTCGTCAACTACAAAGTATAGGAGGTGCCCTATGTATGAATTTAAATTCGCCGACATTGGCGAAGGCATCCATGAAGGCCAAATATTAAAATGGCTTGTTAAAGTCGGCGATTCCGTCAAAGACGGAAACTCGCTCGTCGTCGTTGAAACCGACAAGGTCAACGCCGATTTGCCATCACCGGTTTCCGGGGTTATCACCAAATTAGGTGCTAAAGTCGGAGAGACGATTCACGTCGGTGACACGTTAGTGTGGATTGACGAATCAGGTAGTGCCTCGGTTAGTGAACAACCGAGTGAAGAAGTCGAACAACCCAAAGCCAAACCGATCGCGATGGCGCTTAGTGAAGGCAAAGAAGATAATCCCGCCGGTGTCGTCGGTTCGATTGAAGTGTCTGATGAAGTCATCGCCGCTTCGACCGAAATGATGACCGATCACCAAGTTGATAGTAGCCCCACAAAAGTTTTAGCGACTCCGGTCGCCCGCAAGATGGCGGCTGACTTGGGAGTTGATATCACCAAGGTGAAAGGAAGCGGAGAATCCGGACGCGTCATGAAAGAAGACATCATTAAAGCGGCCGAATCAAGCAAATCCACAACTGGAGGAGCGATCACCACACCCGTTATTTCCATGCCCACATTTAATGAGCGAGAAGTCACGCGCGTCAAAATTACAAAATTACGCAAAGCCGTGGTCAATGCCATGAGCGTGGCTAACGCCATCATTCCGATGACGACGTTGATGGACGAATTCGATGTCAGTGCCCTCGTTAAACTGCGCGATTCACAAAAAGAAGGTGCCAAACAGCAAGGCGTCAAACTGACGTATCTACCCTTCATCGCCAAAGCGATCACGTTAGCGCTACGCGAATATCCAATCTTTAACTCAAGCTACGATCACGAAAAGGAAGAGATCGTCTTCAAGAGTCATATTAACCTCGGCATTGCCGTCGACACTAATGACGGGCTGATCGTTCCCAACATCAAAGACGCTGATGGCAAAACGATTTTAGAGTTAGCTCAAACAATTGACAAATTAGCGGAACAAGCCCGTGCTCGCACTTTAAAGTTGGAAGAACTTCAAAATGGTTCGTTTACGATTACCAATTACGGAGCGTTCGGCATGAAATTCGGTACTCCGGTCATCAAACATCCGGAAGTGGCGATTCTTGGCGTTGGCGGTATCTACAAAAAACCAATCGTCAATGACGCTGGTGCCATCATCATTGCCGACATGCTGCCGTTATCGCTGACGATTGACCATCGCATCATCGATGGCGCCGATGGCGGACGCTTCCTACTACGACTTAAACAATATTTATCCGATCCGGCCAGTTTATTGCTGCGCCTGAAATAGGAGTCATATGAATACATACGATGTTTTAATTATCGGGGGCGGACCTGGTGGCTATGTCGCTGCCATTAAAGCCGCGCAACTCGGTATGAAAACGGCACTCATCGAAAAAGAGGCCGTCGGTGGGGTGTGCCTCAATTGGGGGTGCATCCCCACCAAAGCGATGCTCAAAAGCGCAAAGGTGTACGACACTTTTAAACATAGCCATGACTACGGCATTAGCGTCGACTTTAGCCAAGTGGGTATCGATTATGAAATGATGATTGCCCGTAAAGACGGCATCGTCAAGAAATTGACCGGTGGAGTTAAAGGGTTATTGAAGAAAAATGGCGTCACCGTTATCGATGGTTTTGCCGAAGCGCTTGATGCTCATCATGTCCTAGTCAATGGCGAAACACTGGAAACCAAAAAGCTAATCATCGCCACTGGAGCCAGTCCGGCATTTCCTCCGATCAAGGGACTAAAAGAAGCGTTTGAACGCGGTTTCGTCGTTACCAGTAAAGAAATATTGACTAAGACAACACTACCTAAATCATTGATCGTGATAGGTGGTGGCGTCATCGGCATGGAATTCGCGACCATCTTTAACACGCTGGGCGTTAACGTCAAGGTGTTAGAACGGGAAGCGACGCCACTAGTGAGTGTCGATGATGAAATACGCAATCTCTTTTTAAAGAAGATTGTCAAAGATGGCATTACCGTGATAACGGGGGCCAACATTACCGAGATAACCGAGACGGGCATTATATGTGATAAAGGTGGAGCGATTACCAAGATCGACGCTGATATGATCTTGCTGGCGACAGGAATGCGCCCCAACACCAAAGGGTTTGAGAAACTTAAACTCGAAATGTCAAAAACCGGTGTCAAGGTCGATAGCCTAATGCGAACTTCTCTTCCTGATGTTTATGCAATCGGCGATGTGCTTGGCTTCTATATGCTCGCTCATGTCGCTTCCCGAGAAGGCATCGTCGCCGTCGAACATATTCATGGCATCGACCATCCGCTTGATTTTAAAGTTATTCCCGCTGGTATTTATACATTCCCGGAAATAGCTCAAGTCGGGTTAACTGAACAAGAAGCACGCGAAAAAGAACTCGATTACAAAGTATCGACGTTCCCGTTAGTCGCTAATGGCAAAGCTCTCGCGGAAAATGAGAAAGACGGCCTTGTCAAAATCATCGCTGACCGGCAATATGGCGAAATTATCGGCGTACACATCTTCGCGGCTTCAGCCACCGAGATGATCACCGAGGCCTCGCTCGCGATGGTGCTGGAAGCCACGGCCGAAGAAATCGTCGCCACGATTCACCCCCATCCCTCACTATCGGAAATGATCCATGAGGTCACTCACGGTATCGTCAACAAGCCGATTCATATTTAGCAAGTAAAGAAAACGTTAGCGATTTGCTAACGTTTTTTGCTATTTAAATAGACAATCGATGAAATCTTGCGGGGTTATTTTAAGTAGATACTCATCAAGATTAATACCTTGAAGTTTTTGAATAATTGTATCAGCATCATATTTCGTGCCGATCAATTGTTTTTCTAGGCCGGATATGTCTTCAACACCGAGGAAATCGCCAAAGATGCGAATCGATTTAATGAGCCCATCTTCAACGTTAAGGCGGACGCTGATACCACCACCTTCATAACGGCCATTTTTTTCGATTTCAAATGCGGGTGATTGACCGTAGTTCCATTCCCATGTGTTGTACTTTGTTTCCATCAACTCACCGATTTTGATTTTGTCAGTGGCCGTCAACATATAGATATGCCTGGATATATCATCGCTTCCGAGCAAGTATTTCAATAGCCGGTCTTTAAACTCATCCATAGTTACTGGTTCTTTAAGGTAGGGCATGATGTTAGTCACGCGAGCCCGGTTGCTCTTGATGCCTTTGGAGGCGATTTTATCTGGCTTGACATCTAAGACATTAAAGATCATCGTCAGATCGGCATTAAGCAATATCGTGCCGTGATGGAGCATTTTATGTTTGTGATAAGCTTGGGCATTGCCCGATATCTTCATGCCATCGACGACGATGTCGTTACGGCCCGAGAACTGGGCGGGGACCCCAAAACTGTTGAGTGCGGCGACGACCGGATCGATGAATTTGCGATAATTATTAACCCCATCTTTTGCCGACGAAGTAATAAACGAAAAGTTAAGATTGCCTAAATCGTGATAGACAGCGCCACCTCCGGTGATGCGGCGGACAACGTTGACATGGTGACTCTTAACGTAACTATCGTTGACTTCTTCAATCGTGTTTTGGTTGCGGCCGATGATGACGCTGTTTTCGTTTTGCCACAGCAACACGAAATCTTCATCGGTATTTAAATATTTGAGGACATATTCTTCAAGGGCTAGATTGTAGCGCGGATTGAGCGAATTGTTAATGATTGTTTTCATGGGTTATCCTTCCATGAGACAAATTTTATCTTATCTAGATAACGATGGCAAACGAAGTGGTCCGTCTCACTTTAACAGCTCATTGAGATCGCTCGTCTCTTTTTGATAACGTTTGGCGGTAATGACCACGGCAATCGCATAAACGATGGCGCATAAGCCAAAGGCGATGAGCAATACTAGTGAGGTACGGAAGATTACCAATCCATAAAGACGTCGTAGAATCAAGGGAATCGTCAATAGTGGCAATAATCCAAGCAAACTAGCGATAATGGCATTGATTTTTTCAAGTTTAAACAATGTAATCGACAAGGTGATAGCAAGTGCCATCAGCAAGGCGCCGATAACCATCGGCACATGCGGATAGTTGATGTCAAGGCGGCGATTGATCACGACATTGATAACCATTAACAATATGGTCACGATCAAGAATGAACCTGTAAATCGTGAAATACCTTTTTTAATCATTTGCGGTCACCTCCAAGCGCGGCTTTTAAGTCTTTGACATAGTTGCGAGAAACGATAATCGTTTCTCCATTGCTTAGTTTCGCCTCGATGCGACCGTTGAGGCTCGATTTGAAATGATCAATTAGGCGACGATTGACAATGACGCTGATTGAGACGCGTGAGAACCCAAATGTTGATAATAACGATTCGAGCTCATACAAGCGTTCTTTGATTTGATAGATGTCGGTCTTATCATAGGCAAATACCTTTTCATCGACCGATTCGAAATAATAAATATCACTGGGGTTAAGCGGGTAGTTTCGTTCACCCTTTTTCCCGATGATCGTTGTCTGGTGATTAAGCATGGCCACGATGGAGGCGACTTCTTCGTCGTGGTCATGCCTAATGTTGATTTCGATGTCAGTAATCCCGGGAATCTTTTCGACAGTTAATTTCACGCTATCCCACCTTAATGGTCAAGAAATCTTTTACCTCGATTATCATACCATTAAAGGCAGTTAGTGCGTCTTGGCGAATAATCATGTTTTCATAGGCGACTGAGTAAGTATCATAAATCAAATCGAGGTTTTCAAGCGTGTATTGTCCTCGCAATTGACTGATTGGTTCATACACTTTCCCAATCGTGGCTTTGACGGATTCGCGTAAGGCCTTAGCTTGATTGCGCAGTTCAATCGCCCAGGCGCGCTCGGTTTCATTTAATTTCAGGCCTTCTGTTTTGAAAGCGTCAATTAACGTTTTGATATCTTCAATTTCTAGTTTCATTTGCGTTACCAATAAGTGGTTGGCGTCACGCATGCGCACGATTTCTTGGCGGAAGAACATGATTTGTTCGATGCGAGCAAGAATTGGCTGTTCGTCCTGTTCCGATTCATTTAAAGGCGTGGTTGGGTTGGCGACGGCTTGTGGCGTGTCGCGCGTCACGCTAGCGGTGGTCGCTTCAGCGCTGAGCGCCATTGTTTCTAGTGGCGCGACTGGGCTACTTGCGACAAAGGCGATTGTCGCCCCGACAAGAACGATGGCGCCGGCTAATGGGATTAATAGATTGCGTTTCATAACAGTACTCCTTTTTCTTGCCCATATGATAATATTTGATGCAAAAAAATAAAGTTATGCGCCGCCACCTTACCAAAAAGCACCGCTAGCATACAAAAACCTCTCTCTCGAGAGGCTTTCGCGTCAACATATTGAATTGTGTTTTACACGCTCGTTTGATGACTGGACGGATTGTTTTGACTGGAACTTCCGCCACCTTTACGAATGTTGGCTTCCGCTTGCCAAGCAGCTCGTTCTTGGATTGTTTGCTCTTTGTAGGTAGCTGCTAATGCTTGAATTTCAGCGACCATTTGCGCGCGTAGCGTTTCCAATTGTTGTTCAAGTTCGCTCGTATCTAAACTATTGGACTTTGCTTCGGCGATGTCGGCTTGGAGCTCATGGATTTGCGGTAAGTATTCGTCTTGGATTGCTTTGCGTTCTTCAAGAAAGTCGGCTCCCAGCGTAGCTGCGATTTGCTTCATGTGCGTCGCGCCTTGTTTGGCTTTGTTCATCAACGCTTTTTCAGTCAAATCTAGGGCTTCTTCCTCAAGTAAATCAGGATCACCGATCATCGCTTGCTTGGCAAGACGCAGTTTCAGTGGCGTCGTGGCTTTGGCATCGGCTTCAGCGATTTCATCGACGGTATACGTGCGGGTCCGCGTTTGTACTTGAATCATATGACCTTCGAATGCGGCCTCGACGTGCAATTGCGCTTGTTCCCTGGTTTGCGTTTGCAGTTGACTCATATTGCTGATTGCGTCGAGTTCGACATCAGGATCCTCAGTCTCCTCGGTTACAAATCCGAGTTCGACAGTTTCTTCAACGATCTCTTCAATCGCGTCTTCGAGTGATTTTCCGTCAAGTTGCAGTTGCAACATTACCATTTCGCCATCGCCATTTAAAGCGTGGGCATAAGAAACGCGATAATCTTCATCGACCATCACCCCGAGCCCTGGGTTGATTTCGATGGTGACATAGGCCAGATTTTCCTCGACGGTAGTATCGCTGGGAATCGTGCAGGCCGCTAACATTAATGAGGCAGCGATAATGGCCGCCATCCGTTTTAAAAATTTTGTTTTCATAATGTAACTCCTTTCAAAGGGTGTAACTACCCCTCTGTCTAATAAACAGGTCAGTAATCAATTCTATTGGACGCACGATTCAGCAGGCGTCATTCAAATATTGTCATTTGATTAGATTAACGATAAACTAAATGTTAGTTAAGTCACTTTCGACGATTATAAACGGAGGTTTTCATGCCTAGTTTCCATAATTCGAGGCGCTTGATATTGTTGACGATGGTGCTTTTAGTAATGTCAAGCTGTCAAAGCGAGGTAAGTTCGATGCCAACTGATTCACAATCATCTAACGCGACAACAAGCGAAGTATCCAGCTCCGACCAAACAAGCGAGACAACATCGACAATCACAAGCGTGTCGATACCGATGGAAATAAGGCGGGCGACTTATACCAATCCAATTTACGATTTTGATTTTCCTGATCCAAGCATTGTTTATGATGAGCGCACAAACCAATACTTTGTGTTTGCGACCGGTGGTCAAATCATCAGTTCGACCGATCTTGTCACATGGCAAAAACACAATTATGCGTTTACTACAATCCCTCAATGGGGGACGACCAACGCCGGATTGTGGGCTCCGCATGTGACGCGCATAAACGACCAGTATGTCATGTATTATTCGCTGTCAACATGGGGCGACCCTAATCCCGGCATCGGCGTGGCGACTGCGCCCCGTCCCAACGGACCATGGCTCGATCGCGGCGAATTGTTTCGATCACTGAGCATCGGTGTCAATAACAGCATTGATCCGGTCGTGTTCGTTGCCGAAACCGGTAAAGTATTCATGATTTGGGGTTCGATGCGCGGCAATTATATCGTCGAATTGACATCCGATGGCTTATCGCTGAAAGATGGCGATGCCGTCGTTGCCAGCGTTACCAAACAACGTATCGCCGGATTCGATACGAGCACCGACTGGCACGTCGGCACTTATGAGGGTTCCTATATTCAATATCGCAATGGATATTATTATTTGTTTTTATCGACCGGAACTTGTTGTGAAGGTGTTTCTTCAACCTATCGCGTCGTCGTCGCCCGATCGCAGTTTGCCATGGGACCATATTTCGACGCCTCCGGCCGCAGCATGCTCAATGCTAACGTCGGGACGCTAATACTTGACCGTAACAACGCCTTTGCCGGACCTGGTCATAACGCCATTATTACTGATGCTGAAGGTGTTACTTGGATGTTTTACCATGCTTATAAAACAGCGACGGGCAACGCCCGCGTGCTATTGATGGATAAGATATTGTGGGATGAAGACGGGTGGCCCTACATCGAAGGTGGGACACCATCGAACACGCCCCAGC
>DAOSDC010000022.1:0-14217 GCA_035361955.1 Bacilli bacterium
GTAGTCGGTCCGACCCGAGCTATTCGAAGTAATGATATACGAATAGTGGTCATAGCCGTATTGGAGCGTATCAACCACACCCATATACGTTTCATTACCAGCACCGTCGACATTGTAGCGACCGATGCGTGAATCGATGTGATACAGCTTGATACCCGCTTCGGTGAATCCTTGGATATTGTTGCCCGGATAGGCTGACTGTGAATCTTTTTCGTTAAGACCTGTCGGAGTGTAAAATTCTAGCGCTAGATAGTTATCAAACGCCGAACCGTTCCAGCCATCATTGATGAGGATGATTTCTCCTGTTTCTTGATAGGGATTGAGTTCAATCGTCGTCACTTCTTTGGTACCGTCGATGACAATCGGCGTCGCCCACTGCCATAACAGTTTTGAGTAGGGGTTGTGATCGAGGATGTTGTTGTCTTGCATATCAAGTGCACCCGCAGCACCCCAGTCGCCATCGGTGTAGGTATAGTAATCGGAAATGCCTAACAAGTGGCCGGTTTCGTGAATGTAGGTGTGGGCATCGATGTTGGAGCTACCATAACCTTCATACATGAAGTCATAGGAAATAAACGAATACGTCATTGGAAGCGCGTCAGTCGAATCGACGGGACGGTCATCCCAAGCGTGGTAGTTAGCATAGTTCCAATACACATAGGCCCAGAATTCGCTATTTTGACCGCGCGTGTAGTTAGCGTTTGTCTTATTGGGGTTGTTATAAATCATCACGAGCGAATCGACATAGCCATCACCGTTATTGTCGTATTGGGAAATATCGCTGCCTGGAAGTGATTTATACCAAGCGACGACTTCATCGCCCAATTGCCAAGTCGGATTGAAGTATTGTGAATAATCACCAGTTGTCCGGGTTAGGGCATCGAAGTTATTCGCGGTATAAGGCGCTTCATAAAAGTCGGTGACTTCACCCGTCAGCGTCAATTTGCCGTAACTAGATTTGTAGAAATAACTGGAGACTGATTCCCACGCTGTTTCTTCGCTCGTGCCGAAGAAAGTTTTACGAATTTCTTCGCTGCGGGCGGTTCGAGCGCTGGGGCTCATTGGATAGTCTTGGAAAATAACGGGGACGACAAGAATCTTTTGGGTACCTAGTGAAGGTAGCGGGAAACGATCGGCTTGATACCAGTATTCTTGGGGATCAATCGTTTGATCTTCGGGATCGGCGATGTAATAGCCTTGAGCGCCTGGTTCATAGACTGTGCCTGAACCACCAGTGTTGGGGCCTTCAGGATAGACGAAGTCTTCGGAGAAGTATACCTTGATGGAGCTGACGTACATGACACCGACGCCATTAAGGAAACTGAAGTGAGTATAATCTTGACCAGAGAAGTCATAGATGTATTGGAGAGCACCAATTTTGGTAAATGGGATGATTGTAATCGCGGGATCAGCACTGGTGCCGGCAAACATCGTGAAACGATTGGTCGTTTTCGGTTGATATAGATTGACTTCAATCGAGTAAATCTTATCGAGCGAATCGATATTGAATAATTTGAAGGCCGATGATTGGGCTTCTAGATTGGCCGTTGCCCCATAGTTTTTCGCGCCATTAAACTTGAATAGCACATTGTCGATGTAGATGTTGGTTTCCACTAGTGGAAAGTTTGGTAGTTCCGGAACGCTGACGCCGCGGGCAAAAATCAGTTCGTTGCCGATGATTGGCTGTTCACTGGAACTCGAACTGCTTGATGATGGTTCTTCGCTTGCAGATGAGCTGGACGTGACTTCCGATGAGCTCACGTCTTCGCTACTTGAACTTGGTGGTAGCGATGAGCTGGCGCATGCGCCTAGTAGCAGTAAGCCTAGTGTCGCATAAATAGTTAACGCTTTTTTGTTCATAATTTGTCCTCTTTAATAAGTTATCTAACTTTATGTAATTATATATTGATTGTCAAGGATGCGCTACGCGGGCGCAACATTGAAAACGCTTAATAATAAAAAAAGACCTTGTCAACATGACAAGATCTTGTTCCTTTCATCTAAATACGGTCGATTTGTATCGTCGCCTGACTCGAGTTCAGAGCGATGATTGTGATTTGATAACCAATCAGGCTGGAATCGTTGAAGCGTCCGGAGTTATAAAACATATTCGCATAAGTCGCGGGTGAGAAGACGTCGCCTTGGACGAATAGCGAACCGTTATCCGCTAAGCCGCTATCGAAGTAGACGTCGCCGCCTTTGTCGATTAGGTGCAAGAGCTTCAGGTTAGGATCTTCGCTATAGTAGGACGTATTGCTCATGGCAATATACGGATAGTAACTGCTGCCCACATTCAGCGTGTCGGTGAATGAAGTCAAATATCCTGAGAAATTGTATTTACCAAGTCGGCTATCGACGTGATAGATCTTGATGCCGGGAATCGTGAAGCCACGTGCTCCGTTAGCATACATCGCTTGTGAATCGGAGTGGTTTAATCCGGTCGGGGTATAGAATTCCAATAATAAGTATTCATCATACGGCGATCCGTTCCATCCGTTGTTAATAAGGATGAACTGCCCCGAACTTTCAAACGGGCTAAGCGTAATTGTGGTGCTGGCTTTGGTGTTGTTGACATAGTAGGGCGACGTCCATTCTAATAAATATTTGGTATAGGCGTTATGGTCGAGGATGTTATAGTCCATCATGTCGAGGCCGCCGGCCGCGCCATAATCGGAATAATCATAGGTGTAGTAATCATCAAGTCCAAGGATGTGGCCGGTTTCGTGAATGAATGTATGGGCGTCGACTTGGTTAAGTGCCGTACCATAACCCTCACTCATGAAGTCGACTGAGGCCCAAGCGTAGGTCATCGTCGCCGGGTAGGAGACGATGTTAGAAGGATAGTAGTTATCATAGTCCCAGTAAGTATAAGCCCAGAATAAATCATCACGGGCATCACCATATGTTGAGCCAAAGCTATATGGATTGGCATACACCATCCACACGGCATCGATATAGCCATCGCTATTGGTGTCGTATTCGGACAAGGTTGTTCCACTGACGCCTTTATACCAGTCAACGGCCCGTTCTAGTAGCGTCCAGGTCGGATCATAATAGGCCGATAAACTTGAATCGCGGCCTAGGTTCCAGTTGGCGAATGTGCTGGTAGTCACGCCCGCATTATAGAAAGGAGTGACGACCCCAGTGAGGTTTAAATTGCCATAACTTGATTTGCTATAAAACGATTGGACCGATTCCCAACCGGTGTCTTCGGTTGCCCCAAAGAAGGTGGCGTTGATTTTGGCCCACCATTCATCTTGAGCGGATGTCGATAATGAATAATCGGTAAAGTAGACGGGAATGACCAGCATTTTTTGCACTCCGGTGCTGCCAAGCGCAAACGTTTCGGCCGCATAATTGTAGTCGTCGCGATTGATTGTGGGCGTATCTCGTAGTTCATAACCATCACCTGTATCTGGGATTGTTGCTTCTGATGTCGTATAAGTAATCACGATGCTTTGGATGTAGATGGCATTGGTACCGTTTCTAAAGGAGAAGTGGGAATAGTTTCCACCATTAAAGTCATAGGTATAGACGGCACCGCTTGATGACGGGATCACGGTTGTGACGTTTGGATCCATGGAAGTGCCGGCATACATCGTCGTGGTTGTCTTCTCGCTTTGAAGCGTCATCACAATCGTATTTAATACGAACAGGCTATCGACATTGTAGATCTTGAATGTGTTGGCTTGGCCTTGGATGACCCCTGCCGTATAGTTACCGGCTTGGGCGTATTGGAACAAGATATCATCAAATACCACATCAGCGGTGACACCACTACCAGGATATGCTCCTAGCGTCGTCCATGTATCTCTAGAAATGGTGATGGTTTTGATAACTTGCTGTTCAGACGAAGACGACGAACTCTCAGTCGTTGTTGAGCTAGATGATGAGGAAGAACTCGAGGAAGAACTGGAAGAAGCGCTTGACGAGGAACTCGATGCGGAACTAGACGTTTCCGAACTCGATGAACTTGAGGTCACGTCAGTCGAACTATCTTCGCTTGAAGTTACTTCAGTGGAAGTCGTTGATATCGATGTTGTTGAGGATTCACTTGATTCAGTCGATGAGAGGCTGGTACATCCGACGAGTAATGTCAGTGCTAAGCCCAGTAGTAAGAGCGTGCGTTTCATATAGAATTAACTCCTTAATAGGAAAGAATACTATCTCTAAGAGATAAAGCAATAAAAACATGTTGTAAATAAGAAAAAAACGGATGCCTATTCAGCATCCGCATTATTCTTTTTTCTTAACGCATCTTTGAGTATCGCTTTTCGCATGCGATATGAGGCAGGCGTTATCTCTAACAGTTCATCCTCATTTAGATAAGCCAGACAGTTTTCTAATGACATCGTGCGGGGTGCTTTCAATACGACTTTGGCTTCTTTGGTCGACATGCGCACATTAGATAAGGCTTTCATTTTAGCTACATTAACCACTAAGTCACGGGCGTATTTATTCTCACCGACGATCATACCTTCATACACTTGCGTGCCTGGTGTCACAAACATCACTCCGCGGGCTTCTAAGCCTTCGAGGGCATATGAAGTGACCATGCCTGATTCGGAGGCGACAAGTACGCCTTGATGGCGGCCCATGCCTGAAAAGCCCGATAAAGGCTTATGGCGTTTATAACTATGGCTCATCAGCCCATAACCTTTTGTCAGTGTCATGATTAGGTCATGTAAACCTAATAGGCCCCCGGTGGATATTTCATAGATAAGACGCGTGTTAAGCGCGCCCGTGTCCATGTGGAGCATTTCACCCTGTCGCATCGATACGGCATCCATAACTAAACCTAGATGCTCAGTGGGAACATCAATCGTTAATTCTTCAAATGGTTCATATGGCTTATCATCAATCATCTTGATGATGACTTTGGGTTTACTTACCTCAAGCTCATACCCTTCGCGTCGCATCTTTTCGATTAATATGCCAAGGTGAAGTTCGCCTCGACCCGATACAAGAAAGCGATCGCTATTTTCGATGGGCGATACTTTTAAGGCGACATCTCGTTGGACTTCTTTTTCAAGACGGGCTTTTAAATGCCGATAAGTCACATATTTACCAGATTGACCAACGAACGGGGAACTATTAGGAGCAAATGTCATTTGTAGTGTCGGTTCACTGACAAATATTTTAGGAAGTGGATTCACATATCCGACTTCGCAGATGGTTTCTCCCACATTTATGTCTTCAATCCCAGCGACACCGACGATGTCTCCCGCGGTTGCTTCTTCTAGTTCATAACGGTTAATTCCCAAAAACTTGAATAGCTTAATGACTTTTCCTGGCTTGATGGAACCATCAAGTCTCGCTAGCGATACTTGTTGTCCTAACCTTATCGTGCCGGTTTTAACCACGCCGATGCCGATGCGACCGACGAAGTCGTTATAATCGAGTAGGCTTGGTTGAAACTGGAGATGGCCGACTTTTTTGACTCGGGGACTAGGAATTTCGTCAATGATTAAATCAAGGATGGCTTCCATGCCTTTGGTTTGATCGGATAAGTCTTCTTGACGACCGCTGGTGCCTAATAAGCCTGAAGCATAAGCCACTTTGAAATCAAGCATCTCTTCAGGCGCATCAAGGGCGATGAATAATTCGAGTACATCTTCAAGTGTTTGCTTGATATCGACATTGTTACGGTCGATCTTGTTGATAACCACAATGGGTTTGACTCTGGCTTCGATTGCTTTCTTGAGCACGAACCTTGTTTGAGGCATTGTGCTTTCAAACGCATCCACAAGAAGAAGACAGCCATCGACCATGTTCATGATACGTTCGACTTCACCACCGAAATCAGCGTGTCCAGGCGTGTCCATAATGTTGATTTGATAGCCTTTATATTGGAAACCGGTAGCTTTCGCTAGTATGGTAATGCCACGTTCTCTTTCAATATCGTTAGAATCCATCATTCGTTCGGATGATTGTTCGTTATCTCTGAATAAATGGGCAGTTTTAAAGAGTTGGTCGACCATTGTGGTCTTACCATGATCGACATGGGCGATGATAGCGATGTTTCTGATATTCATATAGGTATTTTCACCGGTATAAGAATACGCCTATATGAGGTGGAGTGCACGATAAATATATCAGTTAATGGGCTTAATATTTGCTTTGTCAAATAACGATGAGAATTTTCATTGGTATGTATCGTAGATAAAATGGGTATCGATTGTTTGTTTGAAAGACACTCTCATAAGTTATTACTAATGGGACATTAGTATATTTTTGTTGTGGTTGTTACTTCTTTTCCTGTAGTAATTCTTCTCCTTATTTTTTTATTAACGCATCTAACAAAATTTTATGGCCGCGTCCATTGACGAGAAACTCTTTAATATGAGTTAATATGCCTATAAGACAACATCCCAATCGAAAATCGACTGGTTTTATAAAAAAACATATCTATTATTGAAGATGCTATTGATTCGGATGAAAACTTTCTAAAAAAAAAATACAGGCTTCATAATTATCATGTAGCACTCGATTAATACACGTTTTTTGTAAAATAAATTAATTCAAAAACAATATCTTCAAAGAGGTTTAATCATGTCAAAAAAGAATGAAACCAACAAATTAGATATGTATTTAGAAAGAATCTATATCTTTTTTAAGAAACGTCTCAATTTTGATGATTTTCAGGCAGTTGTAGCGGTTACTTCAATCATATTGTTGCCTTTTTCAATTGTTTTCGGTTATTGGTTATCCAAGATTCAGACATTTCAAATTATGATGTTTGTTACTATTGGTCTTGATATTATTGCAGTGATTTATTCAGTAGTTAAACCTTATTACAAAAAAAAGAAACGGATACAGCTTGAAGACCAATTAAGAAAGAAGAGCATTGAAGTAATTGACATGGACGATGTTAATAGACTAGAACCAACAGCATTTGAAGCATTCGTTAGAGAATATTACAAGCAACAAGGTTATAAAGCGGTTGTAACTAAAGCATCACATGATCATGGTGCTGATGTAATTGCCGAAAAAGGCGAAGATAGAGTCGTTGTTCAAGTGAAACACAAAGACAAACCCGTCGGAAGGATGGCTGTTTTAGAAGTTAACGAAGCTAGATATGCATATAAAGCTGATGAGGCCGTTGTCATCACAAACAATGAATTTACATCAAGCGCCATTAAGTGTGCATACGAGAAGAAGGTTAAACTTATCGATGTTAATATCATCTCCCAATTTTTTAGAAAAAATAAGAAAATAACCATATCTCATATTGGTGAAGAATATAAACACATTAAGTTTTGAAAATATAAATTAGCATGAATAGGTCGGAAGTAAAAAGATACTGATCACACTAATAAAATAAGGAAAGAGAATAAACTCTAAAGAACGAAGAAACGAATATTACTGATAATCTATGGCTGAAAATCCGTATGTCGCCGGTTCAAGCTCGGATGGGCCGCCATTATATCATCACAGAGGGACTTTTATAGTTTCTCTTTCTTCTCTTTTCTAAGGGTTTTGTGTATGGCAAAACTTATTTATGAATGGTAAGACGATACTTATGGTATTACTTGTTTTTTTCTAGTGTTATAAAAATATGATCGAGTGTATCCACAAATGATTTAACAGTCCTATTGAGCAATTCTTCCTTTGACAAAGATAACACTTGAAACACAGACATTGAACCTTTCAAGATATCTCCTGGTTCTTTAAAGAGATTAGATAAATAAGCCATAAAATCTTTTGGTTTGTCGGTCTCTTCAAATATTCTTACTTTTGTTCCGGTATTTTCAATTAGACATAAAAAATCTTTCAAAGTAACCATGATTAATTCTCCTTATTAACTATTATAATTTTTTTCTTTCGCAAATGAAAATTGTAACAACACGTTTCCTTCTCGCTTAGGTCTCGCGTATGCTGAAGAAGATCGCGGCGATTGAGAAGCAACTAAAGCGAGTGATGAAGCGGAATGATTCCGATTATTAAAAGGGAATCCGCTGCAGGGATAGGTAACGATTATTTGTTTAAGGGCAGCGTAATAAGTAATTACTAACGATTCATGAGTATATTTCTTTAGTGGTTGTCACTTCTTTTCCTTGTGGTAATTATTATTTTGATTCTTCTATTAACGCATCTAGCAAAACTTTATTGGCCTTTTTTCATTGACGGGAATCTATCAATTGTGAGTAAATAATTAGTATCAATGAGACAATTAAAAATAATTTAATGAAATTGTCACTCAAAAAAATATGGAGAAAAGTTATTTCGGTGAAAGTTTCTGAATGAAGACCGTATTACTAGATACAAACATTATCATCGAAAGAGAAAACCCAAAAGTTCCTAACCAGTCTGTAGGAAGATTATTTAATATTCTTGATAAGGAAAAATCTCAAAAGTATATTCATCCGACCTGCTTTGACGAATTATCAAAATATCATGATCAAAAGCAAGTGGATATCTTGCGTGCCAAATTAGCAGCATATAATCTTATCAATATCCCAAATTTAAGAGACAGTTCCTTTGATTCTCTTGTTCAATATTTAACGTCCTCGGAAAATGATTTAATAGATAATCAATTACTATTTCAAATATACGACAATCGACTGGATTGTCTGATTACGGAAGATAAAAAAATTTTAAGGAAAGCCAATATTCTTAGAATTCGGTCAAAAGTTTTTACGATTGATGAGTATCTCGCTCTTTTCATATCTGAAAATCCCTCCGTAATAGAGTATGGAGTATTAAGTGTCAAAAAAAGAAAATTCAAAGATATCGATTTATCTAACCCTTTTTTTAATTTCTTTCGGGTTATGTATAGCGATTTCGATAAATGGTTTAAAAGAAAATTCGACGAAGACGCCTATGTGGTTGAAGATGGATCAGATATTAATGGTTTTCTTTATATAAAAACTGAAGATACCGACGAACCTTATGGTCATTTTTCAAAGCCATTTATGCCCAAAAAAAGGTTAAAAATTGGAACATTCAAAGTCATTTCTTCTGGTTATAGACTTGGTGAAAGATTTATAAAAATCATTATTGATAATGCTGTACATAGAAATGTTGATGAAATATATGTCACGATTTTTAACAACGAAGAGTCAGTTAAGCCATTAGTGGGTTTACTAGAATCTTGGGGATTTTCAGAATATTGCATAAATACTAAAACGGGCGAGTCCGTAATGATTAAAAATCTTAGAGTTTATGATTATACTAAGAGTCCTAAGTACAATTTCCCTTTGATAAACAAAGATGCAAATTTCTTTTTTTTACCAATTGAACAAGTTTTCCATGCTGAGTTATTCCCAGACTCTGCTTTATATAAAGAAAAAATCACTGATGAAAAAAAACCATATCAATATGCGCTTCAAAAGACATATATCTCATTTGCATATTCTGCGCCAATTGCAAGGTCTGGAGACATAGCATTAATCTATAGAAAAGGTGATTCTTTAAACGCCTGCTACACAGGTGTTGTTTCCACCGTAACCATTATCGAAAAAGTTATTAAAATAAATGGATTTGACCATTTGCTGAGCGAATGTGAAAACCGAACATTATTCACTAAGGAACAACTAAGCAGTTTTTATCATGACCAAAAAACCATATTTGTAGTAAAATTACTCCATCGAGATACTCTTAAAAACAAAGTAATCTTGAAACAACTATGGGATCAGAACATTATCGAATTTCCAAATGGTCCAAGACCATTTTCTACGATAGATAACGCAAAATATTATAAAATTCTTGAATTAGGAAAGGGGGATATTAAGTGAAAAAGATTCTCATTTCGATAAAAAAAGAATATGTTGATAGGATCATATCTGGTCAGAAAAAATACGAGTTCCGTACTCGAGTTGCCAAAAGCGATATTAGCGAGCTAATAATTTATTGTACGATACCAACTAAGAAAATTGTCGCTGAAGCTGAAATTCTAGAGATTTTAGAACTGCCAAAAGAAGAAATGTGGAAGTATACACAAGAGTTCGCAGGCATTTCTAAGGAAAGTTTCATGAAATACTTTAGTAAGAACAAGATTTCCTATGCTTACAAACTAGGAAAGATTACTGTTTATGAGCAAGTTAAAGATCTCAATGAATATGGAATTAAACACGCGCCACAATCGTTTGTTTACGTATAGTTTTTTGAACATGACAATCAAACTATTAAAGTTTTAATCATGAAAACGTCATCACCCTTTTTATTGTTATAGTGCGACTATGAGATGTATTTTTTGCGGTAAAGATTGCGAAAAAAAGAGCGCTATCGAACATATTGTCCCCGAATCACTTGATAATAAAACATTATTACTACCGAAGGGCTATGTTTGTATTCAATGCAACAATTATCTTGGAAGAGAGGTTGAAGCACCTTTTATTAATCATCCTTTAATAATGACAATTAGATCACAACTAAATATTGAAAGTAAAAAAGGATCCATTCCATCATCAATCATTAATATTGAAAATGTTGGCAATGCAATTCTTTCAAAAAGAATAATTAATGGCAGAATGTCCTGGTTTTTAGGAGTAGATGAAAGTCAAATAAATGCACTTCTTCAAGCGGCTCAACAAAAAAAGATTATTTATGAAGCCTTGAATGGCTTACCTCCAAAAAAAATTACTAATCGTTTTGCGTGTAAGGTAGCAATCGAACTACTTGCCTATAACATGATTGATACTGATGAAATCAAATATTTTGCTAATACAAAAGAATTTATGCCACTCATCAACTATGTTCGTTATGATCCGAGAAAAATCTGGCCAGTTAACAGTCGGAAAATCTGGCAACACTTTACATTTATGGATAATTCAAATAAATCTAATCTTATTTTTCGCTCAAAATCACTTATTATTGATAATCACATTTTTTATATGATTTTTATTTTATATGGCTACGAATTTGCTGTTAATCTATTTACTCCAGAAATATCAAATTATAAAAATTGGCTTGAAAAAAATAATAATATAAGTCCCTTATAATCATAATTTAGGGCTGAAAATCCGTGTGTCTTCGGTCGAATCACAGCATTTTTAATAATCAATCATTTTTGATTTATTACTCAAGGTATAAATAAGATTTCTTGGGATTTTATGAGAAAATTCTATGAATCGCTAATAGAGACATAATTTAGATCGTATGAAATTCTTAAGATTTTCATCTTCACAATAAACAAAACAACCCTTTTGTCCTCTAGATAGAAGAGTACGATAAGTATTTCTTATGATTTTTTCAGCCAATGCAATATCACGAGTTCTTCTAACTCCGCTACTGCCATCACTAAGGGCAGCTTTCGTTTTATCGACAATCACCTTGCCGTTTTCATAACGCATATCGAGTCCGATAATAATTCCGACATATTCAAACTCGATTCCTTGCGTCGAGTGAATGCAGCCTACTTGTTCAAACGATTCGGGATCGGTCGCAAATGAATCAGTGGTGAAGTTCCATTGTTTCTTGAAACCATTTTTTAAGATGATGTCGTAAGCATTTTTGTCTTTTCTCGACATCCATTCATAAGTGTATCCAGCAATCATTCTTGCTTTGTTATTGATGTTCTTTTCCTTTAGTGCTTCATACATTTCATTTGGGTCATCAAAGATTCTTAGGTCGTAATCAAACTCTTTATCGAATGTCTTGTTCGCAGTCTCCCTAATTCCCAAGAGGTTGTCGAGAAAAGCTAGATATCCATCTGATCCATTGCAACGGAATTGCGAAACAAGATTTAAGTCTTCTGATTCATGAATCGTTGATCCATAGAATCTTGCCCACTTCTTTATCTCGTCGGCGGTGCCGATGTCGCTTGTAGTAACTATTTGATCTTCATCAAGGAAGAAGACGCTGATTTTTGAAGCATTGATTAGTTCTTTAACTTGATTTTCACCAAGATTTGATTGATATCCAGATTTAAGTTTGAGGCGGTGTGCTTCATCGATTATGAGGCAGTCATAGGTATTTGATTTAGCATTAAAGTATGAACCGGAGCCACGGAATAAATCTCGGAGGTATGTCAGTTTGTATTTACCTCCAATAAGTGATTTGGAAAATGCATAGCGAGGCGCACTATTTTTAGTAACATAGTTCGCAGATTTGCCCATTTCAATCAACTTGGCAAGAAGATTTACGGCGACTACGCTTTTACCAGTTCCCGGACCACCTTCGACGATGACGGTGTGTTTATGGTCGTCGTCAAATGATTTCTCTACAAGTTTCAACACCGTAGCATAGGCGACTTGCTGTTCCATTACTAAGACGAATTCTTGGTTCCCGTTCATGACAAGACCGACTGCGTCCTGAAGCGCCTTTGATGGTTTTAATCTTCCGTGTTCGATAATTTCAAATAAGTTTTTCTTAGATGATTTTGGTACGTGTTCATGAATGAACTTAGATAGTTTTTCTCGGTCTTCACCAATAAAAATTGGCGCCTCTTTGATAATGTCGTCGTATTGAGGTCCGGTTATTTGATCTAAATGTTTGGTATCGTAATTGTGTAAATAAGCGCAAGGAATTAATTTTATATTTTGTTCTCGAATCGATTCATTGAAATTTTCAATCAATTTAGCATACGAATATGCTTGTTGCGAAGGGTGAACAACTACGCGTTTTGACCCGCCTGTGTATGTTTCAACAAGGTTTTCTCGACTTAACTTTGTAACTCTTTGCCACTGCTTCAATTCAACAATGACGATGGAATCGTTATAATCGTTGGCTCCTCCAATAAGAAAATCAACGCGTCTTGATGTTAAGGGTATTTGATATTCGATTGACACGGAAACATCATCGTCAATCTTAGATTGCTGAAGTGCGAAATACATGTGAGGCAGCGAATTTTGCCAAGACATAAATTCACGGTCATTACCCGTTGCTATGCCGTAATCTTTTAATTTTTCTTCAATTTTATAGGCAAGGCTGCCTTTTTCAACGTCGGTAGAGAAAGATGATTTTGTTCCTGAATAAACTAACATAATTATTTCTCGTTGTATTTCTTAGAGGAACCTTTTGACGTTTCCACCGGATACTTTATTTCGTTTTCTTTTAGTTTTTCGAGGATTACCTGCTCGATGTCGAGGTTATAGGCATCCGCCATAAGGATGCAGTATATGAGAATGTCAGCAAGTTCTTTTTTTAGATTGTCTAAGTTCCTTTCCTTGTTACTCCATTGAAATTCTTCAAGCAATTCTGCAGCTTCAATTGAAATGGACTTAGCTAAATTTTCACCAGTATGAAATTGCTTCCAATCTCTGGAGTTTCTAAAATCAACAATTTTTCGTATCATTTTTTCGTTCATATGCTTATCTAATCACAAAATTATGAAATGGTTAATACTTATGAGCATATATGCATCGTTAAATACAATGATTAGCTTCAAATTATCTCTTCAAGTTTATAATCAACAATCTCATTATCATCCGTCCCCAAGATATCATCATTATTCATGAAGATGAATGTCGCTTTAATCTTCTTACCTTCTAGCACTAGTGGCAGCCAATAAGCATCATCTTTCCACATCTGGTCATATGGAATCTTATCATTGGCAAACCATACCGGTTTCATCTCATCGGATTCAGTTGGTTCACCAACCCATTTCGTGCACACGTATACGTGCATTCTTAATAAATAACTATCACCAAAATCAATAATCCCGGCCTTATAGCATTCCTTGACTCTTAGTCCGGATTCTTCCCTGGCTTCTCTAATCGCCGCATCTAATATTGTTTCATTTTGATGTGGTTTGCCACCAAAGCCGTTGTACTTGCCCATGCCAAAGCCACGCTTCTTAAGGCCTAATAAGATGCGGTTACCATCAATGAAAAGCATGTTGGTGACATCGTTAATGGTTTTGTTGTTGTTTTTCATATTCTTAATCATATAACAAACTTTTCAAAAACCTGATAAATGTTATACTTGAAACGATATTTAACATAGATGGTGAAACATATGATTAATCGGAAACTTAGCAAAGCCAATTTATTGAAACAACTGGAAGCCAAACAGCGGCTTCTCGATCAACTCTTAGCAGAACAGCAACAAGACACGAAACTCGAATTCGGTTGGTCGGGTAACCTCGGTCACTGGTATTGGGACATTCCCACGAACACGGTGACGTTTAATCCACTTAAAGTGACCACGCTTGGATATACGCTTGAAGAAGTACCCACTCCAGTTGGTTTTGAATTCTTTACCTCAAAACTACATCCTGATGACTACGAACCGTGCATGGAAAACATGCGGCGTCACTTACGAGGCGAAACCCAT
>DAOSDC010000023.1:0-14005 GCA_035361955.1 Bacilli bacterium
CCACGAGCACGTGTCGTGGAGCGACAAAGCAAGCGATGTTATCGATATGACCGTTAGTGTTGTCGTTATAAACCCCATACGGTAACCAAATAACTTTTTTGACATTAAGGTATTTCTTGAGCATCTCGCCGATTTGACGCTTACTCATCGTCGGATTGCGACCGGGCGATAGCAAACAAGCTTCGGTAACAAGCGCTAAACCTTGACCATCGACGTGAATTGAACCGCCTTCGAGCACAAAACCTTCGGTGCGGTAACGGTCGACATTCCAAATCTTCAAGATGGCTTCGGCCATCGCGTCATCGGTGTCCCATGGTTTGTAGAGCCCGTCATAGTCGCCGCCCCAAGCGTTGAATACCCAATCGATGCCACGTAGTTCGCCACTATCGTTAACGACAAAAGTTGGACCGTTGTCACGCATCCAGGCATCGTCGCTTTCAAGTGGCAACAACGTCACATTGGGAATTTGATAGCGCGCTTCGGCTTCGGCCATCAAATGAGGAGGCACGGCAATGAACACCGGCTCGCTTTTGGCAATCGCGGCAGCCACTTCCATGTAATTGTCTTGAGCGGGAACGCCATCGAGACGCCAAACATCGGACCGGTAGGGGTAAGTCATTAGTGTCCCCCGGTGTGGTTCGAACTCGGCCGGCATTCGAAAGCCATCGCGGCGGGGATCAGTGCTAAGTGTTTTCATAGCGCTATTCTAGCATACTTTCTCGGGCAAATAAAAATGGTCCGTAAGTCGAACCATCTTTTTCGATTTATTGTTATTGCAAAGCGTTTAATCGGCGTTGCAAGCTGCTCTTTTGACGGCTTCCCGCTGCCGCTGTTTGCACTTTGTTGGATACCGATTTGTCAATCAAAGCAACGGCTTCGACGAATAGCTTTGCGGCATTTTCCTTATCGTTAGCAGCAATTGCCTTTTCGACTTTCTTAATGGCCGTGCGAACTTGCGATTTAAACGCTGCGTTTAAGGAGCGAGCTTTTTCGTTGGTGATGTTGCGTTTGATTTGTGATTTGATGTTTGCCATATGATTACCTCTATTTAACTCGATGAATTTTATCACATATAGTGATAGCCTGCAACATTATTCCGGCTTATTATCGCGGCGTGAACAAGTTATGATTACTTCATTGGGGGCGACGTCTTTGATAACCGTCGAATTAGCGCCGATTTTGGCACCATCATGGACGGTGATGTTACCCAAAATCATTGAATGAGCGCCAAGCATCACGTTATTGCCAATCGTCGGATGGCGTTTGCCACGGCCACCAAGACGCGTTCCCAAGGTTACTCCATGATAGATTAATACATCATCACCGATAACGGCTGTTTCGCCAATGACGACACCCATACCATGATCGATGAACAAACGTTTTCCAATCGTGGCTCCCGGATGGATTTCGATACCGGTGTGACGGCGTGACACTTTCGTAATCCATTCAGCGATGAATTTCAACTTAATACGCCAGAAGAAGTGCGCGATGCGATAGTTAATCAATGCGGCGACGCCTGGGTATAGCAGCAAAATTTGCAAATTGTGCCGCGCGGCCGGATCGCGACGTTTAATTGAAGCGAAGTATGATTCTTGTTTACTCATGGTTGAACACTCCTGTCGACATGTATTTAATGCCCCCATCGGGGATGATTACGAGCATGGTTTTGCCAGTGACTGTTTGGGCGACTTCTAGCGCCCCGATAATGGCAGCGGCACCCGACACGCCATAGAAATGACCGCGTGTCGCCAACTTTTTTGCCAAGGCTTGGGCGGCGCTTGTTTTTACTTTGACGATATCATCGATTTGGCTTCGATCGAGAATCGGAGGAATAAAGCCAGCACCGATGCCGGCAATCTGATGTGATCCGGGTGCTTCCCCAGACAAAACAGCCGATTCAAATGGCTCCACGGCAATAAATTTAATACCCGGATACTTTGGTCTTAGAATCTGCCCCAGTCCGGTAATCGTGCCACCGGTACCAACACCGCAGACGATGTAGTCGAGTTTGGGAAAATCTTGTCGTATTTCATTGGCGGTCGTCTTCATATGGGCTGCGGGATTATTAGGGTTAGAAAACTGTTCGAGATAGACATAGCCTAGTTCATTGGCCAATTGTTCGGCACGGGCTTTAGCACCACGCATCGATAGCTCGGCTGGTGTTAATACGACTTTTGCGCCATAGGCTTTCATCAAATCAACCCGTTCTTTGGAAGCACTGGCGGGCATCGTCAGCGTCAATGGGATACCTTTAGCGGCTAACACATAGGCAAGACCGATGCCGGTATTACCCGAAGTTGCTTCAATCACACCTTTATCGGCGGAAAGTTTTCCTTCGCGTTCCAATGCTTCGACCATCGACAAGGCAATCCGGTCTTTGATCGAACCCGCTGGGTTGAACATCTCGAGTTTGAGATAGATGCGATTGCTGTTGACAGTGTCGAAAAACAGGCATGGAGTATGTCCGATTAGGTCCGTGAGACGGTTGTATATCATTGAGAAATCCTCCCTAACGCGTTAATATAGTATGGCAATAAATGTATATTAGCAAACGATATAATTATATATTAAGCGGGTATTAAGATGGATTTTAAACAAGCGCGCATCGTCTATATGGGAACGCCCGATTTGGCGGCGTCTTTACTTGAAAAATTACTAACCGATGGGTTCAATATCGTCGCCCTAATCGCACAGCCTGACACATCGAGCGGTCGTAAAGGGCATTCAGTGCCTGTAGCAACGAGGATAGTTGCCCAAACACATCATATTCCCGTTTATCAGCCGCTGTCCATCCGCGATGACCATGATTTCATCAACGAATTTGAATGTGATTTAATCGTAACACTAGCGTATGGGCAAATCGTGCCTGACGAGGTACTAAATTGGCCCAAACTTGGCGCTTTAAACGTCCATGGCAGCCTTTTACCGAAACTGCGTGGGGCGGCTCCGATTCAATATGCGCTCATGCAAGGACTCAATCAAACCGGCATTACGCTTATGCGCATGGTTACTCGCATGGACGCTGGTGACATGTTTGCCAGATTAAGCCTAGATATCATGCCTGAGGATGATTATGGTTCACTACGTGCCAAAATGAGTTTGCTCATTAATCAACGCATTCCAGAGCTACTCAAGCAATACCTTAATGGACAGCTGATCGCGCAACCGCAAGATGAACGATTAGCGACGTTTGCACCTTCGATAAAAAAAGAACAAGAACATCTTAACATTGAACGCAAGTGTCACGAATTTATCAACCTTGTTCGTGCTTTATCACCGGAACCAGGTGGCTATTTGCTCGATGAAACGGGGAGCCGCATCAAAATATTCAATGTAAGATATTATGATGATCATACCGACTGGGACAAAGGCATCATCTTAGTAGAAAATAAATGTCTGCTATTACAGCTTTGTAATGGTCGCATCATTATCGACAGATTACAAATACCCGGAAAACGGGTTATGAGCGCGACCGATTTCTTACTTGGCCATCAAAAAATTTCCGGAGCGGTATGGAAATAACCAAGACGCTTCGTCTTTCAGTCCATGATCTGGTCGATTTCATGCTACGTAGCGGCGACATCGACAATCGTATCTTTAACAAAGCATCGATGCAAATGGGGACGAAACTCCATCAAGCCTATCAAAGCGCGCAATCAGGAGCGTTCGAGGCTGAAAAGTTTTTAAAACATACATATGTCGTCGACGAATTCGCGGTTACGATTGAAGGATATGCCGATGGAATCCGCGAAATCCTAAATAAAGTGTATATCGAGGAAATCAAAACGACGGTAGCCGACCTCGATCAATTTTCGACCCAACATGAAGCTTGGCACACGATGCAAGCGTTTATCTATGGACATATGTATGCACTTGACCACAATTTGGATACCGTCAGGATTCGCATCATCTATATTAATCAAGCTGATCAAAAAACAATGATTAAATCGTTCGAACGATCAGTGTCACAATTAAGTCTCGACATTGATGGCTTGATATCTGAATATCTTTCGTTTTACCGATCTGTTGCTAAGCGCATCGAGGCCAGGAACGACAGCGTCAAACAATTGCCGTTTCCATTCAAACATTTCCGGTTTGGGCAACGCGAACTGGCTAAATATGTTTACTCGCTCGCTCGTAGTGGTGGAACGCTATTTGCCGAAGCGCCCACGGGCATCGGCAAAACGATATCGACGCTTTATCCAACCGTGCTTTCATTCGGTCAAGGCATCGACGGCAAAGTATTTTATGTGACGGCCAAAAACTCTGGTCATGAAGCGGCAGCGCAAGCGATGGCGTATCTTCGGCAAGCTGGGGCCAAAGCGTGTGATATCACGCTGACGGCCAAAGACAAAATATGTTTTACTCCCGGCGCGGCTTGTAACCCCGATGAATGCCCGTTTGCCAAGGGTTATTATGACAAAATACGCCATGTGCTTCACGACGCGCTTGATCACGAAGTGACATTTGATCGGCACATCATTTCCTCATACGCGGGCAAATACGAACTTTGTCCGTTTGAACTACAGCTTGATTTGTCGCTTTTTACCGATGTGATTATTGCCGATTATAATTACGTTTTCGATCCGATGGTGTACCTACGAAGATTTTTTGACGCTGATAGTTCGGCCCATTTTTTGCTTGTTGATGAAGCGCATAATTTGCTTGAGCGCAGCCGCTCGATGTATTCGACGTCACTATCACGGCATACGTTTGACAAGATGCGCAAGAAAATCAAAGCCATCGATCATCCTAAATTCAAGAAAACGATTACGAAACTCAATAAACTGTTTAAAACCGAAGATGTTAAAACCGAAGACTATCAAGAAACGATTACGTTGGATAACGCTTGGTTTAAAGTCATCGACGCGTTTTTGATTCAAGCACAAGATGTGATGCGCAAAGTGCCGAAACTCATTACCGAGGAATTCAAAGATTTTTATTTCGATGCCAATCGTTTTTTGAAGATGGCTGACTATTTTGATGAGCATTTCGTTTATTATCGGCAACGCGATGAATATCGGGGTTATACGCTTAACATGTTTTGCCTCGATTCGAGCGCGCTGCTGGCTCAGGTCATGAAACCTTTGAAAGGACGCGTATTATTCAGTGCGACGCTTTCCCCGTTTGATTATTACGTGCCGATGCTAGGTGGTCAATCTAGCGATGCCGTATTACGATTGCCCTCACCATTTCCAAAGGATAATCTTTTATTGATGGTCGCCCCCAAGGTTTCGACACGATATAAATCGCGGCAAGCGACGCTTGATGAAGTTGCTCTTTATATCGAAATCGCCATTAAAGCCCGCTTAGGAAATTACTTGGTGTTTTTCCCAAGTTATAAATACATGAATGATGTATTAGCACACATGAAGACGGGAACCGATGTCCAAATCATCGCACAAACCTCAGACATGGATCTATCCGCCCAATCATCGTTCCTTGATAATTTTCGGTTTAATCCTAGCAATACGACAGTAGGCTTTGTCGTTTTGGGAGGCCCTTTTTCAGAAGGTATCGATTTAATCGAAGACCGCTTAATCGGTTCGATCGTCGTCGGTGTCGGTTTGCCACAACTTTCATTTGAACGGGATCTTATCAAGCAATATTTCAATCAATTGCAAGGCGATGGCTATGCGTTTAGTTACGCCTTCCCAGGCATGAACCGCGTCATGCAAGCCGTCGGGCGCGTGATTCGCTCGGAAAAAGATCGCGGCATCGCCTTATTGATCGATGATCGATACCTCGAAACGCGCTATCGCACGATGTTCAAAGCCGAATGGGCGCACTATGAAGCGGTAATCACGCCCGATGATCTGCAAGCTTTGCTCGATAATTTTTGGAAGAGCCAACAAAATTGATGCATTATCTTTCAGATAAGATAAAATAAACGAGCACCTTATGAAACGCTTCGAACAAACACGAATTCGCAACTTCTCGATCATCGCCCACATCGATCATGGCAAATCGACGCTGGCTGACCGCATTTTGGAATTGACCGGTACGGTCGCCAGTCGCGACATGCGCGAGCAAATGCTCGATTCGCTCGATTTGGAACGCGAACGTGGCATTACGATTAAACTAACATCGGTCACGCTAAAATATGTGGCTGAAGACGGACTCGATTATGTGTTCAACCTCATCGACACGCCCGGGCACGTCGATTTCACTTATGAAGTATCGCGTTCGCTAGCTGCTTGCGAGGGCGCTTTGCTCGTGGTCGATGCCTCACAAGGCGTCGAGGCACAGACGTTAGCGAATGTCTATTTAGCCATCGATAACGACCTTGAGATCATTCCTGTCATTAACAAAATCGATTTGCCATCAGCCAATGTCGAACACGCCAAAGCGGAAATACGCGATCGGATCGGCTTACCTGTCGATTACGCGATTCCGATTTCGGCGAAAACCGGTCTTAACATCAAGGCTGTGCTTGAAGCTGTTGTTAAACACATTCCCGCACCAAAAGGCGATGTTGAAGCACCGCTGAAAGCATTAATTTTCGACTCATATTACGATTCGTATCGGGGCGTTGTCGCCCTCGTACGCATTAAACAAGGCTATGTTAAAGTCGGTGATACGATTTTGTTGATGGCCGTCAACAAGAAGTATTTGGTGACCGAAGTCGGCATTCGCACGCCAAAAGAAGAAAAGCGCAATGCGCTTTATTCGGGCGAAGTCGGCTACATCGCCGCCCAAATCAAAGACATCAAAGACGTGCATTCGGGTGAGACCGTGACTTTGGCCAACCGACCCGCCGATAAACCACTACCAGGTTATCGCCACATTAACCCGATGGTCTATTGCGGACTTTATCCCGTCGATTCCAAAAAATACGGTGACTTGAAAGACGCGCTTGAGAAACTTTCGCTTAATGATGGCGCCTTGAAGTATGAACCAGAAAATTCCCAAGCGCTCGGCTTTGGCTTTCGCTGCGGTTTTTTAGGTTTGCTACACATGAACGTGATTCAAGAACGACTCGAACGTGAATACGATCTAAATCTAATATTGACGGCACCAAGCGTTATTTATAAAGTGCACTTGTTCTCGGGGGAAACGCTTAATCTCGATAACCCAAGCCAGTTGCCCAACCAAACATTAATTAAAGAAATACAAGAACCATATGTTTTGGCATCGATTATGACGCCAAAAGATTATGTCGGCGCCGTCATGGAACTTTGTCAAGCGCGCCGGGGCATTTACGTCGATTTGGAATTTTTAGACGAGACGCGCATGATCATCAAATACGAACTGCCGCTTTCGGAAATCATCTACAATTTCTTTGATCGGCTTAAAAGCACGACAAAGGGTTATGCGTCGCTTGATTATACATTATCGGAATACCGCGCCAGCAATTTGACGAAGATGGACATTTTGCTTAACGGCGAACCGATTGACGCTTTGTCGATGATCGTTTTCAAAGGCAGCGCTTATGACCGAGGTTCCATCATCGTCCGAAAACTCAAAGACATCATTCCTCGGCAGCAATTCGAAATTCCGGTCCAAGCCGCAATTGGAGGAAAAGTCATTGCTAGAAGCAATATCAAAGCCGTGCGCAAAGACGTTTTGGCAAAATGTTATGGTGGTGACATTTCCCGAAAAAGAAAACTGCTGGACAAGCAAAAAGAGGGCAAAAAACGCATGAAAGCCATCGGATCGGTTGAAGTTCCGCAAGAAGCGTTCATGACCGTACTCTCGCTTGACGATGAATAAGGAAAAAAATCCAATAAATCGTTTGAACATTTAGTAGAAAATTAGTAAGATGTTTGCTATCTTTGATTTATAGAATTGTGAGCATAACATGGGAAATGATGATTTAGCGATTCGGTTCAGCAACGAGATGTATGCGACGCGTTCGGAAGTATCCAAAGCGCTCGGCACCTCTTTAATCGATACGATTTGGACAAACATCATCAAATATCGCGGTCAGTTTACTCGATATTTGTCTTTAAGACAAATCGACCATGGCCAGTTAAGCCTCGTGCTGACCCCATCGATTAGCGAATCGCTGAACGCAATCGAGCGTAAACTTGTCAAGGCGATGCTTAAATTGGGCAAGATTTCCAAAACATCATCGACCTATGCCCAATACGAGCAAGATTTTTTTGCGCGACAACTTGATTTCGTCGCCCAAAAGTATCGTCTGGGCGTGAATGAGTCATTTCTAAAAAGTATCGTCAATGATACCGTTTCCACGATTAGCCCTGACCGTATGGTCCTCGTTAATTACTATGCGGCCATTAAATATTTGAAAAACCATCAAAACGATCCGATCGATGAAGCATTTTTCGCCGACATCTACGCACTATTAAGTGGTCAAGATGATTTAGCAACGCTTTATCGTCAACACGAAATAGCGTCCTATGAACAAAAAGCGTTAATTGGCAAGACATATGCCGCTGCACCGATTGCCCGCATTGAAGAAATGATGGGGCAGTTGCAAGATTTTATCGTTCACGCCGATTTCTCACCACTAGTGAAAGCAGTCACCGTTTTCTATTACATGGTCTTGATAAAACCATTTGAAACTTACAGTGAAGAAATGGCGTTATTGACGATGAAACACATCCTCGTACATGCCGATTTCGACGAAATTCCACTGTTGATGAACTTCGAAGAATGGCTACTTGATCCGCGCGAAGAATTGGCGCGCGTGAATAACGAAGTGCAAAAATCTGGCGATGTCACCTACTTGCTCGCCAGTTTCATCCCGATGGCCAATAACGCGATTGAACGGATTCTCGATGGCGCTATCAACCTTGAAAAAGAAGTGCTTAAAGACGAAGTCCGCACCGATCAAACACCATCGAACATTAATGTCGAAGACGAACATAAGCCACAATCAGAACAGATTCTGGCACCGACTCCCAACAAACCGCTACAGCTCGACGAACGCATGGCTTTACCAGGCGTACCCGTTGCGCTTGATGAAGTTGACGCTGCCCGCATCGAAGAACACTTGATGGAGACAAATCCAGCCCTTAAACGTGGCGAAGCTTATTTTTACGCCCGTCATTGTACGATTGGCAAGTTTTATACGATAAGCCAATTCAAGAAAACACTTGGATGCGCTTATGAAACGGCACGTACTTCGATGGACCATCTCGCAAGTTTAGGCTATTATCGTAAAGAAAGTTATAAGAACAAGTTTATTTATACCCCGATTGGACGAAAGTAGGTTAACCCATGCCATATATATACTCGAGTATTCTTGAAAACCCGATTTTCGCTGTCATCGTAATTCTCGCCTTCTTTGGCGTGATTGCGTTAGGCGCGTATTTGCTTCGAAAACATGTGCCGAGTTTGCGCAATAAAGAAGTGCAAATCGATGAAGAAGAAGCCGCGCGCGAAGAAATCGAACGCGTGATTGTCAAAATCGAAGATACGAAGACCAAGGAACAAATGGAACAATTCCATCCCGATGGCACCGAGAAAAAAGATTAGATCGCTTTACGTTCATATACCGTTTTGCGATCACATTTGTCACTACTGTGACTTTACGAAGATGCTTATTGACGATAAATTGGCCACCCGCTACTTGGAGTGGCTTTTTTTGGAACTCGAGAGCTATGATCCGAAAGAATTGGAAACGATTTATGTGGGCGGCGGTACGCCTTCGTCCTTAAATGAGACACACCTGAAAATATTACTCCAAAAACTTGCGCCGTTATTGGCCGAAGGTGGCGAATTCAGTGTCGAGGCCAACGTTGAGAGTTTAACAAAAACCAAATTGTCAATCATGAAGTCGTATGGGGTCAATCGCTTGAGTATTGGCGTCCAATCGTTTCAACCGCGACTTTTAAAGCATATGAATCGTCATCATGACCGACATCAAATATTTGAAGCCATCAACTCGGCAAAAGCGGTCGGGTTCACCAACATCAGCATTGATTTGATTCTCGATTTGCCGACGCAATCACGGCGTGATATCGTCGCCGATGTTAATCAGGCACTAGCTTTGAATGTGCCCCACATTAGCACATATAGTCTTACGGTTCATCCGGGCACTGTGTATGGTATCAAAGGCGTCAAAGAAGTAAACCCCGATTTATCGCGAACACATTACGATCTCGTGCTCGGGATGCTTCGGGATGCTGGTTATGAGCGATATGAAGTATCAAATTTTGCCAAAAAAGGCCATCGTGGTCGTCATAATCTGACGTATTGGAATAACGAGTTTTATTATGCGATTGGACTGGGAGCTTCGGGTTATTTGCCGGGAGAACCAGCGCCATATCGCTATAAGAACACGATGAACATGAGTAAATATTTAAACGGTGTGACCATTGTTGAAAGGGAAGACGTCGACCTACAAGCCGAGGAACAATATTTTCTGATGCTCAAGCTCCGCTTAAAGGAAGGTTTCACTTCCCAAGAATACAAACGTTTATTCAAAGAAGATTTTTCGATTCGATACGCTGATAAAATTGCTTTACTTCGTGCGGGCGGCTTGCTTTATAATGATGCGAGTCGGTGGTATGCTACAGATGATGGCATCATGCTACTCGATCAAATCATATTAACGCTACTATCATAAGGAGTCATATCATGCGTATCGCCCGTTATGAAAAACGATTGTTAGCCTACTTCATCGATTTCGCCATCGCTTTAGCTGGCGCACTGGCGATTTTCTTTTTGATACCAATGTCATTGACGATTGTCGAAAAAGTGTTGCTATCGCAAATCGGAGCATCATTCATCTATTTCATATTAACGTTTTTATTGTTATGGGTGAGCAATGGCTATACGCTTGGTTCCGCGCTTTCTGGCATTCGTGTCGTTCGGCTTGACGACGAGAAAATTGGAGTGAAAGAAGCGCTGGTTCGCGCTAGTAGCCTTGCCATTTTTCCTTGGGCGATCATCAATGCCGTCAATATGTTGTTAGTACATACCGAACGCACGCTCTTCGATCGGTTATCGGACACACTCGTCATCGATCGAAAATGCTATTAACCCGATAAATACCAATAATATTAATATCACTAATTCACCGTTAGCACTTATTTATTGACAGTGCTAATTTCGTGTTATAAAATGTTCGTGGCACTCAAAGAAGTGATGTGCCAGCGAGGTATAGCATGGGATTATCAAGGCGCGACCAAATCTTGAAATTCATCGTCGAGCACTTCATTAAAACGGCAGTTCCCGTCGGGAGCCATACGCTGATCGAAACTTACGATTTGCCTTATTCTAGTGCCACGATTCGCGCTGAGATGAGCGAACTCGAAGGACTTGGCATGCTTGAAAAAACCCATACATCGTCGGGGCGCGTCCCATCGAGCAAGGGTTATCGCTATTATATTGACAATTTGCGCAACCGCAGCGTCGATGAACAAATCAAGCAGCAACTTCAAAACATTCTCGATAAAAAAACACAATCGATTGAAGAGATATTACGCCAAAGCTGTGAAATTCTCGCGCATATGACTAATCTTGCTTCGATTGTCCTTGGTCCCAATGCCAAAGAGGAACGACTTGTGAGTCTATCGATTGTCCCGATCGCCGGTAACTCGGCCACGGCCATCTTTGTGACCGATCAAGGTTATGTCGAGAACAAAACATTCGTTATTCCTGAGGAAATGTCGATCAAAGATTTGCAAAAAAGCGTCAAATTGTTGAATGAACGCCTCGAAGGAACCCCTGTCGCCGAACTCGTCGCTAAAATGGAAGCGATTCGTCCGATTTTGCAAGATTACATCGCTGAACATGACGTTATTTACCAAGCGTTTGCGCAAGCGTTCCTCCACTTCGCCAGCGATCGGCTACGTACTTATGGTCAAGATGAGCTATTCTCACAACCAGAGTTCAGCAACGACGCTCAAAAATTGCGCCATTTGATCTCCTTACTTGATTCGCCGCATGTATTCCGGGAAGTAAGTCGGGAAGGTGAAAACATCACGATAAAAATCGGCGATGTCGGTGAAGAATATGGCGATGTCTCGATTATATCGAGCCGCTTGGCAATTCCGGGCAAGCCTGAAGGCACGATTGCCGTCGTCGGACCGACGCGAATGGATTATGATCGTGTCGTCAGCGCCCTTGAATACATCGCCGGCATGCTTGAAGACTATTTTGATAAGAAAGAAAGGTGATGGTGCATGGTACCACGCAAAGATAAACATATGAAAAAAGATATTGTTACCGAAGAGAAGAAACCTAAAGCCCAACTTGAACTTGAAGAAAAGTTAACGACCGCGCTTCAAGAAATCGAAAATTGGAAAAACAAATACTATATGGTGTTCGCCGATATGGAAAACGCTCGAAAACAAAATGAGAAATCACTGTCAGAAGCTTTGAAGTATCGCGCAGCTGGCTTTGTCGAAAACATCTTTCCAATTCTTGACGCCTTCCAAATCGCCCTAGACATGAAAACCGAAGATGAAGCAATAAGGCGATTTCTGGTCGGATTTGAGCATTTGTATCGGCAATTGAAGACCGTCCTCGAAAACGAGGGTGTTAAAGACGTTTCCCCAAGCATCGGCGCCAGTTTCGATTACAAAACGATGCATGCCCTCGATACCGAAGAAGCCGACGGAGAAGAGAATCGCGTGCTACGTATTATCGCTCGGGGTTATCAACTTAAAGATCGGTTGATTCGCCCGGCTATGGTTATCCTCAGCAAGAAGAAAGCCCCGATTCAAGATCCGCAACCACAGACTGAACCACAAACTGAAACAAAGGCAGATCCAGACTCGCAAGAGTTTGATGCATAAAACAATATAAAGGAGCACATATTTATGGCAAAAGAAATCATCATCGGTATCGACTTAGGTACCACAAACTCCGTCGTCAGCTACATGCAACCAGACGGCAAAGTCAAAGTAATCCCTAACCCCGAAGGACATAACACGACCCCCTCGGTCGTCGCTTTCAAAACTTCGGGTGAAGAGATCGTCGGCGACGCCGCTAAACGGCAGGCGGTCATCAATCCGGATACCGTTTTATCAATCAAGCGATTGATGGGAACCGACAAAAAGATTCACATCAACACACTTAACAAAGACTTCACGCCGCAAGAGATATCGGCCAAAGTGTTGGCTTATATGAAAAAATACGCCGAAACATCAATTGGTCAACCAATCAAAAAGGCCGTGATTACCGTACCCGCCTATTTTAACGACGCGCAACGTCAAGCGACGAAAGACGCCGGTCAAATCGCCGGTTTAGAAGTCATGCGCATCATCAATGAACCGACTGCGAGTTCGCTCGCCTATGGCATGGAATCGAAAAAATCCGGCAAGATTCTCGTATATGACCTTGGCGGAGGCACGTTCGACGTCTCAATCCTTGAAATCGGCGACGGTACGTTTGAAGTCATCTCAACCTCAGGCGACAACCAACTCGGCGGCGATGATTGGGACGAAGTTCTCGCGAAATGGATTCAAGAACAAATCCGGGCGCAACATGGCGTCACACTAACCGATAAAATGGCGCTTCAACGGTTTAAAGAAGCGGCCGAAAAAGCGAAAATCGAACTTTCAGCACAACTTGAAACCGTTATTTCGCTACCATTCATCGGTCAAACATCAGCCGGTCCCATTAACTTTGAAACCAAAATTACGCGGGCCCGCTTCCAAGACATGACCAAACATTTGCTTAAACGGACCGAAGAACCGCTTCGCAAAGCTCTAAAAGACGCTAATTTAACCGCGAACGATATCGAAGAAGTACTACTAATCGGTGGTTCGATCCGGATGCCAGCCGTCCAAGAACTCGTGAATCAAATCATGGGTAAAAAACCGAACCTATCGGTTAATCCCGACGAAGCCGTCAGCATTGGCGCGGCGATTCAAGGAGCCGTGTTATCGGGCGATGTCAAGGATGTCGTCTTACTCGATGTCACGCCTTTAACTCTTGGCATTGAAACGCTTGGCGAAGTAATGACACCGCTAATCACCCGCAATACGACGATTCCGACGACCAAAAGTCAGATTTTCTCAACGGCGGCTGATAATCAACCGGCGGTCGACATCATGGTTTACCAAGGTGAACGTCCCATGGCGCG
>DAOSDC010000024.1:0-13717 GCA_035361955.1 Bacilli bacterium
TTAAAGATTTGCCATTGGTTAGTACCAACATTGTCAAAAGTCCAAGCCTGATTTTGGGCGATTGTTGCCAAATTTAATGATGCCGATGCCGGGTTTGAACTAGTGTAACTTCCTGGAACAAGATATGAAGTACTTCCAGCGTGGGTTAGCAGGTATTGACCACCATCAACAAAATCATCAATAGAAGTAACTTGGACCCAATTTGCAGCATCAGCATGTGCAATATTTCTACTATTGTCCATACCAAGCGAAATTGATACTCCTAATGCTAAAGTTATAACCGAAATTGGTGCTAATAGAATTTTTGTTAATTTATTCACGAATATTCCCTCCAAATAAAGTGTTTAATACTTTTTATATTTTCTCTTAAACCTTAAACATAATCAATATTTAATCAATATTAATTTTTATTATTCAATTGAAATAACTAACTAAATAAAATAATAGTGTGATTAAATTAAGTACCAAGTCATGTATTCACAACAAACCGAAAATCTTGCGTTTGTTAAAATTCTATTAAATTTTTTAAAAATGTGTCCCATATCGTTTTAGGTATTACAATTATGCCCCTCTCCCCAATTTTTTGGAAACCACTTCGATTTTTAATTGGTGCAGCCGGGGAGACTCGAACTCCCAAACCGTTAAGTACTAGAACCTGAATCTAGCGCGTCTACCAGTTTCGCCACGGCTGCATCGGGAATGATTATATATTATTCTTATCTTTTTGGGTAGACTCAGGATTCACATGCACCATGATATGTTTTACTTCATCGAATTTGTCTTCAACCGCATCATGAACGGCTTCAGCAATATCGTGTGATTCAATAAGTGAGAGGTCGTCGGCACAAGATATTTCCACTTCGACATAGAGTCGGTTTCCGAACACTCTGGTTTTCAGTGTGTCGATACGACACACGCCAGTAACTTCGTTAATGACTGATTCAATCTTTGTTTCAGTTTCTTCCGGCGCAGCCTTATCAACCAGCTTACCAATCGCTTCCATGAAGATGTTAACCGCGGTATATATAATAAGGAGACAAATAAGCAAACTGAAGATTGGGTCAAGAATCGGTAATCGGAAATAAATCGCACTGGCGATGCCGATTAAGGCAAACGCTGATGAGAGGACATCCATTTGATGGTCAAGGGCAGCGGCTCGCAGTGATGAACTCTTCATCCGTTTAGCGTTGATATATGTATAAACAAACAGAGCTTCTTTGACAATGATGACAAGACCTGCGGTAATCCAAGCGGCCATGCCAGGCAGCGTCGCCGCTTGATCGTTTTCGATGATTGAGAAGATGGCTCTTCCTCCGATAATAAGCGCGGTCACAAAAAAGATAATCGCTAATACAATTGCGGTTACACTATCAAGGCGTTCATGCCCATAAGGATGTTCTTTGTCATGAGGCTTATGCGAAGCTTTAAGACCAATGAAGGCGATGATCGTGGAAAACACATCGCCAAACGAATTAATGGCATCGCTAATCAGCGCTTGCGAAAAAGCGACGATGCCAATCACGAGCTTTCCAATTGAAAGCATGATGTTGGCGATAAATCCAACAAGCGTCACTTCATTGACTTTGCGAATCGCTTTTTTTCGATTAATCATAGATTAGCCTGTGCCGTGATTATTTTCGCAGTTAGATAATCAGATACTCTCCGATTGGCGTGCACCGTCTCGGTTAACGAGAAGGGCACATACGGCAATTCGTTATCCGGTTGCACGTCATTATGATAACTGAGTTTATAAAGATTATACATCGCTTCGAAGTTGGACAGGTTCATCCATCCGTCATTTAATATTTGACTGATGTAATTGCGGTATGTGGTTTTAAACTCAGCAACGGCTCCATCCATGATGGTAAACCGATATAACGGATTCCGCTGCGTCTTGTTCTCTTCCCAGTATCCATATGCCTGTGATGAATAGGGCGTGACGCCCATCATCGCATCGCCACTGGGATCCCATGTGCCCATGTTACCAAGGCCCCGGTCGACGTCATATGGCACGAAGACGGCTTTCCCAGTTGAAGGCACGAAGTAAGTGTATGAATTGTTATAGTTATTTCGTAAGTCATCGGGATTGCCAATTAGGTAAGATACGGCTTCCATCGCTAGATATTTGTCGATGTCAATCAACGATTCAATCATCGCCTTTGATGTTGAAGAGCCGTAGTTTGTCGTTGAGTTTAATCTACCAATCAATGTCGCCATGTCCGTGAAGTTAGGCGCTTGCTTATTGGTCTTTAAATCATATGATGGGACATATTGTCTTGATGAATCCTCAATCCCGATTTTGCCATTGCTAATCGCCGAATAGGTGGAACCGCTTTTGAGGACTGCGCCTTGCATCGTAAAATCAGCGGGACCTTTACGGTTATACGTCACTTTATATAAATTTCCTTCGGAATCACTTGGTGTGTAAAACCGTTTCACTAATCGCTTATCAACGGCTTCCAGCACATGATAGACACCTAAATAGGTGTAATCACTTGAGGCACCGTTAGTTTGCGTAATGCCAAACTTTGTTAACGTTGCCGATGGAGTTAAATCAATATAGTCTTGGAACATTTTATAAATATAAGATTGACGCATATAAGTATGATCGAGGTTCTTGTTCCATTTTAAATCTAACTTTGACATTGATAGGAACCGCTGGTTCAAGACAAACTCATCAAACGAAAGCTTGAAATGGACGAGATGATATATTTGACCATTATCATCGACGAAGTATTCCTTTGAGGTATTGCCTTTTAGACGCACGCCGATTTGATCAAAACTATAATTTTTAACTTCGGTGCCGTTATCGACACTGATGGCGATGGAAGCCGGATGATAAACTTCTTGGAGTTCATTGTCTTGCATCCCATATTGTTCGAGTAACTTTAAGTTGGCTTTAGAAATCGTTAGATTGATATCGACTTTGCTCGTGGGCGCAAAGAAATCATAATATTCCGGTCCCGAATCGGTATGAATCGTTTCCGAAGTGCTGCTGTTTATGTTACTTGTCGAGGAAGTATTCTGTGATGTTCCACTTGATTGTACTGAAGAACCGGAATTAAAACTAAAAGCGCATGACCCGAGAAGGGTCACGCTCATGATCGTGAAAATGAATAATCGAATTCGTTTCATTGATGCCTTTAATAAATATACACGAAAAAATCACCGCGGGGCGGTGATAATTCACTTTACTTGACGAAGATTGTTTCGTGGAATAACTGCAACGTTTCATTCGTGGGCTTTTCCACCCGGTCATAAAACATCATGATGATGTCTTCGCGTACCCATTTGTCTTGCCGTCGCATCTTGTTTTGGGCGAGCACGACATCGACGGGCTTTTCGATGTAGACGAATACTTTCTTATCGAATTCTTGGGCTTCGTGGGCATAGTATTGTCTTAATTTGTTGGTGTCATTGACGGCATCGGCGATGACCGTTACTTCATCGTGGCGCGTCGCATATTCGTGGATCCGTTGCCGAAACGTTTCCCATACGAGCGGTTCTTGATTGAAATTTTGATAAACGCCGGTAATCTCTTTGCGGACTTCGTCGCTTGAGACAATATATACATTGTCGTGCGATTCCGCATACGCTGACGCCCAGGTTGACTTTCCTGCTCCGGGGACAGCGCTTAGAAGAATAAATGTTTTCACGTTTAACTCCCTTATGCGTGTTTTAACATAGTGATTATAGCAAAAAAATAGCGGCGTTTCTTTTATTTAAAAGAAGGCCGCTGATGATAGTGCTTTCACATATAAGGAAATCTATCTAGTCGTAATCGGTTTTAATAATGTAGTGATGTATCCAATTGCTTCTTCAAGACCTTCTTTATCTACATCATCAAAGTTATTAAACGAATATGAATCGATGTCCAGCACGCCATATAACTTGTTAGCAACAACGATGGGGACGACGATTTCGCTATTGGAGCCGCCATCGCAGGCGATATGACCGGGAAATTTATGGACATCAGGGACAACGATTGTTTTTTGATTCGTGGCGCTAGCGCCGCACACACCTCGATTCAGCTCGATTGTTTCACAAGCGGGTTTGCCTTGGAATGGCCCAAGGATGAGTCTTTGACCATCGTACAAATAAAAACCAACCCATGAAAATAGGGGGAACCGCACCTTGAGTTCTGCACAGAAATTGGCAAGCAAAGTAATCGTGGGCGTGTCGCGGTTGAACAAAACCTTTAAATCTTCAATGAATTGGCGATACACTAATTGTTTCATTTACGTTCTTCCTTCTTGACGAGACCAAGATTGACGTGGCAGTAGCCGTATGGGTTCTTATCAAGATAGTCTTGGTGATATGCTTCAGCATTATAGAAACCTTGTTCAGGAATGACTTCAATCGCTAATGGTTTGTTGTATAACCCAGCTTTCTTATTAAGAAATGCTAACGCGGAATCACGGTCGGATTCCTCTTTATAATATATGCCGGTTCGGTATTGATGACCGATGTCATTACCTTGTTTGTCGACGCTGGTTGGATCGATAAAACGGAACATGTGTTCTAGAAGTGTTTCTAGAGAAATAATTTTTTCATCATAGGTGATGGCCACGGCTTCGGCATGCGTAGCTCTGTGCTTAATTAAATCTTGATAGGTTGGATTATCAAAATTGCCGTTAGTGTAACCAACCTCGGTATCGATGACTCCTTTTAAAAGTTTATAGTAGGCTTCGACGCCCCAAAAGCAGCCACCCGCTAAGACGATTCGTTTCATGTCGTTTGCTCCTTTGCCTTCTTCTTGTTTATCAGCATATACACTAGCATGATACCGGTATAGGCACCGGCGTAATTAAATATAACATCAGTCAACATCATCGCGCGTCCAGACGCAAACAGTTGCAGCAATTCGGTGGTGAATGCGAACACTAATGTCGTGCTGAGACTTAAAACTAGCGGGATCCAGTTTTTCCTTGTTCTAACGAACGATACAAATGTTAGCTGGGCGAACACGCCATCGATGAAAAACAATCCAAAATGGCCAATCAGTTTTCTGACAATCATATCAAGCAAGCCTAACGCCTCAAGCGTAGGCGCATATCCGATCAGTCCAAACAACCATACGAACATATCGACGAAGATACCGCTATGTTCACTTGATTGATCAGCGGGGCTGAGTGAGAAAAACACAATTAACGCACTAGTCAAGACGAATAGTGCTAAGTATATGTATGACCGATTTATTTGATTGATAGGTTTCATCATCGTTTTCGCGGTTCTTATTTTACCTAATAAGTTAGGGTTTTTGTTAAGATTAAAATGTAATCTTACACAAAGGAGCAACAATCATGATTTTAAACGAAAGCTTTACACTCTCTAATGGCGTCAAAATTCCCAAAATCGGTTTTGGTACTTGGCAAATCAAAGAAGGTGAGGATGCCTACCGTAGTGTCCGCTATGCGCTAGAAGTCGGTTATCGCCATATCGACACGGCCGCCGCTTATGGTAATGAGGGAAGTGTTGGAAGAGCGATTAAAGATTCGGGCATCCCCAGAGAAGAAATATTCGTAACCACGAAGCTTCATTCACATATCAAAGGTTATGAATCGACATTCAAGGAATTCGATAAGTCACTGAAGAAACTTGGGCTTGATTATCTTGATCTGTATCTTATTCACGCCCCCTGGCCGTGGTCGGATATCGGTAGCATTCATACCGAAGGTAACATCCAGGCTTGGAAAGCGATGGTCGAGATTTATCAATCGGGCAAAGTCCGCTCCATCGGCGTATCCAACTTCGAACCATTCCACATTGAGCCAATCGTTAAAGCGACCAACTTCATCCCTCACGTCAATCAAATTCCCTTCTTCGTCGGGAGACCCCAACATGAAGTACGAGCTTATTGTGAAAAGCACAATATCCTCGTGGAAGCCTATTCCCCGCTTATTACCGGACGCATCTTTAAGATGGACGTCGTTAACGAGATGGCTAAGAAATACGGTGTGACGACCGCTCAGTTGGCAATTCGATACACATTAGAGCAAAACACGCTACCACTACCTAAATCAACCCATGAACAGTGGATTCTTGAAAACACCAAAGTCGACTTTAGCATCTCTAAAGAAGATATCGCCATCCTTGAAAAAATTGAGGGTGGTTACAAGTAAATCACATCAAACGGACCCTAGCGTCCGTTTTTTTCTACCAAATGTTTATTTTTTCGTTGACGATTGAATGCTAAGTAAGCACCAATCACCATTAAGATCAATCCAATCAAGAAGTTGTAACCCGGCCATTGCCTGAAGATAATAAGCGAAAGCAGGGCACCGACAAATGGAGCAATGCCATAGAAGGCGCTCGTTGTCGCTGCGCCTAAATGCCGCTGGGCTGATACATAAAGGAAAATACTTAGGCCATAAGCGACAAAACCCAAACCAAGCGCATAGAGCCACAGTAAACCATCAAAATACATTTGCCCGATGGCAAAGGCTATCAATAGCGAACCGATACCCGCGCCAAGTCCCTTGATGATGACGACCTGCAGCGGATCGTTTTTCGACAACACACGCGTAATATTGTTTTCAAGCCCCCAGCAAAGCGTCGCTAGAAGGACCAACAAGGCTCCCCAAGATATTTGAAAAGATACTAAGTCTTCAAACGATAAGACGATGCTCGCCATAGTGACCAAAATAATGGCGATACCTAATCGTTTAGAGATAATTTCTTTAAAAAAGAAAAATGCGAATAGCGCCGTGGCCACGATTTCGAAGTTGTTGAGCAAGGCGACGCTTTCTGGATGCGATAAGCGTAGACCAAAAAGCAGCAAAATCGGAGCGGCGACATCGAGCAGGATCATCGCAACAATTGCAATTGTATCCTTCTTGGTAAAAGGTAAGGCATGACCATGTTTGGGTTGTATTAACTTAACGAAGCCCATGCCGATACCGGCGCCTAAATATAGCAATCCGGCTAATAATGTCGGGTTGAGTCGATCAAGCAGAAGCTTCGAAAAAGGGGTGCTCAGTGCATATAAAACAGCCGCTAAAAAAGCGTAGATGATGGGCTTAATGTTTTGATTCGTTATGCGCATAAATGATATTTTATCATTCCTTTGTTCAACAGTAATGAAAATGCCACGACTGCTGGTCAGCCATGGCAATTTTCTATCGATTATTACTAATTTAACCCCTTGATTTTGGTTGATGGACGACGACTTGTGGAAATGGTATTTCAATACCATTGGTGTCTAACAACTCTTTAATATGCTGACGCATGAACCGTTCGATTCCGTAATGTTGTTCGTTTTCGGTTTTGGCAATCGCGCGTATTGTCACGCTGCTTTCGCCTAACTTAATGACGCCTGGAACACTCGGGTCTTCAATGATTTCGGGAAATGCTTCACGAAGTTTGGGCAGTTCCACTTTCAATAGGTCAATCGTTTTTTGAATGTCCTCGGCATAGGCAATGTCAAATTCGACAATGGCCAGTGAAGGATTTTTCGAAAAGTTGATAACATTGACGACATCGCCATTGGTCATCATCCGTACTTCGCCTTTCCAATTACGGACTTTCGTCGTTTTTAAGCCGATGTCGATGACCGTGCCTTTGAATCCTCCGACTTCGATGACGTCACCGACGTCGAAGTGCTGTTCAAATACGATAAAGAAGCCTGAAATCAAATCGTTGATAAGTTTTTGAGCGCCTAAACCGACCACTAATCCAACGATGCCTAAACCGGCAAGTGCGGGTACGACATCAACGCCCCAGATGGCCAACACGATAATGATATCGACGATCCAGACCATGTATTTGGTAATGCTCATTGAAATCTTGGCAATTGTTTTCCGTCGTCGTTGTAGCGATCCCGGCTTCTTGCCGATTTGTTTGAAGAATATTTTAGCGATACGCAAAATCAACATAGCAGCGCCCAGGGCAATCGCTGAACCAATCAGCGCCGGCACGCTCGTGGTTAAGAAAGCGACTAAATCAGTCCACAAAGTCGCAAACATACTCATGAAGTCAAATCCCCACATTGCCATGATGCCGATCACCCCCGCAAGTATGAGGATTGCACTTGCTAAATAAATAAGAATTAACTGATGTCTTTTCAGCGTTTCATCATTCTTTTTAATGAAACGACTTTCGAATATCAAAATCGCAATTAGCAATCCGGCAATGGCAATCGTGCCGATAATTTCCAAAATGGGCATAGGGTCACACTCCTTCTGTAAGTCGAACTGATTTTAACATGAAACGACGTCAATTAAAAATGTTGGCTAGGCCAACATCTTGTTTAGTAACGCTTCTTGGTGGGCTTTAGACACACCGATTATCTCAAGATAGTGATCAATATCGCGATACTTTTGATCGAATAAAACAAAGAACTTTTCGATATATTCGCGCTTTGAATAGCCGAGGAAAGATGGAAACGATGGATCAAGTTTCCGTATTTCTGGTAGCTTTGCTTCAATCAAATCCGAAGATATGGCATAATCGCTCGCGATCACATCACGGCTGACGCCTGCGAGTTCTAACAACAGGAATGTAACCATGCCAGTGCGGTCTTTTCCCGCGGAGCAATTGTAAATTACGCCTCTCTCAGCAGTTGCCATCGCTTCCAAGATGCCTTTAAACGTATGATGATGGCTTAACATCGCCATATAAAGTTCCGGAACTTTTTCTTCATCAAGGGGGACATTAGTCCCTTCAACGATGGGGAACAGATGATACGAGAAGCGATTATCATCTCGTAAAGGTGACGCATATTTATCAGCGACACGAGGTGTTCTTAAATCGATTTGCGTGGCGATGCCGTTATCATATAGCATTGATATTTCTTCATCGGTCAAATGCGTCAAGGCATCGCTACGAATGAGGCGCCATGGTTTGATGATTTGTCCGGACTTAGTCATGTAACCCTCAAGGCTACGCGTATTTAGTGTGCGATAAAAATTAAGCTTTTTCATATAATGAAAACTATACCATTGTTCGACCTTTAAACCCAGTCTAATGCCTCTAAGAAAATAAAAGGACTTCCGAACGGAAAGTCCTATTTCGCAAACTTGGTGGAGCTGACGAGGATCGAACTCGCTACCTCTTCCATGCCATGGAAGCGCTCTCCCAGATGAGCTACAGCCCCAAATTGCTTATATAATTTAACTCATGGCACGGTAATTTTCAATCAAAAAGTTATCGTTACGCTAAATTATATGTCAATGGCTTATTCCGGATGAAACAATGCCCAGGTCGCATACGATTCGGTTTCGATCACGACCGTGCCTAGCCGGTCGAGATGATGGAAGTCGGGATTATCAGCGGCAAAGGCATTATACACATACATGGCGTTGATAACCGAGTCGAGATTATGTATCCGTACCCAGCGCGTATGTTCCGGTACATAGCCCTCATAAAAACCAATCACCGCTACTGATAAACCATAGGTGGAATATAGATACGACTGCCGTGCTTCACGAACCATCGGCGTATTCATGACTTCAAGGTCGACGTAGCCATCGTTATAAAGTGTTAACAGCACCTCTTCAATCGTGGGATACTCGCCGTTATCGCTACTAGTTAGTATGCTTGATGAATCCTCGTAGCTTGATGAGGTGGTCAGGCTACTAGAACTTGATGAACTAATATCTGATGAGTAAGCATCGCTTGAATCGTCAATTGATGTAGAGGAAACAGTGTCGGAAGTGGTCGAAACTGAACTTGTAATGGTACTTGATTCGCCGTTACTACCAAAACTGCTTGATGGCGTGTCGCTACTTCCTAACGACATCGAAAAACCGCTTGATGTTTCACAAGCGGCTATTAATAAACAAAAAGTGGCGAGAACAACCATGCGGATTGCTTTCATAGTCAGCTCCTTAGCCATTATTGTATGACTGTGATTATATAAACGCTAGATACTGAGTGAGTTTAACTAATTAAACAGAGCCCAAGTTTGAGGAGATGCGGTCAAGATGACTACTTTTCCTTCTTGATGCACAAAACCTTCAACGCTAACGTCATCGTTAAGAGCATTAGCGACGTATGTGGCCATCGTTACATCAAAGAACACATCCATGCGCATCCATCGTGTTTGCTCCACACCATCCATGATGTAACCTTGATAAAAACCAATGATGGTAACTGATAAACCGTAATCTGAGTAATATAGTCCTTCACGGTATTCCCATGTGTCGGAATTGTTGTGGATATCAATGTCGACATAACCGGCACCATATAAAATCGTCAGTATTTCACCGACGCTGAGAAATTCACCATTATCACCGCTTGTAGCGGTACTTGTCGCAGTACTCGTCGTGCTTGTGGTAACCGTGCTCGTCGTTGTTGTTGAAGTCGTCGATGCCACTTGACTGCTCGAAGTTGCGGTGTGTTTTAAAGCGTCAAAGGCCGTGTATGTTTCTAGCGATGCCGTATGAAGTACAATCGTATCCCAGACTGACTTATATCCAGAAGCGGTAACATCGCCCACTAAGGCAGTATGAAAACTCGTGGCATCAGCGCTGCTTGCAAAGACAACAATCATTGCCCATCTAGTGTATTCAGGAACATACCCTTGATAAAAACCTGTGACATCTAACTCAAGGTCGTAATCGTCTTTTATTTTACCTTCATAGTATTGATACTGACTCGGCGTATTATTCGCGTCGATATCGACATAACCTTCATCTTCCATCATCGCTAATACAGCGGTGATTTTGGAACCGCCACCACCGACTTGATCAATGAATGTCTGACACGATACCGTCAACAGCATCGCTAATGGCAATAATAGCAACTTTCCTAGTCGTTTCATGATACTTCTCCTAAAATGATTATTACTTTCTGCTTATATTTAAATTAACCGACGAAATGGAAAAACAATCAATACTTTTTTTCAAAAGAAAAACCCCGGACCTGATTTTGTTCGGGGTTTTATTGTTGATTGGCCGTCAGTCTTTATCGTCTTCGTCGTCTTCGTCTTTGTCTTTATCTTCTTCGCCGACTTTGTCTAATTTGATTTCGACCCCGTCAATCGTAATCGTTTTGTCTTTAAGCCATAACTTTTCCAGCGGCCGAAACGCCATATAGAAGATGGGGATCGTCACGAACATGACCCAAGTCGGATGCCAAACCGTCGTTAGGAACCCGACAAGTAAGAACGCGGCCGTGACGATAACTGGATAGGATAGCTTGGTAATGCGGCGGTAGGCAATCGCCGATACGATCGATTCGGCAATCGGTATCGCCAGGAAAATAATCCATAGCGGATGCCACAGAGTATATAAGGCGCCGACAAGAATGTAGGTAATCACGCACACGAGCGCTGTTAGTCCAGCCACAAGTTCGCGCGTCTTTCTGATCTTCTTCTCAATCTTTGCATCGCCGAGATGAATCCCACCGGGACCAATTTGGACATGCGTATCGCCGTCCACGACGCTTAGGCCGCGACCCGAGATATGGACTTCCTCATCATCGTCGATGACATGGATGCCGTCGCCCCCTATGTGCACATAGTTCTTCTTTTTCTTTGGCTCGCCTGGTTTCTCTTCCGCTTTCTCTTCGGCGGGCCGCTCGGCTTCGATGATGTCTTGGACGGGGGCGTCATTTTTTAACAGTTCATCGAGCGAGACGTTGTATATTTTAGCTAAACAGATAAGGTTGTCGGTGTCTGGTGAGGCTTCGGCGCGCTCCCACTTGCTGACGGCTTGACGCGACAAACCGAGTTTTGAGGCTAACTCTTCCTGCGATAAGTTGTTCTTTTTGCGCAGTTCGACTAGCCGGTTGGCGATTTCGATGTTCATAATTTTGTTTCTCCTTTTCGACCACCATCATCATAGTGGTAGCGGTTTGGTTGCGACCACCAACTTTGCTTTTCAGATGTGGTAGAAATCCGCAACTAGCGGTTGCAAAATCATCTTATCACACAATTTTCAGTAAAAAGAGTTAAAAATTAGAAATTTATTGATGACTTGTCGCCTAAGTCCTTTTTTACAAATTGGCGCGCTTGAGACGATTCGAACGTCCGACTTTCACCTTAGGAGGGTGACACTCTATCCAGCTGAGTTACAAGCGCAGCACTATTAATATACCAAAATAGTAACAAGGGTTAGAAAAATAATCCAAGCCCCAATAAACTTATCAGCATCAAAGGTAGCGATATCGTTAACCCATATCTTAAGAATGAGCCATACGAGTATTCAATCCCTTCGCGTTTAAGTATCGACATCCACATGATGCCGGCGAGTGCCCCAATCGGTGATAAGATAGCACCTAAATTACTGCCGATAATCGTCGCGTAAACCGAAATCGGATTAAGTGACGCACTTGAAGATAACACTTCCGTGAACAAAATGCTCATCGGAATGTTGTTGATGATATTCGAAAATAGGAACGAGCTAAAGCCATAACTGAATAAAGGCGACCAAGCGGCTAGGCTTTGCGCCATCAATAACGGCACGTCGTATTTATCGATGGCAATCACAAGCAGCGTCATCGAAAGCATAAATGGCGCTAAACTATACGGCACGCGCCTTAATACATTTTTAAGTATCAATAATTTTCTTTTCGTCACCGCCAAGTAGATACAAGCGGCGATGAATAGGCTAATCGCCCCTGCAAGCGTCAGCGTCCACATCTCAACACCAACATAACTAGATATGGAAATAAGAATCGTGGATACGCCTAAATGAACTAGTCCGATTGTCATTAACCCACGCGATGGCCGCACCGGATTGCCCGAAGGTTGTAATGGTGCATCAAGTTGACGTTTAAATAATAGACGCATCAGCCCATACGACAGGATGCCGGCGCTTATTGTCGGTAACGCCATCACCAAGAAATACGACACGAAATCAATGCCAAACGAAGTCGCCAAATATATATTGGTCGGGTTCCCGATGATAAATAGCATGCTCCATGTATTGGCAGCGACAAACTCGGACACCAAGTAAGGTAGCGGATTTATTTTGGCGTTTTTGGCAAAGTAGATGATAAAGGGCGTCAGTGTCAAAATCACGATGTCGTTAGCAGTAAACACCGTCAGCACCGAAGTCAGCACATAGAAAGCGATGAAGAGCACATGTTGTGATTGTTTGGCCTTTAGTGCCACCAGTGCGGCCACGTAGGAGAAAAATCCAATCTCGTCGAGGAAGATTGAGAATATCGTAAACGAAATGAATAGTGTTAATATCTTGACCGGGTTGATTAGGGTACCACCAAACATCCCCTCAATTGCTTCCTGACCTAATACCGCACCTGAAAGCAATAAGACGCTCGCACCAAGCAGGGCAATCAGCCAGTAAGGAGAGAAACGAATTTTACCGATTTTCAGCGATGGAAAAAAGATGATCGAACCGATCATCATCAATATCGTCACCGCGAATACGGAAATTGTGAAAGCCATCTACACACCACATGCTCGCAGACTTTTGCTATTATCGCATCATTGAGCGAACATATTATAAATACCCGCATTTGTTTTTACTAGATGATTGATATATCATAGATATAAATTTTGATATGGGCTAAAATATAAGCACAAAAAATAAGGGAAAACGGCACAATCCATGTACAAATGGTGGCAAAACTGGTTGACCAACAACCAGCACTTCACAAAAGAGAACTCCGATTATCGCCGCATCGTGATGATCAATGTCACGCTGTCACTGATGATTTTAGTTCTGCTTGGATATGGCGTATTTAATCTGGCAATTGCCGATTACCCGATGGCCATCGCCGAGCTTGTCGCCGCGATTTTTGCCATTGCTTT
>DAOSDC010000025.1:0-12991 GCA_035361955.1 Bacilli bacterium
GACGATAGTTTTCGTTGAGTTGTTTCAAGTAAGTGCCGCTATCGTTAATTTCATAGTAAGTTTCGTGTTTTGCGGCGTGCGGTAAATATTGCATGCGTTCCCATAGGTCGGGACGATCATATGGGTATTTATCTACTTCCTTCATGTTAACGGGAGTGAGTTTTAAGTATTCAAGCACATCAAGCGGTTTGTCTTTAACCGCGGTGATGGCGTTATGGATACTGTCGGCTGCCGTTTTGGCTTTAGGTGAGAGTGCTAATTCGCACACGGTAAACCCAAGCGGAATCGCTGCTTCCGGGAAACCGACCATTTTAGCGACATCAATAGCTTGGACGGCGCGCATGACAGCACTGGGATTGGCTAATCCGACATCTTCGTAGGCAGTAATCAATAACCGTCGGCGAATGCTTTCCATGTCTCCGGCAACAATCAGGCGTGCTAAATAATACAAAGCGGCGTCGACATCGCTGCCACGGATACTCTTTTGCATGGCGCTGACGGCGTCATAATGACCACCGCCGTCTTGATCGATGATTGAAGGCGGCACTTTCAGCGTTTCGGTAATGTCTTGGAGTGTGATGTCACGACTGACAACGGCAATCAATAGTATTTCTAGCGCATTATACGCGAATCTGAGGTCGCCACCCGATAGTTTGGCAAGCGCCACAAGCGCCTCGTCTGAAATTTTAAGTGACTGTGGATTGCTGATGGGATCGCTGATTGCTCTTTTCAAACCGACAACGATATCATCGATCGCCAGTGGCTTGACTTCAAGCAAGTGGCACCGTGAACGCATCGCCGGATTGATGACCATATACGGATTTTCTGTCGTCGCTCCGAACAGGTACAAACTACCATCTTCAATTGAGGCTAACAACAAATCCTGTTTATCTTTGGGGAGGCGATGGACTTCATCGACAATCATAATGGCAGGATGGAACAATTTGGCTTCGTCCATCGCGGCTTCTAATTCTTTTTTGGAGGCGGTCACGGCGTTAATTTTAATAAAATGGATGTCTAGACTACGGGCAAAGGCTTCAGCAATTGTCGTTTTGCCACAACCGGGCGGACCAAACAGGATGACGGACACCAGTGTTTTCTTATTCAAGGCATTAGTCAAAAAACCGGTCGGTCCGACTAAGTGGGTTTGACCAAGCACATCACTCAATAAATTGGGGCGCATGCGGAACGCTAAAGGTGCATTCATATAATGAATAATATACCATTTGAGTGTGTGATTCTCTATAATGATACCGGTATTTAGTATGCGAATATTAACTCAAAATGTTAAAACTGGCACGATTAAGGTTGCCAATCAAACGATTGCCCAAATCGATAGTGGCCTTGCGCTATTTGTTGGTTTTTGTCAAGGCGATGATCAATCGCTCATCGATAAAATGATCGATAAAGTGCTGTCTTTAAGAATCTTCGCTGACGCATCAGGGAAAACTAACTTGTCACTACAAGATGTTGATGCACAGTTATTGGTAATACCTAATTTCACGCTTTACGGTTCGGTGCGCGGTGGCCGCCGCCCCTCGTTTATCGACGCTCTCGATCAAACACAAGCGAAAGCCCACTATGAGTATCTAGTCGCGGTCACGAAGCAAAAATATCCGAATGCAGCCTTCGGCGTCTTCGGCGCCGACATGGAAATTAGTCTTGTCAATGACGGACCTTTTTCGCTCATTCTCGATTCAAGTGATTTATTCGGTAACCACAAATGAAAGTAATGATTGGTTTAAGCGGTGGCGTCGATTCGGCTGTGGCCGCGTATTTATTAAAACAGCAAGGTTATGAGGTCATCGCCGGATTCATGCGTAACTGGGACGCCTTTGCCAATAACGACATTTTGGGCAATCCGACGTTGTCACAAGACTTATGCCCTCAAGAAGTCGATTATAATGACGCTAAAAAAGTTGCTGAATTATTGAACATTCCGTTATATCGGGTCGATTTCGTCAAAGAGTATTGGGATGAAGTCTTTACGTATTTTCTAAAAGAATATGAACTCGGACGCACCCCTAATCCCGACATTTTTTGCAACAAATACATCAAATTCGCCGCGTTTAAACAATTTGCCCAATCGCATGGTTGTGGCTTAATCGCCATGGGTCATTACGCCAAAAAAGGACACCAAACCAATCACTTTGTATTGATGGAATCCAGCGATAAAAACAAGGATCAAACCTACTTCCTATCACAAATAGATCAAGAGCAATTAGCTGCGACGTTATTTCCACTTGGGGACATCACCAAGCAAGAAGTACGGGCTATCGCCAAAAAGATTGGTCTTTCCATCGCCGACAAGAAAGATTCAACCGGCGTTTGTTTCATCGGCGAACGTCATTTTCGTTCGTTTTTGAAAAATTATTTGCCAGCTCAACCCGGACCGATCGTTGACATCGCCTCGGGTGATCGCTTAGGGATGCATGAAGGAGTTTTCTATTATACGATTGGGCAACGCCGCGGCTTAGGAATCGGAGGCATTTCCGATAAACCCTCGGGAAGTTGGTTCGTCGTCAACAAGGACGTTAAAAACAACATATTATACGTCGCTTCGCAAGCGGAAGCACACTACCTTGATGGCGATCGGGTCATCATTGATCACCTCAACTGGATTGGGCCGCCACCAGTCTCCCAACATCAATATGGGGCCAAGTTTCGGTATCGGCAAAATAAGAGCGATGTCATCGTCGCTTCGATTACGAAAGACCAAGTCATTTTGTCACTACCGACGCCACTTAGAGCGATTACGCCTGGCCAAGGCGCCGTTTTGTATGATGGCGATGTTTGCCTTGGTGGAGGATTGATTAAAGAAGTCTATCGTGCCGGAAGATTAATTAATAAATAACAGGACCTTAAATTAGTCGTGTGCTATAATATCGGCATCGAAGACGAAGTGAAATTCGCGCCGTTTGTATAGCGACAACTTGATGGTGGAAATAGTTGCAAACAACCGAATGGGCCGCTTCCGAGATTAGCAATTAATCATTGCCGTGTCGTCGGCGTTAACGACTGTCGAGTGCATTAGCGATAATGAATAAGGATGGTACCGCGACCCTGTTCGTTCCTTAGTGGCACTTTTTTTCATTTTTTAGGAGGTTGTTTATGAAACGATTAACTGGTCAACAAATTCGCATGATGTGGCTCGATTTCTTCAAAAAGAAAGGTCATATCATCGTCGAAGGGGCTTCGCTGGTGCCACGTCACGATCCGACGCTGCTTTGGATCAACTCCGGCGTCGCCGCGATTAAAAGCTATTTCGACGGCAGCGAGATTCCCGTTCACAAACGATTAACCAACGTTCAAAAAAGCATTCGCACCAACGACATCGAAAACGTTGGTTACACAGCGCGTCATCATACATTTTTTGAAATGTTAGGTAACTTTTCCATCGGTGATTATTTCCGCAAAGAAATCGTCAAATGGGCGTATGAAATATTGACATCAAGTGAATATTTCGCAATGCCGAAAGAAAAGCTATATGTTACTTACAATCCAAATGATGTCGAAACTCGCGACTTGTGGATTAAAGAAGGTCTTGATCCCGATCATTTAATCGCGCTTGAAGGCAATTATTGGCAAATCGGTAGCGGACCATGCGGTCCAAACACAGAAGTATTTTTTGACCGTGGTGCTGCTTACGACCCCGACAGACTCGGCAAAGCGCTACTTGAGCAAGAAATCGAAAACGATCGATACATCGAGATATGGGGCATTGTCTTTTCCCAATATAACGGTATCGAAGGTCAACCGCGCGATACTTACAAGGAATTGCCAAGCAAAAACATCGATACCGGTGCCGGCCTCGAACGCATCGCTTGCATCTTGCAGGAAACGCCGACTAATTTTGAAACCGACTTATTTTTCCCGCTTATCGAAGCAGTCCAACAAATCGCGACGATTGATTATCAATCAAGTGGCTATCGTCCTTATCGAGTCATCGCCGATCACATCCGCACCTTGACGTTCGCCTTAAGCGATAACGCCAGTTTTTCAAACGAAGGCCGCGGTTATGTCCTCCGACGATTATTGCGTCGGGCACTGCGTTATGGCCGAAAAATTGGCATTAATGAACCATTTTTGCATAAATTAGTGGCGACGGTTGCCATGATGATGGGCGATTTTTACCCATATTTAAAAGATCATACTTCGCGTGTAAGCAAAATGATCTTATCCGAAGAAATCAAATTCAACAAAACGCTCGCTAATGGGGAAACGATACTGCGCAAACTAATCGATGAACACAAAACCCTAGCAGGCGAAGATGCTTTCAAACTTTATGACACCTATGGATTTCCGATTGAACTTAGCAAAGAAATCTGTCAGGAATCAGACGTCAAAATCGATCTCGATAGATTTGAAGTATTGATGGAGGCCCAACGCGAACGAGCCCGTCAAGCGCGTAGCGATGAAGGCGGCATGCGTATGCAATCGAAAGATTTGTTAGAGTTTTTGACGCCTTCGACATTTGATTATGATCGTTTAACGCTACAAGCGCAGGTTATCGGCTTATTCGTCAATGGCCAAGCAGTTGCCGAAATACACGAAGAAGGCGTCGTTATTTTTGATCACACGCCATTTTACGCAGAAAGCGGCGGACAAGTAGCCGATTACGGTTATGTTGAAACCGAGGGGACACGCTACGAGGTCGTTGATGTCCAAAAAGCTCCCAATGGCCAACATATGCATTTTGTTACCGCTAGTTACGGCACCATCAAGCTTGGTGATTGTTTGACACTAATCGTTGATGCTAAACGTCGCTATTTGACGATGCGTAACCATTCTTCACTACATTTGCTACAAAAAGCGTTAATCGAAGTTCTCGGCACGCATATTACGCAGCAAGGGAGTTACGTATGCGATGAATATGGTCGTTTCGACTTCACGAATCCTGGCAAAGTAGTCGAAGAAGACTTGCTACGCATTGAAGCACTCGTTAACCAATACATTCAAGCTAATGCCCCTCGCACAATCGACATTTTGAATATCGATGAAGCGAAACAATCGGGGGCCATATCTCCGTTTGACGAAAAATATGGCGAAATCGTACGTATCATCACATTTGGTTCCATCAGCAAGGAATTTTGTGGGGGAACGCATGTCCAACAAACAGGCGACATCGGTGTTTTTGCTATCGAAAGCGAAGAATCAATTGCCGCGGGCATCCGCCGGATTGTAACCAGGACGGGTTATGCCGCTTATGAATTGTTGAAGCACCGCGAGAAATTGTTCATGAAAGTGCGAGACCAATTGAAAGCTTCCTCGATTTTTGAGGTATCCGACCGTGTCAAAGCAATGCAAGGCGAACTGATCGAATTACATAGTCGCGTCACGGGACTGCTTCAAAAGCAAGCAGTAATGACTGCTAAAGCGTTGCTTGAACAATTTGAAGATAGTCGGCTCGGTAAGATACTGACAGTTTATCTCGAAGGTACTGACCGCGAGACTTTAGTGAAAATTACCGATGATTTAAAGTCGCGCATACCCCAATCGGCGTTTTTATTAGCCGGGGGCAATCACGATGAAATACCATTAGTCGTCTATCTAGGACCCTCGTTTTTGAGCCAAGGGCACAAGGCTGGCAATTTGGTGAAACTTGTGGCCGCGACAATGGCAGGTTCCGGCGGTGGCCGCCCTGATACTGCTTTTGGAGCAGGTAAAGACAAAACAAAATTTGACGTCGCAGCCCGATTGTTTAAGGATTCTTTGGCATGAAACCACGTATTATCGGCGTTGACCTAGGTACGAAGACGCTGGGATTAGCAATTAGCGACAGACTCGGTCTAGCCGCACATCCGCTGGCGACGTTTCGTTTCCCTCGTGGCGATTACCAAAGCGCCAAACGATACTTGGGGCAATTGGCAGATCAAGAACAAGTGGCGACGATTGCCATCGGTTACCCACTGCACATGTCGGGCGCATCCTCTGAGCGATCGGAATCGGTACTGCGTTTCAAAAGCGAGTTCGAACTGGAATATCCTAATATAAAACTGGAACTCGTCGATGAAAGGCTGACGACACTGATGGCCAACAAGATGATGATTGGCGCCGAACTAAAGGCTTCCCATCGCCGCGAGGTTATCGATAGCGCGGCCGCGGTTTTGATTTTAGAGTCATATATGCAAAGGAGCAAGTAACATGGAATTCAGTAAAGAAAACCAAATCCTAATTATTAAAGAAGATGGCACAGAAGTGATGATGGAAATTCTTTTTACGTATGAAGATCCTGACACTTTGCAAACATACGTACTCTACTTCGATCAGAACAATCCCGACGACGTTTTAGCTTCCCGCTACGATGATAGTGGCGAACTATTCGACCTTGAAGGAGACGAATACGAAAAAATTAGTGCGATTTTAGAACATTTTCTTGATGAAAATGAAGCAGTCGACGATTAAAAACTGAATATCAAAATACCCAAACAAGCCGAAACACCGATAAGAATCATCGGATGGAGCGGCTTTTTTCTTAATTTTCGATAACCGAAATAAAGCGTGCCCAAATCGATTAATAAGATCAAATGGCGCCAATCGAGCGTTTCTAGTGTATAAACACTGACTGCAGGAAATAATAAATTCTTGAGTAAGAATAATATCGTCGTTGCAATCAACGCCATGATGACCGGTTTAATGGTCGATAACGCCGCTTGGGTCAGCGGGTGTTTTAACGCCGTTTGGAAAAATGCGGCGATGAGCATGATGATGATTAGCGAGGGAAGAATCATGCCAAGCGTGGCCACCAATGCTCCGATGATACCACCGGTTTCCGTGCCGATGAATGTTGCCATATTTAAAGCAAGAGGTCCGGGTGTTGATTCGGAAATCGAAATGAAATCGATGAATGTCGCTTCACTCATCCAACCACGCGACAAGGCTTCCATCTTTAAAATCGGAACCATAGCATAACCACCGCCAAAGGTGAACAAACCAATCGAGAAAAACACGAGGAACAGTTCGAGATAAATCATTTCGATGGACCTCGCTTTTGGAGGTAATGACGCAGTCCGTGCCATAATAAACCAAGCACGGCCGCTCCTAAGATGAATAAGATACCGCTGACGGCAATTCCGAACATGTCGAGTGCGAACATCAAAGCCGTCAAAAGACCAATGACGATGAATGTTTTTGCGTCATTTGGAAGTAATTTCATCAATTTGAATAACGCACCTGTCACGAGTATGACAATCGCCGTTTTGATGCCGGATAAAGCGCCTGAGATAATTGAATTTTGTTTGATTTCATCAAAAAACAAGGCAATCACCGTGATAATCACGACCGACGGCACGGCAAGTCCAAGTGTCGCAAAGACCGCCCCAAGCACCCCGCGCCGCTGGTAACCCACGAACGTGGCCATATTCAAAGATATCGGACCGGGCGTGGATTCGGCGACGATGATGATGTCGAGCATTTCTTTATATGTGAGCCAGCCTTCGTCTTCAACGACAACTCGCTGTATCAAAGGAATCATTGCATAGCCACCACCGAACGTGAATAGTCCGATTTTTAGAAATGTCATAAATAGTTTGAATAAAGAGGTTCGCTTTTTCATATAACGTTTATAGTTTATACCATGGAAACCAAAACAATGAAAACAACTAGCAAAACAAGATAAATATGTGGTATTTAGCACCCGATGTTGCTAAAATACATACGAATAAAACGAAGGATATATTTATGGAAATCGAAAAAGTAGTATTAACGCGCGAAGGCGCTGAAAAATTAAACGCTGAATTGCGCCATCTCATCGACGTCGTGCGTCCGGAAGTAATCGAGCAACTATCATTCGCCCGTTCACTTGGCGATCTATCGGAAAACGCCGATTACGATGCCGCAAAAGCCCGGCAGTCAGATGTTGAATTGCGCATTCGCCAATTGGAAGACATTCTCTCAGCGGCCACGATTATCGAAAACTCGACCACGAGCAGCAAAGTCGTCTCGTTTGGCCGCACAGTCACCATCAAACACTTAGGCACCGATAAGGAAATGACATTTAAAATCGTCGGCACCCACGAAACAGATCCATCCAACGCCACGATTAGTAACGTCTCACCGCTAGGCATCGCCATCATTGGTGGTCATGTTGGCGACAAAGTGCTTGTGAAAGCCCCAAAACCATATTCAGTCGAAATTCTTAAAATAGAATAATCAAGACTAGTATCGACAAATATCAAATCACCTCGCTATTAGAAAGTGAGGTGATTTTTTATGTATAAAGTTATGATAGCCGTCATTATTTTCACAATCACGACACTAATTATTTTGTTAAGTCTTGACCCGAACATCAACGCTAACTCGGTAGCATTACAATCCAGTGCCGGAGCTTACTTTTCAGCCTCGATTTCCGGACAGGTGTTGCGTCCCGGCACCTATGCCATGGACGAAGGTGATCAACTAGGTGATTTGATCGAAAAAGCGGGCGGCGTGACCGAAAACGCTGACGAACGCGCCTATACCCTTGATTGCCTTATTGTTAACGCCATGAGCTACTACATTGCCCCATTATATGCCGAAGACGATATTTGTGGCGATTACCCATATCCCAAAGTCGGCATCAATTCGGGCACCAAAGAAGACTTGTTGGTGATTAGCGGCGTCGGTACGACGATTTCCGCAGCTATCGTCGGTTACCGCGAACAACATGGTAGCTATTCATACCTTGAGCAAATCAAGCAAGTGTCTGGTATCGGCAACGCAACATTTGAAAAAATTAAAAACTATATTACGCTCGAATAATCCTTTTGCGGCTTTTACTGGTTTATATCTTGGTATATTATTGTCGTTTAACGCCAATATTTGGACTTTGTTATTTGCAAGCGCAATTGTTGCTTTCGTGTTTGTTAGATACGGAATCAAAATCACGGTAACAATATGTATATGGCTGCTATTTGGATTTATCAGTAAATATATGACGACACCCAGTCCAAATATGGAACGAGCTAACACATATATCGTAATCGATGCGAAAGACAATTACCTGCTCGTTCAGCACGGCTTGAATCGATATTATGTATCAATCAAAAATCATCCTTATCAAATCGGAGACTTTTTGCACATCAATGGGCAGCTAGCCCCGATTAAGTTTTACCATGTCGAAGGTCAATTTGATTTCCAAACGTATTTAGTCGGACGTGGTGTGACTAACGAACTGCGAGTGTTTGTCATCGAAGATAAATTTATGCTGCCGTTACGATTCCGATGGCGTCAAATACAGTTTCTAGCAAGATTTGACGCTGATAGCGCAACTTATCTGGGTGCCATATTATTCAATCGTCGCGATTATCAAACAGCGACAATAATGCAATTTGAACAGGCCAATCTGGTACATTTGCTTAGTGCTTCAGGCATGGTGATTTATGGTCATTTGCGGATTATCGAGACAATACTAATCCGTTTTATGAATGAGAAGAAGGCACGTAAATACGCGTTTTTGACATTGGTCCCGTGGTTAATGTTCAATCCATCTGCCATTGCCATATGGCGCGTTATTTTATCAGGCGTCATCAATCTCGTTTATAAACCTAAACCTAGTCAAGTAAATGTATATTGGATTAAAAAAGGCCATGTGGGAATAATAATGTTGCTATTTAGTAGATATATAGTAAATAGTCCCGGCTTTTACCTATCGTTTGGCTTAGCAACATGTCTATATTTGCTACGCTTGCATAAATCTCGAACAGGTGCATTTAAACGAATATTCATAAGGTTTGTTCCTTGGTTATTCCTGTTGCCATACCTAGTGATAACAAGTGGAACGATTAACTTAATCGGTGTGTTGTTATTTGTGCCGTTAGTGACGATTCATGGCTGGTTGTTGACACTTGGTTTGTTGCAGCTTTACATCTGGCCGTTACCGATGGTATCGCTTCCGCTCGTGCGGGCTTCAGAAAGCATCATTAAATTGAGTCAGTTTGTGCAAATAGAATTGCACTTCAGGATGTGGTCTGTTTTAGCAGTTACTTTTTATTTGAGTCTGTTATTTCTCTGCTTTTATATCGGCAGACTGAAATTTACCCATCGCTTTAACGTCGGAGTTTACGCCTGCGCCACTTTTATCGTTTTAGCGATGTTACCGATTCAAAATCTTTATGAAGCCTCGATATCATTCATCAATGTCGGGCAAGGCGATGCCATCTTGATTAAAAATCGGAAAACGGCGATTCTTGTCGATACCGGTGGATCTTTGTCTGTCGATATTGCCAGCACCAGCTTAATTCCTTATTTCAAGCGTCATGGCGTCAGTGAGCTTGCCGCCGTGATCATCAGCCATGATGATTATGACCATTCCGGTGCCTTGACATCATTGACTGCAAATTTCCCCATCCATCAACTAATAAAGGAACCGTCGCGTTTTCCGATGACGCTAGGTGGATTGACTTTTCACAATTTGAATCATCGACACGAATTAGACGATGCCAATCTCAGCTCGCTGGTGCTTTCATTTAACCTTGCCGGGCATGAGTGGTTGTTGATGGGTGATGCACCACTGGAAGTTGAACAAGACATCATCGGGCGGTATCCGCATTTAGACTGTGATTATATCAAAATCGGGCACCATGGCTCACTTACTTCAACCTCGGATGCGTTTATTAGTCATACAACACCAAAAGAGGCCATCATTTCGGTGGGACGCAATAACTACGGACATCCCCATCACGACGTCATCAACCGTCTTCTAGCCCACGATGTCACGGTTCGACGCACGGACATAGAAGGGACGATTAAATACAATTATTGGGCACGCTGATGTAAAATATGACTAGCAATGATCTACCTCTTATTCGGAAAACAAGCCTTGATGATCAAAACGCGTCTCGCCAAGCTCGTCAAAGAGCAATTGCCAGTCGTCGATGATTTTAGTTACGTGCGCTACAATGCGAAAGAAACATTAGTTCAAGACATCGTTGCTGACGCTGTGAGCATGCCACTTGGTTATGAACGAAAAATGGTTGTCGTCGACGATGCGTATTTCCTGCTTCCATCAAAGCCGAAAGAAAAGATTGAAAAAGATCAAAATTACGATAAATTGATTGAATATTTAAAACATCCTAGCGAATCAACCGATCTCGTTTTCACATTATGTGCGGCCACATTCAACACCAAAAGCGATATCGGAAAGATCATTAAAAGCAAAGCCATGATTTATGAGTTGACTGATATCGATGCTGCCACTTGGCCCGAATACGTCCGGCGCTATTTTGCCAAGCATGACGTAAAAATCGATGCCAGCGCCATTAATGAATTAGTCGTCCGTGTCCAATCCGACGCCACCTTGTTTGTATCAGAAGCTCAAAAGCTCATGTTAAATACCGATCATGTCACGCTTGATGTCGTCGAAGCGCTCGTCTCGCGCCCAATCGAGGAAAATTCTTTTGCCTTGTCCAATGCGCTCGTCAAGGGCAAGATTGATGAAGCATTGGCCATTTTTCGCGATTTAAAAACGCATGCCGAGGAACCAGTCATGCTCATCTCGCTTTTGGCTCGTCAATTTCGGTTAATGCTCAAAGTCTACTATCTTTCGATGCAAGGAATGGGCCAAATCGACATTGCTAAACATCTGGGCATTCACGAGTATCGTGTCAAACTGGCGCTGAATAGCCAAAAAACGATGGGTGAACAAAGATTGTTATCGATACTCGACCGCTTATATGAACTTGACTTCAACATAAAAAGCGGCCAGATCGACCGCTTCTATGGCTTCGAATTGTTTTTAATCAATTTCAATCAATAAATTATTTTTTTAAAATGTCGTGATACATATTCGGGCGTCGGTCGCGGAATACACCCCAAGCATAGCGATATTTTTCGATTTTTTTCAGATCGAAAGTAGCTAAAATATAACCGACTTCATCGCGGTCGAGTTGTTTGGTGATTACTCCGGTTTCATCAGCGATGAAAGAAGAACCATAAAACGTCATCGTTGATGCTCCATCGGTTTCCGTACCAACGCGGTTGGCGGCAATCACGGGCACTAAATTACTCGCGGCATGGCCTTTCATGGCATTTTGCCAATGGGCGCACGAATCAATCGGCAACGTCGGTTCGCTCCCGATTGCCGTGGGATAAAAAATGAGTTCTGCGCCTTTAAGCGCGAGGATGCGTGCCGTTTCAGGGAACCATTGATCCCAGCAAATACCGATGCCGACTCGGCCAAATTTCGTTTTGAAAACTTGGAAACCGGAATCTCCGGGCGTAAAATAAAATTTTTCTTCGTAGCTTGGCCCATCGGGAATATGCGTTTTTCGGTAATTACCCAGTATCGCCCCATCGGTATCAATCAGCGCCAGCGAGTTATAGAAAACATTGCCGGCTTTCTCGAAATATGAGATCGGCAAAACAACGCCCAATTCCTTGGCAATTCGCTTGAAATGATTGACAGGAACGCTATCTTCAAATGAAGATGCCAGTTCAAAATATTCGTATTTTTCTAATTGTGGGAAATACGGAGTCATGAAAAGTTCTGGTAAAAGAATAATTTGAGCACCTTCACTAGCGGCATCACGTACCATACGTTCAGCTTCGGCCAAATTGCGCGATTGATCCCAGCTCATCGCCATTTGAATCGCGGCGACTTTAACGTTCATCGTTGGTTTTTCCTTGGGGAATTTGTTGGGTAATGCAATGGATATTGCCACCCCCTAACAAAATTTCGCGCGAATAAATTGGAATAATTTCTCGATCTGGGAACAATTGCTGGAGTGTTTGTTTAGCAACCTCATCAGACGGAAGTTTAAAAGCTGGCATAATGATGGCCTTGTTAGTTACATAAAAATTGATATAACTAGCCACGAGCCGCTTATTGGCTGGGCGTGGCACCGAGGTTTCGACCTCGTCGACCGTTTGGCTTTCATCTTCGGAGGAATAGACCAAGCGTGATGGGAAAACCATCGTCGAAATTGTCAATGGCCGGCCCTCGTCGTCTTTAAACGATTGAAGCACTTCCATGTTTTTTTGGCACATCTCGTATTGGGGATCGTTTTTGTCTTCG
>DAOSDC010000026.1:0-12662 GCA_035361955.1 Bacilli bacterium
CAGGAAAGTTAGCACAGATGCGCAAGGGCTTTGGTGGGGTGGTAAAGGCATGGGCACAATGCCGCATGCCCTGATACAAATATGCGATGGAGACATAATAAAAGCTGCTGAATTGTATCACAAAACATTTCCCAACGACCCGATAACCGCTTTAATTGATTACAACAACGATGTTGTCACCGATAGCGTGATGCTAGCCCGTCATTTAAAGGGTAGTCTTGCCGCTGTTCGAATCGACACATCGATGTCTTTGATCGATCGCTATTTCGATGATAAGGATACATCGGGTTTTGATGCCCATGGCGTTTGTAAAGAACTTGTCTTCGGTTTGAGGGAAGCACTCGATCAAGCCGGCTTCCCCCAAGTAAAAATCATCGTTAGTAGCGGCTTCACCGCTCAAAAAATCGCGGAATTTGAACAAGCTAAAACACCAGTGGATATGTATGGTGTTGGTGGCTCCCTCGTCCCTTTAATCGTAAATTTCACTGGAGATTTGGTCCGTCTTGATGGTAAAGCACAAGCAAAAGTCGGCCGTCGTGAAATCGCAAATCCGCGGCTTGAAAAAGTACCATTTCCGATCGATTGATTTTTATTAAATTTTCAGTCATTTTCATTGTGATACGAAAATTTACCTGTTAGAATGAAAATAATCATTCTGGGGGTATTCATTTATGAAAAATATCAAAGATCGCGTGACGATTTATGAAGTTGCGAAGGCTAGTGGTGTTTCATTGGCGACTGTTTCGCGTGTCATCAACCACAATAACAACGTTACCGAAGAAACAAGAAAACGCGTGCAAGAAACGATTCAACGGCTCGGTTACAAACCAAGTGCTTTGGCACGCGGGTTAGCGACCAATCGAACCACCAACATTGGTATTGTCATTCCTAACGCCAATTATGTGTATATTGCCAACATGCTCAATGGGATGTCCGATGAAGCCAAACTAAAAGGATATCAATTAACGCTTTTTGTGACCAACCATTCCAAAGATGACGCCCTACAAATGGTTGAGAAAGTCATCACATCACATGTTGACGGCGCGATTATCTTTGACGATGAACTCGACGTTGACGAACTCAACAAACTGAGCTCCTACAAGATTCCGCTCGTGGTCATTAACAACAATATCAACGATGAACGCATCGGCTCGATTAACTTTGGTTACGAACACGAAATTCGGTCGGTCATCAACGAGTATTTTGATAAGGGCGATAAGAAAATGTATTTCTTGCATCTTCATCATTCTGGAAGATTGCTCCAACGGATTGAACGGGCTTTCGTCGATACGCATGTGGCGGCGATGCGCGGTTATGGTATTTACAGCATTGAAGACAGTTATCGCCAAACATATGCCGATTTCATGGAAATCTTCAAATCGACACGATCGGGCTTTTTCCTCGCCCATCGCGACTCGCTCGCGGCCGCGGTCATTAACGCTGCAATCGACTCGGGATTGCGCGTGCCTGAAGATGTTGAAGTTTTGTCGATTGTCGGAACCAAATATGCTAGTATCCTGCGGCCCCACATTTCTTCGCTCCATATCGATTTGAAGGAAGTCGGCAGCAAAGCCATGCAGATGATGACCGATTTAATGGGAGACGAACTAAAAGAACGTACCTTTAAATTCGAATCGGTGTATGTCAAACGCGACAGCACCAAATACTGAAATTTGCCAATTTTAGCCTTATAGGCTATAATATTTAGGCTACGAACAAGATTTAGTACCATCACAAGCGAGTTACATTAGGTGTAAGGTAACGTTGGGAATTACCCTTGGGAGCATGTGCGCGAAAGCGCGCCGCGCGATGCGTTATCTCGCACAATGAGTGGCCGTATGCGGCAACTAAGGTGGTACCACGTGAAAGCGTCCTTAGCGGACGTTTTTCTATTTAATTGGAGGAAATTATGCAACTTTACGACGAACTTGAATATCGGGGTTTACTCAAAGATGTGTCCAACGTTGACACATTGAAACAATTGCTGGCGACTCCCCAGACGATTTATTGTGGCTTCGATCCTAGTGCCAGCAGCATGCACCTAGGTAATTTTGTCATGATTTCGTTATTGATGCGTTTGCAACAAGCGGGACACCGTGTCATCGCCGTTGTCGGTGGAGCAACGGGAATGATTGGTGATCCCAGCGGCAAAAACAAGGAACGCAACTTGCTTAACGATATCGATTTGCGCGCCAACACGAATGCAATTCGCGGACAACTTGAGCGATTCATCAATTTGCGCGACACCTCAAAAGGATTGCTCGTCAACAATTATGATTGGCTCTCGACCTTGGCAATGCTTGATTACTTACGTGATTATGGCAAATTTTTCACAATCAACTATATGCTTAGTAAAGAAGTCGTCAGCAATCGCATGGAAGCCGGTATATCCTATACTGAGTTCAGTTACATGATTTTACAATCGATTGATTTTCTGACGTTATACAAACGATATGGGTGCCGGATTCAAGTCGGGGGTTCCGATCAATGGGGCAACCTTACCTCAGGATTGGAATTGATTCGCAAAGTCAGTAGCGACAATGAGCAACTGGCCGTATTCACCGCGCCACTTGTCACGACAAGTGATGGTCGCAAATTTGGAAAATCGGAAGAAGGGGCGCTGTTCCTCGACGCCAATCAAACGTCGCCTTATAAGCTTTATCAATATTTCATTAATACGGGAGATGCCGATGCCATCCGCTATTTGAAAGTATTTACATTCTTATCAAAGGAAGACATCGAAGCAATCGCCGAGCAACATCAACAGGCACCGCATTTGCGCCTGGCACAAAAACGTTTAGCCTACGAAGTCGTGAAAACCGTCCATAGCGAAGCGGCCGCTGACGAAGCCGTTTCGATGAGCGATATTTTATTTTCCGGAGAAATCCGTCGATTGTCTAAATCGCAACTTGAGGATGCTTTGGGTTCTTTGACGGTTGAAGTACCGCCAGCGTTAAGTTTGGTTGACCTTCTCATCGCCTTGAGGGCGGCCACAAGCAAACGCGAAGCGCGCGAATTCATTACCGGTCGATCGGTTTCGCTAAACGGCGAAGTGATCACCGACGTGAACATGATGGTCGCTGGGTCCAATGGCTTATTCAATCAATACACCGTGATTCGTCGCGGCAAGAAAAATTACTATTTGGCGAGCCACCGTTAACCCTAACAAAAACACTAAAATAAAACGAGACACGATAATTCGGTGTCTCGTTTTTTTGCTCTATGTTCTAATGTGATTACAATAAGCGGTTGTAGTATTCGACGATGAACGATTCGGCGATATCTTGTGGAAGTTCGCTTCGTTCTGGCAGCCGGAGGAATTTGCCTTCGAGCTTTTCCTTATCGACCGATACATAAGCGACAGTCGAAGCGAATGAATCTAGCGACCCTTTGATGGCTACTAAATCGCTACTTTTCTCAGCAACGGCAATCGTATCGTTGATGTTGCAAAGATAGCTTGGGATATCAACTTTCTTACCATTGACGGTTACGTGTCCGTGATTGACGAGTTGACGCGCCATCTTCCGCGTGCGGGCGAAACCGATGCGGTAGACGAGGTTGTCAAGTCGCGATTCCAATACTTGCATGAACGCCAGACCAGTGACTTCTTCGCGTTTGATGGCGATGTTGAATAAACGACGGAATTGCCGTTCGTTGACGCCGTACATGAAGCGTAGTTTTTGTTTTTCGACGAGTTGCTTGCCGTATTCAGACGGTTTGCGTTTGCGGGCGTTGCCGTGTTGACCAGGGCCAAACGGGCGGCGCGTCAGTTCTTTGCCAGTCTCGAGCGTCGAAAAGCCCAAGCGGCGCGATCGTTTCCAATCGGATCCAGTAAATCTCATTTGTGTTCTCCTTTACACTGCACTCATAGCAAAGGGGGTGATTCCGCGTCCCGGGTGTCGCAATTAATATTTCGCCTTAGAGCTTCGGTTACTTTATCCCATTGGTTGCGACGTCAGACGGATCGTATCGACCTGCTGCTAACATGCGTTTATTAATATACCGATTAACTGCAACGATGTCAATGAAAAGGGGTTTAGCTATATAAAATTCTTTTATATAACGGGGTAATTTAGTATGATTGATATTGTAACAAAGCAGTAATTCCGACATCGATTCGTGATAAAATAACAAAGAAGGTTAACCAATGCTTTTTCCCAACCGCCACCTAGCCGATCTTGAGAAGCGTTACGAACATAGTCACGCCCTTTTCATGAGCCATGCCCACTCGATTATCGATCGCTTGGCTTCGATTGCCAATCGCAATATTTTATATGTGCCGATTCACGACGATTTTGCCACCCGATATGACAAGATTAAGGATGAATATTTAAGTTCCGTCAGCCAATCGATTAATAGTCTTCGCACGATGCTCGACAATAAAAACAACAAAGGGTTTGCTTCGCTTTACGAACCGACGCGCGTCGTGGTTACCAATTTCGAAAAGGCCGTTGCTAAACTAAGTTTGGACCTTGAGAAAGTCATGAAGTCGGAAGAAGACGCCCGCGGCCTCGCCTTTGGCATCAAGGAAGAAGTGCGACGCTTAAAAGATAATTACCGCGTCCATCAAACGGAATTGTCACTAATTGAAAAATCGTTTGACCGATTGTTTACCAATATCGACATCAACCTTAAAAAAGTCGATGAATTGATCGAAATCGCCGATTATGGCGAGGCTGGTATGCTGATTGCCAAACTGAAACGATTGGCACGTCAAGTCGAAGATGTCATTCGCGAAGCACCGAGCCTTTGCGTAATGATTGAACGCATTATTCCCGAAAAGATTCACAGCTTGCGCGAAGAAAGTGAGCGCATGGTCAAAAAGCAATTTCCCATCCATCATTTGATGCTCAATGTTACAATCGACAAAATTCAAGACGAATTAGCCGTTTTAACGACTCAAATGGCGAATCTCGACATTACCGGAGTCTCGGAAAAACTTCGAGCTAACATCGGAAAAATTGAAAAGTTCTATGGCGATTTCGACAAGGAAAAAGAAGCAAAAATTCAATTTGAGAAAGATTATCAACCGACTTACGATGCCGTCAATCAAATCGAACGCAACTTTATCAAACTTAATTCAACGCTACCTCAAATAAAACAATATTATGTGCTTGGCGCTGCCCAAAGCGATAGCATCGAAACAATCCGCCAACTCATTTCAAAAATGAACATGACCAAACGCGGGCTCGATACCCTCGTTTTATCGGCGACAAGACAACCGTATTCACTTCAAGTCGATATTATCAAAGTATTGAAAGAAGAAAATGAGCGCGCCCTCAAATTGATTGCCGAGTTCAACCAATATTTGGCTTCCTTGAAGGCTAAATCCAACGAAGCCTACCAATTAGTCAATACATATTACGTTAAGTTTAAAATCGCCGAGCACCAGCTCTTTGAACTTGATATTGATGCAATTTCTGGGGAACTACTGCCAAAATTTGACGATTATTACCATAGTTTGACGATTATTTCGGAAACGCTCAAGGTGTTGCCGATTGACATTGGGGTCATCGAAACCCATGTCGACAATTTGAAGACGGGCGGTGAACAATTGCTGGTTCGGATTGATAAAGAACTATCGACGGCGCAGCTCGCCGAAAGTGCCATCATCCATGCCAATCGCGATCGTAACCGGCTAACCGATTATCATCGACTCCTTTCGATGGCCGAAGCCTCATTTTTGGCCGGTTCATTTCAGCAATCTTATTTGGAAGCCGGCAATTTGTTGAAAAAAATCAACGCGCAACTTAATCAAAAATAATCGCTGCTTATTATCAAGGAGCATCTATGAACAAAACGAGTTTATACGACCAGCATGTACGTCTCGGGGCGCAAATGGTCCCATTCGCGGGATTTTTGATGCCATTGCAATACACTTCGATTACCGCTGAGCACCAAGCCGTTCGACAATCAGTCGGTTTGTTTGACGTCTCCCATATGGGAGAAATATTCATCAAAGGGCCCGAGAGCCATGCCCTTGTCAACCAGTTGGTAACCAACATTGTGCCACTTGGGCGATCCGAGAAAGCCGTTTATGGTTTGCTATGTAACGAAATGGGATTTGTGCTTGATGATTTATTCGTTTATCCACTTGCGGAAGATGAATATCTTTTAGTTGTCAATGCTTCAAACGTCGCCAAAGACGAGGCGTGGATTCGCATCCAATCACACGCTTATGACGTCATCATCGATAACGCCTCAGACCGTTATGGCCAATTGGCGCTTCAGGGTCCTGATGCCGAAGCGCTGATGATTGATAAATTCGGATCCCAATACGCTCAATTGCGCTTCATGCAGTATGCCACTGCTGATTTTGAAGGTGCTCAAGTGCTTATATCGCGCTCGGGATATACGGGTGAAGATGGTTATGAAATTTATGCCGATCCCAATACAGTCGCGAAACTTTGGGATTACTTCATTCAAGAGCGGCACGTGACTCCGTGTGGCCTAGGTTGCCGCGACACACTGCGGTTTGAAGGAGCGTTATCTTTATATGGTCACGAGATCGATGAAAATACGACACCGCTTGAAGCCGGCCTTAAATTTGCGGTGAAATTTGAAAAAGAATTTATTGGAAAACAGGCATTAAAAACCGAGTTTGAGGCGGGACCGACTCGACGCCTTGTCGGATTGGAAGTAATTGGACGCGGAATTGCTCGGGCCGATTATGAGGTCTATGCCGACCATCAAAAAATCGGGCGCGTGACGACCGGATATTTGCTTTCGGGTCATCAAAGACCGTTAGCGCTGGCGCTACTTGACACCAAATATGCACAAATCGGGACGAATGTCGATATTATGATTCGCAATATTCCCGTACCAGCGGTTGTCAGAGACACAATCTTCATGGATAAAAAATACAAAAGGTAAACAACAAGGAGATATTTATGGCAGAACTACGTTTTTCTAACACCCATGAGTGGGTAAAAGTAGATGGTAAGGAGGCACTTGTCGGCATTAGCGATTATGCCCAGCACAGTTTAGGCGATGTCGTGTTCGTCGATTTGCCAAGCGTCGGCGACACCTTTAGCGCCGGAGATGAATTCGGCGCCATCGAAAGTGTCAAAGCGGCGTCGGAACTAAACATTCCAATCGGCGGCAAAGTCATTGCCGTCAACGATGCTTTACTTGATCATCCAGAAACGATTAATAAAGATCCATTGAATACTTGGCTGATTAAAATCGAAGTGGCGTCACCAATCGATTTGTCGCATTTGTTAACGCTCGAAGCCTACGAGAAAATTGCTAAATAGCATATGCACCGTTATTTACCGCATACGAGCGAAGAAGTAAGCGCGATGCTCGCTTCGCTGCGTCTTCGTTCAATCGAAGACCTGTTCACGCACCTGCCGCAACAAGTGCGTTTTCATGACGCTTATACGAGTGATGCTCCTCTTAGCGATGGACAAATTCGCGATTTGATGGCCCGTTCTGGTGGCCAAGTGCTCGTTCCTTTTCGCGGCTTTGGTAGCTACGATCATGAACGTCCAGCGATTATCGACGCCATTGCTTCACGACAAGAATTTTTAACATCTTACACACCATATCAACCCGAAGTCGCCCAAGGTACGTTGCAATATATTTTTGAGTTCCAATCGATTGTGTGCGAACTTACGGGCCTCGATGTTTCTAATGCCTCGATGTATGATGGAGCAACTAGCGCCGCCGAAGCCATGATGATGGCCGTCAATGTGACTGGTATTTCCCGTATTCTCGTGGCCTCGGATTTGTTACCCCATGTGATTGAAACGATTAAAACATACGCACATTTTCGCGGCGTAGCCATCGACTTAATTTCTTTTACGAGTGATGGGCAACTTGACTTTAATCAATTAACGGAACTATCAAAAACGCCTTTTGCGGCGTTTTTAGTCGCTTATCCTAACAGATACGGCATCATTGCTGATTATCAAGATATTCAGCAACTTGTTCATCAATCAGGCGCTTTGTTAATCGCTTATGCTGATTTGCTGGCACTAAGTGTTTTTAAACAACCTGCCTCATTTGGCGCCGACATCTGCTGCGGCGAAGCTCAAAGTTTAGGGATTCCCCTCAGTTTTGGTGGTCCCTATGTCGGTTATTTGGCAACCATTAATAAATACGTCAGGAAGATGCCTGGCCGTATTTGTGGCATTACGCTCGACAATCGCGGGCAACGCTCGTATGTCTTGACGCTTCAGGCACGCGAACAACACATTCGACGTGAAAAAGCCAATAGCAATATTTGTTCGAATCAATCACTGATGGCGCTGCAGGCCACCATTTATGCGGTCACGCTTGGAAAGACGGGGTTACGACAAGTAGCCATATCGACGATTTCTGCCACGAGGTATTTGCACGAGCAACTGATTAAGACACAGTTATTCACACAGCCATTCAAACAGCACTTCGCGTTTGAAACAACGCTTGATTATGTCGGGCCAATCATTGAGCTGAATCAAAGACTAATCAAACGCGGTTATTTAGGCGGCATGCCCCTTGGCGAGCATCGCACTGTATTTTACGCCAGCGAGAAAATGAGCAAACAAACCATCGACGCCTTCGTCAATGCGATTAAGGAGTGCCACGATGAAATACGATAAACTGATATTTGAATTATCGGTGCCTGGTCGCATTGGTTATACGCTGGCGGAAACCGGTATTGATAAGGTTGATTTAACAAAGATTTATCCCGATCAACTGCTTCGTCAAGAAGCGCCACGCCTTCCTGAAGTCGGTGAACTTGACGTCGTTAGACATTACACCAACGTCAGCAAATTGAACTTTGGTATCGAAACAGGGTTTTATCCGCTTGGTTCGTGCACGATGAAATACAATCCGAAAATTAACGATGAAGCCGCCTCGCAACCTGGCTTCCGGAACATTCATCCGCTTCAAGACGAAACGACACTACAACCGCTGTTAAAACTATACGATGATACCGCCAAGATGCTATCACATATCGCCGGCATGGATGCGACGTCGCTGAATTCATTTGCGGGCGCCCATGGCGAACTGACTGGTTTGATGATTATGAAAGCGTATCATGAACGTCGCGGTGATTCGAAACGAACCAAGATGATTATTCCCGACAGTGCCCATGGGACTAATCCGGCTTCCGCGGCTATGCTTGGCTATGAATGCGTGACGATCAAATCAACGCCACAAGGACTCGTGGACATTGAAGCATTGAAAGCCGTGTTAAGTGAAGAAGTCGCCGGTATCATGCTAACGAATCCGAATACGCTTGGATTATTCGAAACCGACATTTTGGAAATCAGCCGACTCGTTCACGGAATTGGCGGCTTGCTTTATTACGATGGCGCTAACCTTAACGCACTGCTGGGCGTGGCCCGGCCAGGTGATATGGGTTTCGACATTATGCATATGAATTTGCATAAAACTTTTTCGACGCCCCACGGTGGCGGCGGACCGGGCAGTGGTCCCGTCAGCGTTAAAGGTCATCTCGCCCATTTATTACCGCATCCCCGTATCGTTTTGAAAAACGATCGATACATCATCGAACGCGATGGCGATTCGATTGGACAAATCGGTGGTTTCTTCGGTAACTTCCTCGTCGTTGTAAGAGCCTATGCCTATCTGAAATCGTTTGGTCGCGAGCTTAATGCGATTGGGCCACTTGCCGTTTTAAACGCCAATTACGTTAAAGAAAAACTTCGTCACGCTTATCACCTTCCAATTGATGCTCACTATATGCATGAGTTCGTATTTAATGGTTTGATTGATCAATCCACGGGTATTAAAACGCTTGACATTGCCAAACGATTGCTTGATTTTGGCGTTCATGCACCGACTATTTATTTCCCGCTTTTATTCGATCAATCAATCATGGTCGAACCAACTGAAGTTGAATCGAAAGCAACGCTTGATCATTTCATCGATTTAATGTTACGAATCGCCAAAGAGGCAATTGAAGAACCAGACTGCGTCAAACTAGCGCCCCACTTCACACCGGTCGGCCGTCTTGACGAGGTTAAAGCCGCTCGTAATCCAATCCTAAATTATCGCGATTATGTCAAATCAATATAACTTCATTATCATTGGGGCAGGACCCTCAGGCACTGACGCCGCGCTGGCGCTTAGAAAAACGAATCAATCCGTTTTACTCATCGAAAAAGACAAATGGGGTGGCACTTGCCTTCATCAAGGCTGCATCCCGACCAAAGCGCTGATTCATTATTCGTCACAACCGTTTAACGGCGATTTGCCGGCGTTATTTTCGAAAGTATTCACGAAAGTAACTGCCATTAGTGAGAATTTGCTTGCCAATTTGCTACGTAACGGAGTCAATGTCCTTACCGGGGAAGCACAAGTGCTAGATGCTAGTCGGGTCAAAGTCGGCGATACTATTTATACTGCTGACCATATTGTCTATGCCGCCGGGTCGCTACCGATCGTTCCTCGTATTATCGGTTTGGACATGGCTGGCGTTTATACCAGCGAAAGCATTTATTCGCTGACGACATTGCCTAAGCATTTGGCGATTATCGGTGGTGGGTACATCGGATTCGAGTGGGCCAATATTTTCATGAATCTCGGGTCTCAAGTTACGATTTATGAAACGCAGCCGCAAGTTTTAAGTGGCTTCGACGATGACATTAGGCGCCGGTTGTTATCGACGCTTCGTACGCGTCCACTTACAATAAAAACCAATGTCTTGATTACTGAATTCGTCAAATCCGAATCCGGTATTGCCATCAACTTCAATGACGGCAATTCCGCTGATCATGCCGATGCCATTTTGGTCGCCGTGGGCCGCAAGGCTCCTAACATCGCGCTCCCCAAAGGAGTCATTAAAATTGGCGATGTTGAAGGACCGCCGTATTTGGCGCATAAGGCCAGTGCGCAAGGGCGCGCTTTAGTTGATGCCGGATACTATCCGAACATCGTTCCCTCCGCCATGTTCACGGAGCCGGAAATCGCGCTGACCGGATATAGTGAAGGGCAACTTAAACAATTGCAGATTGAGTATTTAACTTTCAAATTGCCGTATCGGGCCAATTCAAAAGCGTTTGTGATTGACCACGACGATGGTTTCGTCAAACTGATTACCGACATCAATAAGGAGTATTTATTGGGAGCGGCCATTATCGGCTATCAAGCATCGAATATAATTAGTTTATTGACATTGGCCATCCAAGAAAAAATTCCCATCGAAAAACTGAAACATATTATCTTTCCTCATCCAACCATCGGCGAAATCGTTGGTCAGGCATTAGAAGCTATATAAAAGAAAAACCCCAACAGCAAGTTGGGGTTTGTTTTTCTTAGTGCGCAATATTTACTTGGCTAATTGCTTTTTCGCGTCAGTCACGAGTTTTTCAAAACTTGAAAAATCGGAAATGGCGAGTTCGGAAAGCATTTTGCGGTTAATTGTGATGTTGGCTAAACGAAGTCCGTGCATCATTTGGCTGTAGGAAATGTCGCACATACGGCAAGCGGCGTTGATGCGCTTAATCCACAGTTTCCGGAAATCGGATTTGACTTTACGGCGATGATCGTATGCATATTGGTATGAATGCATGACTTGCTCTTTGGCAGTCTTGAATAAAATGTGTTTGCTGCCGAAGTAGCCGCTTGCTTGCTTAAGAACTTTTTTGCGTCTTTGTCTGGTGACGCTTCCACCTTTGACTCGGGCCATGGTGCTATCCTCCTATTGCGAAATCAAGATGCGAATACGCTTCACATCGGTTTCATGCACTTGACGTGGTTTGCGCAAGTGCCGTTTTTGCTTGGTTGTTTTCCGGGGCGCTAAATGGCCGGTGTAGGCGGCTTTACGCACGAGTTTGCCGCTTTTGGTAATCTTGATGCGCTTCATTAAAGCGCGTTTGCTTTTCATCTTTGGCATGGTAGTTCCTCTATTTCTTCGTCTTGCTTGCTAATATTCCAATGAGCAACCGACCTTCAAGTGCCGGTTTCTTTTCAACGGTGGCGACGTCTTCAACCAGACTGATGAATTTGTCCATCGTCGCGAGGCCGACTTCTTGATGGGCCATTTGGCGGCCCCGATAGCGCAAGGCGACTTTTACCTTGTTGCCGTCTTCAAAGAAACGACGCGCGTTTTTGACTTTGACCATCATGTCGTGCTCGCCGATTTGCGGAGTCAGCTGCACTTCCTTGATTTCGACGATGTGCTGGTGTTTTTTGGCTTCTTTCTGCTTTTTTTGCTGATCGAAACGGTGTTTGCCGTAGTTAATGATCTTGCATACGGGTGGGTTGGCGTTTGGAGCCACACAAAGTAGGTCAAGACCATATTGATCTGCTGCTTTCAGCGCTGCATCACGCATCATGACGCCGAGTTGTTCGCCCTCTGGTCCGATGACGAGCATCTTGGGAAAACGGATGTTTTCATTGACCAAGTCGCTGTTTTTGCGATCGGGCCGCACGGGAATGTTGTAATAAGCTATAACGATCTCCTCCTTGCTAATAAAAAACGGGTGCAAGCTGCGCCCGTTAAGTATAAAACCGTTAGCTCTTGACCTATCCGGGAACCGAATCAGGTGAGAAGCGGGCGCCTCTTCTTTCTATTCTTTTATTGCTTGACTATATTAGCAATGTTTCACTAGTTTGTCAATTATTTCAATGCGATTGCCGTTAAGCTTCGTGTAACTATACAATTGATGTGAAACATGAAGCCTGAATAAAAAAGGCAACCACTC
>DAOSDC010000027.1:0-9052 GCA_035361955.1 Bacilli bacterium
ACTAAATCGCGGGACATGCTCGGTCCGATCTTGACATAATCGGCCAAACGATAATCCTTGGCAATCCGAAATAAGCTATCCGTCTGGACGAGTTTTGCACGCGTTTTGCTCATTAAACCTTGGTCGAAATGAGGCTGTTTGCGGTATATTAGTTCGGCGACGACCAGCGAAATAATAGCATCGCCCATAAACTCGAGCCGTTCGTAATCAGGTCCTTTTTGATCAGTCTCGACATGATATGAGGGATGGGTTAACGCTTGCTCATACAACGAAAAATTCTTGCCGATAATATTAAATTTTTGTAACAGTTCAGTGACCGGTAGCATCACTTAAACCTTCTTTGATTAAATTGACGACATCGGCTCGTGCCATCTTCAGGGCAACTTCAAGTGCATATGAGAAGCTGAATCCATCGGAGCTCCCATGGGCTTTGACGACAACGCCATTGACGCCTAAAAGCATGGCACCGCCATAAGTTTTATAGTTGAGCGATGTCTTTAAATCATCAAATCCGCCTTTGGATAGTAGATAACCAATTTTCGTAAAGATATTGCGTTTGAAGGCGGTTTTGATGAGGTTATTCATCAAAACGAAGATACCTTCGCATCCTTTCAAGAATATATTGCCGGCAAAACCCCCGCTAACGATGACATCGGCGACGCCATTAAGCGCCTCCCGTGCCTCGACGTTACCCATAAAGCCAGGATAAGACTCGGCTTTGAGCAATTGATGGGCTTCTTTAAGTTCAGGAGAACCCTTCTTCTCTTCGGAACCATTAGAAAGTAAGTAAACTTTCGGAAGTTCTAAGCCATAAATCTTGCGCGCGAAAATCGAGCCCATTTTAGCAAATTGCACAATCTGGGTCGGATTATTCTCATTATTGGCCCCGATGTCAAGCACGACGGCTTTCTTACCTCTTATGGCAGTTGGAAAGGGCGACATCAGCGCAGCGCGTTCAACGCCCTCGATTAATTTTAACTTCAAAGTCGCCGCACTTAAGAAGCCTCCGGTCGATCCGGCGCTGACAATGGCATCGGCATTTCGTTCAATCATTGTATTAATCGCCACGAGCATCGATGACTTTTTCATGCGGATGACTTCCATTGCTCCAGCTTCCATCGGAACGATGTCGCTTGAGGCAATGATCTCGCCGATTCCTTGTAGTGGAGCTAACTCGTCAGGATTGCCGACAAGAATGAGTTTCACCTCATCATTTCGTTTTAAAAATAATTTGACGCCTTCGATGGTCGCCGCTGTTCCATGATCGGAACCCATCATATCGACAACGATTGTTTTCATAATTACCTCTTTGTGATTTCTCGGGAAATCAGTATATATAAAATAACGAATATCATTTGATAAATCAAATGAATGCTTTAGGCGTAGGGAGTATCGCCCAACTCATCTTGAGCAATTTTGATAATTTTGTGCGCATCACTTGGAGGCTGATCGATAAGATTGGAGGCATCGATGCGCGCCAATTCCAGCATCTTGTAATCCTTGTAAACATCGACATAAGTAAATGAAGGAAGCCCCGCTTGTCTAATCCCAATCAACTCGCCCGGTCCCCGATACGCCAAATCTTGTTCAGCAATGTAAAAACCGTCATCAAAGGCAGCTAAAACCTGAAGACGAGCATGTTCTTGTGGATTATCGATATCGGTAACTAACAGCATATGCGCGGGTGTCCCATCGCGACCAATGCGGCCACGTAGTTGATGAAGCGAGGCTAAACCGAATCGATGGGCATCGTAGACAATCATCAAATTGGCTTTCGGGACATCGATGCCCACTTCAATGACCGTCGTTGAAACGATAATCGGCGTCCGTCCCATATAGAAGTCGGCCAATGCCGCGTCTTTGTCATCACTTGTTAAGCGCCCATGCAATAGTCCGACCTTGCCCGGATATTTTCCGGCGTACATGTCATAAAGCAATTCCGCGGCAAACAGTGAACTTTCGGTTTCATCGATTAGCGGGGCAATGACGAATACTTGGCGCTTTTCCTTAAGCGAAGCGCGAACTAATAGTTCAATCGCTTGATCATCGCTTGCTTGAATCGAAGTTTTCACCAATCGTTTGGAAAATGGAAACTGCTTGATGGTCGTAATATCCATATCGCCGAATAATGTCAATGCCAGCGTCCGCGGAATCGGGGTCGCGCTCATTAACAGCAAATCGGCGCGTGCGCCTTTATTGGAAAGCAAACTTCGCTGCGATACTCCAAAACGATGCTGTTCGTCAATAATGGCCAGGCCTAGCGATTGATAGATAACATCGCTTGAAAATAGTGCATGCGTGCCGATGACAACATCGACAAGACCATCGAGCAGCGCTTCTTTGACATTGTTCTTCTCTTTGGCTGAAAGCGAGCCGACCAGCAGTCCAACGCGAATGCCAGTCATTTGATAAAACTTTGACAGTGTCAGGTAGTGCTGTTTGGCTAGGGCATCGGTTGGCGTCATCAAAGCGCCTTGGTCACCTCGTAAATAATTGGCAAACAGAGCAATCGCGGCCACGGCGGTTTTGCCGCTACCGACATCACCTTGAAGTAACCGGTACATCAGTGTGTCCTGTTTCATGTCCGTAATGATGTCGTGTACCGCCGATTGCTGGTCAGCACTTAAGGAAAACGGCAGTGATTCGATAAATGATGCAATCTTTTTTGCATTCAGCCATGGTTTGACGTTTTTGTGCAATAACGTGTTTTGCCGGCGAATGAGTTGGGTTTTGATACTGAATTTGAGTGCTTCTTCATATTTATAAACGCGCATTCCGGCGTAAACATCGTCAAAGCTACGCGGAAAATGAAGTTTTTGTAATGCCGCGCGTTTTGGTAGCAATTTATATTTATCGCGTAGATGTACTGGCACGATTTCGGTCAGTGATTCGCTCCCTAAATCAAACACGCGCGCAACGAGTCCGTGGAACACGTGTTGTTCAATACTATTGGGCAACCGATAGATTGGACGAATGACGTCTTCAGGAGCAATTTGTCCTTTGCGGAGCGTCACTAAACTCAAAGCGTATTTACGTTGATCGTAATTACCAATGAGAGTATAGCTTTCGCCAAGTTTGATGAGGCTCCTTAAATATGGGCGATTAAACGCCACGACTTTATAATGACGTCCGCCGCTGGATTTAAAATTGAACGACACGATTTGATATCGCTGCGCTTTGGTAAATGTCGGGGCGCTGGTGGCCACGCCAAATACGACTAATCGTTTGCCGTGAAAAAGCGGTAGCTCTTCACTCAAACGATAATCATCATATCGATATGGCACATGGTTAATCGCATCAAGCGGCGTCATAATGCCGATATCGCTTAACGCGGCAGCCAAACGTTTGGAATTAGTTAATTTCATTACTTAATAATAACAAATAAAAACGGGGCTAGCAGGCCCCGTTTGTTCATTTTTGTTATTCAACACCAACCAGAAACGCATACACGGGCTGGTTACCCTCACGCACATCGAATTCGACGTCTCCAAACTTGTTTTCGAATTTCTTAACGAGTTTATCGAGTTTTTTCGCTTCGGCGCCTTCGCCATAGATAATGGTAACGATGCTCGTCATATCATCGATCATCGACGTAAGAAGTTTGTCAAGCGTGTGGTACATGTCGGGATTGGAAGCGACAATTTTCTTGCCGGATAGAGCCATGTAATCGTCTTTCTTGATGGCAATGCCATCGATAGTCGTGTCTTTAATCGAAAACGTAATCGCGCCCGATTGCACGGATGAAAGGGCACCGTTCATTTCTTCAAGGTTTTCTTCGAGTTTGGCCTCGGGATTGAACATCATGCAAGCGACGAGTCCTTGGGGAATCGTTTTACTTGGAATCACGTTGACGGAACGTTCTTCGCCCAAGACGGCGACGGCTTGGTTGGCCGCGAGCACGATGTTGGGATTATTCGGTAATATAAATACATGCTTGGCTTTGATTTTCTTAATCGCGGTCACGAAATCTTCCGTAGCTGGATTCATCGTTTGACCGCCACTGACGATGTAATCGACGCGCAGTTCCTTAAACATTTTCTCAAGTCCGGCCCCGGCGGCCACAGCGACAATCGCATACTCTTTTTCTTCTTCATCCGCAGCATTATGTAAACTTTGATGTGAATGTTTAACGTCTTTGAGTTTATTGTCATCGGATAAGTGACTATGTTGCTCCGACATGTTTTCAATCTTCAAGGTGACGAATTCACCGAATTGTTGGGCATAACTGAGAATGTTGCCTGGTAATAACGTATGGATATGCACTTTGACAATGTCATCGTCACGGACCATGACAATCGAGTTGCCATGAGAATTTAAAACATTGTTAAAGCGTTTTTCAACGAATGGCTTCTTTTCCGATTCACCAGCGCCGATGCGCAAGATAAATTCGGTGCAGTAGCCGAATTCCTCGGCTTCCATTGAGGCCCCGGCCATCTCGCGCGGTTCTTCAAACGCCGTCGCTTGGTTTTTCTCAATCACTTTGTCATAAAGCGCCGAGACGAACCCTTCCATAATGCGGATAAGACCCGCGCCGCCACTATCGACGACACCGACTTCTTTTAAAATCGGGAGTAAATCTGGGGTGCGCTTTAGCGATTCACGGGCTTCTTTGAGCATAAAATCAAGCGCGCCTTCGACTTGCCAACTTTCATTGACTTGGTCGAGCAAAGCGGCGCTCGCCTCGCGTACGACCGTTAAAATCGTTCCTTCGACCGGCCGCATCACGGCTTTGTAGGCAATCTCTTTGCCCATGTTCCACGCTTCGGCGAATTCAACGGCGTTAATGACCTTTTTGCCTTCAAGCGCCATCGCGAAACCACGGAAAATCTGACTGGTAATGACCCCGGAGTTACCACGGGCGCCCATTAAAAGACCTTTGGAAAAGGCGCGGGCAATCTCATAGATGTCTTCATCATTACGATTAGCGACTTCTTTGGCGCCGCTAGACATCGTTAAGTTCATATTCATACCGGTATCGCCATCGGGCACCGGAAATACGTTTAAGGCATCAACTTCGGGGTAATAGTTATATAGTTGGTTGGCCCCCGAAATGATCATCTTCTTCAGATCGATTCCGTTGATTGTTTTCATTGATTAGCTCCTAAATAAAAAATGCTAAAGCGTCTTCAGCCCTTGGACGAATACGTTGACGGCTCTGAATTTAATATCAAATGTCTTTTCAAGCACGTACTTGACTCTTTTTTGGACTTCGCTGACGATTTCGGTGATTTTCACCCCGTAGGCAACAATGATATAAAGTTCGATCGTGTAATCGTCTTTGTCTTTTTTGGCGAATACGCCTTTGTGGTAGGCGTCTTCCTTTAGTAAATCGGCAATATTTTCGCGTAGCGTGTTTTTACTGGCCAATCCGACGACGCCATAACACTCAAGCGCAGCCGAACCGGCGACCGAGGCGATCGCTTCTAGCGAGATATTAATGCCACCGTATTTCGATTTTTTTTCGATAACCATAATTTTCGTTCGTTGTTATTTTTTTTGTGAAGATTGTTTGACTCGCGTCTCGCTAATTATACAATAAGCGGTCGCTATTTGCCACAAGTAAGGTTTTAGCCTCCATTTTATGTATAAAATGGCCATAAAAAGAAAAAGCCCGGCAGCTCGCTATTCTGTCCTTGCGGATACCTTCGCCACTACGGTGCTTAACTTCTGTGTTCGGGATGGGAACAGGTGTGACCACCGCGCCATCGCCACCAGACTTTTTCTCAGGGATGTTCCCTGAAAACTAGATACTATTTTTTACACGCTCTCTCTGACATTACCCGAATTTTATTTTGTTTATTTTCGTTTTAGAAAACTTAATGAAATTAAGTCCTCGACCTATTAGTATCAGTCGACTGAATGCATCGCTGCACTTGCATCTCTGACCTATCAACCTAGTCGCTTACTAGGGGTCTTACTTCTTTCGAATGAGAAGTCTCATCTTGAGGTTGGCTTCACGCTTATATGCTTTCAGCGTTTATCCATTCCATAGGTAGCTACCCAGCCGTGCCACTGGCGTGACAACTGGTGCACCAGCGCTATGTCCATCCCGGTCCTCTCGTACTAGGGACAGGTCCTCTCAAACTTCTTGCGCCCACGACAGATAGGGACCAAACTGTCTCACGACGTTTTGAACCCAGCTCGCGTACCACTTTAATGGGCGAACAGCCCAACCCTTGGAAGGTACTTCCCCTCCAGGATGTGATGAGCCGACATCGAGGTGCCAAACCGCGTCGTCGATGTGAACTCTTGGACGCGATCAGCCTGTTATCCCCAGGGTAGCTTTTATCCGTTAAGTGACGGCCCTTCCACTCGGCACCGCCAGATCACTAAGCCCGACTTTCGTCCCTGTTCGACTTGTAAGTCTCACAGTCAAGCATCCTTATGCCTTTGCACTCGCCGCACGATTTCCAACCGTGCTGAGGATACCTTGGGGCGCCTCCGTTACATTTTGGGAGGCGACCGCCCCAGTCAAACTGCCCGCCTAACACTGTCCTCCGCCCGGTGAGGGCGCAAGTTAGAATTGTCGTAAATCAAGAGTGGTATCCCAAGATTGGCTCCACCGAAGCTGACGCCCCGGCTTCAAAGCCTCCCACCTATCCTGTACATGACTTACAACAACTCAATATTAAGTTACAGTAAAGCTCCATGGGGTCTTTCCGTCTAGTCGCGGGTAACCTGCATCTTCACAGGTATTAAGATTTCACCGAGTCTGCTGTCGAGACAGCGCCCAGATTATTATACCATTCGTGCGCGTCAGAACTTACCTGACAAGGAATTTCGCTACCTTAGGACCGTTATAGTTACGGCCGCCGTTCACTGGGGCTTCAGATCAAAGCTTCGCCTTGCGGCTAACCTCTCCTTTTAACCTTCCAGCACTGGGCAGGCATCACCCCATATACATCGTCTTGCGACTTAGCATAGAGCTGTGTTTTTGTTAAACAGTTACCTGGGCCTCTTCACTGCGGCTCCATCGCTGGAGCGCTTCTTCTTGCGAACTTACGAAGCAATTTTGCAGAGTTCCTTAACAACAGTTATCTCGCTCACCTTAGATTACTCATCTTGACCACGTGTGTCCGTTCTCGGTACAGGCCGCGCATACTTAAGCTAGCAGCTTTTCTTGAGAGCTGGTATCACTGACTTCGTTACTAGGGTTGCCCCATTCACTCCCCATCACGCCTTCCCCTTGCGTGTCACGGATTTTCCTATGACACAGGTACCTCGCTTGGACCGGAATCCAATAACCGGATCAGTTAACCGTCTCTGTCACTACATCGCATATGCACGGGGGCAGGAATATCAACCTGCTGTCCATCGACTACGCCTTTCGGCCTCGCCTTAGGTCCCGCCTAACCCTGGGTGGACGAACCTTCCCCAGGAAACCTTAGTCAATCGGTGTATGGGATTCTCACCCATATTCGTTACTTACACCGGCATACTCACTTCCATCCGCTCCACCACTCCTCTCGGTATGGCTTCACCGCAAATGGAACGCTCCCCTACCACTTAATGAAACATTAAATCCGTAAATTCGGTATCATGCTTAGCCCCGGTAAATCTTCGGCGCGGAGGCACTCGACTAGTGAGCTGTTACGCACTCTTTAAATGATGGCTGCTTCTAAGCGAACATCCTAGTTGTTTGAGCATCTCCACATCCTTTAACACTTAGCATGAATTTAGGGACCTTATTTGACGGTCTGGGCTGTTTCCCTTTTGTCCATGGAACTTATCTCCCACAGACTGACTGCCTGACTAACATTGATGGCATTCGGAGTTTGATTATGATCAGTACCGTTAATCACGGCCATCTCACATTCAGTGCTCTACCTCCACCAACTATATCAGACGCTAGCCCTAAAGCTATTTCGGGGAGAACCAGCTATCTCCCAACTCGATTGGAATTTCTCCCCTATCCACAATTCATCCGCGGGCGTTTCAACGAACGTCGGTTCGGTCCTCCAGTGGGTTTTACCCCACCTTCAACCTGATCATGGATAGATCGTCGGGTTTCGGGTCTATGCTGTCGTACTAAAGCCCGATTTAGGCTCGCTTTCACTACGGCTCCGTCTCTTCGACTTAACCTTGCACGACATCATAACTCGCCGGCTCATTCTTCAATAGGCACGCCATCAGCCTTTAACGGCCTCTGACTTTTTGTAAGCATACAGTTTCAGAGTCTTTTCACTCCCCTCCCGGGGTTCTTTTCACCTTTCCCTCACGGTACTGGTTCACTATCGGTCACTAGTTAGTATTTAGCCTTACGCAGTGGTCTGCGCGCGTTCCGACAAGGTTTCACGTGCCTCGCCGTACTCTGGGACTCACTAAAGCGATGCGTCAGTTCGTCTACGGGGCTATCACCCGCTATGGCCGGCTTTCCCAAACCGTTTGACTGTGACGAATCGTCTCATATTGTGGCCCGAACCCCAACCCTAAGGTTGGTTTAGGCTGTTCCGCTTTCGCTCGCCGCTACTGACGGAATCGATATAATCTTTCTTTTCCTCTGGGTACTAAGATGTTTCAATTCCCCAGGTGTCTCGTGTCCATGACTATGGATTCATCATGGCACAGCACGACATGACTCGTGCTAGGTTGCCCCATTCGGATATCGACGGATCAAAGCTTACTTCCAGCTCCCCATCGCTTTTCGCAGGTAGTCGCGTCCTTCATCGACTTCTAGTGCCAAGGCATTCACTGTACGCCCTTATTAACTTAACTTCGTAAAATTTTGGCTTTGTTTTTTGTTTAAATTTGTTGATCGCAATCTCAACTTTAGATGAAATCGCGACATTAACAGAAAGAACATGTTAATTATAATATCTAGTTTTCAAAGAACAGGTTTGAGTTCCATCTCTGGAATTCTCAATATTTTCGTTGAGACAATCATTGCTGATCTCTCAAAGCTAAGCAGAGCGCCACAAATCAAACGTCGTACCAGTCGTTAACTAGTTTAGGTTGTAAATGTACGATATCGGGAAATTTTCCCGATTCACTTTCTCCATAGAAAGGAGGTGATCCATCCCCACGTTCCCGTAGGGATACCTTGTTACGACTT
>DAOSDC010000028.1:0-6682 GCA_035361955.1 Bacilli bacterium
TGTGCTAACTTTCCTGATTCCGGCGACATATGATGCGTAACCATCACCCAGTTGCGTATGATAATCATCTTGGCGATCAGCCATCGAAAACACTGGCTTGCCATTGGCTGCGCGTAGTACCCGCATCGTGTTGGTGGCTACGCTCGTGCGTCGTGAAAGGATGCCATCGATCATTGATTCAAGAAAACCGAAGTTTTCATATTTGCCACTGATTTTCAAAACCGGTTCGCCGTTACTGATGATGTCGCCATCGCGAAGTGCCATAACTTCTAGTTCTCCAGGATTAATCGCAAACGTATGGATCAAAGCTATCGCTTCGTCGACACCGCATACCATTGTGTCGTCGGACCGTTGAAAAAATTGCATCGTAACGACATGGCCCGGAATGTTTTGTTTCACGATTTGATTAGTTTTCAAAAAGTAATTAGCAGCATAAAAACCGAGTCCTAGTTTCGGGTCAAAATTGAATGTTTTATTTGTCACTCGTGAAATTTTGCCGGCTTCTTTTAATTTAACTTCCAGATCCATAATTCACTCCCAATGAAAATATTCGCTACCAAGCGAGTATTTTTCAGCTACCGTCAGCGGACAATCAGGCGCGCCCATGACATCAAACATGCTGGCTGGGCAAATAAAAACATTATCATGATCTTCAGAAACGTAAACGATTCCATTAGGTAACAGGGTGCCATCAAGCGCAATGACGAGGCGTTGTCCCACGCTAACCATCAAATTTGTTACATCCGCGCAGAATCGGTTGCTACCATCGCTAATTTGCGCCTGTTTCGTGGCGTAATCGATTGCGGTGACTTCGCCGATGATGAAATTGCTCGTGAATTTGGGCAAATAGACATCAACGCCATCGTTAGCAAATTTGTCGTTGATAATGTCAATGAGCACCTGCGGTGGATTGACGATTAATCCCGAAGCATGAATTTTTATTAATGATTGAATATTGAAAACATTGACGCCAATCAAACTATCATCGTGATAAATGAGCACCGTGTCAGCGATGCGTTGACTATGTGTCGGTAACTGGTTGGGCTCAATGATTACCAGCAGCACATCGCCAAGCGACTTTGGTTGGTAAAATAGGTCGTAACGCTTCATCGTCGTCCCGCACGAAACTCCTCGATTTTGGTAGCATCAATTTTTCGAAGCATCGTAAGCAGTGATTTTTTTGCGGCAAGATAATCCTCGACGTCAATCATCGAAGAATTGGTGTGAATGCTTCGTGCGCAAATGCAGTGGGTCAGTGTTAACACGCCCGACATGTTTTTATGGATGGCTCCGGCATCAGTGCCTCCCGGAGAATCAAAGAATTGTGCTTTGACGCCAGCTTCCTTGGCACACTGCTCTTGAAAATCGAGCAATGGTTTATACGCAATCATCGACCCATCGACATAACGTAACAAGATGCCACCGCCCAGCTGTCCCCATTGCGATTTGTCGCCACTACTGTCACGGGCAGGCGAGCAATCGAGCACGATTGCAAGGTCTGGATTAATTTTATAACTGGCGGTTGTTGCCCCACGCAAACCGACTTCTTCTTGAACCGTGCCCCCGACATACAAATCAAAAGGCAATTCCTCGTTTTTAAGTTCATCAAGAATCTCAAGACCAAGTGCCAAGCCATAGCGGTTGTCGAACGCTTTGGACATAAGCCGCTTTCCGCCGTTTAAAACGAGGAATGGACCGGACACGACAATCATCGCCCCAATAAAGACACCGGCGTTTTTTGCCTCTTCGAGTGATGCAAAACCGAAATCGAACAATAATTCTTTTATTTCTGGTACTTTCGGTTCGGTATTTTTTAGTAAATGCGGCGGCGTTGCGTCAATCGTTCCTTGGATATAGGTACCATCTTTCGTTCGTAAAACGACGCGCTGACTCGTGAGTGCCAACGTATTAAGACCACCGATGTTGTGTGCCTTCAGCAAGCCGTGTTCCAGCATCTCGATCACGATAAATCCGACTTCATCCATATGTCCGGCGACCATGACCTTTTTGGCATTGGCCATCTTGCTCTTCTTAAGAGCAAAAATACTACCGAGATTATCAGTGACGAGTTGTAATCCTCGCTTCTCGTATTCGTTTTTAAGATACCGCGCCACTTCATTTTCTTGGCCGGAAACGCCATTGATTTGGGTAAGTGTTTTAAGATTGTTAAGTTGTGCGTCTGTAAGCATTGGTTAATCCTTTCTGATGACGATGCGATAAATGTTTTGACCTTGAGCGCGAAATGTCTCTTCGTATTCGGTTAGAGCGTCAGACTCGTCTAAAACACGATAGTCTTCAGTTTTCGTCACTATATTATAACCATGCTCGCGCATCGTAGCGAGGCTATATTCATACAAGTCACGATTATCGGTCTTCATATATATATGTCCTTGCGGTTTTAAAATTCGCATGTAATGAGGCAAAAATCGCGGTGAAGTCAAGCGACGTTTCGCGTGACGTTTCTTCGGCCATGGATCAGAAAAATTGAGGAACACGGCCTCGAAAGCCACCTTGGGCAAAATGTCGACCAGTGCCGCAAAATCAGCATTGACAAATTTAATGTTTGGTAGCGGCTTTATTGCTAGTTTCCGACCGCAGATAGCCGAAGCGACCAAAGCTCGCTCGATGCCATAAAACATCACCTCGGGATATTTGCTGGCCATCGAAATAAGAAAGTTTCCTTTGCCGCTACCCACTTCCAACATGATTGGTCTATGGATCGATCCAAGGTTTGATAAAAAAGCATCTTGGTCAAGCACCAAATCGGGGTGGGCATCGAGAAACGGTCGTGCCCACGGCTTATTTTTTAGCCGCATACAATTGACCCAAGTCATAGATGGCTCGGGCGTAAATACCGATACTTGCTTGTAAATCTTCAAGATCGATTTTTTCGTTGATATCGTGGATGTTGTCTTCCTTACCGGGGAAATGCGAACCAAAGGCCACCGTATTTAGTGCTTCTTTGGCGTAAGTGCCGCCACCGATGGTCATCATTTGGCTGTCAGTGTCACCACTTTCTTTTCGATAAGCTTTGAGCATCGTTTGCACCATGGGGGAATCCGGATCGAAAAGGAGCGGGCGACTATACATTAAAACGGTGACCGGCAAAATGCTTTTTTGACCGATTTGTTTAATTGTTTCTTCAAATATGACGGTTTCCGGAAAGCGGAAATTGACGACCATTGAGAAAACGCCATCTTTGTATGATATTAATCCGACATTATATGTCGTATGGTGCAATAACGGCGATTCGTAATAATGGCCGAGCGAACGGCCAAATGGCTCACGATATTGGTTGGCAATCGTTTGTAAGGATTCAATTCCATAATGATGGCCTAGTGCATCGAGCATTTGGATACCGGCGTTAACGCCGAGTTCGGGTAGTGATCCATGCGCCGCCTTGCCCAAAATCACGATGCGGGTCGTGTCGCCTTCATGGTTGACTTGGTAGCGAAAGATGGTCGTTGCTAGATACGATTCAATGCTAAGGTCTTTTTTAACGATGGCCTCCGCCCGGTCTATCACTGAATTGGAAACGACGCCGGCATTCACTGAAATGATAGGACCAAGGTTTAATTTGCCCTCTAACTTGTAGTTGGAAATTCCTTTTTCGCCATAAATAAGCGGAAATTCGCCATCAGGTGTAAAGCCTGCGACGCAGTGAGGTTTTTTCAATTCGTGAAAATAATAATGAAGACAACCGCTACCGCGTTCTTCGTTACCTCCAATAACGAGGCGCATCCGATAACCAGCGGTAAGGTGATGGTCCTTCAGCAAGCGCATCGCCATATAAGCGGCAATCGCCGGACCTTTGTCGTCACTCGCGCCACGGCCATAGACGCGATTATCGACAACAGCACCGCTGAAAGGATGATTGGTCCAAGTGCCAGATACCGGCACAACGTCAGCATGGGCATATACGCCGATAATCGGACCTGTTCCAAACGATATTTCGGTAGCGTATCCATCGTTATAAGAAACCTCAAAACCATCTTTTTCAGCAATTGCGCCAATATAACGTAATGCTTGCATGACGCCACGGCCAAACGGGGCCCCAACTTCGATGGTAGTCTCGTCGTATACCGAGTCAATCTGGATCCATTTTGAAAGAAGGTCGATGGCAGTGTTTTGGTAATTTTGTGCTAACAGGCTAAATTTTTTCTTCATGTTTCTTCTCCTTTTTGAAGGCATCAACGATTGCTTGGAAACGCGGATAACGCGATAATGCCAGCGCCAAAATCGGAACGAGCAGGGCCGCGATGATCGCTTCGGGAATGCCGTTGGTCAAGATTACGAAACCCATTAATAACCAGTATGTGCTAAAGCCGATTCCGGCAAAGTCGACGCTTGCTTCGATTGTTGGAGCATAAATAAGGCCAAGCATTAATAAAACTAACACTGAATGTAGTAGTGTCAATCCAGCACTTGAAAGCGATAAGACAATTTTATTAAATACATTGCGTTTAATAAGCTTGGCGAAATCAAATGCCAAGCCAGACGCAAGGCCAAACAGTGCCCGTGGCAAAATCGATACTAACGGGTCGGCAAAATAAAAATCGATGAACGAGACGGGAGCGACGATTGCTCGCGTGAATGACAGAAATCCAAATACGAGTCCATATAGCAATCCGGTTTTCCAACCAAAGATTACCGCCCCAAACAAAACTGGGATATGCAAAAGCGTAAAAGCGACAACAGGCGATAATGAGATAAAGCCGATTTGCGGCACAAACGTCATCAGTGTCATCAATCCGATGAACATCGCATGGATTGACATTTGAATGATTTTATTGTTTTTCATGGTAATTGCTCCGGTTTTTATTATAAATAGTCAACAGACCATCGAATAGCAGGTTCTCGTCATAGATTAGTTTTGGTAACAATTGGCGCACTAACTTCGAATAGCCGCCTGTTAAAATTATCGGTTTATCGGTGTTCAATTCCTTGGCGACTTTCTCGGACAGACCTTCGACGAGGCAAGCATGACCGTAGAGTGCGCCACTATTGACGGCGTCAACCGTGTTGCGGCCAATCACTTGCGCAGGCAAGCTCAAATCGACGTCTGATAACTGCGAGGCCTGTCCAATTAAACCCTTTAACGAAACCATCAGTCCTGGGGCGATCGTAACACCGACGAAGGCGCCTTTTTGATCGACGGCGATGATTTTGGTGGCCGTGCCCATGTCGACGATGACACATGGAGCTTGGTATTTGGTAATCGCTCCGACGCTTGCGGCAACCAAATCAGCTCCGACTTCGCTCGGATGGTCGACATGAAGCGCCAAACCGGTTTTTAACTTCTTTCCCAACATGAGTATTGGTGCTTGGTAAATTGCTTCAAGCGCTTGCTTGACAATGGGAGTCAGCGGTGGCACGACGCTACAAAAAACAATCGCTTCACACTGATTGGCGCTGTAATTAGTTTCCAATAAAAACGATTTAAGTATCAATTGATATTCAATCGCCGTTTTATGACGGTCCGAATTAGTAAAAAAGCGGTGTTGGCACTTCTGTTGCTCATAAACACCAATAGACAGGGCGCTGTTGCCCAAGTCGACGAGTATAATCATATTGCTCCTTAGCTACCATCTTGCTATTGCAAGTATCGTGCCCGATGGATTTATTTATATTATAGACGATTTTGCAAAAAAGTTTTCAATATCACGCAATCAACGCAATTTATCGGGATGAAGGACTAGCATTTTGCTTGACATACTACTAGTATGAGTATGTAGTTATGAATAGGAGGACTACGCTATGAAAAAATCTTTACTATCCCTGTTATCTGTCATGGTAGTGGGGGCCTTGGCCGCTTGTGATTTCGGCGGTTCACAATCAGGTGATCCCGTCAACGTCGAGACCGCGAACACGACTATGATGCGAGCAATGGCCAATATGTCCAATATGTCCATCGGCTCGTTTGAAATTAGTTTAGAGACGGATACATCCGTTTCAATGTCGCGCGATGTCGAAGAAAACGAGTATGGTTGGTACGACGAAACTGGTTCAATCATTTTCGATGGTGGCATCAACGTGAAAGTTTCCGATTTATGGGGAACAGCTCCGAAGGCCCACTTAAATGTGGCGATTAATGAAGCTTCGGTCGTCATGTCTGACACTAATGACGGCGAATACATTAACGTTTCTTTAACCGACGATGAAGTCAATGCCTACTACGACAACGAGTTTGCCTACATCGATTTAAGCGCCGCGACTTCCTTACTCGATCTAATGTTCGACGGTGAAGTCCCCGCTGAATTCCCAACCAAACTAAAAGCCCCTGTTGGCTCAGTTGACCAACTCGAAATCCCCGACATGACTGATCCCACCAATGCCTTAGGCTCATCGGAATCCGATGAAATGATCGCCGAAATGCTACCGATGCTCATGCTGATGCCCAATGTCACGGCCACTTCCGTTGGCAATGAAATTCGCATTGTTTATCAATTGACGCAAGCCGATTTACCTGATTTAATCGAATCATTTATCCTTGCTATGGCAAGTTCGATGGGTGAATTACCATCCAGCATCGATTCCAGCATGCAAGCAGAACTCGACGCCATGGTCGCTGAAGTACTCGAAGTCATCGATTTGACGACATTCCGCATTGAAGTGCGCATCGACACGACGCGTAACATTTTGACTTACTTCCAAATCGACGTTGATGTGGAAATCACGATTG
>DAOSDC010000029.1:0-5787 GCA_035361955.1 Bacilli bacterium
TAACCCCAAGACTCGCTCGTCTTGGGGTCCCACTCAATGTTTCACATCATTGACATTATGAAATGTAAAATGTAGATATTATGAAAAGCCAAATCACCTCTTGGGAACAATTTTTTAAAGCGGAACAATCCGAGCAATACACCAAGGAATTGCAAACCTTTTTAGACGAAGAGTATGCAAATAACACGATTTATCCCCCGCGTCAGATGATGTTTTCAGCATTCAAAATGACACCGCTAGATTGTGTCAAAGTCGTGATCTTGGGACAAGACCCATACCATGAACCATCCCAGGCGATGGGACTCAGTTTCTCGGTTGCCAAAGGCATTCCGCTTCCGATGAGTTTGATCAATATATACAAAGAAATCGAATCCGATTTACGAGTCAAGATGGATTATTCTTGTGGCGATTTGTCTGGTTGGGCCCGCCAAGGCGTCCTGTTATTGAACGCTTTTTTATCGGTGCGGCGCGGCGAACCATTAAGTCATCGCCATCCAGGTTATGTGCAGTTTTTCGAACATGTGTTGACGATTCTTAACGAGTTGGAACAGCCAATCGTGTTTTTGCTTTGGGGTTCATTCGCCCGCGGTTATCGCCGCTTGCTTGACAACCCGCGCCACTTGATTTTGGAGTCGGTCCATCCTTCGCCACTGGCTGCTAATCGTGGCGGTTGGTTTGGCAAACGCCATTTTTCGCAAACAAACGAATTCTTGTCGCGTCACCATTTAGAACCGATCGATTGGCAAAATACTAGCCGAACATAACCGATGTCGCTATAATCTAATTGGGAGCTATGGGAACATGGCTGAGAGGATGGCTAATCCGCCATCGACCTGACCTGATCTAGGTAATGCTAGCGTAGGGATTGATCCTTGCTAGCCAAGGATTTTTTATTAGGAGGATCAATATGAAGAAATTTCAGCTCTCGATTCGAGAAATCGCGGAAATTGCGATGCTCGTGTCATTGGCCGTCTTGCTTGATCGTGACGGACTTAAAATCAGGCTGGGCGCCCAAAGCGGGTCCTTGTCGTTGACGATGGTTCCGTTATTGGTGCTGGCACTGCGCCATGGATTGATTAAATCGTTTATCGGCATTGGTGTAATTTACGGATTATTGACGAATTTGCTTGATGGATACGGCTTTATCACATATCCACTTGACTATCTATTGGCTTACGGTTCCTTATCGCTACTAGCGTTATTCCAACCGCTTTTATACAAACGAAATCAAAAACCATTTATGCCCTACGTTTGGTTGACACTTGGCATCATTTCCGTGGTTGCCGTCCGTTATGTCTTCCACGTCATTTCGGGCATGGTCATCTACGAAACCTCGCTTTTGGGGTCGATGACTTATAACGCCGTTTTCGTGATTTTGCCTCCGTTAGCGATTACCATTCCCGTGATGTTACTGCTTTGGAAACCACTTCAAGGCATCAATCGTCGCTATCCCATCGTGAATAATTGATGATTTTGTGATATATTTATCACATTATGGAACAATTATTAAAACAACTCGAAACAAACCGTCAAAACTTTATTAAGCTTTTTAAGAAAACGAAAATCGTCAATCTCATTGTTTTAGCCATTATTATCGCGGCGATGGGAGCGACGTTTTTGTTTTTGTTCGACGTCAATCAAAACCTTGCCTTAATCATTATCGTGGTGCTGATCGTAGCGATGTATGTGTATTCACGCTACACGAAAGCATGGCTAGGGAGAAAAACATACGAATACATCTTTTCGTATTATCGGGAGACCGGGGCCTATTATTATGCCCATGAACCTTTTTCCAATATCGAAGTCAGCGAACAAGAAGGCTTTGACGTCGAAGAATTCAAGACGTTAGGATTGCTTCAAAACGTCAGCGGTATCATCAGCCGCAATACGATAAAGGGGCAACTGCACCAACGATCATTCCAGGTTTCCGATGCCGGCGTCCGGGTTCAACGCGATAAAAAAGTCGATGTGGCGTTTTTTGGAAAAATATTCCGCGTTGATATCCCACTACAAATTGAAGGAACGTTTGTTTTGCATCGCCGCAGTAAAACCGACCAACCGCTTCCCGATGGATTTCAACTTTTGCAAGCGATCGAAGAAAGCGAAGACATGATCACGTTAGGAACCGAAGATAAATTACCTAAGGGAATCACGAAAGCAATTATCGCCAAGTTTAAACGACTGCCGCTTGATCAAGATTTAATCGATGCCACGATGGTGTTTCGTGGAACGAATGTTTATCTTTTACTCTCGTATGCCGATTCGATTATGAACGTCGTGTATGAGAAAGAAGTCGAAAAGCCACCGTTTATCCGTTATGAAGACGATTTGGCGAGTATCGGCGATATCGTTGCCAGTTTGATTAAGTAAAAACTACCAAACCGTAGTTTTGATTGTTAAAATGACTATGAACAAAGCGGTAAATGCATGTTACCCTCTTTAGAAGCGAGTCAGTTTGTCACATTGGATTAAAGTACAAAGTTATAAGCACGATGGATCGCTCCATCGATGTTGGGAGCGCAATTTCTTAATGGAGGAAACGCCCTCGTTTTTCATTGTCGCTTCGACACGAACTCGCGTAATTGAAAACGATGGCCGGCGCTGGTTTTCCAAGGAACCGGCTGTCAGTTTTTTTAGCAAAGACAAATGGTTCAACGTGATTGCGATGATTAAACAAGAAGGCATCATCTACTACATCAACATCGCTTCTCCGACAATCGTTTCCGATGGGATGCTGCGTTACATCGATTATGATTTAGATTTCAAGTTGTATCCCGATGGCCGCATTGTCACGCTCGATGAGGGCGAACATGCGCGACACTGCAATCAGTACCAGTATTCCCCCGAGTTAAAAAAAGTCATTCAACTAGCGGGAGCTCATATTATGACATTACTTAAAAGCAAAAGTTATCCATTCGATGACAAACTTATTAAAGATATCTATCAAAAGTTTCTGATTGAATCAGCGACCCGCACCACTTTTTAACTGTTCGAATACTTTTTGGGCCTCGGAAATACCGACGTCGATGCGACGTTTTTTATTTTGATAATGGCACACATCACCGATGGCGAATACATTGAAGACGCTGGTGCGCATCGAAGCGTCAACCTTGATGCCCGGGCCATCTTTTTCTAGTCCAAACGTCGAAGAAACGGGAATGTGTCCGTAATTGACAAAGATGTAGTCAACGTCAAGCGTCTCGCGCTGTTTGGTGTCGACATGTTCAATGATGACATGGGTCGCGTCGTCGTTATTTTTTTCGATTTTAATCGGAAGATACGGTTTTTTAATCGTTAAGGTTTCGATTCCTTGGATCACGGACTCATTGCCACGAAACTGGTCGCGGCGATGGACGAGCGTCACATGGGGTGTGTGTTTGCTGATATCGCGTGCCCAATCAAGCGCGGCATCACCCCCACCCATGATAGCCACACGTTTATCTTTGAGAAAATCGAGTCGATGGAGCGCATAAATGATATTGCGGCAACCTTCAGTACCATGACATTCGAGTAATCGCGGCATATAGACGCCAAGTCCCGAAGCCACGATTACATGTTTGGCCAATACCGTCGCTTTATCGGTCGTGATTTTTAAAAGTGAAGGGGCGACCGGTAGAATCGATTGGGCTTTTTGATGCGTCAATAAGCGATTTTTGGCCGCGTCGGTAAAGCGATTGAGCAACCAGCTGATGTAGTCTTTGGCTAAAATCGATTGATGGCCCGACAAGTCGAGTATTTCTTTTTCCGGATATAACTCTATTAGTTGTCCGCCAAGTTTGTTTTGTCCTTCCAGCAAAATGAAGTCGTAACCTTGCTGGTCGGCCAGTAGTGCGGCATTAAGGCCAACGGGGCCCCCACCGATGATGGCGATGTCATAAATATGGAGATCATTCATAAGACGATGTGGTTCACTTTCCAGTCTAGCGCTTTTAAAGCGCTTTTTTTCATATGAAAAACATTAGCACATAAACTCATGATAAAATATCATAATGACGAAAAGGTAGCTATGAAACACACATTTATTTCGACATCACAATCACAAACCTACGAACTAGGCGCGCTATTAGCGCCATTTGTCAGCGCCGGCGCGGTTATCGCTCTATCGGGAGATTTAGGCGCGGGCAAAACGACGTTTACAGGCGGTCTCGCCCATGGACTCGAGATTAAGGAACATGTCATCTCGCCGACATTCAACATCATGAGAGAATATCGCAAAGGACGCATACCGCTGTTCCATATTGATGCCTATCGGCTCGAAGACGGCAACGCCGACATCGGACTTGAGGAATTTGTCGACGACGGCGGCGTATCCGTCATCGAATGGCCCCAATACGTCAAACAGTTGATTCCACAACATGCATTACACATTACAATCAGCGATATTGGCCCGAGTTCGCGCCTTTTGGAATTTGAAACATCCGATAACCGTTATTTTGATTATTTCAAACTGCTGGAAAGGATGGCGTGACAATGATTTTATTACTTGATTCTTCAAGCACCCAATTGTCGGTTGCTTTATCTGATGGAACTGCCATTATCAATAAAAAATCATATTATGCTTGGCAAAGCCAAAGCGAATTGATGATACCGGAAATTATCAATCTACTCAAAGAAGCCAACCTTGATTTTAAAGCGCTTCATGCGCTTGCGGTTTCCATCGGCCCTGGGTCTTACACCGGGGTGCGCATTGCCTTGACGATTGCCAAAATCATCGGATATGCGCTTCATATTCCCGTCTATACCGGTAGTTCGCTCCAAATGTTAAGAAACGGCGACCAGCCAACGATTTGTTTAATCAACGCTAGAAGCGGACGGTCTTATTTCGGCGTTTACCAAGGTAGCAAGATATTGGTATCCGACTCGATACTGACCAATGAACAAGTGCTTGAATATATTGGCAATCATCCAGATTACTCCCTTGGCGGAGCGCTTGACTATCTCGGGCTTCAAAGTCATGAAGTCGACATCTTCGCCAATTTGCTCGCCCTGACTAAATCCGTGGCGCCTATCAACGACATCCATGCGCTGAAGCCGGTTTATTTAAAGGATCATCTATGATTGTCCGTCCGATGGAATTAAAAGATCTGGACGCTGTTTTGGCGCTTGAACGCGACTCGTTTCATGAACCGTGGACGGAGCAACACTTTCGCTACGAATTGAATGAAAATCCCTATGGATTCACGTTTATCGCCGAACAAGAAGGCATCATTTTGGGATTTATCAACTTTTGGATCATGTTTGAACAAGCGACGATCAATCAAATCGCGGTCGTACCTAAATTCCGTCATAAAGGTATCGGGGCGACACTGATCATCGATGCGCTCGACCGTATGAAAAAGGCAGGGGTTAGCCAAATCAATCTCGAAGTGCGCGTTTCCAATAAAATCGCCCAAGATTTCTATCAAAAATTTGAATTTAAGGAAGCGCTGAAGAAGTCGCGTTATTATCACGACGGCGAAGATGCGCTATTAATGGTGAGAGCATTATGAAACAACCAATCGTGTTAGCAATCGAATCAAGTTGCGATGAAACAGGTGTCGCTATCGTCCAAGAAGGACGGTTGCTTTCCAATGCCGTGTCAACGCAAGTGGCGATTCATCAAAAGTTCGGTGGCGTCATGCCGGAGATGGCTTCGCGTCTTCATACTGAAAACATCACCATGGTGCTCAATGAAGCTTTGGAAAACGCCAAGGTGAAACTCGAGGATATCGATGTATTTGCTGTCACGCGCGGACCCGGACTGATTGGTGCGCTCCATGTCGGCTTGCAAGCCATTAAAACATTGGC
>DAOSDC010000030.1:0-5073 GCA_035361955.1 Bacilli bacterium
TTTGACGGGGTGGATGACTCATTCCACCTTTTTCCACCTTTTACTTTACAGAGTCAATTATTTATGTCCATAGAAAGGGGTATCTTCACTTTACTTGGTGGAGATGCTATTCCTCGAACTTTATCCTATTCCACTATCGAAAAACACTGATTGGAGCGTTATTTACGGCGTATTTGGTTTGAGATGAATCGTTTGTTTTTTAATAATTTTCTTATTATTCAGAAATGGGCTCCACCATCACAAAATGATATAGTTATACCATTTCGATTGTGATGCTGATTATGTTTTCTTTACAATGAAATCCACAAGGCTGGGACAATGCCGGGGTACGCGTAGTTGACGGAGATGCCGCCGAAACTGCCATCGCGATTCACGAGGCGCGCGCTGACACTGCTGCTGCTCGGTGACCGCAACCACCAATAATTATAGCCGGTTGTGTATGTGTAAACACCTTGAGACTTAGCATAGGCGCTCGGTGCGAGTTTTCTTGAAGTAGTTGTGCTTAATCCATTAGTCGCGCTAGTGGCTTCCACATAACTGAGTAAGAACACTTTGTCGCTAGTGTTAGCGCATGCATAAATGTTTGGGTCATAGCCGGTCGACGCAACGCTATTATCGACCGTTGTGGTCTGAATCCGTGCTTTCTCCTCGGCACTAAACGCCGCGTTATAGAAGTTGTCGTTTAACCAAAAACGAATGTGCGATTCCATATAATTATTGGGATATACGGTAACCGAATTAATCGTTCGATTGGAGTCTGAGTAGAAATAGTCTTGGGAATCGAGGACGAGATTCGTCATTAAGAAGGCTTTTCCTGCTTGTACATCAAGGACCCGCCAGGCAATCGGTTCGTATTTGAACCAATAGACAGAACTAGTGGTGTATCCGTTATCATCTTGAAAAGTATTTCCCGTGGATGAGGGGATTGTTGTTTGATAGGGTCGATAACTAGTGAAATAGACACCGCGGTATTTCTCGTTTCCATTAATTAGGTCGATGTACCACATAAAAGAAGAAATAGATCCGCTTATGTAATAACCATAATCCGTCCACGCTTGATTGTTTCCTGAACTCGGAAGTGATCCAGCGGCACTAGTAAGTGTAGAAACGAGGGTACTATCCGTCACTTTGGTCTGCGGATACATGCCGAAGTTTGTTTTGCCGTCGAGCGATATCCACAAAGCCGGCACCACGCCGTCGCTAGTGTGATAAATTGTTCTCCAGTCGATATTACCTTGGCTAGTCAATCGGAAATTATAGTCGGATAAGGAACTGTGTGGTGAACGCAAAAACCAGTGGCCGAATGTGCTGGATGTATTTGCTCCTTGTGACTGAGCATAGGCGCTTGTTTTCAATTGCCTGTCGGCGTCAGCGCTCAATCCATAAGATGCATTCGTGACGTCCACGCGGCTTAGCAAGAAAACTTTATCGCTTGTATCGACACACGCATAAGTGTTCGGGTTGTAACCAGTTGAGTCGGCGCTATTGTCGACGATGGTCGTTTGGATTGTTGCTTTTTCTTCGGGAGTAAAGGCGGTGTTATAAAAGTTGTAATTCAGCCAAGAACGTATGTGCGACTCTTTGTAATTGTTTGGATAGACGGTTGCGGAGTCAATTGTTCGATTCGATGTTGAATAGTAATAGTCTTGTGAGTCAATGACGAGGTTCGCCATTAAGAAGGCGTTGTCATTTTGAATATCAAGCACGCGCCACGAAATAGGTTCGTATTTAAACCAATAAACATTTCCCGCGGTATAACCATTATCATCTTGATAGGTATAGTAGGCTGACGATGAATATGTTGTATAGTAAGGCCGATAACTGGTGAAATACACGCCCCGATATTCGCTAGATTCGTTTACTAAATCGATATACCACATATATGATGAAACTGTTCCGCTGATGTAATAATCATAATCGGTCCATGCTTGATTGTTGCCCGAACTCGGAAGCGTTCCAGCAGCGCTTGTAAGTGTAGAGATAAGGGTGCTATCAGTCACCTTGGTCTGCGGATACATGCCAAAGTTAGTCACGCCGCCAACTTCTCCGTTTGGTATGCAACTATAGGTTATGACTAGTGATGTTAATGACAACTGGCCTGTTCCGGTATTGGTAATCATGAAGAAATACGGGCCGCTGAGAAAGGTGGCGGGAGACGTCGACGTCAATATTTGCGGATTGGTCGTTGGTGAGGCCTGCCAGCCCGTTGTTAGCGTGGCCTCGCCACCCGTGAAAGTTGCCGTAATCGATTTGATCGAGGTAATGCGAGTATCAACATTATTAGAAATCGTGCCATCTTCGGCAAATACAGCGTGGTAACTCGCCACTCGCTTCGCATTCCCGTAATCGAAATCAACATAGCGCCCGGTGCCGGTTCCTGTTCCAAATGAATCAGTGCTCAAGCTTAGCGGTGCGTTGTCACCATTAAGCGTAATTGTATATGTGGGTTCCTCGCCTTCCACTCGCTCAATTGAAGGCTGCTCGGCATTGCCAATTAAGATGACAGAGGCCACTAAAAGAAGGTAGAGGGCGTTTACAAAAAGGAATTGTCGCTTTTTAAGGGTCGTTTGATAGCCAAACATTATGGTGGCCCTCCTTTTACTACAAAAAACAGTGAAAGGTTAAATTTTATATGCGATAAAACTATTTTTTTGAGTCAACAATGTGTCTCTTGTTGATTTAATGATATGGTTTGCCAGCTACATCACGCAATCCTACAGGCCATTATTTCTTTAATTTCATAACTTAAAAAATTATTTTCGCAATTTTGGATATTTTGCCCTGAATTTTCAAGGTTGATACTTTTCATCATTTTGTTTCAAACGACATCAATTATCGGGTTTTTAAAAAAAGAACCTAAAGAATATTAACCGATGTGTTGGTGTACGTATTGTAATCCATTTTTAATGTTTCATTTCCCTGACATAAAAAAGAAAAACCCCGTTGCTATTGACCCCAATAAAGGTCTATACGAGGCTTTTCAAAATCAAAATAGGTCAAATTTGGTGGAGATGCGATTCCCTTAACTTTATCCTATTCCACTATGAAAAAACGATTGAAGCGTTATTATTCGGTTTATTGTTGTAGCCCGAAGTGGGCAAATTACTAATGTTATTGTTAGTGAAAATGGCCCTCGCTATCACAAAGTGATAACGCTCTGGCCATTTTGGTTTGCTGCGCGGATTGTGATTTCCCTAAAGTGAAATCCACAAAGCGGGCACCACGCCGCCGGACGTGCGGTAGACATAGTTATTGGTGAAACTGCCATCGAAACTCACGTAGCGCGCGCTGCCGGCGAGGTAGTCGTACGGCGACCGCAACCACCAATAATTAAAACCATTTGTGTAAGTATATACACCTTGAGACTTGGCATAGGCGCTCGGCGCGAGTTGCCTTGATGTCGTTGTGCTTAATCCGTAGGCTGCACTTGTAGCTTCCACATAGCTTAACAGGAAAACTTTATCGCTTGTGTTGGCACATGCATAAGTATTGGGATTATATCCAGTGGAAGCAACACTATTGTCAACGGTTGTGGTTTGAATCCTTACTTTTTCTTCGGCTGTAAAGGCTGTGTTATAGAAGTTATCGTTTAACCATGATCGAATATGCGATTCTTTGTAATTGTTTGGGTAAACGGTTGCCCCGCTTATTGTTCTATTTGAGGTGGAGTAGTAATAATCTTGGGAGTCGATAACAAGATTTGCCATCAAAAAGGCTTTACCACTTACAACATCAAGCACGCGCCAGGTTATTGGTTCGTATTTAAACCAATAAACGAAGCTCATTGTATAGCCATTATCATCTTGATAACTATTTGAGGTTGATGATGTTCCGGTTGTGTAATATGGCCGATAGGTCGTGAAATAGACACCGCGATATTCAATGTTTTGATTGATTAAATCGATATACCACATGAAGGAGGAAATGGAACCGCTGATGTAGTAACCATAGTCTGTCCATGATTTGTTGCTGCCAGACGTTGGCAAACCTTCAACTCCCCCGGCGGAAGTGTTTAAAGTGGAAATCACCGTGGAGTCCGTCACTTTGCTTTGTGGATACATACCAAAGTAAGTTGTGCCTCCCGCTTCTTCTGTGGGGGCGCAACTGTATGTTATGGTTAGTGATGTTAATGATAAATTATCAGTTCCTGTATTCGTAATGAGAAAGTAATATGGGTCGTTGGTAAAGGTCGCGCCAACACCAGAAGTTAATGGCTGCGTATTCGTATTCGGGTAAACGCGCCAACCGGTGGTCAATGTCGCTTCCCCGCCAATAAAAGTCGCTGTAATTGACAGTATTGATGTGATCCGTGTTGATGAATTGTTAGCAATGTAGCCATCAACTCCAATAACAACATGTTTTTCTGATGCTAGTTTCGCTTGGGAATAGTCGAAATTTACATATCGGGCGGTCGCCATTGCCAAGCCGCTTACAAATGTTTCAGTATTTAAGCCACTTGGGGTATTCGTGGAGTCGAGGTTAAGGGAATATGGCGGCGTTTCTTCGCCTTGAACTCGTCCAATCGGTGATTGTCCTCCGATTCCAATGGCTAATATGGCAGCGGTCGCGATAACGTAAAGCGCGTTCCCAAATAAGAAACTTTTTAGTTTTGTCACGAACATTTTTCGAGGCATAGCGGTATCACCTTTAATGAATAATGCGAGAGACCAATCAGCGGCGGGTGATTTGTTTTGATACAAAAACTAATGATGTAGTTATCAATGTTGTTGCTTTCTACTTATCATTTAGAATACTCACTCTTTGCTTGTTAATCAAATACGACTCGTTACTAAATCAATAATTCATAAAGAAACTTCACTTTTTCCAAAAAAGTCATGACATTTCAAGGTTGATACTTTTTACCCTTTTCATTATCTTGATCGTAACTGAGTGCTTTTCTGTTAAAACGTTGCATGAGTATTATGCGCGTATTTCGAAATAAAGAATCTACTCATTTTCAAGGTTTTCTATCCCTGACAACAAAAAGAAAAACTCCGTTTTGGTTGACCTGAATAAAGGTCTATACGGAGCCTTTCAAAGACGAAATAGGATAGTTTTGGTGGAGATGCGGGG
>DAOSDC010000031.1:0-4609 GCA_035361955.1 Bacilli bacterium
TAACCCCAAGACTCGCTCGTCTTGGGGTCCCACTCAATGTTTCACATCATTGACAACTATACATTCAATGCGATTGCCGTTAAGCTTCGCACTCTTATTTCTTCAAGCAGCGCCTCGATCAGCCCGCTGACAGAAGTCGCGACTTGCTTTTCCTCACCATAACGGCGCACCATCGCACCAATTGAGGACACCTCTTTATCGCCGACCACAATCGTGACCGGAATCTTTTGAATTTGGGCATTGCGCAGGCGGTATCCGAGTTTTTCGTCGCTAGCATCGATTTCGGTGCGGATGCCCGCCTCGATAAGTTGCGCTTTGACAGATTCGGCATAGTCGCTGTGCTGCCCTTGATGGACCGGAAGCACGATGGCTTGCACCGGAGCCAGCCATAATGGGAAGGCACCGCCGTAATGTTCAATTAAGATGCCGATGAAGCGTTCCAAACTGCCGTAGATGGCCCGATGGAGCATGATTGGTCGCACCTTGTCATTTAATTCATTGATGTATGTTAGATCGAATCGTTCGGGCAAATTCATGTCAAGTTGAATCGTGCCGCATTGCCAAATACGGTTCATGGAATCTTTCAATTTGAAATCGAGTTTCGGTCCGTAAAATGCGCCATCACCGGGATTGATTGTGAATGATTTGCCGATTTTGGTGCACGCTTCGGCTAAAGCCGCTTCGGAGCGATCCCAAATAGCAATCGAGCCAATGTAATCTTTTTCCGGACGAGTCGACAAGTAAATATCGTAAGTAAGTCCGAACACATCATAAAAGTAATCGAATAGTCGTAGCAAACGAATGACTTCGTCGATTAATTGATCGGGGCGGCAGAAGATATGGGCATCGTCTTGGGTGAAATTACGGACGCGGAACAAGCCGCTCAAGGCACCTGATGCTTCGTGACGGTGCACTAATCCTAATTCACCGACTCGCAGTGGCAAATCCTTGTATGAATGGAGACTATTCTTATATACGAGCATTCCTCCAGGGCAATTCATCGGTTTGATTGCGAAATCTTTGTTTTCGATCGAGGAGGTATACATATTGGCCCGGTAGTTGGCCCAATGACCGCTGATTTCCCACAATTCTTTCGATAACATGATGGGTGTTTCGATAAACGTATAACCTTCGCGGCGATGGACTTCATACCAAAACCGTTCGAGCGTCGTTTTAAGCGTTAGTCCCTTATCGAGCCAAAACGGAAAACCGGGGCCATACTCGGAAATCATGAACAAACCGAGTTCACGACCTAGGCGCCGATGGTCACGTAGCTTGCGCTGCTCAAGTATGACAAGGTATTCGTCAAGCGCTTCCTTACTGAAAAAAGCCGTACCGTAAATGCGCGTCAATTGTTTGTTATTAGAATTCCCGCGCCAATAAGCGCCGGCGACTGACAACAATTTAAAATGCTTGACATAGCCAGTGCTCGGTAGATGCGGACCGCTGCACAAATCAAGAAAATCACCTTGGCGGTAAACGCTAATGTTGGTGCCGATTTCTTTTATCAGTTCGATTTTGTATTCGTTATTTTTAAAGAGCTCGAGTGCTTCGGCTTGACTCACGTCTTGACGAAGGAGTGGGAAATTAGCGGCTGAGAGCCGTTTCATTTCTTTTTCAATCGTTTCGAAAGAAGCGTCGGTGATCACTTGCGGACTATCGACGTCGTAATAAAACCCTTCTTCGATGCTGGGACCAAAACCGAATTTGATGCCCGGGTAAAGATTAAGCAACGCTTGGGCCATCAAATGCGAGGCATCGTGGCGCAACATATCGAGCGCATCGCGATCGTTTTCGGTTACGAATTCGATGGCTCCATCTTCATTTAGTGGTCGCCGCATGTCGAAAAGTTTTCCGTTAAGGCGATAGGCCAAGCTTTTTTTGGCTAGTCCCGGGCTAATCGAAGCAGCGATGTCAAACCCAGTTTTACCCGGTTCGACCGTGAGTGTCTTTCCATCTAATAATTTGAGTTCCATTGGTCATCCTCCAAATAAATAAAAGCGTCCGTATAAGGACGCTTATGCGCGGTACCACCCTATTTTACATCACTGAGATGTACGCTTTGATGCATTAACGCTGCCATCACGGCGGACTCTTCGCCCGCAACTCAGAAGCGGTGCTTGCTTAGGTGATGATGGAATCTTTCACCAAATCGATTCCTCGCTTTGATCACCACGCCAAGGGCGTGTCTTCGTCAACGTAAAAATAATTATAATCGCAATCAGTTAAAAGGTCAAATGTCAGCCTCGGTTTTTAAATTCATGCCAAAACCAATCGTACCCGGACCAGTATGGGCGCACACATTGATTGATAATGGCCGTAAATGGATGTCAAAATCGGGGAAATGGCGTTCGAGGAAATGATACATTAATTCAATGTTGGTTGCAGATGTGTCAAACTGCAATATGTCGATACTGAATTTTTTGGGATCATATCCGGTCTTTTTCATTTCCACTAGTTGCTCGTCAATCGCGTTTTTAAGCTTGCGTGTCGCACCCTTTTTCCCGATTTCACCATTTTGAAACGATAAGATAGGTTTCAGTCCAATCAGGTTTCCAATCGCCGCCACCGTTGGCGACACGCGACCGCCGTTTTTCAAAAACGTCAACGATTCCGGCACGAAGATGATGTATTCAGCGGCGATGCGTTTGCTGATTTTTTCGGTTATTTGCTCGGGGCTCATTCCCTCATCGCGAAACTTCTTGGCGGCCAGCACATGATTGGCCATGAATGAGCAAACCGACAACGAATCGATGACGGTCACTTTATCGCCATATAAATTTTTGCAGGTGATTGTAAATAACTCGAACATTGACGATAGTTTGCTCGAGATTGTGAAATGGACGATGTGATCGTAACCTTGCGCGAAAATATCATTGAAGAACGTTTCGATTTCAACTGGTGTCGGCGTTGACGTCGAAATACGACTTCCCGCTCGCATAAATGCGACGAGTTCTTCCTTGGAAATGTCGATATCGTCATGATATTCTTTCCCGTCGACGATGACGTTCAGCGGCATGACATAGATGCCTAGCTCCTTGGATTCAGCTTGGGTGATTGATAGGGTGGAATCAGAACTGATGGCGATTTTCATGTGGGTGCTCCTTATGTTTTTTCAGTTAACAGATGGTAGATGGAAGGCATACGAAGCTGCGCCCATGAGGCCAGCGTCATCGCCGAATTCCGCTTTGACTAGTTTAGACGATGGGACGCGACGGGCCAGTTGATCGAAGAATAAATCTTTGGACTTCATGACGCCACCTGTAATCGAGATAATGTCGGGTTCAAACAATGTTTGAATGTTGTTTATGAACGCGCTCATGAGCGACAGCCAGTCTTCAAACACACTCAGCGCTTCGGGATTGCCGCTACCTACAAGACTGAAGAACAAACTTGAGGCCTGCACCGCTAGTCCGTTAAGTGCACATAAATTGATGATGCCGGTGCCTGATGCGATTTGCTCGAATTCATAGTACTTATTTTTATAAAGAAACAGCGTATGTCCGATTTCATCGCTAGAATATTTAAGTTCATGATTGACAACAAGCGCGCCGCCAACTCCGGTGGAAATCGTTATAAAAAAAGTACGGCGAAAATGTTTTCCCGCGCCAAGATTGGCTTCGGCGAGCGCTGCCATTTCAGCATCGTTTCGAATATAGACGGGCACATGGAAGCGTCGTCGTAAAAAGGTTGGTAGTGGAATATCTTGAATTTTAATATTTGGCAATGTCGTGATGTGGCCATCGCTATCGACGCGACCGGGCACGCCAATGGAAATCGCCGCGACATCCCTTATTTTGACATCAAGCTCGTGAATCGATTGCGCGACTTGGTGCATAAACATGTCTTTGTCGCCAACGATGGTTGGAAAGCGCATCACTTTAAGAAGGTGATAATTACTATCAATCAAGGCGATACGCATGTTCGTGCCGCCGATATCCATGGCAATCACAGGCTTCATAAGGCCACCTGCAGCAATTCGCCTAGATTAAGTATTTTCATAAAATTGGTTTTGCCACTGCCAGTGGGAATGCCACCGGTTAACAAAATTTGCGATCCGGCGTCGAATCCGAGTTGGCGCGCCTTCAAAATAGCCATTACTTCCATATCCTCAATCAACTGCGGAAGATCAGATGCCAAAAAGGCGTGGACACCCCAAACAAGGCCAAGTTCAAGCACCGTTTTACGGCAATTGGATATGGCGATAATTGGACAAATCGGTCGTGCTTTTGCGATGCGTCGCACCGAATTGCCGGTTTCGGTGAAACATACGATTAGCTCGGCATCAATCAAAATCGCGGTATTGCTCACGGAATTGGCGATGGCGTCGGAATTAATTTTTTCGCTACTTTCGTAGGCCTCGTGCGCTAACTTAGCGTAGTCGAGTTCTCGTTCCATCGTCGCTGCGATTTTGGCTTGCATGCGCGTGGCTTCAATCGGATAAGCGCCAGAGGCGGATTCACCTGAAAGCATGATGGCGTCAGTACTTTCGATGATGGCGTTAGCAACGTCGCTGACTTCGGCGCGTGTGGGTCGCGGATGCGTTTGCATCGAATCGAGCATTTGTGTCGCCGTAATGACGGGTTTGCCGTAGCGTCGACATAGCGCC
>DAOSDC010000032.1:0-2945 GCA_035361955.1 Bacilli bacterium
GTCGCGAACCGATAAGTTTTTGAGGTAGCGTTTGTAAAACCGCTTGTCGATCGGCAATCGGACAAATGATGAAATCAAACGGAAACGTTACTCTATCCATAGTAAAAATTATAGCATGGGGCAACCTTGTTATTTAAAGATAATTAGTAATTATCTTTGTGTTAAAGTTTGAATGCTCGGGTAGCAGCGACGGCGCGTTTCCAGCCATGATAGCGACGGTCTACTTCATTCACGTCCATCCGAGGTTCAATCGTTTCTTGGTAACTATGTATTGCGCGAATTTGGTCAAGTGAAAAATAATAACCTGTGGCTAAACCGGCCAAATATGCTGCGCCAAGTGCCGTTGTCTCCAAACAACTTGGGATTTTGATGGCGTGACCGAGAATGTCGGCTTGAAATTGCATCAAATAATGGTTGGCGGTTGCCCCGCCGTCGACAACCAAATACGGCAGTTCGAGACCGGTGTCAACTTTCATTGCTTCAATCACATCTTTACTTTGGTAAGCAATCGCTTCCAGCGTTGCGCGGACGATATGGTATTTCGACGTGTTTCGCGTCAAACCAAACATGGCGCCACGCGCTTCATTGTCCCAATAAGGCGTCCCTAATCCGACGAAGGCCGGAACGACATAAACGCCTTCGCTATCGTCGATCATCAAAGCGCTTCTTTCGCTGTCGGGGGAACTGGCAATCATTTTGAGCTGGTCACGCAGCCATTGGACGGATGCTCCAGCGACGAATACCGAGCCCTCGAGCGCGTAAGTAATTTCGTGATCGAGTGACCAAGCGATTGTCGTCAGTAAACCATTTTTCGACAAAATCGGCTGCTTTCCAATGTTCATAAGCATGAAACAGCCGGTACCGTACGTATTTTTGATTTGACCGGAATCAAAACAGGCATGGCCGAAAAGCGCTGCCTGCTGATCGCCGGCCATCGCCGTAATCGGAACGGGAACGCTGAAATATTTGGCAGTGCCAAACATCCCCGAACAACATTTAACCTCAGGTAACATTTTTGAGGGAATATTGAATAATTCAAGCAGTTGTTGGTCCCATTTTTTCTCAAAGATGTTAAACAGCATCGTCCGTGACGCATTGGTAACATCAGTGGCGTGGACTTCCCCGTTGGTCAGTTTATAAAGCAACCAACTATCGACCGTGCCGAATAACAATTCGCCCCGTTTGGCACGAGCATCGCCTTTAATGGCGTCGAGGATAAAACGTATTTTGGAGGCACTGAAATACGGATTGAGGAGTAATCCCGTCTTTTGATGTATCATCTCGCGATGCTCAGCGACCTTATCGCAAATATCCGATGATTGCCGTGATTGCCAAACGATGGCCGGATAAACGGGCAGGCCCGTTTTCTTATCCCAGACAATCGTTGTTTCACGTTGGTTGGTAATCCCGATTGTGGCGATCCGACGCATCGTCAGGTTCGCCTTAATCAATGCTTCGTTGACGACGGCGCTGACGCTGTACCATATTTCAAGCGGGTCTTGTTCAACCCATCCTGGTTTTGGATAGCGACACACAATCTCTTCGCTGGCGCTGGCAATGATGTTTGCTTTTTCATCGAAAATGATGGCGCGTGAAGATGTCGTGCCCTGATCGATGGCTAACACATATTTTTTCATAGTTGCTCGAGCTCCTTAAATCGTTTGGCATATTCCTTGTCCTGGACGCTGACCCGGAATGAATCGCGAATTTTGCTGACCGTCTTTTGCCTTGTCCATAGTGACAAATCGCTCTTGCTCATGTAATCCTCAAACACCATGCGGTCCTTAATGAAACACTCGGCTAAAAACCAAGCGATTGCCATATAGACGTGATAAACCTGCTCGTTTGGGTCAATCAACTCCAAAAATGTAGCTAGATATGGAGTGTTAATCAAATAACGTAGCGCTAACACGTAACCGAACCGACGTACATATGGATGCGATGAACATAAGTATTCACGCGCCGCTTTATTTACCGAGACCAAATCAATTCGTTTTGGCAAACTGACCATCGAACTATCGACATATGACCAATCTTGCGCGTGCTGGAAATATGTTTGATAAAAACGCCATTTTTCTTCCAATGGCATCTTACTATAACCGACGATGATTCCTTGAATTAGATTAAGTTCGTAATGCACGTCGTAGCGCATTCGTGACCAATCGATCGGCTCATCGGCTAAGGACTTAGCCAAATCGCGCAAAGGCGTCAACTTGATGCGCAGATAAAAAGGCGCCTCTTTATCAAATGAGTGTTTGCTTAATATTAACAACCGGTTGCGTAATTCAATCGTGTCGATCATCAATAGGGCACTATCAGGCTAGCTACGAGATTTAATCAAACGTTCGACGTTATTCAATTCCTTGGGAATGTCACTCGATAAGTTTTCGGTGCCCGTTTTCGTGATTAAAACATTGTCCTCGATACGGACGCCGATGCCGAGATTGGAAAAATACAAACCTGGTTCAACCGTAATCACATGGCCGGGTTCAAGTGGTAATTCGCGCATAGCTGGATCGTGCGTGTCCAAACCGAGATGGTGTGAGACATTATGATAATAATGTGACGAAATTTGTTCGGGTGTTTCAATCAGACTGCGGTCAAGGCATTGGCGCGTCAAAAAAGCGATGGCCTCTTTTTGCAAATCAAGCAAAGTGATACCAGGCCGGGCAAACGTAATAATATGCTTGTTCGTGGCCAGCACTGCTTCATAAACTTCCTTCTGCAGTGAATTAAATGACCCCGAAGCCGGGTAAGTGCGTGTAATATCAGCGCTATAACCATCGAAACGGGCGCCGAGGTCGCATAAAAGTAGTGCCCCATCGGCAATTTTATCTTTCGGATTAGGATAGTGAAGAATTGTCGCGTTTGGACCAGAGGCCACAATGGTGTCGAACGCCGGTTCGGCATTGGCGAAATCTTTAATGGCAAATCGGAATAATCCT
>DAOSDC010000033.1:0-1067 GCA_035361955.1 Bacilli bacterium
GGCCAAACCTGTTACGCCGGCCTCGCTTCTAATCGCACCATCGTGGAATTGAAACGTCACAAAAAAAACCTTTTGTGCTCCCCGTCGATCTTCTAATCGCACCATCGTGGAATTGAAACGAAGAAGAGGTGGAGGTGTACCTGAAAAACAACCGCTTCTAATCGCACCATCGTGGAATTGAAACCGATTACGGGCTGTTGCTTACCGACCTGGTGATCGGCCTTCTAATCGCACCATCGTGGAATTGAAACTAATACCAAACGAAGACCCCGACTATGCCCGGGTTCTTCTAATCGCACCATCGTGGAATTGAAACAAAGAAACGAAATGTTGAAGGAAAGCAATTAGCTTAACTTCTAATCGCACCATCGTGGAATTGAAACAAAGAAACGAAATGTTGAAGGAAAGCAATTAGCTTAACTTCTAATCGCACCATCGTGGAATTGAAACTATTTTTTCGATTAAAAAAAAGAACGTATGGCACGCTTCTAATCGCACCATCGTGGAATTGAAACAAGAGCAAACTGATCGAAGTAAATGGAAAGTGGATCTTCTAATCGCACCATCGTGGAATTGAAACTTTCTCCAGCGGATAATATATTCGCTCACTTTTCAAACTTCTAATCGCACCATCGTGGAATTGAAACGAAGTGTTAATACAAGTTTCAGGTAAGGGCTCAAAGACTTCTAATCGCACCATCGTGGAATTGAAACATAGTGTGGTTTATACCGCTAATTAATTCGTGCGTACTTCTAATCGCACCATCGTGGAATTGAAACTTTTAAAATCAACGACGCAAACCATCCGGATGCCGGCCTTCTAATCGCACCATCGTGGAATTGAAACTTGTTTAGTGAGCGAATAGGTAAGCGTAAAAAAACTTCTAATCGCACCATCGTGGAATTGAAACTTGATGAAGTTGTCAACGCTGAAGAAATTGAGTATTCTTCTAATCGCACCATCGTGGAATTGAAACGTATTAATGCTTCATTGTTCGGCTTATTGAATAATCTTCTAATCGCACCATCGTGGAATTGAAACTTGATGAAGTTGTCAACGCTGAAGA
>DAOSDC010000033.1:1167-1443 GCA_035361955.1 Bacilli bacterium
AATTGAGTATCTTCTAATCGCACCATCGTGGAATTGAAACGGGATTATTCCCAAAGTGGCCGCGAAATCCACCATTTCTTCTAATCGCACCATCGTGGAATTGAAACATTTTTTATAGAAGCCATAATCGCAAGGTGTTTTTCTTCTAATCGCACCATCGTGGAATTGAAACAACCGCAGATTACATTAGAATTGCCGTCGATGCTGGCTTCTAATCGCACCATCGTGGAATTGAAACATGTCGAGGATCACCTTCGTCACCGTCATAAATTTTCT
>DAOSDC010000034.1:0-1115 GCA_035361955.1 Bacilli bacterium
TGTAACTATACAATTGATGTGAAACATGAAGCCTGAATAAAAAAGGCAACCACTCTTTATAATGTAATTGTCCGATCACATACAAAGAGGAGATTGCCCATGACTATTTTATCACACCGACGCCGATACCTTCCACACGAGGTCATCACCAGGGAGAAGTCAGTCGAACTGGCTAATGCTGGCGAAGAACTTCAAGTCATCGTCAGACGTTACAAAATCAGTCGTTCCAGTCTCTGGAGATGGCGAAAACGATACGATGGATCCCGTGAATCGTTGATCGATCACTCGCACCGACCGAAATCACGACATCCGAATGCGCATTCGGATGTCGAGCTTAAATGGATTAGTGATTTACGAAGACGTAACCCACATTATTCCTATCTCGAACTATGGGTGAAACTGAAGCGAAATAAGGGGTATATGCGACATCCGGTTAGCTTGTATCGCATCCTCGTTAAGGACTTCACCTATCAGAAGAAATCGCTTGTTAAATACAAGCCACAACCTTACGATACTCCCGTATCCATCGGCGAAAAATGGCAAATGGACACGAAGTACGTTCCTAAGTCTTGTAAGTCATCCAAGACTCCATCCGATAAGAAGTTCTATCAATACACGATGATTGATGAAGCCGACCGCAAACGGTTCCTGCACTGGTACGACGACATCTCCACGGACAAGACTGTCGACTTTGTACTACGGGCCATCAACTTCTTTGGTTACTTACCAAAAATCATTCAAACCGATAATGGCCTTGAATACACCACGCTGACACGAAAAGGCCGCATGAAAATTCATCCACTAGATGCGCTATGCCAAAAACTCGGAATTGTTCATCAACTGATTAGGCCCAGGACGCCTCGTCACAATGGCAAGGTCGAACGAAGCCATCGCAATGACAACCAACGCTTCTATCAATACTTAAAGTTCTACGATCTCAATGATCTTAGAATCCAAGGTTCCCGCTACCTCAAACGCAGCAACGACACCCCAATGTCGGTTTTATATTACAAGACCCCTAATGAGGTTGAAGCCGAACAACTCGCCACTTTATAAAGAGTAACCCCAAGACTCGCTCGTCTTGGGGTCCCACTCAATGTTTCACATCATTGACA